>NZ_JXAK01000064.1 GCF_000829455.1 Gordoniibacillus kamchatkensis
ACGGTGCTGCACGATCTATGGATGAACGGGGAGGTGCCCGATCCGTTTTACGAACGGAACAGTCTGCTTGTCGAGTGGGTACCGGAGCGTACGTGGCTGTACCGTAAAGCTTTCACGGTGGATGAATCCTGGAAAGGGAGTCGGGTCCGCCTGCACTTTAAGGGCGTCGACTATGCGGCGCAGTTTTTTCTCAACGGGACGCGGCTCGGGGAGCATGTAGGAATGTATACGCCTGCGGAATTTGAGGTCGGCGGCCTGCTTCATTACGGCGGCGACAATTTGCTCGCCGTCGTCATAGAGAAGGCTCCCGACGAGCAGCCGCAAGTGAGCAAGACGTCTTACGTGCGCGCGCATAAGAGCCGGATGACGTACTGGTGGGATTTTTGCCCGCGCATGATTCATCAGGGAATCTGGGACGACGTATATTTGGAAGCGACGGGAGCTGTGGCCATCGAGGACGTCTATATAAGGCCTCAGCTTCAGGCCGATATGACCCGCGCCGATTTGTCCGTCACCGTCAGCCTGTCGTCGACGGCCGACATTCGGGCGGAAGTGAGAACGGCGATTCGATACGAAGGCCGCGAAATCGCTGCGCACCGCTCGGTGCATGCGCTGGCGGCGGGGGAAACGACGCTGAACGCCTGTATCCCGCTCGAGCGCCCGCATCTGTGGCAGCCGAACGGCTCGGGCGACGCGTGCCTGTATGAGGCCGTTGTGGAAGCCGTGCTGCCGGACGAAGAAAGCTCCCTGTCGGCAGCCCGGCGGACGACGTTCGGGATCCGCAAGGTGGAGTTCGCGCCGAACGAAACGGCCGATCCTGAGGCGAAGCCGTACACGCTTGTCGTCAACGGCCGCAAAACGTATATCAAAGGGTGGAACTGGGTGCCGCTCGACGTCATGTACGGCGTCGAGCGTCCGGAGAAGCTGGAGCGGCTGCTCTCCTTGGCTCGACGCGCCGGCGTCAACATGCTCCGGGTATGGGGCGGCGGCCTGATTGAGAAGGACGCTTTCTACGAGCTGTGCAACCGCTACGGCATTATGGTTTGGCAGGAGTTCATCCAATCCAGCTCGGGCATTGCCAACAAGCCGAGTACCGATCCCGAGTTTCTGGCGATGATGGAAGGCGAAGCCGAGCGCATTATACCTCGCAAGCGCAACCATCCCTCGCTCGTGCTGTGGTGCGGCGGCAACGAGCTGCAGGACGGCCTCGAGCGGCCTTTGGACGACAGCGAGCCGGTGCTCGGCCTCTTGAGTCGGACGGTCCGGCGACTGCATCCCGGGGCGCTGTGGCTGGCCACGTCGCCGACGGGCAGAGTGTTCTCGAACAGCTTCGAGAACATCGCAAACGATCCGGACGGCTTGCACGACGTTCACGGACCTTGGGAACATCAAGGGCTGACGCGGCAATACGAGCTTTACAATCAAGGAACGTCGCTGATGCACAGCGAATTCGGGGTCGAAGGAATGACCCATCTGAACACGTTGAATAAGACGATTTCCAAAGAGTTCCAATGGCCTGCGAGCAAAGATAACCCGGTTTATTTCCACCGCGGCGCCTGGTGGATTAACGAGCCGCTCGTGCAGCAGTCGTTCGGAGGCTCGCTGACTGACGTAGCGCAGCTGATCCGCGCGAGCCAGTATTTGCAGCTCGAAGGGCTCCGCTATGCGGTGGAGTCGAATCTGCGCCGCAAATGGCGAAACAGCGGCACGCTGCCATGGCAGTTCAACGAGCCTTTCCCGAACGCATACTGTACGTCAGCACTCGACTATTACGCCCAGCCGAAGCCGGCGTATTACGGGGTGGCAAGGGCGTATCGGGACGTCTCCGTGACGGCAGTGTTCGCAGCGCAGGCTTTGGCGGGGCATGAAACTTTCCGCGCCGATCTGTGGGCGACGAGCTCGCTGCCGTACAGCCTGAACGGACTGCAAGCGGAAGCGATGATCATAGGAGCAAGCGGACGCAAATATGCATCGGGCCGGATGGGCGCCGTGCTGGGAGCTAATGCTTCCGCACAGCTCGGCAGCTTTGAATGCCCCCTTGCGGATGTGAGGGAAGAGGTCTTCTTCCTCAGTCTCGAGCTGACGGATGAGTCCGGAACGCCGATCGCGGCCAACCGATACGCCTTCAGCAAGTCCGCCGATTTGACGCCGATGCTGCGTTTGCCGCAAACGTCGCTTCAAGTTACGCGGCGGGCTGCGGGCACCGCGCAAGCCGGCAAAGACGCGGCGCCGGCAGCCGACCGCTGGCTGCTGGAAATGGTCAATACCGGCGAGACGGCGGCTTTCCAGGTACAGCTTAGGGACGCCAGACCGCTGGGAGCATCGGGTTACGCGTATTTCGCCGACAGTGACTTCAGTCTCCTGCCGGGCGAAGCCTGTACGATCGCCGTCGATTGGAGCGGCTTCCCCGAGCGAGAACGGGAAGTGGAAGTGTCCGCGTGGAACGCGGCTGCGCAGACGATCAAGCCATAGATTTGCAAAGGCGGTGGAGTCATGGCAAATGATTTGGAACGTGCGGAACGCGTGCCTTATTGCCGTCCGGGGTTGGAAGACCTCGGGGAGGCCGTCCGCAGGAAGACGGGCGGCGCCAATGTCCTGCTGCTGAAAGCGCGGGTATTCGACCATCTTCGCGAGCAATAAGTTATAAGCGACTCATAGAAGCAGAAAGATCGCAGGAGGGGTTCATCATGATCGTGGTTCAGCGCCGCAATAAAATCAAAGAGATGTTGCTGAAGGAGCGCAGCGTGAAAGTCACCGACCTTGTGAAAGAGTTCAACGTTTCGGAGGAGACGATCCGCAGGGACCTGAACCAGCTGGAAAAGGAAGGCATCGTCAAAAAAAATTACGGAGGCGCTATTCTCACCGAGGAGCTTCAGCAGGTCATTGCCACGATCCCTCCTGTGCAGCAGCGCAAGTTTCAATTTTTTGAGGAGAAGGACGCCATCGGCCGGCAGGCTGCGTCCCTGGTGCAAGAAAACCAAATTATCGTGCTCGACTCCGGATCGACGACCTGGTGCGTTTCCCGTTATTTGAAGCAAACCCCGGGGTTGATGGTGGTGACCAACGGCATCAATGTGGCGGAGGAATTCAGCCAGCACGAGGATGCCTCCATCTTCCTGCTCGGAGGCAAGCTCGTCAAAAAGTCGATGTCGGTCGTCGGACCCCAGGCCGTTGACGAACTGCATAAGTACAGCGCCAACTATGCGTTTATCGGCACCTCGGGGATTACGATCAGCAAGGGGTTCACCAGCTCCGACCTGTTCGAAGCCGAGGTGAAGCGGGCGATGATCCAAGCGGGCAAACAGATCGTGATGTTGGCCGACCATAGCAAGTTCGAGCGGCAAGCGCTTGTCTCGTTCGCGGATTTCCAGGATGTCGATGTTCTCGTTACGAGCGATTTGGCGGATATGGAGATTCTTGAGGAAATTGAAAAAACCGGTGTGCAGGTAATCGTCTGCCCAGTGAAACAAACGTTGAGGGAGGGCCTATGAAACCGGTATTGGCGAAGCTTTATGAGAAATACCCGGAACTTGCCGCCTGCGCGAACGATATCGACAAGGCGTTCGAGCTGATGAAGCGGACGTTTCGGGAAGGCGGTAAAATGCTGCTTGCCGGCAACGGCGGCAGCGCGGCGGATTGCGAGCATATCGTCGGGGAGCTGATGAAGGGCTTTATGGCCCCGCGCCCGGTTCCCGCCGAGTTCCGCGCGCGTTTGGCGGAAATCGACGAGACCGAGGCCGACCGGATCGCCAACAATTTGCAAGGGGCGTTGCCGGCCATTTCACTCGTTAGCCATACGGCGCTGTCCACGGCGTTCGCCAACGATGTGGCGCCGGAGATGGTGTTCGCCCAGCAGGTTTACGGCTACGGGAAGGCGGGCGACTTGTTCGTCGGCATCAGCACGTCGGGCAACTCGGCCAACGTGCTCCATGCCGTCCGAGTCGCCAAAGCTCTTGGACTACGCACCGTCGGGCTCACCGGAAAGAGCGGCGGTAAAATGAAAGGGCTCTGCGATGCCGTCATTTGCGTGCCATGGGAGCAAACGCCCGATATTCAGGAGCGGCATCTTCCGATCTATCATGCGCTATGCATTTTGCTGGAAGAGGAGTTTTTTCCGTCATGACACTGCTTGGAGGAATCGACATCGGCGGAACGAAATGCGCAGTAACGCTCGGCCGCCTTAAGGATGAAGGGATCGACATCGTCGGCAAAGTGCGTTTTCCGACGCCGGATTCGCCGGCGGAAGCGCTCCGCCGCTTCGAGGAAGGCCTGGCGGAGCTGCTGGCTCAGCTGCCGGAAGAGCCGCTCGCGGCAATCGGCATCAGCTGCGGCGGCCCGTTGGACAGCCGCGCCGGGCTGATCCTGTCGCCGCCGAATCTGCCGCACTGGGACCGCATCGACTGCGTCTCCCCGCTGCGGAAGCGGTTCGGCGTACCGGTGGGGCTGCAGAATGACGCCAACGCCTGCGCCTTGGCCGAATGGAAGTGGGGAGCGGGACGGGGCTGCCGCAATATGATCTTCCTCACCTTCGGTACAGGCATGGGAGCAGGTATGATCTTGGATGGCCGGCTGTATTCCGGAACCAACGACATGGCCGGAGAGGTCGGGCATGTGCGCTTGGAGCACGAAGGTCCGGTCGGCTACGGGAAAGCGGGATCGTTCGAAGGCTTCTGCAGCGGCGGGGGGATCGCGGAACTGGGACGCCGGCGGGCGGAGGAGGCTCTGCGTGCCGGGGAGTCGCCCGTCTTTTGTCCGCGCCCGGATGAGCTGCATGCGGTCACCGCGCAGAAAGTCGGTGAAGCCGCCGAGCGCGGTGATGCGCTCGCTCGCGACATTCTGCAGGAGGTCGGCCGCAAGCTGGGACGCGGTCTGGCGATGCTGGTCGATATATTGAACCCGGAACGGATCGTCATCGGCAGCATTTACGGCAGACAGCAGGCGATTCTGGAGCCGGCCGCACTCGCGGTGCTGGATAACGAAGCGCTGCCGATCGCCCGGAGCGTCTGCAAGATCGTTCCCGCTGGCTTGGGCGAGAGCGTTGGCGATGTGGCCTGTCTGTCGGTGGCGCTCAATCTCGTAGTCGAGTAAGACCGCGGATAAGCGGACCCGGCCGCGGCATAGGCCGGCGCGAGAATCATGCGAAATTTGGGAGGGGAACGGATATGGCCAAACTGACGGCCGAAGAGCTGAAGCATTATCGGGACAACGGATACGCTTTGTATCGAAAACCGCTGTTTTCGCCGGAGAAGCAAGCGCGATTAACCGCGATTTTCGAAGAGCATTTGGCCGAAAAGGGCAGCAAGCTGTCCGACGAGCTGGATACGCCGCATTTTCGCGATCCGCGGCTGCTGGAGTTTCTGCTTAGCGACGAGGTGCTGGATCTGGTCGAGCCGATCACCGGCCCGAATATCGCGCTCTGGTCCAGCCATTTTATCTGCAAGGATCCGTTCGTCGGCCGCGCGACGCCGTGGCATGAAGATTCCGCCTATTGGAAAAATCGACTTAGCAGGTTTGACAGCATCGTGACCGTGTGGGTGGCTATTGACCGGGCCGTCAAAGAGAACGGCTGCATGAAAGTCATTCCGGGCACGCATGTCAACGGCTTCTCCGAATATGAGGAAGTCGACAGCCGTACGAACACCTTCGGCCGTAAAATCAAGCAGGTGGACGAGGAGAAGGCCGTTTATTTCGAGCTCGAGCCGGGCGAGTGCTCCCTTCATGACTCGCGCATCATTCACGGCGCCGACCCCAACCTTAGCCCGCTGCGCCGCTGCGGGTATACGATGCGCTATTTTGCGACCGACGTGCTTGTGAACCGGGACGATAAAATCAACCGCGGTCACCGGATTTGGCTGGCGCGAGGCCGCGATATCGCAGGCAATGTATACGAAAACTAAAATGTACGGTGTTTGGCGGGGCGCTATGCAACGATCGGCTGAAATGGTAAAGAAGTCAAACGGAACCGCCAACGAAATCGGTCAGCCAAAGCGATCAACTCATAAGGGGGAGGGACGGAAATGTCGTCCACGTGGATTCGCAACGTAAGGATGCCCGGTAAGGGAGAGCTTGTGAGCGGCAATATTTTCGTTAGAGACGGCAGGATAGAAGGTGTATTTATCAACGGCGAGACAGCTTCTCAGCAAGCGGATCAAGAAATCGACGGCGGCGGGCAGCTGCTCATTCCGGGAATGATCGACGTTCACATTCACGGAGCGGACGGGTTCGACATGATGGACGGCACCGCGGCAAGTGTCGAAGCGGTTTCCGCAGCATGCGCGCGGTCCGGTTGCACGTCCTTTCTGGCTACTTCGGTTTCCTCCTCGCTGGAGGACTTGCTGCGCATGATCGATAGCGTTGTCGCGGTAACGGGCCATGAGCCCGGAGCCCGAATTGCCGGCCTTCATATCGAAGGGCCGTATTTGAACGCGAAGCGGAAAGGGATGCAGAACGAACGGTATTTGCGTCATCCCGATATGGAAGAAATGGAGCTTATCGCAAAGAAATCCGGACCGCTGCTCCGTATGGTTACTTTGGCGCCGGAGCTTCCGGGCGGGCTCGAGCTCGTCCGCTATTTGAACAACCGCGGCATTATTGCGGCGATCGCCCATTCCGACGCCACCTACGAACAAGCCAAAGAAGCGTTCCGCGAGGGAGCGAGCCATGTGACTCACTGTTTTAACGGGATGCGACCGATTCATCACCGCGACCCCGGAATTGTCGTAGCTGCGTTCGAAGAGGAGCATGTCAGCGTGCAGGCGATCGTCGATCACGTTCATCTTCATCCGGCTATCGTTCGCCTCCTGTACCGGGAAAAGGGCCCGGACAAAATGGTACTCGTTACGGACGCTTTGCAGGCTATGGGGCTGGGGGACGGAACGTATATGTTTGGAGGCCATGCAGTGACCGTAAAGGACGGCGTCGCGACGCTACAGGACGGTACACTGGCATCCAGCACGGTAACGATGAACGAAGCCCTCGCCAAAACGGTCCGGTCCGGGATCCCGGTTAGCGATGCCGTCAGAATGGCGACGGAAGCTCCGGCGAACATTATTGGCTTATCCGGTAAAGGCAAGCTCGCGCCGCAGGCGGATGCGGATCTGGTGCTTCTTAACGACCGGTTCGAGGTTTTATGGACTATGGTAAGCGGACGGATCGTCTTTGCAAAATGGGACCAATCTTAGACAAAGGAGCCGCTTATGTTTACATGTATCGATTGGCATGAAGGTAAAGGACTAACCTATAAGAACGAAACGGTGTTCGGCGCCGTGTCGGTGTCTGTCCGTCTTGACGGCCGCGCGCCTTTCCAGCTTGACTATCAAGGCTGCGAGCTGCAGGAAGGAGAGGACCGGTTCGGCGGTTATGCCGAATACCGGCATGCGTTCCGCAGCGATGACGAGAAGGTCGGCGTTCGGCTGACGCTGCGCTGCTACAGCCATTTCGCGCTCGCCTATGTGGACGGCGCGATTGAGCATGCGAACGATTTCGGCACACAACGCTCGTTCGCTCCCGCCGGCGGAATCAGCGTTACGATAAAGCCCGAAGCGGCCGTCCGGGGCTTGCTCGCCAATTATCAGCATAAGGATTGGTGGACGCGCCCGCATTTCAATCCGGATATGTCCCAGCTGCCGGAGCGTACGCAATCGCTGCTGTGGCAAACGGACACCGCCTATTACCAGCTTCTGCCCGTATGCGGACCGGTGTTCCGCACCGATCTTGCCGGCTCGTCCGAAGGCTTGACCGTCCGCATCTCGGGGCAGCAGGGGGGACGCAACCGCTGTGAGACGCTGGCTTTTGTGACCGGAGCCGGAGACGATCCTTTCCGGCTCATGAACAGGCATGTCGAGATCGCCCTCGACGCGCTGAATTTTCCGACACTGCCGCGCGAGCGGAAGAAGTACCCGGAAATGCTGGATTACTTGGGTTGGTGCAGCTGGGACGCTTTCTATCATCAGGTGAACGAAGAAGGATTGTTGGCCAAGCTTCAGGAGTTGCAGGAACTGAAGCTGCCTGTACGCTGGGTCATGATTGACGACGGCTGGTCCGACACGGCGGACGGCAAGCTGCAGGCGTTCGAGGCGGATGCGGACAAGTTTCCCCGGGGTCTTGCCCATGCCGTACGTGAGCTGAAGGACCGTTTCGGTGTCAGGTGGGTCGGAGTATGGCATACGATCGTCGGATATTGGGGCGGCATCCATCCGGACAGCCCGCTGGCCAAACAGTTAAGCGATTCCTTGTTCACCACCGCCAAAGGCAGTCTGATTCCTTATCCGGATGCCGGCAGAGGGTTCGGCTTCTGGCATGCGTGGCATTCGTTCCTTCGCCGCCAAGGCGTCGATTTCGTGAAAGTGGACAGCCAGAGCGCGGTGCTGAACTATTTGAAATACCACCGTTCCATCGGAGAAGCGGCCGGCGCGGCCCATGAAGCGCTGGAAGCGTCGGTGGCGCTGCATTTTGACGGCACGATCATCAACTGCATGGGGATGGCGTCGGAAAACATTTGGCATAGACCCAAATCGGCCGTTTCCCGCAACAGCGACGATTTCGTCCCGAAAGAGGCGCACGGCTTTCCGGAGCATGCGCTGCAGAACGCCTATAATTCCTATTACCACGGGCCGTTCTATTGGGGCGATTGGGACATGTTCTGGACGCAAAATCATGACGATGTTCAAAGCGCCGTGCTGCGTTCGATCAGCGGCGGGCCGGTCTATGTCAGCGACGCAATCGGGCGGACCAGCCCCGAGAGGGTGTGGCCGCTTATCTATCGGGACGGCAAGCTGATCCGCTGCGACCGGACTGCAAATCCGACCGCGGACTGCTTGCTTGCGAACCCGACGGAGACGGATATTCCGCTTAAGCTGTGGAATACGATCGGCGGATCGGGCGCCGTGGCTGTCTTTCATATCCGCAAAAATGACGGTCCGGTAAGCGGCTCCATCGGCATCGAAGATGTGCCTGAGCTGGATCCGGCGAAGCCTTATTTGCTTTTTGAGCATTTTTCCCGAGAGTGCCAACGCTATCGGGCAAAGAACGGCGGGACTTCACCCTTCAAACCGGGCAATGCGCGATGTACTTGCTGATTCCGCGGCAGGGTGCAGTGACGCCGATCGGACTGATGGACAAATATATGTCGACTGACGCTGTACGCAAGTGCTGGACGAACGGCCGTTCAACTTTGGTTCAGCTGAAGGAAGGCGGCGATTTTGGGTTCGTCAGCGCCGCGAAGCCGGCGGCCGTACGGGTGAACGGCGAGGCCGTGGAGGTTGCCGATCTGGCGAAAGGGCTCTATGAAGTGAAATGCGGTACCGGAAGCGGGGACGTTCTCGTCGAAATCCTGCACGATTGACGTACAGCAGCTGAGGCTTGACGATGAAACGAAGCGAAGTGCTACAAGCGCAATCGCGGGCTACGGATAGCTTCGCCACAGCCGGCATTCGGCTGACGGCGGAGGAGCTGGAGCGCATCGAGGTGGCCGGCTTCGGCCTTGGAGAGCTTGCTGTGCAGGGCCTGCTGCTGATCACCTATATCAACACCGAACGCTATTGTGCCAAGGAACTGCTGCTGTTCCCGCGACAAACGTGTCCCGAGCATCTGCATCCTCCGGTCGGAGACGACCCCGGCAAGATGGAAACGTTCCGGTGCCGCTCCGGAAAAGTATACTTATATGTGGAAGGAGATCGCACGGCTGCCATTCATGCGACCGTGCCGGCGGGCAGCGAGCCCTATTATACCGTCTTCCGCGAAGTGGAGCTGAATCCCGGGGAGCAATATACGATTATGCCGGGCGTGAAGCATTGGTTTCAAGCCGGCGAGGAAGGAGCGATCGTGTCGGAGTTTTCGAGCACGAGCCGCGATAAGTTCGATATTTTTACGGACCCGCGGGTTGAGCGCATTCCTGTAATTGTTGAGGATGAGTAGTATGAAAAACAGCGTCAGTCCCGGATTTTAAATTTATCCATGGCTGCCGCTGTAAGGCTGCTTTCTATGCTCTTCTTTAGCCCATTTCGGCTTAGATCAAACAAACGCCTCCATCCCGCGGTTTCGCAGGATAGAGGCGTTTTTAACAGGAGTTGACGTTCAAGCCCATGCCTGGTTTCGATATGATTTAGGTGAGTGCGGCTTTTCGACTGCGTCCGCTTCTTGTCGATGTCGGACATGATGTCCTTGAGATATGCGGAACAACCGTCCGGTAAAGCAACGACCAACAGATTGTGTAAGGTCATAACGGAAACGCCGTTCCGTTAAGGCTTCCGAAGGCGAGAATTCGCGGGTAAGTGCTTGTTACTCAATATATTCAAATGCAACCGCGTTATGTGGGCGACAAGGCTGCTTGAAGGCCGCTCCGGCGAAGGATTGACGGAAAAAGTCGCGCCCGGCGAAGAATATTTTTTGTCCGTTGGGGTAAACCTTTGACTAAATAAGGAAAAAAAGGGGCGGCCAATCGTGATCAAGCTTATTTTATGGCTGATGTTCCTCATACCTTGGGCTTCATTGCTTTTTATGGACCGCGCTTCGATACGAAAATATATGCCCGTCGCTTTGCTCGCCACTGTGCTGAACAGCATCGTGAATCAATTGGCATGGACGTACCATTGGTGGACCTTCAACATGACCCTCTTTCCGTGGGATAAAACGATGCCGCTGTTTACGGTCTACGGGGTCTTCCTGGTTGGTACGATGTGGATTTTCCGGTTTACTTTCCGGAAGTTCTGGGTCTTCTTCATCGTCAATATGCTCGTAGACGCGTTTTACGGATTTGGCCTTACGGTATTGCTGAACACGATGGGCGTAAGGTCGAACGGAACCATAACGCCCATTCAAAACTTGCTGCTGATGACATGCATAGGTTTAATTCTGTACGCCTTTCAATTATGGTACGAAGGCGTCATAGGGGGCAGGGAAAACACAAGAAAGGCATCCGCCGACGAACGCGCAAAATCGCCGCGGCCGCGGGTGGGAAGCAAAGCCAAAGCAAGATAAAGGGGGTATAGGCTTGCCGAATCACGATGACAAATGGAAAGAAGAGCCGGACTATTACGGGGTGCTTTCCGATGCCAAAGAAGTGGACTCGGATGTGAACGAGGACGCCGGCCGGGAGAAGCTGCTGGATGCTTCGCTGGAACGCTTTGTACATAATGTGAAGGTCCAGGTTCGCCGCAAGGGCGATATGACGAACGTTCCCGATGACTCGGTATTCGCGGCGGCGGAGACAGCCGGGCAGCCCGACCGCGACGCGGGAACGTAACGTTGCCGTCAAGCCGTCTGCAAATAGCGCCCTGTCGGGAACGAACGTGAACGTGAGGCTGCACCTAACGTCTGGATGACGAGAGGTGCAGCCTTCGTCGTTATGCGGCCGCTCACAATTTGACCCGGGATAGGCACCTATTTCCCGGCAATGAATAATGTGCCATTGTAAGTATTTCACCCAATCAAGGAGAGAATCATATGAGTTATCAAATGTATCATTATCCGTACGGGCAGGCATATGGCCAATATCCGCACTACCCTTATTCGGCGTATCCGTATCCGCACTATCATTACCCTCATTATCCTTATCATCATCATTACCCGTACTATCCGTACCATCACCATCACCATTACGGCTGGCCGCAATACGGACACTACGGTTACCAGCATTACGGGCAAAGACCCGAAGACGGTACATTCGAACAACCGGCTGAGCAAAGCCAGTCGTAGCGCTGGCAAAATGCCCCGCAGCGGATCATACAGCCGCTGCGGGGCATTTTGGCTTGCAGATGCCGTTTAACGAATGCGTACAAAGTCCCAGCAGCGTGAAAAGGGCTCGTGCGCTCCGCATGCGGCCGCTTTTCCGACGGCAGCCGCTTATGTTGCCAACTCGCCTCTTCCGACACTCCGCATTTCGGTCTCGAGGCTCTGTATTGCGTGAGCGCAACCGTCTAAATAGTCTGTAAGTTGCAAAAATTTCTGCAACCTGCGTCATAATTCTCGACAAAAAATTCTTTAGAAAATTGTGTGTTTCAGCACATTCCGTCGAAAAACTTTTCGCCTTATGCTTAGGCCATCACCTATCCGATTCGGACGAGCAACCTTCCCGGAAGCTTCCCGAATCCCGATAAAGGCAAACCCGGCGAAAGCGGGGACGCAAAGCTACAGGGGCTTCAGCGCGAACGAAGGCGCGCTTTGCCAGCCAGCTGCCGAAAGATTCGAGGGGGCTTTTTGCCATTCCCGCCGCTTTCGGGCTTTAATGCGATAGGGAAACCACGGACAGAATGGGAGGTGCTGAAACGCCTATGAAGCTTGTGCAGCCGGAAGACGGGTTCGTGCTCGCGGAACGGGTGCTTCCTGCGGAAACCTTTTGGCGGAGGCTCAGGGGGCTCCTGTTCACGGAGCGGTTCCCGGAAGGCTGCTGCTTGTACCTCAGGCCGTGCCGCTCGGTCCATACGTTCTGGATGCGGTACGACATCGACGTGGTGCACGTCGACGGGCGTATGCGCATTACGGGGATGGAGCCGCAGCTGGCGCCGAACAAGCGCGGTACCGTCTTCCGCCATACGGAAGCGGTCATCGAACTGCCGGCGGGCACAATCGCCAGAAGCCGGCTGCAAGTCGGACAAACGTTGCAATTCCAGCCGTAAGACTGGGCAACGAACCCCAATTCAATGAAAATAAAAGGAGCGATGAAACATGGTGAACAAAATGAAGAGCTTATTTACGGAAGAGCACGGTCAAGGCATGACGGAGTACGGGCTTGTGCTGGGCCTCATTGCGGTTGCGGCCGTTACGGCGCTTGTCGCATTGCGCGGGCAAATCGTTACGCTGTTCCAGAACGCTCTCGGCGTCGTGCAGCAAGGAACGGGAACCGTGACAGGCGGTACGACAACACCGTGAGGTTGACGCACGGTCGTCAACCATAACGGAGACACTCGCGAGGTGGAACCGGTTGGCACGAAGGGGCATGCGTGATGAGCGTACGCCCCTTTTTTTGCCTGCATCGGAAAGTATAGGCTGCGCCTATACGTAGGCTGATTCCGACAGGAGGCGGGAACATTGAGCATAGGGTATAATGCGCTGCTGACGGCCCTATTGGCCGTATCGGCGGCAACGGATATCAAGAGCCGCAAAATTTACAACAAAACGCTGCTGCCGGCCTGGATCGCGGCGCTGGTGCTGCACGTCTGGCTCGAGGGGTGGCACGGTGCCGCCACTTCGCTGCTCGGCTGCGCGGCTGGGCTCGGCGTGCTGCTCGTGCCGTACTTGATGGGCGGGATGGGGGCCGGCGACGTGAAGCTGCTGGCTGTCGTCGGCGCGATCAAAGGGACGGGCTTCGTCCTGCTCGCGTCGCTCGGCATGGCGCTGTTGGGCGGGGTGATGGCCTGCGCCGTCATCGCGATGCAAGCCGGCGCACGCCGGCAGCTGGTGTGGTTCGTTTATTGGGGCTACAGCTTGCGCTGCGGATTTCTGCTGCCGCTGCGCCCGGGCGGTGAGTCCGGCGGCGTGCAGGCAGGGCGGCTTACGTACCCGTACGGCGTGGCGATTGCCGGCGGGGCGGCGCTTGGCGTATGGCTTGAGCAAAGCGGCTGGGGATGGTGACGTGCGGATGAGAATCGTCCATGAAGAGAAGGGGCAGTCGCTGACGGAGTTCGCCCTGATTGTGCCGCTGCTGCTTTTGCTGCTGTGCGGGGTTATCGATTTCGGAAGGATCTTGTTTACGTATTTGAATTTGAATCTGGTGGCACAAGAATCGGTGCGTCTCGGCGGACTCGGCCGGGGGGACGCGGACATCGTATCGTTCGCCCGCGGCCAGGCGGAAGTGCCGGACAGCACCAAGCTGCAGGTGGCGATTGCGCCGCCGGAGGCGAGCCGCAAATCCGGGCAATACGTGAAGGTCACACTTACGTATACGCTGCCCTATATGACGCCGCTGCTCGGCAGTGTGCTGCCGGCGCCGGTCATTCGCACCGATTCGACGATACGGGTGGAATGAAGGAGGCGAAGTCGACGTGAAAATGTTACTGCGGCCGCAAAAGGCCCGCATCCATGACGAAACGGGGAGTGCCCTGCCGCTTGCCGGCCTGACGCTGTTCGCCCTGCTCGCGGCAGCCGCCATCGCACTGGACGGCGGCGCCGTTTTCGCTGCGAGGAGCCATTTGCAGAAGACGGCGAACGCTGCGGTCCTGTCGGGCGCGACGGAGCTGACGCATACGAGCTCGGCGGTAAGCGCCGTCATTCAAACGATTTTGCGGGATCATAACGAAGCGGCCAGCTTGCAGTCGAGCTCGATTCAGCTCGGGCAGACGGTGCGCGTCAAGCTGTCGAAGCAGGTGCCGCTCGATTTTGCCGGAGTGCTCGGCCGCAGCGCCGTTACCGTGGAGGCGGAAGCTGCCGCGCAAATCGCCCCGATGGGCGGGGCGACCGGCGTGGCGCCGCTCGGGATCGACGACTCGATCCAGCTTGAATACGGCAAAGATTATCAGCTGAAGGTCGACCAGACGGGAGTGTCCGCAGGCAATTTCGGCATTTTGGCTTTGGGCGGCAACGGGGCGAAGACGTACGAGTACAACTTGATGCACGGCTACGGCAACGAAGTCGACGTCGGCGACATTATCGACACGCAGACGGGCAACATCGCCGGATATACGAGGTCGGGCGTTCAATACCGAATCGACCAGTCTCCGTACCCCCCGGGCGATACGTCCCATCCGGACGACCCGCGCATCATTCTCGTGCCGACGTACAAGCCGTACGACTACAGCTCCAATCAGCTCAAGCACATTCAGGTGACCGGCTTCGCGTACTTTTACATTTCCGCGCCTATGAGCAGCAAAGACACGAGCATTACCGGCCAATTCATCAAGAAGACGGGCGCAGGCTCCATCAAGCCGGGAGCGCTGGACAAAGGCGCCTATGCGATCAGACTAATCGAGTAGGGGAAGGCGACGCATGAGATCGAAGCTGATTTTAATTGTAGCGATCGTGTTGGGGCTTGTGACGACGGTGCTGTTTTTCAACTACATGAAGCGCTACGACGAAATTTCTACGGCGAACGAGACGCTTGTCCAGGCGGTCGTGGCGAAGAAGGCGATCAAGCGCAACGAAACGGTAAGCGCGGATGCGCTCCAGCTAGCCCAGGTGCCGAAGAAAGGTTTGCACCCTGAGGCCGTCAAGACGATTGCGGAGGCGCAAGGCAAAATCGCCAACGCCGACATTGCCCCCGGCGAAGTGCTGCTCAGCCACCATCTGCAAAGCAAGAAAGAGGAAGCGCTGCTTGTTTCGCGCAAAGTGCGCGACGGGTACCGGGCCGTATCCGTCGGGGTCAACCTGGTGCGCTCCGTCTCCAACCTGATCGAGCCGGAGGACGAGGTGGACGTCATTGCGACGCCGGAGAAGGTAACCGGGCAGCCGGTCGTTTCTACCCTTATTTTGGAGAAAGCGCGGGTGCTGGCCATTGGCCGGCGCATGGTGGAGGCTACCGAGGGCACGCCGTACGTCGAATACGCGACGGTGACGCTGGAAGTGAAGCCTGCGGACGCGGTCGCGATCGTTAACGCGCAGGAGCGCGGCAGCATCAGCCTCACTCTGTATTCCCGGCTCGTTCCGCCGGATGCTGCCGCAGCTCCGGGAGCGGGGGCAGCGGACGCAGCGAAGGGGGCGAAGTGACGTGAACGGCGCAGATAACCTCCAGCAGGAGCAAGCGCCCGCCAAACGGGGCGAGCTGATCGCCGTCTGCAGCGCCAAGGGCGGCATCGGACGGACGGTGCTTGCCGTCAATTTGGCCGTCGCCCTGTCCAAAAACAACATTCAAATCGCGCTGCTCGACGGCGACTTTCAATTCGGCGACGTAAGTCTGGCCATGGATCTGCAGCCGACGTTCACGATCAAGGATGTGGCCGAGAGCATGGACGCGATGGACAAGCATACGGCAGCCAGCTACTTGATTCGCCATTCGTCCGGGGTGAAGGTGATGGCCGCGCCGGAGAGGCCGGAGCAGGCGGATCTGCTCGCGGCGCCGGCGCTCGGTACGGTGTGCGATTTGCTGCTGGCCCAGCACGACTACGTGCTCGTCGATACGGAGGTCGGGCTGAAGGAGAGCACGCTGCTGTTCGTCGAGAAAGCCGACCAGATTTTCATCCTGACAACGCTGGAGATGGCCGCGATCAAAAACACGAGGCTGATGCTCGAGACGCTTGAAGCGCTCGGGCTGCGCCACAAAGTGCAGCTTGTCGTCAACCGGGCGACGATGGACAGCGTCATTAAGGCGACCGATGTGCCGGACATCGTTGGGATCGAGCATCCTTATTACGTCCCGAACGATTTTGCCATCGTGGCGCAGTCGCTCAACATCGGCGTCCCGTTCGTGCAAAATCACGGCAAGACGGACATCGCCAAGTCGATATTCAAAATGGCCGAACAGCTCATCTCGCGCCGGGAAATTTCGCTGTTCAAGCCGAAGCAGCCGTCTTTCCTGAATTCGCTGTTTCATCGGACCAAGGGCAGTACGACATAGCCGTAGGAGGAAATCTGCATGAGCTTGCTCGACAAAATTCAGGCGAGAGCGAGGCGATCCAGCCCCAGCCTTCCGGCGAAGAAGCGGCTGCGGCGGAGGCGGAAGCGGAACGGCCCGCCGCAGGCGCGAAGAAAGACTTGCTGGCGGCGTTCCGCGATGGCCGCCGCTCCGATTCGCCGCGCAAGGAGCGGGCACCGCAGCCGACCAAGCATCAGGAGCTGAAAAACCGGCTCCACAAACAAATTTTGAACGAGCTGAAAGACGGCGACGTCGAAGCGATCATACCGAAGATCGATGCGATGGCGGTCGAGATCATGAAGGAGGACGAATCGTTCCGCGGCAAGATCGACCGGAAAAAAGTGGTCGAAGAGCTGATCAACGATTTGACCGGCTTCGGCCCGATCAACCCGCTGCTGCTCGATCCGGACGTCACCGAAGTGATGGTCAACGGCCCCGATCAAGTGTACGTGGAGCGGGGCGGCAAGCTGGAGCCGGCGTTCGTGCAGTTCCGCGACGACGAGCACGTCATGAGCGTGATCGAGAAAATCGTCGCCCCGATCGGCCGGCGCGTCGACGAGAGCTCGCCGATGGTCGACGCCCGGCTGCCCGACGGGTCGCGCGTCAACATCATTATCCCGCCGCTCGCGCTGAACGGGCCGACGATCACGATCCGTAAGTTTTCCAAAGATCCGTATACGATCGAGGATTTGATCCGGTTCGGCACCGTATCGCGGGAGATGGCGATGTTTCTGGAGGCGTGCGTCAAGGCGCGGCTCAACATTTTCGTCAGCGGGGGGACCGGGTCGGGCAAAACGACGACGCTCAACGTGCTGTCTTCGTTCATTCCGTCCGACGAGCGCATCGTCACGATCGAGGATGCGGCCGAGCTGCAGCTGTGGCAAGACCACGTCGTTTCGCTCGAATCGCGGCCGGCGAACATCGAGGGCAAGGGCGCGGTCACGATCCGTGACCTCGTGCGCAACGCGCTGCGGATGCGCCCCGAGCGCATCGTCATCGGCGAGGTGCGGGGCGGCGAGGCGCTCGATATGCTGCAGGCGATGAATACGGGCCATGACGGCTCGCTGGCCACCGGCCACTCCAACAGTCCGCGCGACATGATCGCCCGCCTCGAGACGATGGTGCTGATGGCCGGCCTCGAGCTGCCGGTGAAAGCGATCCGCGAGCAGATTGCCGGCGCGATCGACCTTATTATTCAGCAGTCGCGCCTGAAGGACGGCACCCGCAAAATCGTCAACATCACCGAGGTGCTTGGCATGGAAGGCGACGTCATCGTTTTGCAGGACATTTTCGCGTACCAGCAGACCGGCACCGACGCCGAAGGGCGCATCCAGGGCCGGCTTGCGGCGACGGGCATCCGCCCGAAGTTTTACGAGCGGCTGGAGACGTCCGGCATCCATGTGCCGGTCTCCGTCTTTTTGGGCCAAGGGAGGGACGAACCGTGAAGCTGACCGTCATCGTCCTGTTCGCCTTGACGAGCTTTCTGTTTTTCACGGCGCTATTGCAGGCGCTGCTGCTGTCCGATAAGCGCGTCCGGCGGCGGATGAAGCGTTATCTCGACCTTCAGGACAAACGCAAGCTGCCGTCGGGCAAGCTGAACGTGCTAGTGCAGATGCAGCTGTACAAGCAGACGGTGCGCGACAAGGTGCTGAGCAAGAAGCGCGGCGAAAAGCTCGCCGACATGCTGCACCGCGCCGGCGTTCCGCTGAAGCCGGAAGAGTACATTTTGCTTCAGTGGATGTTGAGCGCGCTGTGCGGCGGGCTGCTGTTTTTGCTGTCGGGCCGCATCGTTTTACTGCTCATCGGCATCGCCGCCGGCTATTCGGCCCCGCGCATGTGGGTGAAACGGAAGGAGCGGGAGCGGACCCAGGCGTTCGGCGACGCGCTGCAGGACATGATCACGACGGTGATCGGCTCGCTGCGCGCCGGTTTCTCGTTCTCGCAGGCGCTCAAAACCGTTGTCGACGAGTCGGACGGCCCGATGAAAGAGGAGATGGAGACGGTGCTGCGCGAGATGCAGTACGGCAGCTCGATGGAGGACGCGCTGCTGTCGCTCAAGGAGCGGATGCCGAGCGAAGATTTGAACCTGATGATTCAGGCGATCCTGATTCAGCGCCAGGTTGGCGGCAATCTGGCGACGGTGCTGGAAACGATCGTGCAGACGATCCGCGACCGCGTCAAAATCCAGCGCCAAGTCAAGACGCTGACGGCGCAGGGCCGGTTGTCGGGGATGGTCATCGGACTGCTGCCGATCGCGCTCGGCCTTATCATTTATTTAATCGAGCCGAACTACATCGGCTCGCTGTTCCGGCACCCGATCGGGGTGCTGATGCTGTGCGGCGGCACCGTGTCCGGCATCATCGGCTTCTTTATGATCCGCAAGCTGACTACGATCGAGGTGTAGCTGAGGCTATGATGTACTTCACGCTTTTTTGCGCCGTCACGCTGTTCGTCTATGCTTTGTTTGTGCTCAAGGAGGAGCGCAGCGCGCGGCTGCGGCGGCGGCTGGCGCTCGTGGCGACGGATGCGGCCGCGGAAGCCGCTGCCGCTGGCGCCGCTGCGGAGCAGCAGCCGGGCAAGCCGGCACGGCTGCTGCACCACGCTGCCGCCTCGCTATGGAGGGCGCTGCGGCGCAGCTTCGGCCGCCGCTTGCCCGGCGAGCAGGCGGCGAAGCTGGAGCTGAAGCTGCAGCGGGCGGGAATGCCGCTCGGCATGGGGGCGCTCGACTTCCGCCTGCTGCAGCTGGCGCTGCTGGCCGGCATGCCGATTGTGTGCGGCTTTTACGCCGCTTGCTCGAGCAGAGCGGGGCGGCATCGCCTCGTTTGCGCTGGCGGGGCTGGCGATCGCCGTCATTATGCCGCGCTGGTATTTGGCGCTCCGGATCAAGCGCCGCAGCCGCCAAGCGCTCAAGGAGCTGCCGGACGTGCTCGACCTGCTCACCGTCAGCCTAGAGGCCGGGCTCGGTTTCGACGCCGCTCTCAGCAAGCTCGTTGCCAAGAAGGAGGGGGCGCTGGCCGCGGAGTTTCAGCGCTGCCTGGAGGAAATCCGCCTCGGCAAAACGCGCCGGGAAGCGCTGCTCGGCGTGCGCGAGAGGATCGAGCTGGAAGAGATGAAGCTGCTGATCGGCAGCATTCTGCAGGCGGAGAAGCTCGGCATCGGGCTCGTGCAGGTGATGCGCGTCCAGTCGCAGGAAGTGCGCGAGCAGCGCAAGCAGCGGGCGGAAGAAGCGGCGATGAAAGCGCCGATCAAAATGCTGTTCCCGCTCGTGCTGTTCATCTTCCCCAGCTTGTTCATCGTGCTGCTCGGACCGGCGCTGATCCAGTTCATCGAGACGTTCTCGAAGTGAGAGCGGTGGAATCAGCCGATCAGCGGCGCATTTCAAAAAGCTTGCCGGAGCTTGTTTAAGCTCCGGGCGGGCCGAGGCTCGTTTCTTCAGATCGGCATTGATGCAAGTTTCGGGCTGCGGGAGTCGCCGTTTGACAAGTTTTTGCGGCTTGGCACAAGGAAAACCGGCTTTGTTGGAGAATGTACATTGGGGACAATAGTATAATCGGCTTGCCAGGGACGACTATTGCCTGAGCCGTTCGTATACGGAGCGTGCAGTATATTGTCCAGACGGTAGACCCGATTTCGCAAACAATTCGGATGGAGCCATAAAGGAACAGGGTTCCGCTATTTTACACAATTATGGACGATTGCGACAAAATAACGGATTCCCGTTCCGCTATTGGCGGCTGTTGCAGGGTAATACACCGGTTTTGCGCAATTTTGCAGACAGATAACGGATTCCCGTTCCGTTATTTCTGGGGAATAACGGGAAATACCGCGCATAGCGGAACGTCGTTCCGCTAACGTTTTGCTGCGGTCCTGGAACACAATTATTGCCGAATGAACGTATGGCGGACGAACGGCATGCAACGAACATTTTTGCACAAATGAGGGCTGCCGGTAACCGTTTTTGCGACAACGCTTTGCAACCGCTTGAGTCCGACCGGTTGGTCACGGATCAGTCAGTCTTGAACAGATACGCAACCAGACAATCGGGGTGGTAACTTGAAATCGCAGTTTGGATCGTGGCCTCGGGGCGTCCCGCTTCTTTTGAGCAATTCGTTTTTGATGTCGATCGGCTTTTATGCCCTTATTCCGAATCTGTCCGTCTATTTGACGCATTCGCTGTCGTGGTCGCCGCTGCTCGCGGGCGTACTGCTGATGGTGCGCCAGTTCAGCCAGCAAGGGCCGATGATGTTGACCGGCATGATCTCCGACAGAGTCGGCTACCGCGCGACGCTCACGCTCGGCTTCTTGCTGCGCGGCATCGGGTTCGCCATGTTTGCTTTGGGAACGAGTCCGCTGCTCATGTTCGTTTCCGCCATTATCGCCGGCATCGGGGGGAGCCTGTTCGAGCCGACCGGCGATGCGGCGCTGACGACGCTCACGGATGCGACTTGGCGCTCGCGCACGTACGCCGTGAAAAAGGTGATCGACAACCTCGGCATCGTCGTTTCGGCGCTGATCGGCTCGCTTTTGGTGAACGTGAGCTTTCATTTGCTGTCCGTCCTGTCCGGCGCATTGTTTGCGGCGGCGGGAATCATTACGTATTTTCGGCTGCCGGCCATTAACGTGCAAGTGAAGCCCGTGGCCTGGACGCATATGTGGAAAACGGTCACGCGGGACAAGCCGTTCGTCCATTTTGTGGCCGTGATGATCGGCTATTTCTTTATGTTTATGCAGCTATATTTGGCGATTCCGGCGCGAATTGTAGAGATTACGCATGAGGCTTCGTCCGTTTCCATCGTGTTCCTCGTCCTGTCGGGGATGATGATTGTGCTTCAGGTTCCGATTAACGTGCTTGTCGCGAAATTCAACGTGATACGCTCCGTTCAAACCGGCTTTTTGCTTATGGGGACAGGGCTGCTCGTGCTGGGGAGCGCCGCGCACGTAACGGTGTTCGTGTGCGGTATTGCACTGTTTGCGATCGGCCTGATGACGATCGAACCGGCCAGCTTCGATGTGACGTCGCGGCTCGCCAATCCTGAGATGACCGCGACCTATTTCGGGTTTTATTATTTGGCTATGGCGATCGGCGGCGGAATTAGCCAAGGAACCGGGGGGCTGCTCATGCAGGTAGGTTCGTCCATCGGCCTGCCGGGACTGATCTGGTGGATCGGCGCATTCGTGGCGCTGCTCTCTATGGCGGGTGCGGGGCCGCTCCGCAAATCGCTGCCGGGGAAGGGCGCCGCCGAGTAACTGAACAAAGCTTTGACAACTATGACGTCCCGCGGTACAGTTAAAAACGTGTGCCGGGGGACGTTTTGGCTTGGAACGACCGGATTGTTCGTAGGAGGATAGATCGGAACGGGGAGAGCGCATCGATGGACTTTATCGTACAGTACTTATCTTTCTTCGTCATTCAGACGGAAGGCGAAGCTGCGGGAGCGGGCAAACGGTACAAGCATTACCAGACGCTGGACGGCGAAGACTACGAGGATACCGAACTGAAAACGTTCCTGGACGGCGAGTTCGCCCGGATCGTGAAACGCAAGGCGGAACGCAATCCGCTCAGCGAGAACGTGCCGACGAAAATCGGCCGCTTCACGGTCGAGCCGGGCTTCGAGCTGGATTCGAATCCGAACTACAACTTGTTCAAGCGGCTGCGCCAGGCGGAGTCGAAGGAGCAGTTTCTGAACTGCGGCGACGAGCTGGTGCGGGCATACCTCGATACAAGCGCAGTGCGGGGCGGGGCGCTCATCATCGTTCGGGTGCGGTGGTATGAAGTGTCGGACGATCCACTGATATTCGTGCTGAAATGCGATTTTGAGCCGAAAATCGCCCGCATCGCCGACGAGAAAAAGCTGATCGCGCAAGTGGAGATGGCGATCTCGGCGCGCAATATCAAATCGATTCAATATCCGCATTTGCCGGAGGACGGCGCGTTCGACGAATGGGAGCTCAAAATTCACCAGGCGTCGCACGCGCGGTATTTCGAAGATTTCCTTAAATATGTTTCTTACGAAAAAACGATGCCGGAGGTGCTGAACGACCATGTCATGGGCATGGTCGGCTCGTATCTGGAAGAGCAGCTGCAGGCGCCGGATCTGAGCGAAGAGCGGCAGCGCGAGCTGCAAATCGAGGCGGAGAAGTACGAGGTTTGGGCGGCGAGCGAGAAGCGCGAGCTGCAGGAGCAATGGCCGCACGAGCGGGTCGCCCAGGCGACGCAGTGGATCGTCGAGCAAAAGCCGGATCTCGAGCTGAAGCTCAAGCTGGACGGCGTGCTCGTCAAAGGCAAAATGGCCGATTACGGCAGCCGCATCCACTTGGCGCGCATCGGCGGCCGCTACGCGGTGCTCGTTACGGGAGACGCTTTCGAGTTCGAGCACGGCGTGTCGCCGGTCGAGCTGCTGCAGCCGGAGGAGCTGGAGCAAGTGCTGCGCCGGCTGGAAGAGGAGCCGGAGACGCAGGCGCGCGCCGGACTGCATTTGGACCGCGACGACGAGCTGCCTTATTGAGGCAAGATAACTTTTACTGGCTCAGCATTCCCGAGTGGTTTAATTGTATTTTGACATTGATTTCTTTCAGCGATGTTTTCGTTATTCCTAATCCTTGTTGTTGAAATATACGTTTCCAGATGCCGTAATGATTTAGATAGGTATCGTATTCTAAATGATAAATATCGGATTCGATAGTTAAAGCATTGATAAAGGTTGAGCGAATTTCTTCCTCAACCTTTTTTTCGGCAAGCTTCTGAAGGAGGCTTTCATCGGTCTGTTCAAGAAGCTCTACAATATTGCCGGACAGCTTGACGAGAATGGAGTAACTGGGCGGTCCGCCGTCCAGTTTTTCTGTGATGCGAAACTTGGGATGCTCCAATGAAAGTACCCCGACTGTTTTTCCGTCTTTGGTGATTTTGAGGGGCGACCGGATAGTTTCGCTTGTCAGCCAACGCAAACCTTGCAAGTGCTCAATGTCAAGCCATCCTTGCAGTTTCTGTTCATGAATAACAAAAGCTCCGTCCAACTGCAACTTGGGGTCCGGTTTTTGATTTTTAGTCCACTGCTTGGGATTAATTTTCAATGACGGCAAAATGACCGTTCTGCCCGGTTCCAGATTATCGGCTAAAAAATGGACGAAACGGATCGGCTGAACCAATGATTTTTGACGGTAGTTTTCCTCAGGCTCGTGCGATATGTTCAAGAGAGGCGACAAATTATAGAACGCCGGTGTTGTTAACAATTGCTCGATATTTTCCTTCGTCCCGTATATCCAAGGAGTAAACCGAATTTCCCTGTACCTTTCAACGGCTTCAAATAAATTTTTTGTTCCCCGTTTAAGCGCATTCTCGGAAACCACAATATGAGTGATGTGGTTCCAAAGCAATCTTTGCTGCGCCGTATTATATAGATCGTTCATAGCAATGTTGAGTGTGCTGCCCTGGCCTTTTCCAATCCAAATCAGTGCAGGTTCTTTGGGTTTCCCGGATTCTTGTTTGGCCACGGATGAAAAATCAAGTGTTTGCGCATACACCGTATATTGATTGTTAGAGAAATCTATGCCGAGCGATGTGATATAATCGATATTCTGAATTTCATGCAAATCCCAGCAGCCGCTTAGTCCGATCAGCATGATAAATATTCCTAACCATTTATAGACTCTTCTCATTTCCATTTCATCTTCACTTATCCTTAGTTGTTGGTTCCGTCCTTCATCATCTCAGGTTGTTTATTCTTTACATTTTCCGGTAGATCAATCAACGCTCGGGCCATATCTCGAAATGAAATGGGGGAGAGAGGCTCGAGGTATCCGATTCCGTACGAATGTAATCCCGAGAGATAAGTGACAATAGCGAACATGCTTATGAAAAAACCGAACATCCCCAAAATAGAAGAGCAAAGTAAGACGAAAAAGCGCAGCACGCTTACCGTTCCATTCAGCGATTGGTTCACCAAAGTAAAAGAGGTAACCGCCGTTACAGCTGTTACGACAAGCAAAGATGGTGAAGCCAATCCGGCTGCAATGGCTGCTTGGCCTAGAATGACTCCGCCGGCAATCGCTACGGTCTGACTTAGGGAGACGTACGCCTGCTTCTCTAAACAATTCGAACAAACCCATAATAAAAAAGGCTTCAATCGGTGCTGAAAAAGGCAAGCCTATACGAGAATTGGAAATGGTAGCCAATAATTGAAAAGGGAGTTGTTCCATGTTAAATGAACTTAATGCAATCCAAAAACCTGGCAAGAAAATAGACAGCCACAATCCCACAAGACGTAAAATTCTCTGAAACGCGACAAGGTAAAAAGGAAAGTGAAGATCTTCAGGAGATTTGAGCTGCTCGGTTAAATTGCTTGGAGCAATTACCGCCATGGGCGATCCGTTAACGAGTATGGCAAAGCGTCCCCGCAATAAGCATTGCGCAACAAAATCCGGTCTGCCGATATAGTCGAATAGCGGAAAAAGGGAAGCCGAAAAATCCGATAGCGCCTCTTCCAGTTCCCCGCTGCTGAGTAATGCCTCGGCATTATAACCGTTCAAACGCTTCCGCGCTTCATTGATCAGACCGGCATCTGCTATATCACTCAGATATACGAGCGAAACGGGTGTTCGGCTCTTTGTGCCTAAAACAAATCGTTCGTTATGCAGCGAATGAGTGCGAAGACGTTTACGGATCAAGGCGACATTGGTGGAAATCTCCTCGGTGAATGCGTCCCGGGGTCCTTTTATGGAAATCTCCGAAGGGGATTGTTCCGGCTTTCTTTTTGGAACGGATTCGTTCGCGAAAATATAAACCGAACTATAGGATGGGAAAAAAATGATTAAATCGCCGCCGAACAAACTCGTCATCCACTCTTGATCCGAATTGGCTGGTTTTAGCGGAAGCAGCGACATCAGGTCCGTTAAAGCCTCCCCAGGAATCGTTCGTTTGATGCCAAAGACGCTTTCCATTGTCGGCATAACGGTTTCCAAAATGATTCTCGTATCTGACATCCCTTCGCAAAATGCTAAAATTACGTTCAAGGATGTATCATAATTGATGGATTGAATTTTAACATCGTTGCTTTGCTGAAAATACATGGTCAGCTTTTTTTCATCCCATACTTGCAATGATCCGGTGTCATTGGTCCCTTGCATAGAGTTCGTTCTTGGTTTCGACTGGCGTTTTCTTTGGAAGAGGCGGAAAATGTTCATTGCGGATTTGCTTCCTTCCTTGTTTTCCAATGAACCCAAAGCAGCAATAAAACAGACAGCGCCGAGACAAAGAAAAAAGATACGGCATAAGAGGCTGTTATAAAATTGACGCTTATAGTGTCACTTATCGGTATTTGCATCAGGATAATCATCGCAACTCCAAGGATCATCGTAACCGCAATTTTCTTCGACGCTTTTTTGATTTGCAGCAGATCAACCATCAGATAAAATGTCAAAGAGATACGAATATAAGCGCTCGACAGCCATATGTAAATAGACAAAAAATCGACATGAGTAATATATTTTTCAACGATGACCAATCTCCATTCTTCATACGCAGGAAATCGCAACTTTGCAGCTTCATACCCGAAGGACATGATGGCACCTGTTAACGATCCTAAAGTAAACCCCGAAAGAAGGAAAACAATCGCAATTAGATGCGATACTTTTATTTTTTGCCGCAAATGGTGCTGCAGCATGAGAATGACGAACATTTTCGAACATGCTGCCGCAAAAATACATCATGCTTTTTAGAATGGAAGAACTGTTTGTGGTGAACAAAGGGAATAACAGATTGACCCGTTGAAATTGCAAATTCGCCGTCGTTACAAATAAAACCAATATCCATACAAAAGGCAGTAAAATCCCTGCTGCAACGGCAATTGCCCGAATTCCTTTAACGGCACAATAAATGCACAGCGCGGTTAAGGTTAAAGTTGTCGCCAACATGGGGGTTTCCGGCAAGAACGTTACTTTTGTCCATACGATGGTTTCTTTCATGGCAATAAACATGCGCAAAAAAAATTGACGAAAATGAGACTCGCCAAGAAAACCGCGATCCATTTATTGCGTGCAAACATCCATTGAATGATATTGGTTTGATGTGTTTTTTTAGCGATTTGAAATGGGATAAAAACCCAGACGAGACAAAGTGGAATTGCCAATATGACACTTATCCATGAGTCTTTATTGGCCGCCTGTAAAAGCAAGGGGACTATTGTGACATAATGGATGAGTCCAGTACCCATAGTAATCAACATAACGGCTTGAAGACCAGATATTTTACTGTTTGGCAACACTCAACACCTCCTTTTCACATTGAAGTATCGCCAAAATGTTCCAAGTTCAATACCAGGCATGAAGATTCGTGCAAATAACCTCACCTTCTGGGACCGATGCGCAAAGCTTGGCTGCCGTCTGTTGGGCTCGCGCTCGTTTCGTTTGGACGTCTCCCGAATTATCCCGTTTGCTGCCCTCGATTCTCCTGCAATCGCACATCGGTTTCCACAGCAGAAAAGCGACAAAAAGAACCAACAATCAACAAACCAAGTCGCATTTTAGGGTAAAGTATGTGTTGACAGTTGACCGGTTCGCGGATATATTTTGGATAAAACTCCAAAAAACCCCAATGTAAACGCTATAAAACAGCTGAATATGTGGATTATCGAGTGTATGTTGTGGCATTATGGGGAATTTATTTAATCACATAGGGGGATAGGACAGTTATGATCAAAGCGCAAAAAACGCTGCTCGTCCTGACGACGATGGCTCTTTCCGCCGGACTGCTGCTGTCGGCTTGCTCCGCCACAGGCGGCAACAAACCGGCCGGAGGCGGAAATGCAAGCCAGCCGGATGCCGGCGCTGTCAAGCCGAAGGAAAAAGTCACCCTCGATTTCTGGGCCCACTGGGGCTCGACAACCCGCCGCCCGATCATTGAGAAGCTGATTAGTGATTTCAACGCATCGCAAGACCGCATTTTCGTGAAGTACACGTTTGTGCCGTTCGGCGACGGCTGGACGAAGGAGCTCGCTGCCGTAGCGGCCGGCAACCCGCCTGACGTCATCATTCAAGACCTCGTTACCGTCGGCCAGCGCGCGCAGAAGAAGCAGGCGACCAATCTGGCCCAATTCGTCAAGAAGGACAATATCCAGGACCGCTTCTTCCCGCAGCTGTGGGATGCGGTTACGTACAATAACGAACCTTACGGACTGCCGTTCAACACGGATACCCGGTTTCTGTTCTACAGCAAGCCGGCGTTCAAGGAAGTCGGGCTCGACCCGGAGAAGCCGCCGAAAACGTGGGATGAACTGCAGCAATACGCGCAGAAGCTGGACAAAAAGTCGCCCGACGGCAAATATCAGCGCATCGGATACCACGCCGTAAACGCCGGCGGCTGGGATTTGTGGCTGCAAAACTCCGACGGCAAGCCTCTCATCGACAAGGAAGGTCCCCATTACAACACCCCGCAAAAGGTGGAAGCCTTGAACTGGGTAAAGAGCTGGGACGACCGGCTCGGCAAAAAGGAGATGGACGCGTTCAAAGCGACGTTCGGCTCCAAGCAGAACGACCCGTTCGTCGCCGGCAAGCTGGCGATGACGGTGCAGAACGGCACGTACTATGCGCAAATCAAAGATTTCATGAAGCCGGAAGACATCGGCATGGCGCCGATGCCGGAGTTTAGGCCTGGCACCGGCAACTGGAGCGTCGGCGGCGGCTTTGACCTGGAAATTCCGTACGGCGCAAAGCATCCGCAGGAAAGCTACGAGTTCATGAAATATTTGACCGACACGGCGGCGCAAAAATATTGGGCGCAATATTTGTTCGACAACGTCGCGAGCAAAGCGGCGGCAAACGAT
This sequence comes from Gordoniibacillus kamchatkensis, assembly GCF_000829455.1. GTDB lineage: Bacteria > Bacillota > Bacilli > Paenibacillales > NBRC-103111 > Gordoniibacillus > Gordoniibacillus kamchatkensis. The sequence continues at coordinate 28,318 of NZ_JXAK01000064.1, forward strand.
GCCGAAGTGTTGAAAGATCCGGCCATGAAGTTTGCGGCCGACAATATGAAATGGACGCTCGTCTCCCCTGTGCCGCCCAGCGCCCCGGATTACAAAAACTTGGCGAACCCGCTCGTCGAAGCGGTGCTCGCCGGCAAAGACGACGCGAAGAGCGCGCTCGACAAGGCGCAGGCCGCCGTTGAAAATTTAATGAAGACGAATAAATAAGCTTGAGCAAAAGGGGTGGAGCGGTAGGCGCAGGCCGCTCTGCCCTTTTTTCACCCCAATCGAATTGTCGCCGAAGGAGGAGCCAACGTGAATGCAACGATCGGGCCCAAGGCCGCCAAGCCGCGAAAGCGGGCGTCGCTCGAACGCCGGGAAGCGGCGCAAGGCTTTATGTTCGTGCTGCCCTGGATCATCGGGTTTATCGCCTTCACGGGCGGACCGCTGCTGTTCTCGCTGTACACGAGCTTTACGAACTACGACTTCACGTCCAAGATGGATTTCGTCGGACTGGATAACTACAAATACATGTTTACCCAGGATCCGCTGTTCTGGGTTTCGCTCAAAAACACGCTGTTCTACGTCGTGCTGATGGTTCCGCTCACGACGCTCGCGTCCGTTACGCTCGCGTCGCTGCTCAATCAGAAAGTGCCGGGCATGCGCGCGTTCCGCACGGTGTACTATTTGCCGTCGGTACTGTCCGGCGTCGGCGTGTACATGCTCTGGATGGAGCTGCTGAGTCCCGACTCCGGCATCGTCAACGTCGTGCTCGGCTGGTTCGGCATCACCGGGCCGGGCTGGCTGTTCGATCCGAACTGGACGAAGCCGGCGATCGTGTTCATGAAAATGTGGAGCGTCGGCGGCGGCATGCTCATGTACCTGGCCGCTCTGCAAGGCGTGCCGGAGCAGCTGTACGAGGCGGCGGAAATCGACGGGGCGAGCCCGCTGCGCCGGTTTTGGCACATTACGGTGCCGATGATCAGTCCGGTCATTTTCTTTGAAGTAGTGACGACGCTCATTAGCGGCTTTCAGATTTTCCAGGAAGGCTACGTGATGGCGGCCGACCCGGGTACGCCCGGCTCGCCGCTCAACTCGCTCATGTTCTACAATTTGCACATGTTCCTGAAGGCGTTTCAGGCGTTCCAGATGGCTACGCCACAGCGATGGCCTGGTTCCTGTTCGCAATCGTCATCGTCATTACGCTCATCAACATGTGGGTATCGAAATATTGGGTCCACTACGAAGGAGGGGACGGACGATGAACGCTGCGGCGACAGTCCGCCAGGGCAGCTATTTCCAGAACCGGCGCCGGCGCGAAACGGTCAAGAAAACGGTCGTGTTCCTTGTGCTCTTCGCCGTAGGGCTGCTGTTTGTGGTCCCGTTCTGGTGGATGATCTCGACCTCGCTCAAATCGATGGACGAGATTATGCAGTATCCGCCGTCGTTTTTCCCGAAGCAGTGGCGCTTCCATAACTACGTCGAGACGTGGACGTCGGTCGACTTCACGCGGTATACGCTCAACACGCTGTTCATCTCCTGCGTCGGAGTGTGCGCGCACGTGCTGTCCAATTCGTTCGTAGCTTACGGCTTTGCGAAAATCCGTTTTCCGGGGCGCAGCGCGCTGTTCACGATTGTGCTGTCGACGATGATCATTCCCGGCTTCGTGACGCTGATTCCGCAGTACATCCTGTTCTCCAAGCTGCACTGGGTCGGCACCTACTTGCCGCTTACCGTACCGGGCTTTTTTGGCAATGCGTTCCAGATTTTTTTGCTGCGCCAGTTTTACCTCGGCATTCCGAACGACTTGATCGAGGCCGCCAAAATCGACGGCGCGAGCCATTTTCTGATCTGGCGCCGGATTATGATTCCGCTTGCCCAGCCGGCGATCGTTACGATCGCGATCATGACCTTCACCGGGGCGTGGAACGATTTTCTCGGGTCGATTATTTACCTCAACAACGAGGAGCATTATACGCTCCAAATCGCGCTGCAGGCGTTCAAGGTGAGCTCCGGCCTGAACCAGTGGCATTATTTGATGGCCGGCTCGGTCATCGTGCTCGTTCCGGTAGTGGCGCTGTTTTTCATCTTTCAGCGTTACTTCATTGAAGGCATGAACATTTCCGCTGGCACGAAAGGGTAATATTGGAAACAGGGAGAGGAGGGGAAAGTCATGCTGGTAACGAAGGAGAACGGCGTACTCTCCGTTAAAGGGAGCCGATACGCGCTGACGTTTGCCGCCGACCGGCCGTTCGTGTATGTCGACGACGCGGCAGGCAACAGGCTGCTGGAGCTTTTTCCGCTAAGCGGGGTGAATCCGCTGCACGGACGCGACGATACGGTGCGGATCGGGACATGGACGGCGGAAGAGAGCGGCGGCGAAGTTGTGGCTGCGCTCGCAGCGGACAGCAGCGTATGGACGCGCAAAACGTTCCGGTTCCGCTGCGCCGAAGACCGGTTCCGTTACGAAGCCGAAGTCGAAGGGGAAGGGCGGCCGGCCGAAGTGAACTATTTCGGCGGCTACTACTCCGGCCATATTCGCTGGGGCTCCGGCTTTTTCTGGTCGGGGCAGCGTTTGCGGCGCGGCTTCAACCCCGAGCCGAACGGCCAGGAGGCCAATTACTTCGCGCCGGCGGAAGGATCGGTTATCGACTTGACAGGCGTGCCGCTGCCGGGCAAGGGCGACTGGTTTTTTACGCCGCCGCCGTTTTGCTTCGCGTTCGAGACCGAGTCCGGCTGGCTCGGCATAGGCGTCGAGGCGGAGCCGGGTCGCAACCGGTACACGGAGCTGTTTTACCGCGGGCAACAGCAGTTCGGGTTTCATTTGTCGCTGGCGTTCGAGGGGCATACGGAAGTGAGCGGCGTTTATGAGCTGCCGGCGATCGGGTTCGATTTCGCCGAGAACGAGTATGCGGCGCTGCACGCGCATGTCGAAGCTTTGCGCCAAAACGGCTATGTGCCGGCACGGCGCGGCGGCGACAAGCCGGCGTGGTGGTACGAGCCGATTTTTTGCGGCTGGGGCTCGCAATGCTATGTCGCAGCCGTTGAACAGGGGCACGCTCCGAGCTACGCCCGGCAACAGCTGTACGACGGCTTCATGGCGGCGCTCGACGCGCATGGCGTGACGCCGGGGATCGTCGTGCTCGACGACAAATGGCAGGCCGCCTACGGCGAGAATATCGCCGATACGGGCAAATGGCCGGATTTGCGCGGGTTTGTCGACCTCCAGCACGCGGCAGGCAAAAAGGTGCTGCTTTGGCTTAAGGCTTGGGACCCGGAAGGCGTGCCGGCGGAGGAATGCATCCGCAATGCGGCAGGGCTGCCGCTGGCGTTCGATCCGACGAATCCGGCGTTCGAGGCGCGGCTCAGAGCTCGGTGCGGCGCATGCTGTCTGCCGAGCCGGGAGCGTACGATGCGGACGGCTTCAAAATCGACTTCAGCGCGCGCATTCCGAGCGGCCCCGGCATCCGCGCTTACGGAGACGCGTGGGGACTGGAACTGATGAAAGCTTATTTGAACGTGCTGTATGACGAAGCGATGAAGGTGAAGCCGGACGCGCTCATCATGTCGCATACGCCGCATCCTTATTTGGCCGATGTCTTGGACATGATCCGGCTTAACGATATCAACACCGGCAAAGACGTTACCCGCGCCATGACGCTGCGGGCGCGGGTAGCGGCGATCGCCTGCCCGGACGCAGTCATCGACACTGACAATTGGCCGATGGCCGACAAGGCGACATGGCGCAGCTACGTCGAGCTGCAGCCGGAGCTCGGCGTGCCGTCGCTGTACTTTGCGACGCATATCGATTCGACGCAGGAGCCGCTGACGGAGGACGATTACGCCCTCGTGCGCGAATCGTGGCGGCGGGCGCGCGAGCTGGGCGGTAAAGGCGCCGGGCGCCTGCCAAGCGAAGCGAAAGAGAGGGGAAGCCCATGAGCGGGAACAAGCTGGCGATCATTCATACGACTCCAGTCACCGTAGACATGCTGAAAGCTCTGGCGCAGGAGCTGATGCCGGACACGCAGGTCATCAATTTTGTGGCGGTTGGCCGCGGCGCTCGCATCGGCGTGGCGGCGACGCTGCGCACGACGCTGGAGCCGACGGCGCGGCTGCTGGCGGCGAAGGCGCGCGAGCTGGGCCGGACGGTCGAGCTCGCGCCCGCGCTCGAGGGCGAGGCGTACCGCGCCCTAATGAGCGGCGATGCGGCCGGCCACGATCGCTTGCTCAGCGCCGCGCTCGCCCGGCTCGTGGCGGAGACCGACGCGGTCGTGCTCGCGCAAGCGTCGATGGCGCGCGTCGTCGCCTCGCTGCCGCCTGCGCTGCAGGCCAAATGCCTGACAAGCCCGCGGCTCGGCATGGAGCGCGTCAAGCAAGTGTTGGAGGGGAGACGGGCATGAGCGGCTTCGGCACTTTGCTGCTATCTCTCGACATCGGCACGACCCATTGCAAAGCCGCTTTGTTCGATGAGCGCGGCGCGCTGCTGCGCATGGCGAAGCGGGAGACGGTGCGCATCCGCGACGGAGCCTTCGGCGAGTGCTACGACCCAGAGGCGCTGTGGGCAGCGGCGGCCGGCCTCATCCGCGAAGTTGCCGGAGCCGCGGCCGGCCAGGAGCCGCTGCCGATCGCGGCGATTGGCATCGACGGCATGGCCGAGACGGGCCTGCTGGTCGGCGCCGACGGAGCCGCGCGGACGCCGCTCCTGCCGTGGTTTTCGCGCATCGCGGACGCCCAGGCAGCGCGAATCGAGGCCGAAGGCGACGCCTTCGAGCGGTTCGCCGCCACGGGCCTCCGCAGCAGCTACAAGTACGGTCTCGCCAAGCTGCTGTGGCTGCGCGAGCGCGCTCCGGAGCTGCTGTCCGGCGCGCGCTGGCTGTCGGCTGCGGACTACGTCGCGTACCGGCTTACCGGCGCGGCCGGCACCGACTATACGCTCGCCGCGCGCACGTTCGCCTTCCGCATCGACCGGAAGATGTGGGACGCCCCGTGGATCCGCCACTTCGGCCTGGATCCGGGGCTGTTCCCGGAAGCCCGCCCGAGCGGGGCTTCCTTGGCAGGAGCGCGCGCGGATGCAGCCCGCGCGCTCGGGCTGCCGGCCGGCGTGCCGGTCGCCGTCGCCGGCCACGACCACGTGTGCGCCGCGCTGGCCGCCGGCGCCACCGCACCGGGCCGCATCATGGACTCGATGGGCACGGCGGAGACGCTCGTCGGCATGCTGCCCGAGCGCCCGCTCACAAGGGCCGACCTGGCGTCCGGCCTTTCGTTCGGCCTTCACGCCGTCCCCGGCGCGCTGTTCTGGATGGGCGGCATCTCCGCTTCCGGCGGCTCGGTCGAATGGCTGCGCGATGCGCTTGGCGGCGGCGCCCGGCTCGAATACGGCGACGTGCTCCGCTTGCTCGCGGACGCGCCTGCGGAGCCTACGGGCATTTTGTACTACCCGTATTTGGCCGGGGCGGGCGCTCCGCAGCCCGATTCCGCAGCGCGCGCCGCGTTCATCGGGCTGGCCGAAGGCCACGGCCGCGCAGAGCTGCTGAAGGCGGTGCTGGAAGGAACCGCAAACGAGATGGAATCGATCCGCCGCGCAGCACAGACGGTGGCCGGGGCGCCGATTGCGGCGGCGACGGTCGTCGGCGGCGGCACCCGGAACCCGTACTGGCTGCAGATCAAAGCCGACGTGTCCGGCTGCACGCTGCACGTCGCTGAGACGGAGGAGGCCGCGCTGCTTGGCGCCGCCCTGCTCGCCGGCATCGCGGCGGGCGTGTACCGGGACGCGGCGGAAGCGCAAGCAGCCGCAAGCGTCGGGCGCGACATGCGCGCCGTCGGCCCGGATCCGGACCGTCACGAGGCGTACCGCCGGCTATACGAGGAAGGCTATATGGCGCTTCAGCAGCCGCTTCGTTTGTTGTACCGATCCATGGCGTTCAGAACATGGACTGCTTTATAAGGTGGGACGATTCGCCATCCATAAGACGACCGTTGCCCTCCCTTCCTTGTGGTTAGCGGAAATTTGTTCCGTTAATCGTGTATTTCCCTGGTATTTCCCGGAAATAGCGGAACGAGAGCGCGTTATTTCCGCATTTTGAGCAGAAAACGTTCTTGTTCCGGGCCGATAGCGGAACCACGTTCCGTTAAGCAGTAGCCGGTGCCCTCCGATTCGTGCGATAACGGAACTATGTTCCTTTATGTGCTGTGGCTGGCAAGAAACGTTGCGCTGCGATATGCGCGCATGGAGCTCATGCAGTCCTGTGATTCGGGCTCGCTATCTGCTCGAGCCTCTCTTCCGTCTTTTCGGGCAGCAGGATGTTTTCGATTAAGCCGGAATTTGTCAGGCCTTGCAGCAACGCCCCTCGGGCGAGCGATATCGTACCGTTCCTTCCGGAACATCCAACAAGTTTATGGATAAGGGAGAGGTATTCATGAAGGCCGGATTCAGACCTTACAACGTATTGACGCTCAAGCAAGCTCTGGAAGTGGCCGAACGAAGCGGCTACGCCATCGGTTCGTTTTCTCCGCGTTATACGCCGATGATTGCGCCGGTTCTCCGAGCCGCCCAGCAGACGCTGTCTCCCGCCATCGTGCAAATTTCCCACAAAGAGCTCGTTCGTTACGGCATCGCGCCGCAGGAGTTCGCGGACGAATTTTACGCGCGGGTGCGCGGAGAGGACATTACGGTACCTGTCGTGCTTCACTTGGACCATACGAAGGAAATGGAGACGATCGCTGCCGCCATCGAGGCGGGTTTCACCTCGGTCATGATCGATGCCTCGGAGAAGCCGCTTGCGGAAAATATCGCCATTTCCAAAATGGCCGCCGACTACGCCCACAAGCACGGCGTCTCCGTGGAAGCGGAGCTCGGCATGATCGGCACGACCGATTTTGTGGAAACCGATAAGGACGAGGAGCTGTATACCAATCCGCAGGAGGCCCGGCTTTTCGTGGCCGAGACCGGTATAGACGCGCTCGCGGTATCGTGCGGCACCGCGCATGGTGTCTATATGGTGCGCCAGCCCAAAATCGACCTGGCGCGGCTGAAGGCGATCCGCGCGCTCACGAACGTTCACCTTGTGCTGCATGGCGGTTCCGGCGTACCTGCGGAAATGATGGCAGGCGCCATTCGGCTGCCGGGCGGCGGCGTCAGCAAGGTGAACATCGCCACCGATCTGGAGCTCTCGTTCCTCGCCGCGATCGGCCGCGAAGAGCGGATGACGAACGCGGAATGCCAAGCGCTCGAGCCGGCGATGCTGGAACGCGGCCGAAGCGCCGTACAGGCCACCGTCGCCGACAAAATCACCCGTTTCCTCGGCAGCGGCGGCCAAGCAAGCGGCTTCGCTCTCGCGCAATAAGAGGCGGCGGCCCGAAGCCGTTATCGCGTTCCGCCTCGGGCCCGGCAGCATTCGACCCGGACCCGCTCGCCCGCATACGAGACCGGCTTGGACGGCAGCCTGGCCCGAAGCCACCACACCGGG
>NZ_JXAK01000065.1 GCF_000829455.1 Gordoniibacillus kamchatkensis
GTTCCCTCGAATTACAAAACATGGTGGGAACACGAGTTCAAAGGCGCACGCTCCGCTCTCCGCCCCACATTCCCATCCTCCGCTCCGCCTTTCTCGGGCAACCACCAGCGACTTGCGGTCGCTGTTTTTTTTTTTTTTTGTAAGTCCGCTAAATCTGAATGCCTTCGCGTTCTTTAAAGCGGCGAATTAAAAACTCGCTGTGAACGTTTGTAATCCCTTCGAGCAGCTGCAATCTCTTGAGATACATTTCCACATGCTCCTGATCGTCCATCAGCGCATGAACGTGCAAATGAGGTGCGCCGCTCATTTGGTACACGCTCGTAATTTCCTCATCCGCAAGAAGGGTTTCGGCCACGGTCTCCAAAAGATTCCACTGAACCTCGATATTCAAATAAACCGACATTCTTTTGCCGGCTTTCAGCGGATTGACAATGACTGTAAACTTGTCGATAATTCCTTGTTCGATCAGTCCGTTGACACGTTCCCGCACCGCGGCTCTGGTCAAATTCACCAATCTGCCGAGCTCGGCATGGCTCAGCCTCCCGTTGTTCAACAAATGTTCAAGGATCAGGCTGTCCTTCTCATCCAATTGTTTGAATTGCATTTCCGCGCTTCCTCTCCCACGATAGAATTGTTTTACAATGTAAAAATTGAAATCATTTTGACATGCGATTGTATGACAAATTATTTACATTCGGTGTATAATGGAGCGGTCGCCATATACGAATGTCGGAATCCCGCTATTCTTAGTGTACAGGCATGCACGGGAACGATGCAATCCGAGATTATTTTGCAAACAGGCAGGTGTACCGCATTGATTATGTTATCGCTTGAAATCCTTATGATCTCCATTCTCGCCGGAATTGTCGGTTCGGTATTGGGGCTTGGCGGGGGAATCATTGTCACCCCGGCACTTACTCTCCTATTTGGAGTTAGCATCGAACATGCTATTGGCGCCAGCATTATTTCGGTGATTGCCACATCAAGCGGCTCGGCAATCGCGTATATCCGCGACCGGATTACCAATCTTCGCGTCGGCATGTTTCTCGAGATCGCTACAACTGCAGGCGCGATAACAGGTGCCTTTATTGGCGGATTGGTCGCTCCCCATGTTCTTTACATCGTCTTTGGTCTTCTGCTTATTTATTCCGCGGTGAATATGATGAAGAAGAAAGGGGGCCGGCAAGAGCGGGCGAAAATGAGCCCAGCCGCACAAAAGCTCCGGCTGCAAGGAAGTTATTACGACAAAGCGATCAAACAGGATGTGCCATACAATGTTGGCAACGTGTACGGGGGATTCTCCGTAATGTATGGGGCCGGGATCGTTTCCGGTCTGCTCGGAATCGGGAGCGGCAGCTTTAAAGTCATGGCTATGGATGTGTTCATGAAACTTCCGCTGAAAGTATCGACGGCTACCAGCAACTTTATGATGGGGGTTACCGGGGCTGCGAGTGCGGGCGTTTACCTGCTGCGGGGGACATCGATCCGCATATCGCAGGACCGGTTGCTCTGGGCGTGCTCGCGGGCGCAACGATCGGCGCGCAAATGATGCAGCGCATGAAGAGCAAAACAATCCGGATGCTGTTTATCCCGGTGCTTGTGTATGTGGCCTTGCAAATGATTTTTGAAGGAGCGGGGTTAAGTAAATGATGAATGCAAAGGAGAAAGAAAAAGATGTTTCGGATGTCGAGCTGGCAGTGAGCCGATGGCTCCGGATTGGCGTCTATGTTAGTGCCACTGTTATTATTTTCGGGCTGATTCTTTTCTTCGTTCGAGGCAGCAGCGGTTACCAGGGGGATGCTTATCCAAATAGCTTGCCGGATATTGTTCGGGGAATAATGGCTTTAAGGCCCTATGCCGTCATTATGCTTGGCATCATTCTGCTTATTCTGACCCCCGTGTTACGAGTCGCCATTTCGGTTTGGGTGTTTAAGCGGGAGGGCGACAAGCTCTACGTGGGCATTACCTCCATCGTGCTCGTTATTCTAATTGTAAGTTTTTTACTGGGGAAAGCTTAAATGACGTTCAACGGGGAAGGGGCGTTTAATGAATCAGAGCCGACTAATCGATTGACTCGAAGCAGTCGGCTCTCTGTTTTTCCGGTATCCCATCAACGCCACCGGGGTTAAAGCAACTCTCTCAATTTTTCGATATCTACTTTTTTAATCGACGGATCATGATCGTCAGTAAGCGACGGAACATGATCATCTTTCATCTCCGGATTACGGTCATCCTGCTTGACTGATGCCGGCGCTTCGTCTCCTGCTTCGTCTGCTGCTTCTTCCGTTGCGGCACTGACCGTACTGACTGCAGTAAAACGGGGCTCTTCTTCCCTCTTTTCGGGTACAGTTGCGGAAATTCGTAATATTGCCGATTCCTTTTCATGAACAGAGTCCAATATATACTGAATCCCCTTGGATTTGATTAAACGATCGAGTTGATAGTAGGAATGCTCCAAACCGTCCAGGCGACGACCGGCTTTTTCAATAAACGCTTCTTTGCAAAATCGTGCCAAGTGACGATTTTTTTTAAGCTGTCGATACAGTGCGAAAAAGCGATTGATTTTGCGGGAACTCTTTTCATCGAGATCATTAAAGTTGATTTGAAAAGCAATCGAAGCCTCTTTCTTCACTGCAATCAGCTCCTTGTTTGTAACACTTTCTTTTTTGGTTCGCTGAAGTCAGCGTCTTTGGACAAGAGTAATCCTAATTTGTAAAAGCCTCTGGCGTTCGACAATTGATAATCGTCGACGATATGGATGTCGTTGATAAATTGTTTAAACCATGGCTCTAATATTTTGACTCCCCCGCCTGTTAAAATAACCAGGTCGAACTTGCTTCTGTTTCTCCATCGAATTTGAAGCTCATTGATAATATATTCCGCCGTTTCACGGACGATTTTTTGCTTGATTTCTTTGATCGGAATGGCGAGACGTCTGGAGGCTTGGTAAACGTCATTATCGAATTGAAGCTCGACGCTTTTCGGCGTCGCATTGGCATCGGGGGTTTCGCTGTTAATAAAATCGGCGAGCCGTTGATAAATTTCATGGACCCCTATCGGGATCGTATGCCGGTCTTCCGAGATTGTTTTAAGCGAATCAATTCCATCAAAATCGGTAGTCCCGGAACCGATATCTACGATGCCGATGTAGGAAGTTCCGATTTCCTCCCGAATGATATTTCCTTGCTCGTCGATATACAAATCCAGAATACTCCCCAGAGGTTGGCTTAAAACTTTGCATTCTTTCACGTGGATGATCTTATCGTCATCATTGATCTGAACGATATGGGTGCCCTTGAATACGTTAATAATTTCATTTTCCCGCTTGGTCCCTTTTTCGCGTGGCGGACAGCCGGTAACAAGAAACACCTCAAACGGCCCTACTCCCTCTTGGATAAGACTTGCCACGCCGAATTGACTTAGTAATTTGTAGTGTTTCTGGGAGTATCTATCCTCACTGGTATAGGTGGAGAGAGACCTTCCTTTTGCCTTGTCTACCGATGCCCCCCACACAAATCGTTCTCCCTCGTAAAGAGCGGATTCAAACTCATTGATAATCTCTTCGTTTAAGCCCGCGAAATCTTCCCTTAAAGCGCTATCTCTTGTAAGTAATCTGCTAGGGTAGACCAGCCCTTTTACTTGATCGCTATAACCTTTAAAGTAACCGTTCCCATGGTCTATCCCCATTACAATAAGCTTGTTTTTGCTCATTTGCTCTCCTCCAAGCTAAATGATCCATACCTTGGTTTAGTCATATGATTTTCCGCGTAAGTATGTGACAAAACCCCAGAACAATTTCGGATCCTGCTGGCGGATCAAATGAGTTTTTCGTATAAAATCAAATAATAAGCCGCTGTTCGAGCCCAGGAGTAGCCTTTGATCCACAATTTTGCATGTTTCGCGACTCGAAAGGCAGATGCAGAATTGGAAATATGATAATTGATAGCGGTTGCCAGCTTTTTTGCGTTTTTAGGCGGAATTTTGGTGAGAAACGAATGGGGCATTATTTCTGTCGTGACAAATGTGGAAGCGATAACAGGAAGTCCAAACGATATAGCTTCCAAGACGGTGAGACCAGACCATTCCTTGACGTGCGGAAATATTGCAGCCGTGCATGTTTTATACAAATCGGTTAGTTCATCTCGGCTGATCCATGGGTAGTGAATGATATGCTTTTGAATTTTTAACGTTTTTGCCAGCTCAAATAGCGATTCCTCGTATTCGATGTCGCCGTTTCCGACCATTGTTAAATTGGCTTCGGGATGTTCTTTTACGACTTGAGACAAAGCGTAGAACAGCGTCTCCAGGCCTTTTCGTTCATCGAGTTTCCCCACATACAACAAATGGGAATTTCCTCTTTGGATAGGAGGAGAAGCTTCGTGATTGTTAACCCCCCACGGTACTACGGCAATTTTATCTTTCCATAGGGGGTGGATATTCATCAGCTGCCGTTTATCGCTTCCACAGGATACGACAATTATATCGGCTAAAGCGAAAAGCTGTTCCTGTTGCCAACTCGGGGAACTATCTCCCGGATTGTCTCCCGCCTCAAACTCCTCGTTTTCGAAATTGTGAATCGTATATACGAGCGGAATGTTCCATTTGCTTTTGGCAAAATTGCCTATAAGCAATCCGCTTACGCTTTGCACGTGAACCAAATCAGGAGGCTGGTTTACAAGGAAGGAGGCGATCGCTTCCGGACGAAGTTGAGCATCTGAAAAATACGGCACGAACTGCGGAATGTAAATAATTTGAAGGTTTTGTTCGTTAACCGTCATGATTTCATCGATTTCGCTGCTATGCGAAATGACTGTAACCTGTACACCCATTTTAGCCAAGTACCGGGCCAAATTCGTCGTAGCAACCCCTAGTCCCCCAAATATATATGGTTCATATTCGCTGGTAACCATTAGAATGGAACTCATAGATTTCCTCCCTTTAGGGCCATGTTTCAAAATTGAGAAGGTTCGCTCCGAGCAGAATCCCAATTTTTGGAATAGACTAATACCTTAGACCCTAAGCATGATATGAGGACTCCAAATATAAAGCCTGTTCCTTTGCCTAGCAGAAGATAGGCGTATTACGAGTTCGGCAAAAAAAAGGCGAGTATCGATATAGAATCGTAAAATAACAAATTACGGTCGACAAATCAAACAAAACGGTGTAAATTATGTTATAAATAAACATGAAAATGTTATATTTGAACATTCATGATGAGGTGAGCCAGATGTCTGTGACCGCACGCTATAACCGGTTGTTCAGCGAACATGGAAAATGCTTTGACGTAGCCATTGATCACGGATTTTTTAACGAGTACACATTTTTGTCGGGCATCGAGAATATGAAGCGGGCGATTGAAACGATCGTCCGCGCTGGTCCCGACGCCATTCAGCTAAGCCCGGGGCAGGCGGCCTTATTGCAGGCGATTCCCGGCAAGCGGAAGCCGTCTCTTGTGCTCCGCACCGATGTCGCGAACGTCTACGGCACGAAGCTGCCGTCGCATCTGTTCAGCGAATTGATCGCCAACCCGGTCGAGCAGGCGGTTCGTCTGGACGCCGCGTGCGTCGTCGTCAACTTGCTGCTGCTCCCGGGGCAGCCGGAGCTGCACCGGCAATGCGTGCAAAATGTGATGAAGCTGAAGCCGGAATGCGAGCGGTACGGCATGCCGCTCATGGTGGAACCGTTGGTGATGCTGCCTAACGAGCAGCAAGGCGGATATATGGTGGACGGCGATCTGGCCAAAATTTTGCCGCTCGTCCGTCAAGCCGTCGAGCTTGGGGCCGATATCATTAAAGCCGATCCATGCGACGATGTGGACGAATACCACCGCGTGATCGAAGCCGCTTCCGGCAAGCCGGTACTGCCCCGCGGCGGCGGAAGGGCGTCGGACGAGGAGATTTTGACGCGTACATATGTGCTCATGCAACAAGGTGCTTCCGGCATCGTGTATGGACGCAACGTCATTCAACACGGCAATCCCGAAGCGATGACCAAAGCATTCATGGCCATCGTGCATAACAATGCCACGCCCGCGCAGGCGCTGGAGCTGCTGAAAGGGAGTGTTTAACGGATGGAGAAAATGAAGATCCGCTTCGGCGTCATCGGCTGCGGCTTGATGGGCAAAGAATTTGCCAGCGCGGCCGCCCGTTGGTGCCATTTGAGCAATGTGAATTTCATGCCGCAAATTACGGCGGTATGCGATGCGAATCCGGCGGCGGCGAGCTGGTTTACGGACAACGTGCCGACGGTAAAGAAAGCTGTAACGGATTATCGCGAACTGCTTGCGGATCCGGAAGTGGATGCCATATATTGCGCCGTGCCGCACAACTTGCACGCTCAGCTTTATACCGATATTATTCGGGCAGGCAAGCATTTGCTGGGAGAGAAGCCGTTCGGGATCGATCTGGAAGCGAATCGGCAAATTATGCAAGCGATTCGGGAGCATCCGGACGTGATCGTGCGCTGCTCTTCGGAATTTCCCTTTTTCCCGGGGGCGCAGCGGATTGCCGAGTGGGTAGCCGCCGGACAATTCGGACGAATTATCGAGGTGGAAGCCGGCTTCTGGCATAGCAGCGATCTCGATCCGCGCAAGCCGATCAATTGGAAACGGCGTATCGCCACGAACGGCGAATACGGTTGCATGGGAGATTTAGGGATGCATGTCGCGCATTTGCCGCTTCGTTTCGGGTGGAAGCCGAACCGCGTGCGGGCATTGCTGACCAAGGTGGTCGAGGAAAGGCCGGACGGCCGCGGCGGCATGGTGCCATGCGAAACATGGGACAACGCGATTCTCGCTTGCGACGTCGCCACAGCCGATCAGTCTTTTCCGATGGTGCTGTCGACCAAGCGAATCGCCCCCGGGCATGCCAACACCTGGTTTATTCGCATACTGGGGACGAAGGGATCGGCGGAATTTTCGACGAAAAATCCGAAGCAGGCGGCGTTCCTGCCCTATATTCCCGGCGGGGAACAGGCCTGGCACGTAGCGGATGTGCCTTACAAAACAGCTTACGAGACGATTACCGGCGGCATTTTCGAATTCGGCTTCTCCGATTCGATTTTGCAAATGTGGGCGGCGTTTTGCGATGAACTCGCGAACGGCAGCCGAATGATGCAGCCGTTTACTTGCGCCACGCCGGAAGAAGCCGAGGCCAGCCATAAGCTGTTTACTGCGGCGTTGGAATCGGGGAAAACCGGTCAAACGATAGCGATTCCATGGGGGAATTAGTATGGAAGCCAAGCCGGCGGAAATTACGGTTGCCGGGCACATTTGTCTGGATATGATCCCTGCAATCGGCACCTGTGCGGGCGGCTTGAACGAGCTGCTGATGCCGGGAAAACTGGTCGATGTCGGACCTGCGGTAACAGCGACGGGAGGGGCGGTATCCAATACCGGTCTCGCTTTATATCGGCTAGGCATCCCGACCCGGCTCATGGGCAAGGTGGGGGACGATTTGTTCGGAAAGGCGATACTGGACTTGCTGAATCGCAGCGGCCGCGGTTTGGCCGACGATATGATCGTAGCGCCGGGAGAGATGAGCTCTTACTCCGTTGTAATCAGCCCGCCCGGAATCGATCGCGTGTTTCTGCATTGCACGGGAACCAACGACACGTTCGCTCTTGCCGATCTTGACCTGGATAAGATAGCGGCAACGCGGCTGTTTCACTTCGCTATCCGCCATTGATGAAGCGCATGTACGAAGCGGATGGCGCCGAGCTTGCCGAGCTGCTCGCCAAGGTAAAGGAGCGGGGCGTCACCGTCACGCTCGATATGGCGAAGCCGGACCCGGATTCGCCGGCCGGCCGGGCGGATTGGCACGGCATTCTGCAAAGAGTTCTGCCTTATGTCGATTATTTTTTTCCGAGCTTCGAAGAAATTTTGTATATGCTGGACCGTGCCGAATATGAACGCTTGCTTGCGGCATATCCTCATGATGACATCATACGCTATGCAGCTCCCGAGCTGCTGGCGAGGTTATCCGGCTCGATGCTTGCGATGGGAGCCGCTGCGGTCATGATTAAGCTGGGCGAGCACGGCGTTTACGTACGTTGTTCGGCGGACCGCAACAGGTGGCTTCGAGCGGGAAAGTGTACGCCACCACAATTGGAAGGATGGCTGGGGCGCGAACTTCTCGCCCCCGTGTTCCGTGTGGAAGCCGTTGGTACGACAGGAGCCGGGGATTGCACGATTGCAGGCTTTCTTGCCGGCATTGTGAAGGGGCTGACTTTGGAAGCAACCGTTACTGCTGCCGTAGCGGTTGGAGCCTCCAGCGTGGAGCAGTCCGACGCGACGAGCGGCATCCCCGGGTGGGAGCAAATTCAGGCGCGTCTCGCTCAAGGCTGGGAGCGGCGGCAGGTGAAGCTGAGACTGGACGGTTGGGCTAACGATGAAACGAACGGCTTGTTTTACGGGCCGCATGACAAAGGGAGGGTGTAGGATGATCACGAAACATGAAGCGAAGCAGGCGCAAGAGCGGACGGCGGCATTGTTCCGGCAAGCCGGAATCGTACTGTCCGAAGCGGAGAAGCTCTGCATCGAAATCGCCGAATTCGGTTTGAACGAATTGAACGTACAAGGTCTCGAGCTTGTGACGTATGTGAATACGGACAGGTATTGCGCCAAGGAGCTGGCGCTGTTTCCCCGCCAAACTTGTCCGGAGCATCTGCATCCCCCGGTTGGCGGCGACCCCGGTAAAATGGAAACGTTCCGCTGCCGTTACGGGCAAGTGTTCCTCTACGTGGAAGGGGAGCCGGCCGCCAAGCCGCAGGCGGTCATCCCGCCCGGGAGCGAGCAGTACTATACGGTTTTTCATGAAATTGTGCTGCAGCCGGGCGAGCAGTATACGATTGCGCCGGGCACGAAGCATTGGTTTCAGGCGGGAGACACGGGAGCGGTCGTCTCCGAATTTTCCAGTACGAGCCGGGACGAGTTTGATATATTTACAGACCCGCGCATCGTGCGTATCCCGGTCATTACCGAAGAATAAGAGGCGATATCGGTGAAGCTGTACGGCACAACATGGACGCGCCGCGAAATCGAGGCGCGCGTAGGCCGCATCGAGCAAATTGGCGGCGTTCGCCGGTATCGGTGCTCCGAAGGTCCGGAAGCCGGCACGGAAATGATTCAAGTAAGAACGGGCGGCGGGCTAGCCTACTGGGTGTCGCCGTCCAAAGGACTGGACATTTCGCTCGCCGAATACGGGGGAGTGCCGATCAGTTGGCAGTCCGGCAACGGAGATGTGCATCCCGCCTTCTACGACGCGGGCGATGACGAATGGCTGCGGACGGCGTCGGGCGGCTTGCTCATGACGTGCGGATTGACCCAGGTCGGTTCTCCTTGCGCCGAAGCCGGGAGAAAATTCGGCTTGCACGGCCGGATTCATCATACTCCGGCCCGCCACGTTTCCGTCGTAGCCGAATGGCTGGGCGACGAATATGAAATGCGGATCCGCGGGGTCATGGAGGAAACGTCGATTTTCGGCGAACAGCTGCGCCTGACGCGAACGATTTCCAGCAGGCTGGGGGACAATCGCCTGAACATTGACGATACGGTGGAAAATATCGGCTTTCAGCCGTGCCCTCACATGATGCTGTACCATGTGAACTTCGGCTTTCCTCTGCTTGCCGAGCATACCGTTGTAGAGCTGCCGGCGGCGCGGGTGTCCAGCCGCGATGCAGCGGGAGATCTCGACAGCATCCGCACCTGGCAAGCCCCGGACCCTGGTTGGAGAGAACAAGTATATGATCATCTCCTGCTTCCCGATGCGCATCGGGACAAATGGCCGGTCGTGGCGATTCGAAATCCCGATTTTCCTTGTCCGGCTGCGGGTACCCGGCAAATCTCGGCGGAGCTGAGCTGGGATCCGGCCACGCTGCCGAGATTCGTGCAATGGAGAATGCCCGGGGCCGGTGTTCATGCGCTTGGCATCGAGCCGTCCAATTGCTTCGTATCGGGCAGAGCGGAAGAGCGCAGCAAAGGAACCCTCCGCATGCTTGGGCCCGGGGAAACCGTTATATATCGCCTGCAGTTGAATATCAGGTAAAGGATAGCCATAATAAGGTATTAGCAAGAGCCGGGGGGCAG
The DNA here is from genome assembly GCF_000829455.1 of Gordoniibacillus kamchatkensis. Classification (GTDB taxonomy): domain Bacteria; phylum Bacillota; class Bacilli; order Paenibacillales; family NBRC-103111; genus Gordoniibacillus; species Gordoniibacillus kamchatkensis. Next base: position 10,085 of record NZ_JXAK01000065.1, read on the forward strand.
GAAGAAGCATAATGAATGCAACTCTCAATGATCGCCAGAAGCAAGTGATGGACCAATTGAATCGGGCCGGAGAAGTCAAAGTGACGGAGCTGAAGGAACGGTTCGACGTGACGGAAATGACGGTTCGGCGCGATTTGGAAAAATTGGAGCAAATGGGGCTCGTCAAGCGCACTTTCGGCGGTGCGATTCTGGCCTCCAAAGATATCGCGCTCCACGACCGGAGCATCGTCATGGCGGAGGAAAAGAGCCGGATCGGGCAATATGCGGCCGCGTTGGTGCAGGACGGCGAGGCGGTTTTTCTCGACGGAGGAACGACGACGCTGCAGGTGGCGCGGCATTTTCCCGCACACGCTTCCATCACGGTTGTGACGAATGCCGTGAACATTGCCGCGGAATTGGCGGAGAAGAAGATTTCTACGATTGTCGTAGGCGGCATTTTGGTAGAGGCAACGAATTCGACAGTCGGACCGATCGCGGCCGAAACGATCTCCCGGATGGTATTCGATAAAATATTTTTGGGCGCAACGGGAGTCCATTCGGTTCACGGCTTCAGCAACTCCAACATGTACGAAGCGGAAATCAAACGGCTTGCCATTCAGAAGAGCCGCGAGAGCTATGTCGTTATCGACCATACGAAATTCGGCGAGCAAGCATTGTTTTCATTCGCGGATCTCGGACACGTTCATAAGATCGTATCGGATCAATGGCCGGCGTCGGAAGAACTTGCCGCCGCCCTGCAAGCGGCCGGAACGGAAATTTTGCTTGCATGACCGGGTTATTGCGAAGCGGTCTGGAAAACTCCTGAAAATCCTTTCGCGGATTTCGGGAGTTTTTTCTTTGTCATCGGCAAAGTTCGCATAACGGCAAGGTTCCATTTCTGCGCATTGCGCTATTTCCGGGCTCAGTGTTGCTTTTCGAACTGTGATAAACAGTATTCGAACTATTCAACGCCAGCCAAATTCCTTATTGTGAAATGAGAGATGCAGCGCTGGTTTCATAGCAACTCAATGAGCAAAGGAGCATTCGCCTATGGGGTTCATCAAGGAAATCGCCAAACACCGTCAGCTGTATGTGCTGGCTGTACCGGGCATCGTTTTTCTCGCCCTGTTTTCCTATATTCCGATGTTCGGGCATTTGATCGCGTTCGAACGGTTTCAGCCGGTGAAAGGAGTATGGGGGAGCAAATGGGTCGGCTTGAATAACTTCAAATTTTTTTTCGGCGGGCACGATTGGCTGCGCGTTACGTTCAACACGGTTTATTTGAACTTGCTGTTTTTACTCTTCGGTTTAGGCTTCGCCATCGCGCTGGCGATTATGATTAACGAAGTCGGCTCGAAAATCGCCAAAAAGCTCAGCCAATCTTTCATTTTTCTTCCCTATTTCATCTCGTGGCTGGTCGTGAGTCTCATGATGCTCGCTTTTTTGAGCACGGACGGCATTATGAACCACTGGCTGCAGCAAGCCGGTATCGATGCGGTCAATTGGTATCAGCGCGTGCAGCTGTGGCCGTTTATATTGACGTTCGTTTATGTGTGGAAATTTGCCGGGTATTACTCCATCATTTTTTTGGCGGCGATCGTCGGCATTTCTTCGGAATATTACGAATCGGCCAAAATCGATGGGGCGACCCGTTTGCAGCAAATGGTGTACATTACGATTCCTTCGATTCGGTCGGTTATCGTCGTGCTCATGCTGCTCGGAGTCGGGCGCATCTTTTTCGGGGATTTCGGGATGATTTACGGCATCGTCGGGGACAACTCCATTCTGTATCCGACCACCGACGTGATCGATACGTATTCGTTCCGGGCGTTGCGCCAGCTGGGCAACTTCGGGATGTCATCCGCGGTGGTATTGTACCAATCGGTCATGGGGCTGCTCGCCATCCTGCTCTTCAACCGGTTGGCCCAAAAGATAGATCCCGATTCGAGCTTATTTTAGGAGGATATTATGGAAAATACAGCGGCGGCATTATGGCAGAAGACGGCTCGAACCCGGATCAAAACCGACCGTTCTTGGGGAGAAAAGGCGTTTCTGCTCTTCATGTACGCGTTCATCATCTTGTTCAGCTTGGTTTGCGTCGTCCCGTTCTGGATCGTGCTGGCCAACTCTTTCACATCGGAGGCCAACTTCCTGAAATACGGCTATCAGCTGTTTCCGAATGAATGGAGTTTGGACGCCTATAACTATTTGCTGCACGGAGGCCAATTTCTTACCAGTTATTCGAATTCGTTATTGGTTACGGTAATCGGCACCGTGCTCTCCGTCGTCATCACCGCCATGTTCGCTTACGTTCTCGCGCATCCGAAGGTGAAGTACCGCCGCATTCTTGCCTTTTTGACGTATTTGGCGATGGTGCTTGGCGGGGGGCTGGTCGGCTTTTACATCATGGTCGCAAACTGGCTGCATTTGAAAGATTCCTTATGGGTGCTTATTCTTCCTTATTTATTGAACCCGTTCTACGCGTTCATTCTGGTCGCTTTCTATAAATCGCTCCCCTACGAAATCAATGAAGCGGCGACGATTGACGGGGCCGGAGACATGTATTTGTTTTACCGAATCATCGTCCCGATTTCGACGCCGGTCATTGCGACGGTATCTCTCTTCTATGCGATTCAGTATTGGAACGACTGGTATTTGGCTTTGCTGTTCATCGATAATTACAAGCTGCATCCGTTGCAATTAATGATCCGGCAGCTCATGTCGAATCTCAATGTAGCTTCTTACGTGGGAGGCGGCGCCAGCTATCGGGTAGCGGCTCCGACAAGCGCCATTCAATTGGCGACCGTCTGCCTGACCATCGGTCCGATCGTCCTTCTCTATCCTTTCCTGCAAAAATATTTCGTGAAAGGCATTACGATCGGTGCCGTAAAAGGGTAATAGTCCAGGCTGCCCGAGAAAGGCGGAGCGGAGGATGGGAATGTGGGTCGGAGAGCGCCTTTGAACTCGTGTTCCCACCCTGATTACGAATTCATGGGAACACGAGTTCAACGAAGCCGGAGACCCACATTCCCAATCCGCAGCGCAGCCCTGCTTTCTCGGGCAGAAGGAATATTCGCCAAGGGTTTATCCGAGTTACTCGGTTAACTATTATACAAATCAGGAGGTCATCGACAATGTACACGAAAAAAGGGGTAAGCACCGCTTTGGCCATGGTGATGTTGACAAGCATGCTGGCGGCATGCAGCGGCAAGAGCGGGGAGTCCTCCGCGCCAAATGAAGCCGCTGCCAAGCCAGGCGCCGGAGAGAACGCATCGCAGCAAAAACAGCTCGATCCCGTCACGCTGAAAATTATGGTGCCCGGCGATCGCCCCAAAAATTTCGACGCGGTTATTCAAGAAGCGGAACAACGAATGGCAAACACCTTAAACGTAAAATTGGACGTCGTCTTCGTTCCGTGGGCCGACCTTGCCCAAAAAACGCAAGTCACTCTGTCTTCCGGCGAAAACATCGATTTGATTTTCGATGCGCCATGGCTGCATATTACCCAGCAAATCGCCGCCGGCAGCTACGCGCCGCTCGACGACCTGCTGAAGCAGTACGGTCCGAACATTATCAAGAACCGCCCGCAGCAAATGTGGGATGCCAACAAATTCGACGGCAAAATTATGGGCATACCGAACGGCAACTCGTTCCTGCAAGGGCGCGTCTACTATGTCAGAAAAGATTTGCGCGAACAGCTCGGGATCGCCCCGATCAAAACGTATGACGACCTGATCAAATTTGCGTACGCCGTGAAAGACAAAGTGCCGAACGTCACGCCGTTTATACCGGCCGGCCAAGATGTGACCCAAGGCTTGTCGGAAGGCGCTTTCCGCCATTATTGGGCAGACAATAAGGAGAAAATTGCGCCGAGCCCCGCCCTCCCGGAATCCCTCATTCTGTACACGAAAAACAACGACGGCAAAGTGTACAATCTGTTCGATCAGATGGAGCCTATGGTCTGGTCCTGGATCCAGAACGCCCGCAAGCTGTATCAGGATAAAATCATCAGCCAGGACGTGCTGGCCATTAAAGATATCAACGATCCGGCCAAGCAAGGGAAAGCGGCCATCGTTCCGCATAACGAATTCGGCGTGGCAAGCGATGTCCAGCAAGCGTTGAAAAGCGCCAACCCGAAGGCGGAATTCGAAGCGGTTACGTTCATCAATCAGGAGAAGGGCGCCGTGCTGACGAATTCTCTGCAGTATAACTTCATTGCGTGCCCGTTGCGAGCAGCATAAGGAGCGCGCCATTCAATTCCTCGATTGGGCCAATCAGAAAGACAATTACGATTTGCTGGCTTACGGGATCAAAGACAAGGATTGGGAAGCGGTTGGAGACGACCAATATAAGTTCAAAGGCACAGGTTATACATGGTTCCCGTACGTATGGATTTGGAATCCGACTACGGACCGCCAGGACGCCAGCCAGGATGAGACGGCAAAGAAGCTGAACAAGTGGGCGGCGGACGCAAGCAACTTTACTGTCGACAAGCTGTCCGGATTTACGTTCAACAACGCAGCGGTGAGCAATGAGATTTCCCAATATACAAGCATCGAAGCCAAATACTATACCGCTTTGTTCAACGGCGTTGTCGATCCCGACTCGTACTGGGCCAAATTCAAGGCGGAAGCTGCTCCGTTAGCCAAAAAAATTCAAGCGGAAGAGCAAAAACAAATCGACGCGTTTTTGCAAAAAAAATAAGGCGGGCTGCATCGGGGCGTACTTGTATGTTTTAATGAATAGGAGCAAAGACAGGCTGGCCGGGAAAGGCGGAGCGGAGGATGGGAATGTGGGGCGGAGAGCGCCTTTTGAACTCGTGTTCCCACCATGTTTTCGAATTCGAGGGAACATGAGTTCAATGAAGCCGGAGGCCCGCATTCCTAGGTCCGCAGCGCAGCCATACTTTTCGGGCAGCCTGGCAAAGAACGACTGAAGGGGTAATCATATGCTGCGACTGCTGCCGGAGAAAACATACCTTCGCAACTTTTTGAATATGGGAATCTTTTTTACGGTCATCATTCTCATCTTCTCCTATTTGTTAAGACAGCAATACGCCAAGCAAGCATACGACGATATGGATCACATGATGAACATCAAGACCGACAGCGTGAGCCAGGCGTTCGAATATCAGCTGGACCATCTTCGCTCTTACGCGCTCAACATTTATCAGGATACGGACATATTCAACTGGCTCATGTCCGATCGGAACGATCCTTTAGCCGCAGCCTCCGCATTAAAATCCGTATCCAAATATATGAGCTTGCAATCGTACATTGCCGCAACTTACTTGATTAATATGAAGACGCGGGAAATGATTCATTCCAAGGAGGGGATACATCCTTTTGCCGAGTTCGCCGACCAGGACATGCTGGCCCGGATCCGGAACCGTCCTCCCGCTACGTTAAGATTTTTCAATCACGATACCGGAACCGGGTCGTATTTGGCGTTAATCGTTCCGGCGAACAACGCCCAAATTGCGAGCCAGGGATACGTTGTGATTTTACTGGACAAACATTTGCTGGAGAAATATTTGCTGCAAAATCTCAACGACGCTGCGACGAACGTCACAATTGTTGACGGACAGCAAAATCCGATTTTGGGCGGATCGGATGCATTCGATGTGAAGCAGGTTGTAAAACAAGCCCTCAACAGCCATGAAGCGACTTTCAACCATAATGTTTACCTCGTCTATTCTCATCCGTTCAAATTGGAAGACTGGACGCTGTACTCTACGGTCAAAGTGAAGGATATCAGCAAAAATATCGATAACATCCAGCTGGAGCTGCTGGCGATGTGCCTGTCTTTGCTGCTCATCCTTTCGGCTCTTACGTATTGGAACTCGCGCCGCCATTTCAAGCCGTTCAGCCAATTGGCCAGCCAAATGAAGCAAACGGTCGCTTCCGCCCTGCCGCCATCCGAACAAAGCAAAATCACGGAATACGGCATCATCAAAACAGGCCTCGACCATATGGCGAAAACGATGGAAGAAATGGACAGCATGCTTCGCAGCCACCGGGAAACGGTCAAGAACGAATTTATGCGGCAATGGCTCCTGCAGGGAACGTTCAATGCGGCCATTCAAGACTACATGAATCAAAATTTGTCTTCGCTTCTGTCCTCCGACATTTATTTGGCCGTTATTCGCATCAATCGCTTTCAATCGTTTTCGGAGCGGTATTCGTACGCTTCAAGAAAGCTTCTGATCTACGCGATGGGGAATATCGCAGCGGAGGTGCTCCGGAATGGCGGATTTACGTCCGAAACTGTCGATTTGGGAAGCGATCATTTCGTCGTCGTCATCGGCGGCGGAGCCCGCGATACGGCTCCGTCGCAAGCGCTGCACGACGCAAGGGAGGCGATCGGACAATGGCTGCAAGTTGACGTCACCGTTGCGCTGAGCAAGAAAACGGCCGTTCAGGCCAATATGCGAAGCTTGTATGACCGCACCTACGATTTAACTTTATTACGATTTTTTAACGAGCAGGATCAAGTTTATGTGGAGGAGGATTTGGGGCATTATTTGCCGGGGCGGCAAACGGATTTGGACGAAACGCTTGTGCAGAGGCTGATCCAGTCCGTACGCAAGTCCGATAAGGATCAAGTTCGCGGCCAATTGGACGAATTGTTCGCGAAGCTCCAGAACCTGACGTATGCCGAATGCCAGTTCCAGTTGAAGCTGCTGCTCTTCCATATTTTTAAAGCGTTTACGAAAGTGATGGTGGACCAGGAATCGGACGGGGTAGACCGGCTCCTGCAACAATTCGATACGTTATCGGACGTGAAGGATTGGATCTACCGGCATTTTGTCAAAATCATTGACGGCGTTGCGCTCAAGCATTCCGCTTCCAACCGGAGAGAAGAATTGGCCGCGGAAATATTCGACTATGTCAAGCAGCATCTCCATGATCCGATGCTGACCCTGGAAAGCATAGCCGACTATTTGGTGCTGTCCGTAAGCTACGTCCGGCTCGTGTTTAAAGAAACGTACCTCGTCACTTTGTCCGATTTCATACATCAGGAGCGGCTCGAGCAAGCGAAGCAGCTGCTCGTCACGACCGATTGGCCGGTGCTCGACATCGCGGAAAGATCCGGCTTTCAATCGAAAACGACGTTCTTTACGTCCTTCAAAAAATATACGGGGCTAACCCCCAACCAGTACCGCGAGCAAAACCGCGAATGACTCGCTTGGGCTGCTCGAAAATGATGCGGAGGTGGATTTCATGTTATCGGGAATATGCAAAAAAATGATCGTTTTCCTTCTGGCGTCGGTGCTTGCGCTATGCAATGCGCCAGCCCTCTTTGCCGCGGACAGCGGGCAAGAGACGCTCGACAATTTGTTGGCGGCGGATATGGATACGCATTTTGACGGGGGAACAAGCCCGTTTACGCTGACCAACGCGGCATCCGGGGGCTCGCAAGCGATTGTGCAAGTGAACGGAAACAACGCGCTCGAGTTTCGCGACGCTTCGCTCGGCACGAACGTATCGAGCACGTTCACTTATCGATTGACGAGCGGCAAGCTGTTCAACCGCATTAACGAAATTTACAGCATGCCGGCGGGAAGCGCTCCGGTCGAATTCGTTTTCGAATACAAGCTGGGGCGCAGAGCTGCGAGCGATAAGCCGGTAGCCAAAGATATTTATGCCCAAATTCAGTTCGGCAACTACGACAACAACCTCATTCCGCGCTTTCCGACCGGTTCGCCGTCGCCGAGCATTACGGGAACGGCTGCTTATACGAACAACACGCCGGGATTGATGCTGACGGTTAACGATAAAGATATATCGACTTATCGATTCAAAGTGGTCCCCAACGGAGGGGTGCGCAAAATTACGTTTGTCGAGCTGGGCTTCTCCGTCCGCGTCGATACCGGCGGCACAGACGAAGCTTACGCCGTCGACGATTTGGCGGTTTATGAAGTGAAGACAGGTCAGGTGCAGGATTCCGAACCGCCGGCTGCGCCTTCGAATTTGGCGGCCGCGGGCGTAACGGATACGAGCGTTAACCTGAGCTGGACGGCTTCGACGGACAATGTGGGCGTCACCGGCTACGACATTTACCGTGACGGCAGTTTGATCGATTCTGTAAGCGGTGTCACGACGACGGACGCCGTGATCGGGCTGTCGCCGAATACGGCTTACCGCTTTACCGTCAAGGCGAAGGACGGAGCGGGTATCGGCTGCCAGCAACGAAGTATCGGTGACGACGAACCCTTCGGCCGGCGGGCTGCCCGAACCGTTCGGAGACCGGGATATCGGCAGCGTAGGGCTTGCAGGCAGTGCAAGCTACAGCCCCGATACCGGCACGTTCCGGGTCAAAGGTTCCGGGACCGACATCTGGGGAACGGAGGATGCGTTCCATTACGTATACCGGTCTTGGCAAGGCAACGGCGAGATCGTGGCGCGCGTGAACAGCGTGGAGAATGCGGCCAGTTGGACAAAAGCGGGGATTATGATTCGCGCGAGCATGGCGAAAGAGTCGCCTTATGCGATGATGGCGGTTACGCCTGCCTATGGGGTTGTGTTCCAGGACCGTCTGCAAGCGGGCGGTGCTTCCACCCAAACGGCAGGGACGAACGCTGCGGCGCCGTACTGGGTGAAGCTTGTACGCGAGAACAACGTCATCAGCGCTTACGATTCGAGCGATGGCACCACCTGGAAGCTGGTCAAGAAAGAACTGATGAGTTTGCCGGATACGGTTTATATCGGACTTTCAGTGACGAGCCATAACAACGGAAGGCTGGCTGCGGCGGAGTTTAGCCAGGTGAGCGTCGGGCTGGTTCCCCCTTCGGACAGCAGCAACTCCCCGTATCCCGGCACGGTCGAGAGCAGAAGGCAGTGGCTGTGGGACAAGACGAAAGCGATGTCGGAAGAAGGCGGACCGCTCAATATATCGCAATATGTTGCCCAGCTTCTCGACGGGCAGGACGTTGCCGCCAACCTTAAGAAAATCGACACCATGTTTCAAGCCTACGATCCGGAGCAATATAAAACCGTTGCCAAAATGTACGCCTATCTGATGGCAGGCAATCAATTCAGCAGCACGATGATGGACCATGTCAAATGGTACTTCTCGCAGTATGCTTATGCCAAGCTGCCGCAAACGGAAAATCTCCGATTGAGCAACTATACGGCAGGCTATTTGGTCGGGCAATATTTGCCCGATGTCAAAGATTTGAACGGAAAGTCCGGAGCCGAGCTGAAAAGCTTGAACCGGGCCAATATCGAGGCGATGATTAACGCTGGGGTTCATTACGGATGGGCCGAATATGAAAGCCCGGAATACACGTTCATGTCTTACTTTTGCCTGAACGCTTTGTATCAATATTCCGACGAGCCGGATTTGAAGCAGAAGGTCAAAATGGCGATGGACGTCATGTGGTTCGAGTGGGCGAACGACTGGATCGACGGCTACTTCATCTCTACGTCCAACAGGGCAAAGGGCGACAGCGTTTCCGCGAGCGACTTGTCTTGGCGGGGAGCGGACCATACGGCTCTGGCCTGGATGTATTTCGGCGGCCACCGCGCGCAGGTCGGGATCGGCGACACGGACAATTTGTCACCTGCGGCTTATCGCCCGTATCTGGAATTTTTGGGGATGGTCATTTACCGCGGAATGAACTATGTGCCGCCGGAAATGGCGGTTCGCATCGGACAAACGACCGACAAAGCCTATACGTCCCGCAAAACCAATTTGCAAAATTCGAGCGGACGCAATTTGCAGACGTACCGCCAAGCTTATGTCAAGCCGGCGTGGGGCCTTTCAACCGAAGTTACCTACAAACGGGTGGACAACTGGATTGAAGATATTCCCGTAGAATTGCGCTGGCACTCTTCTGCGCCGAACCCGCTGTTCCGGTTGTCGGCGGATCAGGGCGACGCTCCTATCGGCAATTACGATCAGCCGGCCAACCACCGCATTATGCAGGATGGAAAAGCAGCTGTGGGCGTATTTAAATTGCTGAACAGCCCGAGCTCCAATTATCTCAACGCCATGTTTCCGGACACAGGCTCGATTAAAACCCGGCAAGAGCAATCCGGATGGGTGTTTTGCGATACCGGTCCGATGTATTTCGCCTTCAAGATGATAAAGCCGTATTCCTGGTATTATCAGACACCGACAGATCCGGCGAACAAAGTAAAAACTACGGCCCGGCTCCATCCGACCAACCAGCTTTCATACAACTACAATATTTTGCGCAGCCAGGCCGATACGAACGGTTGGGTGCTGGAAACTGCAGATGCGTCGGAGTACGCGGACTTCGCCAGCTTCAAAAACGCCGTTCTGGCGAAAACGGCGGTAGACAGCACGCACATCGACGAAACGAACCCGCGCCTGATCTACAAAAGCTTGAGCGGGGATGTGCTGGACATTACGTTCGATGACGCTGCAGCCGCCTACAATAACGCCCACAAAATCAACAATGCGGCCGTCAATTACTCCGCCTTCAAGCTGTTCGACACGCCTTGGCTGCAGCAGGATCAAAATTCGGATACGTTTACCGCAACTCTGGGCGGCGAAACGCTGACTTACAATTTTGCCAATTGGACGATTACGCAAGGTGCCGGTCTGAAGGAAGTGACGCTGTCGGCCGACAAAACAGCGCTGAAACCGGGCGAAACGGCTTCGCTCCGCCTGAGCGGAACGTTAAACGATGGCACGCCGGCCGATTTGAGCAAAGCTTCCGTCACATTCAGCACAAGCAACAGCGCAGCGGTCGCGGTGGATGGGCAAGGCGCCATCACTGCCGTTCAGGAAGGAACGGCGCAAGTGAAAGCGGCTGTAACGCTTGGCGGGACGACGGTGGAAGCCGCTCCTGTAGCGGTAACGGTTGACGGCACGCCTCCCGTCACTGCAGCTGTGACCAACCCGGCGCTTCCGGACGGCCAGAACGGCTGGTTCGTCCATCCGGTTGCGCTCAGCCTGAACGCTGCGGACAATTTATCGGGTGTAGCCAAGACGGAATACAGTTTGGACGGCGGCGCCGCCTGGGTGCCGGTACACGTCTCCGTTAACGTTCGACCAAGACGGCAAGATCACGGTCAGCTATCGTTCGACGGATAATGCCGGGAATGTGGAAGACGTAAAAACGATCGACATCAAGCTGGATACGACAGCCCCCGTCACCGCAAATAACGCTCCTGCGGGGTGGGTAAATAAAGACGTAACGGTAACGCTCACCGCCAGCGACAGCGGCTCCGGCGTGGCCTCCACCTGCTATACTGTGGACGGCGGGGCTGTGCAGGAGGGCACATCCGTTGTCATTACGGCGGAAGGCAAACACGTCATTTCCTATTGGAGCGTTGACAAAGCGGGAAACGTCGAGTCTCCGCATACGGCGGTCGTGCAAATCGACAAGACAGCGCCGACGCTTAAAGTCGTTATGGATAAAACGGTTTTATGGCCGCCAAACCATCAAATGAACACAGTAACCGCTTCCGTCTACGCCGATGACAGCTTATCCGGCATTGCCTCAGTCGTCCTTACATCCGTTACGAGCAGCGAACCGGACAACGGGTTAGGAGATGGCGATTTGCCGAATGACATTCAAGGCGCGGATATCGGCTCCATGGATACACAGTTTGATCTTCGGGCCGAAAGAGCCGGCAGCGGCAACGGACGGATTTATACGATTACCTATACGGCTCTCGACCATGCAGGCAATAAAACGACGGCAGCATCGACCGTAACGGTCCCTCACAGCCAGTCCGGCAAATAACGGCTCGAATGCGACTTTTCCCGGGGATTATTGTCCTTTGCTCCGGTTTTCCGGCCCTCCTCTTTCAGCTAAGCTAGATCATGTAAGCACTTTCTTCATGTGGTGCTGCCAGAGAGAAAGCAGAGGAGAGAGAGGAATGGAGCTGGTGACCGCAAGGATCGCCGAACAAAGCGAGCCGGTGCTCAGGAGACGGCTGAGGCGGGTATGGAAATACAAATTGTTGTACGTTTTGCTGCTGCCCGCCTTGGCCTGGGTCGTCATTTTCGACTATTTTCCCCTTTACGGCATTGGCATCGCCTTTACCGATTACAACGTCATTCAGGGCTTCTCCGGAAGCGAGTGGGCGGGGCTGAAATATTTCCGGATGCTGTTCGAATCCGAAATGTTTCGCCACGCATTCCGAAATACGCTGCTGATCAGCTTGTACAAAATGATCAGCGGCTTTCTTTGTCCGATTCTGCTCGCTCTCGCGCTGAATGAAATCCGGGTGGCCTGGTTCAAGAAGACGCTGCAAACCGCAGTCTATTTGCCGAGGTTCGTCTCTTGGGTCGTATACGGGGGGATTATCGCGCTGCTGCTATCGCCGGAAACCGGCGTCGTCAACAAAATCATCGAGTGGTTCGGCGGAAAACCGGCGTATTTGCTCGTGGAGCCGGCCTACTTCCGGACGATTCTGGTCGTCACCGACGCGATGAAGGAGATGGGCTGGGCCGCCATCATCTACATCGCCGCCATTGCCGGGCTCAACCCGGAAGTGTACGAAGCGGCCATTATGGACGGAGCTACACGGTTGCAACGAATCGTTCACGTCACTTTGCCGGGCATTACGGGAACCATCATCGTCATGTTTATCCTTAGAGTCGGCTACGTGATGAGCGCCGGCCTGGACCAGGTCATCAACTTGTACAATCCGATGGTCTTTGAAGCGGGGGACATTCTGGATACGTACATTTACCGGATCGGCATCGAACAGTTCAATCTCAGCCTTGCGGCTGCGGCCGACGTGATCAAGGGTGCCATCGGGCTCGCCATGGTGCTGGTTGCCAACCATATCGCCAAGCGGGTCAACGATTCCGGCATTTTCTGACGAGGGGGAAGTCCGATGAAGCTCACGAGAGGCGAGGCCGCTTTTGTCGCCACCAACTACGTTGTTCTTACCGTTCTGACCGTCCTGATCGTCATCCCTTTCTGGTATGTCGTTTCCGTCTCGATTACGCCGTACCATATATTCAGCGAAAGGAACGGGCTCATTTTGTTTCCGACCTCCTTCAGCTTTCAATACTACGAATACTTGCTGAAGAAAGGCTCGCTGATCTATTCCGCTTACGGCAATACGATCCGCAACACGGCGGCGGGCGTCGTGCTGGCGCTGTTTCTCACCGTAACGGCGGCCTACGCGCTGGCGGAAAAAAAGTTGCCCGGCAGGCGGATCTTCATGCTGATCTTTGTGTTTACGATGCTGTTCAAGGGCGGGATGATCCCGACCTATATCAACATCAAGCAGCTCGGGCTGCTGAACAGCAGCTATGTGCTCATTCTTGTTATGGCTTACAGCGCTTTCAACATGATCGTCATGAAATCGTTCTTCGAAGGCATTCCCGAAAGCTTGAAGGAATCCGCCTCCATCGACGGAGCTTCCGAGTTCCGGATTTTGTGGCAGGTCGTGCTTCCGCTGTCGATGCCGGTCATAGCGACCGTCGGTCTCCTCTACTTGGTCGTATACTGGAACGATTTCTTCAACGCCATGCTGTATGTGACCGATTGGCACAAAGCGCCCGTGCAGCTCGTTCTCCGCACCATCGTCGCCAGCTCCAGCCTTCCGCCGGAGCTGCTGGAAGCGGCGGGGTCGACGCCGCCGCCTACGATAGGCATCCAGATGGCCGCCATCGTGATTGTCGCATTGCCGATGCTGATCGTCTACCCGTTCATTCAAAAATATTTCGAGCAAGGCATGCTGGTCGGATCGGTGAAAGGGTAGGCTGACCGAGAATGCAGGGCTGCGCTGCGGACTAGGAATGTGGGTCTCCGGCTTCGTTGAAATCGTGTTCCCATGAATTGAATAGACGGTGGGAACACGATTTCAAAGGCGCTCTCCGACCCACATTCCCATCCTCCGCTTCGCCAATCTCGGGCAGCTTGTAAAAATATTATATAGAAACCAAGGAGGTCAATCGATCATGTCGAAACAAACGAAAGCCTGGGGGTACAGCGTGCTTGCCGCCGTCCTCGCCGGAACCGTAACGGTTGCGGGCTGCGGCAAAAATACCGGGGCGGGCGGCGCTTCGCTTGCGCCGTCAGGCGGCGCAACTTCGGCGGCGCCGAAAGCGGAGGAGCCTTACGAGCTCAAGTGGCTGCGGGCCCAAGATATTTCCAAGCCGTACGATCCGTCGAAAGACGTCGTCAAGCAGGCGATCGAGAAAAAGCTGGGCATCAAAATCGTTCCCGAGATGGTAGACGTCCAGCAGTACAAGACGAAGCTCAATCTGAAAATGTCCAGCGGCGACATTCCCGACGTAGTGAGAATCGACTTCGCCGACGACTTTCAGAAGTACGCGCAGCAAGGGGCGTTCGTCGATCTGACGAATCTGATCAACGAGAAGGATACGCCCAACATTTTGAAAGAAGTGCCGAAAGAAGTTTTCGAGAAAGCGAAAGTAAACGGCAAAATTTACGGCATTCCTTATCAGGGAGGCCCCGGCGCCGGATATCGCTGGAACCTCGTGTTTCGGAAAGATTACCTCGACGGAATGGGAGCGAAGGCGCCGAAGACGCTCGACGAATACTACAATCTGCTCAAGAAGATCAAGGCGGAGAAACCGGATGTTATCCCGCTCGGCGGGTATACGGCCCAGATCGGGCAGCAAAAATACGCCAACAATTCGTTTGACCACATTTTCGGCGCGTTTGGCGTGACTCCGGGTTACTTCACGGAGAAGGACGGCAAGTTCAGCAGCTACGACATCGATCCGAAGATGAGAGAGGCGCTGCAATTCCTGCAAAAGATGTACGCGGAAGGCTTGATCGACAAGGAATTTGCCACGATCAAGGAAGAGCAGCTGCGGGCGAAGCTGTACAGCGGCAAATTGTTCTCCTGGATGGGCTGGTGGTCCACAGCGAACGATTACGATACGCAGGTGGAAACGAACGAGCTCAAGAAAAGCGGCAAGCTGGCGGCGGACGGCAGCCTCCCGAATCAGGCCGATCAGCCTTACAAATATTTGACGTTGACCGATTCCCTTGTCGGTCCGGACGGCAAGGCGGTCGCCCCGACTGGTGCGCCGTTCGCCCAAATGCACGCCATCAGCGCCAAGACGAAAGATCCGAAAAAAGTTCTTTCCATTATCGAAAATTCGTTGTCGCAAGACAATCAGATGCTGACCGTGTGGGGAATCGAAGGAGAAGACTACAAGATCGACAACGGCAAAATGAAAGTGCTGACCAACGACATTGTCGATCCCAAAACGATGCAGGACAAAAACGGCAACTTCCGCGGTGTACAGGGCTACCTGTTCGCTCCCGGCTTGAACGGCTGGCCCCGGTACCTGGAGTCGCTCCCGCTCCGAAGCTCCCAGGCGCTTGACGTCGCGATCCATAACAAGTTCCAGATTACGGATGCGTCGAACTATTTGGACTCCCCGACGAAGATCGCCAAACTGGTAGAGCTGAACACGATGCGCGATTCGGTGTTTACGCAAATTATTATGGGCGGCGATATAAAGAAATTCGACGAGTTCGCGGAAAAATGGAAAGCCCAAGGCGGCACGCAAATTTTGAAGGAGCTGGAAGATTCCTTCAAGAAGAAAGCCGGCAAGTAATATCGGTTTGGTCACAGATCTCGGGGTCTCCCGCCAATTGCAGCAGGCTGTGTTGGCGGGAGGCATTTTCGACATTGTTGGAGGTGATTGATTTATGAGGATGGGAAAGCGTTTACAAATGATGTGCATGCTGCTGGTCGCCGTCCTGCTGCTGCAGTCGGTCCCGGTTCCCGCGAAAGCGTCGGACCCGGCTCCGCTGTTCGAAGACAGCTTTGCCGGCGGACTCGGCAGCTGGGATTTGTTCGGCAGCACGGCGTGGCAAATTCAAGGCAGCGGAACCGGGGCAGTGCTGGCGGGAACGACGACGTCGACAACTCCGCAGCGGGCGGTTGTGAAGCAGACTTTGCTTCCTTTCACGTCCAAAGATTACAGTCTGGAGTTCACTGCCAAAGGGGACCGCTTCCGGGTCATGTTCCGGTACAGCTCCGGTACCAGCTACTATTTTATGGAGTTCAAAAACTCCAGGTACGTGGAGCTGTGGAAATATCCCAATTCCTCGGCCAGCGTACAGGTGGGAGCAACCGTAGATATCGGCGCCGTCACGCCGGGTTTCAATTTGACGGACTGGCATCAATATGTGCTGGAAGTGAAGGGGACCGCCTACAAGCTGACCGTCGACGGAACGACGGTAACGACTTTCTCCGACGCTTCACTGTCCGCGGGCGGGATCGGATTTTCCCTGAAAAGCGTCGGGCCGGCCGTCACGTTGAATGTCGATCAGGTGGCGGTGAAGCCTGTCGCCGCTTCGAATCCGTTCACCATCGTTCATACGCCGCCGGCCGAAATTCCTTACTATGCCGATTTGCCCGTATCTTTTACGGTGACGGATGCCACCTACGCAACGACGGCCGCCATCCACTTCGCTTACGGGGACGATGCGCCCGATCAGCTGATTCAGGCTGCGGGAAACGGAAGCGGGGCGTATGCCGGAACGATTCCGGGCACCAATCAAGCCGATCGCATCCGCTATTATTTGACTGCACAGGATGAGAACGGCAGAACGGCCCGTTATCCGGAGTCCGGAGAGATTACGGTTACTATCGGGATCATCTTGCCTTACTATAACGATTTCGAAGGGGAAACGTTGAACGCCGTTCCCGCCGGCTGGACGGCGACGGGGGCGAGCGTGAAAGTGATACAGCTGCCGGATGGCAACAAGGTGTTCAACTTGAACGGCTCGGGAACCGCCAAGCTGATTTTGCCGATGTACCAGAACGCGGACAATTTCACCGTCAAATTCAAGGCGAAATACGAGCGGACGAGCACGGCGCTGCAAAATACGTGGCGGCTCCGTTACCGCGCTGCGGACGATGCGAACAACAATGCGCTGGAGTGGGCGACGCATAACTCGAAATATTTTCTGATGCGGAAAATGACGCTCGGCGGCAACTATTATATCGCCAACTACGTCAAGTCGCTGCTCGGCGATTGGCACGATTACGAGCTTCGCATAAGCGGCATCACCCACAAGCTGTTCATCGACGGGGCGGAAACGGCGAGCGGGGACGATTCCGACCCGATCGCGCCGAAGAAAGGTTATTTCCAATGGAACGTCGTCGGCGGCATCAATCTGATGATCGACGATTTTTCCATCGAGCCGATACCGCTGCCGTACGTGGCGGACGTTCAGCCGTCGGGCAATTATGCGGGCATTTATTCGCAAGGGGAAGCCCCCGGCCTCACTGTATCGCTGAAAGCCGGAGCGGCCGCGCACGAGTTCGGGATGACTTACACCGTTCGGCGGGCGGATGGAGACAAAGCAGTTGTCGCCTCCGGCGCGAAAACGTACAGCTTGGGGAAATATGCGAACAATGCCGATACGTTTGCTTTTGCGCCGGCTCTAGGCGGCATCGGCACGTACGACGTTTCGGCGGAGTTTACGGTTGACGGAACGAAGCAGCCGGATTTGACGAAACGGATGCGGCTCGCGGTCGTAAGCAAAGCCGCTCCGGTTCGCGTGCCCGACCTCGATAACGAGAGCAAGTTCGGCCTGAATACGCACTATGCGCTGAATTGGCGCGACGACATTATCGACGGCGCCCGCAAGCTGGGAGCCCGCAGCCACCGCTCCGGCATTTCCTGGGACGCCGTGGACAAAAATGTGAAGGATGCGGCCGGCAAGCCGGTTTACGATTACAGCGCAGTCGATGCCGGGCTGAACAAGCTGTTTTCGTACGGCTTCAACCAAATTCCGGTGCTGGGCATCGACAGGAATGCGTACTATCAAGACGGTACCGTCAATACGCCATCGTCCTTGAAAGCGATGGGCGATTTCGTCGCCAATACGGTCAGCAGGTACAAAGGCAAAATCCGGCAGTGGGAAATGCCGAACGAGCCTGAAATTTCCGCTTCTCCTTACGTACCGGAGGAATACGTGCAGCTGCAAAAAATCGCCTATCTCCAAATGAAGAAGGCGGACCCTGACGCCATGCTGCTTGCGGGCGATCATACGTCCAGCGTGCTCAGCGTGCTGCCGAAGGAGCTGGAGCTCGGCTCGTTCGATTATGCCGACGCTTATTCGTACCATCCGTACATTTACAACTCGATGCCGGACGGCAATTTGCAGAAGGCGGTCAACGGAGTCAAGGAACTCGTTAACGCATACGGCGGCTGGAAAGATTATTATTTGACGGAAGGCGGCTGGCCGACGGCAAACGCCGGATATCCGTCGGTTTCGGAGGAAACCCAGCGGGACTACATCGTTCGCGCCTATTTGAACGATATGATTACGGATCAGGTGAAGGTCTACGAATATTACGATTACAAAAATGACGGGACGTACGATCGGTACTACGACATTTTCTGGGGGATTACGGACAACGACGGAAGACCGAAGCTGGCTTATGCCGCCGTCAATCAGCTGATGTCCACTTTGGATAAAGCACGGTATATCGGAACGTGGGACACGGGCGATCCGGACGTTGCCGTCCATCTGTTCCTGAACGGCGGAGAACCGGTGATCGCGGCCTGGAAGAAGGCCGACCACAAAGACGATCCGGCCGTCAAGCCGCCAACAAGCTCGGTTACGCTTCCTTTCGGGGCAGAAGGTGTGAAAGCGAAAGATATTAACGGTGTGGAGTTTCCGGTAGCGGCTGCAAGCGGAGGCATCCAGTTCACCGTATCGGGTTCCCCTGTTTACATCACAGGAGCGCCTGCCGATTTTGTGTTCCGGTCTGCGGCTAAGCTCCTCGAAGGCAAGGAGCAAGAGGCCGCCGCCAAACTGAGCCTGACGCGGACTGAAGCTAACGCTACTCTGATCGACGGCGATTTGGCGGAGCTCGGCCGCATCGGTACGCAGCTTGCGGCGGCGGCGAACGGGAGCGGGAGCCGGGCGGCAGCGCTGGAGCAAGGAATCAAGGATATGTACAGGCTGATGGCGCAAATTGCCGGTCACATCAAGAGCGGCTCTGTGGAACGGGCTCCCGGCTATGTAGCGCTGGAAGCCATGTACAATGTGGCAGAGACCGCATCCGTCTCCCTAAGCTTTGCCATGGGCGGCTCCGGTGCCAATACGCTGGATTACGCAAGCGCCGTACAAGCCGCGAACGCCTCGCTCAGCGCCAAGAAAGGCGATTACAGCGTCATGCCCGTTTCTTCGTCGGCGGTGCTGCGCATGAACCGGTACGGCAGACTGGCGGAGGCCGCCTATGCGCGGGGGAGCTATGCGGAAAGCTATGCCTACAATTTGCTGGCGCGGGAATTCGCCGGCGTCGCGGAGGCGATGATCGATTCCGAGCCGGCCAAATTTGTCGGGGTGATGGCGAGCGTCGTGCCGAGCCAGGCGAACGGGGAAGCCGGCTATGCCAATACGATTCAACTGTCCCTTGTCAACGACACGGATGTGCCCCAGCAGGTGACGGTCCGGCGGAAGCTGCCCGGCGGTTGGGAGTCTGTGCAGACCGGGCCGGGAACGGCTGCCGTCACGATTCCCGCCCACAGCTCGCTGGATCAGTCTTATCAAGTGCTCGTGCCGGACAATACGCCCAAAGGACGTTATGAAGTCGCGTTTGAAATCGGTTATAACGGAGCCGTTTTCGATACGAAAACCGTTCGGCTGACGGTGGAGGACGGCGTTGCTGCAAGGCTTATGCCCGTGAAGAAGCCGATTGCAGAGCTCGATGTGATTTCCGTGCAGTTGACGGGAACGTCGCCTTATGCAAAGACGGGCAAGGTGACCGTCAAAGGTCCGGACGGCTCCTTATTGGAGCCGGTGACCGCAGATACGTTCAGCGGCCTCAACAAAGGCGATCATGTTCAGCTGGACTTCCGTTGGACGTACCATAAGCCGGCCCCGTTCAATGAATATGATATCGACTTGCAGGTCGAAGATACGGTAAAGAACAAGGCGATTTTCCATGATTCCGCCATGCCGGTCGATTTCAATCTTGTTCAGCAGTCGCACGGCGTGACGGTCGACGGCGACCTGAGCGATTGGCAAGACGCTTTTCCGATCCATCTCCGCAGAGACGACCAGAATGCATCCGGATACAGCGACCCCGCCAATCTGGAAGCGACGGCTTATGCCAAATGGGCGGAAGACGGGATGTACTTCGCGGTAACGGTTCGGGACAATGTGCACAAGCAGTCGGAGAATGCGGCAAATTTGTGGAAGAACGATTCCGTTCAGGTGAGCCTGGATCCGTTGAACGACCGGGAATCCCCGTATGGGCCCGACGATACCGAATGGGGCTTTGCGCTCGCTGACGACGGCACGCTGCTCGTCAACATTTTCAACTCGGCTCCGCCGAATCCGAACGGGGACGTGAGCGGCCGGATTCCTTTCAAGGCGGTGCGGGACGAAGCGGCAGGCAGAACGCGCTACGAGTTTCAGATTCCCGCCGCGTACGTGAAAGACTTAAAGCCGAAGCTTGGCGGCACGATCGGATTTAACGTCGCCGTGAACGATGCCGATTACCAGAACGGCCGGGACAATTTTATTCAGTGGACCAAGGGGACGGCCGACTCGAAAAATACAGGGCTGTACGACTCCTTCTCGTTCGCCGACTACAATCCGCCGATTCCGGTAACGGGTGTTTCTGTACAGCCGAAAGAGCTTCTTCTCCGTCCGGGACAGGAGGCGCCGGTGACGGCTGTAGTTACACCGGCTGACGCCACCGATAAATCCGTCGTCTGGTCGAGCGGCAATTCGTCGGTCGCGGAAGTTACGTACGGCGGAATCGTAAAAGCGGTGAGCGACGGAGTAGCCGCCATTACAGCAACAACGAAAGATGGAGGATTCCAGTCTTCCGCCACAGTAACGGTAGACGGGACGCCGCCCGTAACGACGGATGACGCGCCGGCCGGCTGGGTGAACCGGGACGTCGCGATTACGCTCGCTGCCAGCGACAACCTCTCCGGCGTTGCCGGCACTTATTACACGGTTGACGGCGGGGCTCAACAGCAAGGCACATCCGTCGTCATTACGGCGGAGGGCAAGCACGCTGTCTCCTACTGGAGCGTCGACAAGGCTGGGAACACGGAAGCTCCGCATACGGTGGCCGTGCAAATCGACAAGACGGCTCCAACTCTTAAAGTCGTGATGGATAAAACGGTATTGTGGCCGCCGAACCACCAAATGATGACAGTGAATGCAGCCGTATACGCCGAAGATAGTTTATCCGGGATCGCCTCTGTCGTCCTTACATCCGTTACCAGCAGCGAGCCGGACAGCGGGCTGGGCGCAGGCGACACGGCGAACGATATTCAAGGCGCGGAAACCGGCTCCGCGGTTACCCGGTTCGATCTCCGGGCCGAAAGGTCCGGCAGCGGCAGCGGCCCCGGCCGAGTTTATACCATCGTTTATACGGCTGTCGACCATGCAGGCAATAGAACGAATGCGGAGGCGACCGTAACGGTTCCACACAGTCAGTCCGGAAAGCCATAATCCACGTTGTATTTTGCCTCCGGCGCGCAGGAGAAGAAGGCTTGTCCGCAGAACATGTAAAAGGAAGCAGGAGCCCCTCTGCCGGCGTACCCGGCCGGCGGGGCTTCTGCAATCCCGCCAGCGAAAGAGAGGGACGACGATGGTGCTGCGCAGACGAAAGCGGGGCGGCTATTCGGGATTGCCATCCAGGCTCGGCCTTCCGATCTTTGCGTTGATTGTCACCTTCATCGCGCTATTTGCCACAGCTTCAAGCTTCATTCTCATCCGGGTTCAGAACGACCATACTCTGAAGATGGCGGAACAGTCGATGAAGTTTGTATACAGGAACGTAGCGTACCAGTTCGATACGATGAACAACGTAGCGGCTTTCATTATAAGCAACCAGTCGATCGAAAATTTGCTGGAAAGCACTTATGAGCAACCGTTCGAGGCGGTCGGCGATTTCTACACGCTTCAGACCAACTTGCAAAATTTGTCCTTGTTGTCCCTCCTGAACGATTTCGGTACCTCCAACGCCGTGAAGCAATCCTACGTAGTGTCCGTGGCGCTGGAGCCGGAGAGCGGACTTTACGGGATGGCTCCGGATCATTTTTACCCGGCAACGGGAATATTCAAGAACGGGGATTTGCGCAATCAGGAATGGTATCGCAGCTTGAGCCGCGGGGAACGGAAAACCGTATGGTGGGGGCAGAAGACGGATCCGCTCAACGCCCCCATGATCTATTCGGCGCGAACAAAAACGAGCATCAAAGACGGCCGCAGTATCGGTACCGTCATAGTCGGCGCGGATACCCAGAGCATCAAAGGCGTATTCGACAATGCTCCGCTCGATCAAGGCTACTATATGCTGCTGGATGAAAACGACCGTGTCATCTGCAGCGAGCGATACGGTTTTCTCGAAAATGCCGGAACGCTTCCGCAGGTTCGTTCCTTGTCGGGCACAAGAGGATCGGGCATAGCGAAAATCGACGGAGAGAACGAGCGAGTGATGTTCGAGACGCTGGAGAACGGCTGGAGGCTGCTCGCGGTAGTTCCGGAAAGCCACTTCAACCGCTACACCTTCGCCATATCGGCAATAGGCGCCGCCACAGCCGCCGCCTCCTTGCTGGTCGCAGGCTTTTGGCTCAGAAAAATCGTCGTGCGGGTTACCGTTCCCATTACGAGGCTCGTTACCGCCATCCAGCGTCCGGAAGTCGCGGAAGGCAAAGAGCCGCTTCCTTATCAAAACACGGGGATCTACGAGGTGGATGAGCTGAATCAGAAATTCGCCTCCATGCTCGTCGCTCTCCATCGCCTGATCGAGAAATCGTTTGCCGAAGAGATCGAACGCCGCCAGCTTCAGCTGGAGCTGCTGCACGCTCAGATCAACCCCCATTTCTTGTACAATACGCTGGATTTGATCAACTGCCGGGCGATTATGGCGGGAGACCGGGAGACGAGCGAGATCGTTCGCGCTTTGGCGAGCGTATTCCGTTACGGCCTGAATCGGGGGCAGACGTGGATTTCCTTGGAAGGAGAAGTGAAGCAGGTTGAAGCCTATCTTCATATTCAACGGATGATGATGGACGATCTGCACGTGGAGTTGCGGGTGCCGGAGGAGCTTTTACCCGCACAAGTCGTGCATCTCACTTTGCAGCCGCTTGCGGAAAATGCCATCAAGCACGGGTTTGCCAGTCGCACATCCGGCTGCCGGATCGCGATTTCAGCCCGGCTGGAAGGGACGGAGCTTGTGCTGCGGGTTGAAGATAACGGAAGCGGGTGCGATGCGGACCAAATGAACGCCCTGCTGCGGCGCCAGCCTGCAAACGAAGCCGGCGGCAAAGCGGGCGGCGTAGCAACCGGCTACGGGACGATGAACGTTCACCGGAGGATTCAGCTGCATTGCGGGGAGCCGTACGGCTTGCATTATGTGCAGGCGGAGGAAGGAACTTGCGTCGAAATCAGGTTGCCATTCCGCCGGGAGCAACCGTCGACGGGAAATGAGAGGACCGCGAATGTTTAAGCTGCTTATTGCGGAAGATGTGAAAATCGTCCGCGAAACGTTGATCCGCTCCATCAACTGGAACGGTTTGGGCGTCGACTTGCTCGGTGCCGCAGAGAACGGGCAGGAGGCGCTGGCTTGGCTGGACCGCGAGGAGCCGGACTTGCTGCTGACCGATATCGGGATGCCCGGGATGAACGGTTTGGAGCTGATTGAAGCAGTAAAAGCCCGCAAGCCGGACGTCCGCTGCATCATTTTGTCCGGACTGAACGAGTTTGAGCATGCCAGACAGGCGATCAAGCTGCAGGTGCTCGACTATGTCCAGAAGCCGATCAACCCGGCCGAGATTGAAGAGGTTGTGTCGCGCGCGGTCGAGGGTCTGCGCAAAGAGCGGGAAGAGCGCCGCGGGCTGGCTGCCGCGGAACAAGCTGCAAAAGAGCTGCTTCCCCATTTGTCGGAGGTGCTGTCTCCCGCGCAATGGTCCGGAAGCTTGAAAAAGAAAAAGCTTGTCGAACAAGCGATTCGCTATGTGAAGGACGAATATGCGCGCAGAGATTTGACGCTGTCGGATGTGGCGGCTTCGGTCGGGCTGAGCGATAAATATTTGAATGTGCTGTTTAAAGAAGTGACCGGCCTGACGATCAATCATTGGATCATTCGCCTCCGCATGGAGGAAGCCGGCCGGTTGCTGAAAGACCCTGCGATTAAAATTTACGAGATTTGCGACCGGATCGGGTATGCGGATCAGGACCATTTTCGCGAGAGCTTCAAGAAGCAGTTCGGATTGACGCCTACCGAGTATCGCAACAAGTTTCTGTAACGAGTGCCTGGGAGAGTTTACCCCCGGATTATGTTCCTTTTGTCCCGTTTTTCTGCGCGGCAATCGCCAGTATGCTTACGATAGGAAGAAGCGGAAAGCGGTTTCGATACAGAAAGGGGATATGCGTATGAGAAAGGAAGATTTGAACCGGGCGGCCCGGAACGTTTACTCGTTTATGATGCACAGCAAGCCGGCGGAGTGGGGAGACCATGCATGGACCGATTGGGCGATGAATATCGACAAGTGGGATTGGAACCCGGGGGTCGGCATCATCGCCGCAGCGCAATACGGGAAGGCAGCCGGAGACCGCCAAGTTGTCCGTGATATTGAAGCTTGGGTACGTAAAAACAAAGGGCAGTCGGATACGGTGAAGGTCATTAACTCCATGGCTCCTTATGCCGTTTTCCCGTGGCTTTATGAAGAGACGGGAGAGACGTTTTATGCGGAGAAAATCGGGGAAATCGCAGATTGGATGATCGAACAGGCTCCCCGCACGAGGGAAGGCGCTCTGGAGCACACCGTAACGGAGAAGGCAACGTTCCGCGAGCAGATTTGGGCGGATACCGTCTTCATGGCTGTGCTGTTTCTGGCCCGCGCCGCGCGGATCAGGGCGGACCGCCGGCTGGCGGAAGAGGCTTTGCGGCAAGTGCTTCTGCACCTGCGTGCCTTGCAGGATGATCAGACCGGCTTGCTGTACCACGGCTGGAATTGCGAAACGGGCAGCTGGATGTCGGCTGCGAGGTGGAACAGGGCGAACGCCTGGAATGCGGCCGGAGTTCCGATGATTTTGGAGGAAGCGGGAGCGGTGTGCGGCGATTCCGGGATGATCGGCGAGATTCGGGAAAGGTATCACCGGCTGGCCGAGGCGCTTGCGCAACGGCAAAATTCGAGCGGATTGTGGCCGACCGTATTGGACCGACCCGGTTTTTACGAGGAAACGTCGGGCTCCGCCGGCATCGCTTACGGCTTGTACTTGGCCGTTCGCCAAGGGCTTGCTCCGGCTTCGCTGCAACATTGCGCGGACCGGACGGTAGTCGCCCTATTGCCGAAGATTCGCGCTGACGGTGCCGTTAGCGGCGTTTCCGGCGGCACGCCGGTGCTGGAGAGCGTTGAAGCGTACAACGAAGTTCCGGTTTTTCCGACGTTGTACGGGCAGGGCTTGGCTTTGCTGCTGCTGACGGAAGCGTTGAGCCGGTTTTAGGCGGTAAGGGTGCCGGTTAACAAAAAGAAAACCTTAGTCGAGCTGCTCGACGTAACGTTTCT
>NZ_JXAK01000066.1 GCF_000829455.1 Gordoniibacillus kamchatkensis
GGACACCCTTGCTCTTGGCTAGTGGTTGGCCACTACAAGCCCCCACAGCGGACTTTCACCGCCTAGTTAATCGCCATGCGTGGCGCACTAAAAAAGCCCTCGTCCTCCTGGGACGAGAGCTTACGCTCACGCGGTACCACCCTGGCTTTCCCCGCCGCTTGCGCAGACGAGGCTCCATGAAGCGTCCGGCTGCCGCCGCTTGCCGCCGAAAGCCGGTGCCGTTAATCGTGCACGCTTTCGCCGACGACGCAAACCGCCAACGCTTCAAATCCCGTAACGAGGGATTAGCCGACGCTCCCTTACCTCCGTAAAGTGCAAGATCGCCTGCCAACAGCCACGCTGGCTGCGCGACGCGGAAATCGCCCGCCAATAAGCGGCGGCGGCTACAAACGCAAATACGGACGGCTCGAAAGCGTGCTCTCCGGGACCATCTTCGGGGCTTCTTCCCATACCGGCTTTCACCTGGCCCGGCTCTCTGGCGATGGGCGCCCGCCCGTACTTATCCGTTCATCGAACATTCCATATGTTAGGAACAACTATAGCGAATCGGGCCGCTCGCTGTCAAGTCGGACAGCCGTCCCGCCATGTTTCGTTTTTCTCGGGGGCACTTTGTCGATACCCCCGGGGTGAAACGGATGGCATTTGCAAATGCGTTTCACCGCCAGCCAGGAGCCGATCAAAGCGCCGTGCACCTCAATCGCTTCCAGCGCGTAAAGCGAGCAGGACGGATAAAACCGGCACGTCGGCGGCTTGAGCGGCGATATGAATTTGCGGTAGGCGCGGATCGGCGCCTGCAGCATTTTGCGCATCGGTCTGCCTTCCATGGATCCTCGTCATTCCTCCCTGTCGGACCTTGACTCCTCTCCACTATGCGCCATAATCGCCGCGCAGTCAAACCGCCGCGGCGTCAATCCCGCTCGGACAAATACAGCATGCGCTCTCCGGGCACGAACAGCTTGAATTTTTGCCGCGGATACCGGTCGTGAATGTAATCGACGAAGTACGCCGGATTTTCCGTGTTTGTCTCGAACATATCGTAATGGAGCGGCACGAGCAGGTCGGCGCCGATAGACCGGCCGAGCTCGATCGCTTCGCGGAAATCCATGTTGCCGATCAGCCCCTGGCCGAAACGGGCAAAATCGCGTCCGTTGATCGGCATCATCGCCACCTCGACGCCAAGCGGCTTCAGCTCGTCCGCCAAAGCCCGGAAGCCAATCGTATCCCCCGCATGGTATACGGTAACGCCGTTCAGTTTGAATACGTAGCCGAGGAAGGCGTGGTTCCCCTTCTCGTCCTGCTCGTAATCCTCATGCTTGCTTGCGACCGGAACGGCGGTCAGCGCGCCCAGCTCCACCGTTTGCCCGGCGTTCACCCCTTGGACCCGGCCAGGCTCGATTCCGGCTTTGACGATCTGGCTGACGCACGGCACCGGGCATATGAACCGGGCCTGCGGTGAAGCGGCCGCCATATCGCGCAGCGTAGACGGATCGAGGTGATCCCCGTGATCGTGCGTAATAAATACATAGTCCGCGTTCGTCGCCTCGCGGGGCTGAAGCGGCGGCGCAAATTTGCGCGGCGTGGTGCCGTCCGCGTTCACCGAATCGGTCAAATACGGGTCGACGTACAACGTGATTCCCGCGCCCTTCAGGACGACGGATTCTTGGCCGAGATGCCAAATGGCCACCGCCCGTTCGGGGACGGCGGTCGCTTCCATTTGGCCGAGCAAAGACGAACCATGACGGTATGGGGCTAAATTAGGCATCGGAATGAGAGCTCCTTTTCCGGAATTTACCTTCATATTATCATAGAAGGCTGTTGTGCGGTACGCTTGCATGGGCGAATTGGCATATGTAAACATTTTTCATCCTAGATTAAGGTTCGTTTAGTACGGTAAGTGCTATATGCGGAAAAATGCCGCTGCGGCCAGGAGGATGATGATGAAGCGATCCTTCGCGAATTTTTGGAGAAGTCCGTACTTGATCTTTACTTTGATTTTGGTGCTTAAGCTCGCGTGGCTACGCCATCTGCTGGCTCAAGCATGGAGCTGGAATGCGGCCCTGATCGATCTCGCCAGCGTGCTCGTATTGACCGGCCTAGTCGAGCTCGCGCTGCCCGGCAAGCTGAAGCGGAGCGGATATTGGCTGCTCGACCTGGCGCTGTCGCTTATGTTTTTCGCTGCGGCCGTCTATTACCAGCATTTCGATACGATTGTGACATATACGGCGTTAACGGGTGTCAAGCAGCTAGGGCAAATCCAGTCCAGCGTGAAATCGACGATCGAACCGCTCGATTTTATATTTTGGGCCGATGTGCCGTTCGGCGTGCTGCTTGCCGTGCGCCGGGCGCGAGGGGCAAAGCCGTGGCTTAAGCCGCTGCCTTGGCGCAAGCTGACGGTAACCGCCCTGTCGCTCGTAGGGCTGACCGCGTCGGTGTGGCTGATCCGCTACGACGACGGCATCGCCAACGAGCTGGTGCGGGCGGAGAGCATCGGCTTCCTCAACTACCAAGTGTCGGCGGCGCTGAACGGAACGAAGGACGAGACGAACTTTACCAGCCTGCAGGAAGCGATTGCCGTCGTGCCGCGCGTCGAAAACAAATACGATTACGGCAAAAAGTCGCCGGCCGCGGAGAAAGCCCCCCTGTTCGCAACGCAGCGTGGAAAAAACGTCATCGTCGTACAGATGGAGGCGTTCCAAAACTTCCCGGTCGGCCTGAAGCTCGGCGATCAGGAAATTACGCCGAACCTGAACAAGCTGGCGAAGGAAAGCTATTATTTTTCGCGCATTTTTCAGCAGATCGGGCAAGGCAACACGTCGGATGCGGAGTTTATGTCGAATACGTCGATTTACCCGACCGGCACGATCGCGATGTCAACGGGATTCGGAGACCGCAATTTGCCGAGCCTGCCGAAGCTGCTGCAGAAGCAAGGCTATGAGGCGGACACGTTCCACGTCAACGACGTCGGCTTCTGGGACCGGGCCAAGCTTTATCCGGCCATCGGCTTTGACCATTACTTCGACAAACCGTACTACAACAACGACAATTTCAATTCGTTCGGCGCCTCCGACGAAGAGCTTTACCGCGTGGCCGGCGGCAAGCTGAAGGAGCTGCACGATCAGGGCAAGCCGTTCTATGCGCAGCTCATCACCGTGTCGAGCCACCACCCGTTCGTCATTCCGAAAGACCGGCGCAAAATGGAGCTGCCTGCATCGCTAGAAGGCAAGCAGCTTGGCGACTATTTGCTGGCCATCAATTACACCGATTACGCGCTGGGCAAATTCATCGACCAGCTGAAGGCGGACGGCTTGTGGGACAACACGATTTTCGTCGCGTATGGGGACCATTTCGGGCTGCAGCCCGAGGACAACGATCCGAAGTTCGTCTCGGGCGCGCTCGGCATCACCTACCATCCGTACGTGTCCAAGTTCAACGTTCCGCTGTTCATCCACGTGCCGGGGCAAAAGCAGGGCCAGACGATCAGCCAGGTCGGCGGCCAGCTCGACATTATGCCGACGGTAGCCAATTTGCTGGGCATTTCGTTCAAGAAAGAGAACGTCGTTCATTTCGGGCAAAATTTGTTCAACATTACGCGCAACGCGTTCGGGATGCGCTACTATTTGCCGACAGGATCGTTTTTTAACAACGATATTTTGTTCATCCCGGGCAAAGGATTTGACGACGGAACGGCGGTATCGCTCTCTACGCTGCAGCCGGTATCCGACTTCAGCCAGTATCGCGGCGATTACGATTACGTGCTGCGCCTGATGCGCATGTCGGACGATTACGTGAAGCTGCTGCCAAAGCGTTAGAGGCGGATTCGGCGGACCGGTTGCGGTAAGTTGAGGGGATGGAGGAGCGGTCTGGGTGGTGAAGGATTGTGGCTGGCGTAGGGCCGTGCGGCTCGTCATCGGTGCTTGCCAGTGAGGGGGCTCTGCGGCTCGTCAGCGGTGCTGGCCAGCGCGGGGCCGTGCGGCTCGTCGGCGGTGCTGGCCAGTGGCGGGGCTGTGCGGCTTGTCGGCGGTGCTGGGCCATGCGGCGGTTCCTTGCCAGTGTTGGCCGGTACTGGCCATGCGGCGGCTAGTCGGCGTTGCTGGTCAGGGCGGCGGTGCCATGCGGCGGCTAGTCGACGGTGCCCAGACCCAGCGGCGGTTCCATGGCAGTGTTGGCCGGTACGGACTGGGCTGCTCGTCGGCGGTGCTGGTCTGTGGCGCAAGACGGTGTCGGCCGCTAAACCAGGCCGGTCAACCGCAGCGATAACGGAACGGAGTTCCGTTATTATCGGCATTTTTACTTTTTCCGTGAGCTTAGCGGAACACCGTTCCGTTATTTTCCCTGATGTGTGCTCGAAACCGCTGTAAGGCTACTTCAGCGGCACTTTTAACGGAACTGCGTTCCGTTAATTTTGGGAAATAACCGGGAAATGCCCCGTTAGCGGAACCACGTTCCGTTAACCCGCAAACATCTCGCCGAGATGCATAAAAACGCTCCCCGCAAAGGCTTTTCCTGCCTGCGAGGAGCGTTTTTGCTTGGACTATTCGCGGTTACTTCGACTTCTTCTTGGCGGCGGAGCGGCCTTGCTTTTTCGGGTCGTCCGTCGTTTCGACATGCTGGGAGCCGTTCGGTCTCGCGCTGCCCTCGCTCATGGCGGTATCTCCTTTCCGGTATTGGCGTCCGTTCACGTTCATGGTGCGCCAAAGCCGGAATTTTTAGTCCACCTCGTAGATCGAGCCCGATTTGCTCCCATACGATATAAAATGACGTACATATGTCAATATAGCCAACGATCTGCATATACTTCTATTGGTTGTTTTTCTTCCGGTCGGTGCTCTTCTTCGAGCCCGGCTTTTTTATTGTGGAGTAGGACGAGGTTTCAAACTGGTGCTGAAGTATCGTTTTGTTTTGGTTGATCCGGTGTCTTTGCTTTCGGCGTGTGATCCATAAAAATCCCAATGATCGTCACTAAGGCGCTAATGCCATTGGCGAATGCATTGAGTTGCTGATCGGGAATGTCGATGCCAAGGGGTTGCAGGATCAGCTTGAACGAAAACAGTACGGCGATGATGAAAGTGGGTTGTTTTAACTTGTTCCAGTCCATGATCATTCTCCTTTCAGGCGCTTTAATACAACGCCAAGTTCCGCCCATGTGACCGTGGCGTCCGGGTTATGGTCTTGCGTAGTGAGGCCGTGATCTTTCAGGTATTGCATCGAATCAAGCTTCCATTGATCAACTTCCGGAACAGGCATAGCCGACTGTGGATCGGGTTTTACTTCCGCTTGCGTGTCAGGCTTCCATATATCCCCCGCAGCTAAATCGTCATAGCACTTCTGCACTTGCGCTACAACGTCATCCCACGTCTTACCCCGTTTTTGAAGGTATTCAATCGGATCGGTATGTGTCGTGCCGCCCAGGTATTGCGTTACATCATAATGGCTCCACAGTGTGCCATGGCCTGTCGGTTCTGCCTTTGAGACGCCGAGCTGCTTGGCAAAGAGATATTCCGCCGCGCGTTCGCACCACATATCATAGGACTTGTCGAAGTCTTCTTGCGTGTCGGCATGGCACAGTTCCAAGTGTACGAACCGCGCATTTGCATGGGGCCCGGCACCGTAAGCAATGTAGTTCGGATTGGCGACTTGTAACACTTGTGTGGGGTCGATAAATTCATGTACAAAAGCGTTGTTGAACGTCTCTGCTTCGTATGCTCGTTCACTGGCAGCTGTGTCGCTCGGGTTGTCGGTGTAGTGCATCACGACACCTTCCCATTGGCCTACGCCGTTACGATAGGAGATTGCCGGGAGATTAGGAATCCATTCTACGTTAACAGGGTAACGAAATACGCTCACTTGGAGCCCTCCTTAAAGTGATGAAGAATTTGTTGAATTTGCTTCTTGTGATGAACTTCGTATTGATAGATGGCATACGCCATGCCGAAGCCGGAGAGGTATTGAATCACATTCGCCCAATCGCCAAAGGAAAAGAGCAACGGCCCCGCTATTTGCAACAGGATCGCTATAAAAAATATGGGGCTTCGAAAGAACTGCAAGGGAACCGCCTCCTAATGATGCGTAGTGACATAAACGATCAAACTGGCTGTAACTGTGGTAAGTATGGTGATCAATGATGTAATGAGCCATGTCGGTCGTGCACTCAATAGTTTTACAATGTCCTTTATTTCTCCCTCAATTGCTCCAATACGCTTGCCTTGCGCCTCCTGCTCCTTTTCGAGAGAGGTCAATCTGTGTTCTAATGTTTGAGTGTCCGACATCGTAACCACCGCCTTGGTAAAATAAAAAGAGCCTATCGGCGGATAGACTCTAATTTCATAAGTTGATTACTTTTTCAATTTGTCAATTTCTTGTTGGACGTACATCATTGGGATTGCGAATTCAAGTGATATAGGCACTCCCTTTCTAATTACCATCCTATAAAGGGAGTGCCCTAATCTGTTAATTGGCTTTTGGAATCCGCTTATACGCTTGCCTTTGAAGAGCTTTGGGAACGGGTTGACCGGTTTCTCTGAGATATTTGATCTGACCGAGGATGTTGCCCTTATTTTGATACATCTGATTGATCGCATCTTTTTGCGGGTTATCCCGTCCAGTAAAGCCGCCGAGCAATTTGGTAACGAGTTCCGATGTAGTTTGTCCCGGTTTATCTTTCGTCGGCAAGTCATTCGCAGGATTCCCGCCTAACAAATCCGCAATCCAGTTCACGCTATTATTAATTCCATTGGAGCTATTACCGATTTCGCCAAGGATCGCGCTGCTTCCTAGTGGATTGAGAGCATTAAGCGCATGTGCAATGCCTTTTCGGGCGTTGTACTCTTCCGGGGCTCCGGCGTTGTAAATGGAATATTTGTTCTGAATACCCAGCGGATTATTTGGTGCAAATTCTCCGATTGCACTTGTGCCTTGCACTATGGGTTCACGGATGAACGGGTTTAAGCTACCGAGCAGCCACGAGACCAGACCCTTTTCCATGATCTTGCCCGGCTCATCCATTGGCGAATAGGGATCAAGCGCCACTTGAGAACCATCGGGCAATGTTTCCCCAGTCATGATGCGGCCCTTTTGGTCGGTCGGTTGTCCGCTTAACGCTTGGCTAACGGAATCCTTTGCATGTTGGTATGCAACATATTTCGGTGTTTGGGCAAAGGTTTGGCTGATCTGCAAAGGAATGT
The DNA here is from genome assembly GCF_000829455.1 of Gordoniibacillus kamchatkensis. Lineage (GTDB taxonomy): Bacteria > Bacillota > Bacilli > Paenibacillales > NBRC-103111 > Gordoniibacillus > Gordoniibacillus kamchatkensis. The sequence goes on from NZ_JXAK01000066.1 coordinate 7,182, forward strand.
TTCCTTTTTTCCATGCGTAAAAAGGAACAATCGGCTTGATATACTTGGCTTCAAAGGGCGTGATGTTATTATAGTCCACCATGAATTTATTCGTCCTTGCTGCCGCATCAGCACTAGAAAGCCCTTCTTCGCGTGCCTGTCGATATAGAGCAGTTCTAATAGCCGAATCAGTATCCCATAATGCATCATGGCGAGCATAGTTGAATTTGTCAAGCAATTGACCAGGGAGACCTTTTGTCGGGACCATGGCATCATTAACGGATTTCATCAGGTTTTCACCGCGAAGTCCGCTCACGGCGCCGGCTCGTACTGCTTCCTCATACCAAGGATTCGATACACCGTTTTTGATGTCTTGGAATGCTTGGGATACATACTCGGGTTTAGCACCTCCCAAAAGCATACCGTTTGTTGTCACGTTATGCATGTGAGGTAAAGGATTTAACAAGAAACCTTTGTTGTACAAACTATTGAGTTTGTTGGCCACACCTAAAAGACCTGACGGTTTGGTCGGGTTCAAAAATTCATTGATGGCTGCTTCGTCAGCCGGTCTAATATAATAGGGATTTACCTTGACGATCTTATCGGCCGGCTGCGCCTGTTCCAGTGATTTCACTAAACTAGCAAAATCATTGGGTTCACCAGCTACAGCAGCAGATGGATTTGTGCCATGTTCCGGGAGGTTCGCAAGCGTGCGCGGTACCGTGATCTTCTCTCCGTCGGCAACTCCGTTTGCCGCCCCATTGACCACACTTCTCATGTATTGCCCATACGCCCTCAATTCCGACTCAGAGAGTCCCGTATGTTTTTCAAGAGCAGCGATAAAGTCCGCATCCCTTGCCGATCGGTTCGTGGTGTTACCGACGATGTATGCTGCTTTATCAAGAGGGCTTTCAAACTCAAGCGGATTCGACCGATACCGTGGAGCCGACTTGGATAATTCGTTTGGAATCGAAAATCCCGAATCGTTCAACTTGGTTAATGGCTTGAATGCTGCTCCCGATTCATTGAGCGCTTGCGCTAACGGACTTGCACCGGTTGGCTGTTTCTCTGCGATCGTAAAGAAACTGCTCAGTGGCTTTATCTCGCTCGCTTTCATTCCCGGAAATGCTTCTTTTGAGATGATCCCCCTGTCCAGCATGTTCTGTAAGAACTGCGCCGTTCTGAGTGTTTTAGATGATTCGGCGAGACGTTGTGCAACTGCAGAATAGGCGTTGCGTTCCGGGTTGAATCCGTTGGCTTCGGCTTCTGCCACGTTTTTGAATAATCTTTCTTGGTTAAAAGGCCCTGAAGTGGAAAATCCCTTCTTTTGGCCTATAATCAAGTCATCCATCTTTTGTTGCAGTTTCGGATTTAACTCTTTAGCATACCGCTGCGGGTAGTAGCCTTGAATGAGTTTTTCCGGATCGAGAATAGGCTTACCGTTGAAAAGTGTGGACGTTTCGGCATTAGTACCGATTTTGAACTGATCATGCAACGGGATACCGTTATTAAGAATGTTGTTTAAGTCCTGATAAGCTTGGTGTAATCTCGGATTTGTGGAACCTCCCGCCTCAAACACTTCCGGCAGTTGTCTTACTTCGTCCGGTGTCAGTCCGTGCGCCTGTGCGAGTTGTGGCAAATGCTGCTGAATTGCCATCCTGTCAGCAGCGATATTTCCTTGTAATTCTTGCAGCGACTGAGAAAGTCCGTCGGACGTACCGTAGTTCTTCACAAACGCCTTTCCTAGCGCATCTGTAACCGCGGAAACAGGCTTTGTGGATTTGATTGCATCTACAGCGCCCGTAATGTATGGTGTAGCTCCTGCAGCGTCTGACGCAACTTTTAATATCCTCCCTGCAATTCCGGCAACTTTTCCAATCGGAGCATACGTCAACGGGTCGGTAACGGCTTCGGCCGCAAATCGCGGTGCCCATGCAACACTTTTCGGTAACGGACTTGTTACAGCATTAAGGCCTTGCTGGAAGGATTGGTTTTCCGTTGTCGGATTCTCCCAACCTTGGGCAATGCCTTTTCCTATGGATACCACATCATTTCCAATAGAGCCAAGCAAACCGCCATTACCGATAGATTGAAGAATGGATGGAGCGCCACTGTAAGCACCCGACATTGCGCCTTGTAGTGCGCCTTTACTGCGGTTATACAAATCCCCAATGTCGCTCCATGTTTGGCTCCCAGACCGATTCCATATGTTCGATATATCGCTCACTGTGTTAACGGGTTGTCCTTCGACTAAGCTTCTTATAGGATCGCCAACTGCTATACCGACTGTCTCTAATGCTTTTGGCAAAACGGATGTCGCGTTAGCAATTCCTTGTCCTATTGGGCTGTTTGAGATGCCATTCCAAAGATTCGAAAAGAACCCACCGCCATCGTTAGTAGCAGCATTCAATTGGGAAGCTACTCCACTATCACCTGAATAATCAACCGGATTAGAAAAAGGGGTGCGTGTGTTCCAGTCATTAGAGCTGTTATCCTGCGGTAAGTTCGATTGCCAGGAATTTCGAAAGGATTGAAAGTTTGGCATTTGATCAAAGACAGACCCCACGTTTATCCGCCTCCTAGTACTTTCTGGACGTAAGCTTGAGTTTCAGCAAACGGTGGAACCCCGCCGTACTTATCTACGTTGCCCGGTCCTGCGTTATAGGCCGCAACAGCAAGCTTCCAATCACCATATTTGCTATACAGTTGACTCAAATATCTTGCTGCACCTTGAATGGCTTGGTTCGGATCGTAAGGATCGATTCTTAAATCTCGGGCGGTTCCTGGCATAAACTGCATCAACCCTTGAGCGCCGGCTGGGGAATCTGGGATATTGGGGTTCCCGCTGCTCTCGGCCATCATGATGTTTTTCAAAATGCCAGCAGGAACGCTATAACGATCAGCTGCTTGGTTGATTGAGTTTGCGAAAGGAACCGCCCCGTCTACTTTCCCGTGAATAGTCCGCCTAACTTGCCGCCATCCTCCGCCGTATCGTTGTACTCATCTTTATTGTAGTAGTTATAAAACCCTTGGTTTGTAAATCCAGCCAATTGGATTTTAAGTGTATCCCGCTGGCCGCTAAGTGTTTTAAGCTGCGTCATCGCATCTTGTTTTGCTTGAGCATTTCTAGGATCAGTGGAGGCTAAAATGCCAGAATTATAGATGGCATTGATTTGATTGTCGACAGTAGATAACTGCCTGCCAATGCCCTCGATGACTGTTTTGTTCTCGGCATTCGTCGCATTTGTTCTTGCTATATCGATCATTTGATTGTCCTTATTGATGGTTTCATCTAATTGCTCACGCTTCAATGTAGGTACGCCATTTTGATCGAAGCCCATCATGTCGTAGATGCGTAGTTTCAGACTATCCGCTGCGTTTTGCTCAGTTGCACGGTCATGTTTAGCTTGTTCAGTCGGCATAATCAGATTGCCGTCGCTATCAAACCAGCCACCTCTTGCCTTGGCCAAATCAAGCGCATATTTTCGATCGGCATCGGATGCTGTTGCTGTTTGAACGAACTTTATGTTGCCGTTAGCGTCCACGCCTACAGGGGTAAGGCCAGCGGCTTTAAGTGCATCAAGTGTAGGTCTGCCGTTGGCATCTACGCCGAATATCTTCGTGCCATTCTGCTGCAAAGTTGCAATCTGATCGGCGGAAAGGTTGCTAAATTTGTATTTGTTAAAGTCTAGAGTTTGTTTCTGGTAATCGCTTAAGTTATTGAATTTATATTTTTCAAAATCCAGTTGCGCATTATGCCAGAGCATCGTTGCTTGCTTATCCCACGCATTCAAAGCATATTGTGCTTGCGAGAGAGTAAGTCTTTGCGTTTGGAGCCACTGAGAGAAAATGAATTTCTGCTGATTCAGATAGTTGCTAAGCTGATCTTGGTTGTATTTGAGCGCGAATTGGTTGCCTTGGCTGTATTGTTTATAAGCATTGTTGTAAAGCGTCTGCGCTGTCTTCTCAATGTCCGACATCTGCTTATTGAATAGAGATGCCACGGAGTTCGATGTCTTCGCTCTGAGGTCATTCTCTGCCGCTTGAGCGATACCAGACGTAAAGATGCCACGAGCGTTCATTTTCTGATCCATAGCGTTAATGTCGCTGGCTTGTTTCGACATAAGGTTGTTATATTGCGTTTGATATAGCGGATCGATTTGCGCATGTGCCTGGCTATAGTATGACTGCCAATCCGGTGTAAACTGTTGCTGAATCGGTATCATGTTCGGCTGTTGCAATGGATGAGCAGAGATGTAACTATTCCATGCTGCCCATGGGTCTTGTATGCCCGTTCCTTGATCGCCCCCATATCCATATGAGCCTCCGCCCGGAAATTGCGTTGTACCCGGTGCCCCTTGGCCGCTTCCTTGATTGTCGCCTATACCAACGCCTGTATTTGGAGCTTCGTTTATTGGTTGAGTGCTGCCAGAAATAGTTACTGTCTTCCCGTTATCGTTATAATCCACTTTCAGCCCAGCAGCTTGTGCAAAGTCCCTCAGCCCTACTTCCGGTATTCCCTTACTGTCGTATCCAATCGGCTTCACCACTTTACCATTGACGGTAACGATACCGTTTGGATCAATATTGAAATTGACACCGAAACGTTTCGACATTTCATCCAAATTGCCGAAAGCCGTACCTTGATAAACCGGCACATCTGCGCTAGGTTGGCCATTGACAGATACGTGCAGGCTACCATCGCGAGATACTGCTTGCCCCTGATTGTTGAGAAAATCATAACCGGAAGCGGAACCCGCTGCCGTCCATGTTCCGGAAGGGTCATAGGTCGCACCAATTAGCGCGGCAAGGCGAATATTTTTGTCATGCAGCCACTCTCTCTCCGCAGGATCAGTAGTTCTGTTCCATGCGTCGCTATTGGCTTGCATTTGCTTTTGTATGTCCGCCGTGGACATGGGGTTTAATACGGCTTGCTTTAACTTTTGAACGAAGCTGGAGCCATCCGTTGTCGCGGCTGAATAAACAGGGTTGGAATTATTATTGGTCACAAACTGGCTGTAAGGATGATTCAGGAAGCCATTTTGTAACCAGCTCTTAATGAGATTTTCTTCCGCAGCAGGGTCATTCATGACGGCTCTCATCGCCTGAGCTTGTTCCGGTGTACCCCAGCCCTCATAATGAGTTCCTGTCTTTTGGTTATCGTACCCAATTGTAGCGACCGGCCTGCCGTCACTAGTAAACCGTTCGGCGTTAGGATTGTCTGGGTTCGTACTCCAATATCCATTGGCATCCTGTTTGTACATATCCCCCATCCAAGCAGGATGGGATGAGGTTGTTCCAGTCGTCCCGGTGGAGGGGCTCGAACTGCTCGATGAACCGCCTGAATATGAACTTCCGCCGTAATTCGATGAACTCCCCGAACTTCCCGAGCTCGAAGACGTACCGGAACCTTGATTTTCTAGTGAAGCGGCGGTGTCATGCCAAATTTTATACGCTTCGTCTTGGCTCTTACCGCTACTTAACGCATCGTTATAGGCTTTATTCGCAGCTTCGTATACGGCTTGATCCGCCATACTCTCACTCCCTTGTGTAAGACGTTACCCATTCATATAGGTCTTCCGGGCTCATGTTTTCGTCCGGGATGGGTAAACCACAGTGAAATAAAAAATCCCGTCCTAGACGGGAACAAATAATGGCTAATCCTTCATGCCACGGAATGTGAATGTTGAAAAGACATCGCAGAAGAATAACGAAATCCGACCAATAACTATAGGGCCGTCCTCGTTGATTCAGAATCCACACGAGGCCATGTATGCGCTGAGGCTCTCTCAAGCGAATGGGCTTCACATCGTATTTCCCCTCGTAGTAGGCAAGCTCTTGGAAGCCAACCTTCCGAAACGCTTGAGCTTCGATAACCCTTCCGCCTCCCACATATATTGCAACATGGGAATACTTACTTTCAGTCACCCATCGGATGATTCGAGAAATGACGTCGATTCCGCTGACAAAAATCAAGTCCCCGGGATTCATGTGATCAGCTCCAATTCGCACCGGCAACATTGATCGCGTTCACGGTCGCAGCGTCCGTTGCCGAATTCACCTGACCAACTAAAGTCTTTGCCGTATACTTCTTGCGCTGCACAGCTGCTCGACCATCCAAATACACCTGATGAATCTGCGCTTTCGTATGGCTCACATCGCCGTTTTCGACCGTGTACCAAAGATAGGCTGATTATCATAGTCCGGCCCTTGCATAAAACGATCCTCCGCCTCCAGCAGTAGCATGTCGTTGGTGCCGCTGAGGTAGGTGTGCGGTGTGCCGAGCGCAGAAGATGTGAACGTTTGAAGGGCATTCGTCGCAGCCGTGTTGATCTCAGCTAGCTTACTTGCCCTTGCGGCGGCTAACAAATAGTCAGGGTCATTGGCGCGACTAACCATCTGCATGCCGTTCCATTTGTAAATAAAATTGCCCTCCCCATCGGTTAAGGCAGGGTTGAAATGTCGTCCAGCATTCGATTCTACAAGAATATCCGTACCTAGTGGTTGCTCAAAGGCATCCGAAAAAGCATGGATGACGATATTATTCGCGTCAATGCGAATATAGTGCTTGTATCCGTCCATGGGTTACCTCCTTATAGTTCAAAATCAAAATTTAAGAAAGCAGAAGTATCGTTATATGTCAATAATGAAACGGCTTCTCCTGCAACCAATCCGCTTGCTACAGATACCGTAAGCATTAGTCCGTCGCGACTCTGAGTGCCTGTATCAATGGAAACCGTGGTAACCGGCACTAAATTAGGCCCCTGCCTTTGCAATGCAAGATTCCCACCTGTTGTTAACGTACCTCCAATAATTCTAGTTCGGATACTATAAGGAATGAATACCTTAGCCTGAGTCGTTGAAATTGCATAGCCTACTCCAAATGCCGCATAGGATGCCGATGAAACCAAACGACGGTTGTACCTCAAACATAATTTCTCTTCATCATCATAGCTTCTCGGCTGAAAAGGTAGTGCTTGATCTCCTGCGTTGACTTGGACTTCTGACGTATCCAAATTACCAGCCGCTACAAAGGTTTCCGCTGAAGATGCTCCGACAACAGTTTGGTTCCCACTGCCCCACATATCCATGATGCATACAGCCAAATAATCATCATTATTTGATCCAAATGTTTTGCCAGCAAGTGTATTAGTCGTAAACGTATAAGTGAATTTTTGCCAGATTGATGTCAATGTGAAGGTGGTACCGCTGATTGTTTCGGTAACAGATGGTGTACCACCTGAACCGTAATTCTGGCGCAGGTAAACCCCGATCCTTTTGCCTGCAACATTGCTTCTTCCCCAAAAAGAAACAGTGACTTTCTTTCCTGCTCCGCATAAATATCTCGTGCCATTTTCTATAAGTTGTTCTTTTTGGTGATATGAACCTGACCCTAAACTTGTACCGGCACCATCAAAAGCTAGACGATAAAAAGAAAACGCGCCTTGCACATCACCGGGATTGTGGTTTTGTTTGCTATGCGTTAAGTTAGGTAGCGTACCACCTCCGTTAGACATTTCCACTTTCCATCGATCGGCTGTATATGAGAGATTAGCTGGATTTGTAAAACTCGACCCCCTCTGCCACACATCAAAATTACCGTTGATGAGGCTTGACGGGACATGGCGAACACGGGGAGAGCTTGCAATTCATTTATTGCACCAGCAGCATTTTTCGCCGTTGTGGTTACGGTCGTCATATCGCCGAGCCCGGGTACGTTACTTCCATCAAGATTGCCGTTTACAAGATTATATAACGTATTCATTTGTGAATTGACTTTATTGGCATCAGCAACATCGACATTATTCACAAAATCACCGTATGGTTTTGTTACTGTAGACATGCTCTCACTCCTTTACACCGGCCCGATAGCCAGGTAAGTAAAATCGACGTTCTGAGTTGATGAGGTATAGATTTGTGCTGTAAATCCGTTTGTCGAAAGTCCCGTATAGGATTCTGTGACTACACTGGAAGCAATCGCTGGATTCTTGCTGATAATGAGAAATGGCGTTGATAAAAAAGGTTTGCTAAACGTCACCGTTTGAGTTTTCAGCGAGTCTGACGTGCAAGCTAAGGTGATCCTACCTGTCTGCACTCGAAAATTGCTCTGTGGGCTTTCTAGTGCGTACTGGACGATATATCGAAGTGTTTCTTCCAAATATGGGTCTTCTGGTGAATGTAGGAGTTGCATTAGACAATCCTCGCTTTCACCTTGTACTTTACCGTCCACTTGAGCAGGGTATACGGCTGATCTTTTCCGTTGCCGTCAATCCGGAACTGAATGTACTTTGCTTGCCCCGGCATGATCGTGGAGAGTTGCGCCACTTCACCGACGCCGCCCCACTTCGCTTGGCCCCATGTAAACTGGCCCCAAATGGTAAGTGTTCCATAGGATATCGGCATTTGAATGTTCTTCGAATTTTTCCCGAAGTCTTGAATGAATGTCAGTGCAATATTGTATTTGCCCGGATTGGCAAGAGCTTCGAACACGATCTTTTTAAAAGTCTTGTAATGCGCCGATGTGCCGAAATCATAGTTCTTGGTCAAAAAGTAGGAGTTGATTGCCGCGCCGTTGTCATTATCACCGGTGAACGCCTGCATCACATTCCCCGCCGTGTCGCTGAAATATGGCGTCGGTAAGGTCGTAGTGCCATTAAAGATGCAATTCGCTTGCATCGGAATATCGAACCTCGTCCAATATTTGTACAGGTAGCTATAGACGTAGGTTCGATTGTTCGTTGTCTGTCCGACACCTTCCGGCACGCTGATCATGTACTTGTGGTCGTATTCGAATGCTACTGCGGACCCGAGATACTGCTGATTCCACGCATACACCGAGCCTTGAATCTTGTCGCTCATCAGCGTAAAGTGTTTGCCGTCAAATAAATAAATCCCGTCACGGGATAAGTACATAAGCCCGTTCGGGATTCGTACAATGCTATAATGACTGATTGCCCCATGCTGGCCAGCAAAGGTGGTTACCACTACATAGTTGGATGGATCGGATCCCTTGAGGATGAATACGCCCATTTCTTTGAAAATAACTTGTGAATCCCCAAACTGCTTGATGCCTGTTATGCCGCCGAGTCCATCGTCAATGTCTGTGAAGTTCAGCGCCGGCCAGCTTGTCGGTGTGCCGAGGTCGGACATATACAATCGGTTCGGGTTAGCAGGATCGCCACAAATGTACATGCGGTTCTTGTAGAACTCGATGTATTTGCCGTTGGGAGCCCCGGCAATCGCCTTCGTGAAGGTCGTACCGTCCCAACTCATTAGGCCGTCCGTCGTGTCGCCATTGACCAAATACAGCACGTTATGGACCGTGTCTATAGCCCCGGTGAAGCGAAGCCCGTTACCATGAAGCGTGGTCGTGATGGTCGTTGTTGTTTGCGCTACCGGGTCGTATTGGACAAGACTTGTGCCAAAGGCAACGATGAATACCCGCGTTCCGTCCGTCTTGTAAAACGGAATGATGGAGTTTATTTGCGCTGTACCGAAGTTCTTCGCAAGTGTGAATCCCTTCCGCTTAATAATCGCACCCCGTACGTCAAAATCGACGTTCAGAAGGTCAGGAGATTCGTTATCTGCAATTTCTTCGTTGGAATATTTATTGTTTAATCCGGCGAAACCGGAGAACACACGTTCTTGATAAACCGAGCCGCTACTGGGAACGGTTCTTTTCGGCCATGTCATCTAGCTCTCACCCGATTCCTGTCACGACTTTTCCGGGAAAGCTCGTTTCGCATCTGCACATATATCTGCTGCCATTGTGACCATGCTTCTTGATAGAGGTTGGATTCCTCAACAGCTTGTTGGCAACGAGCGATTGCATAATGCACTAAAGCCACGTGGAACCGCGCAGGAATTGCCGGAACGTCCGTGGCAGCCGAGAGTGTGGCTAGAGTCTTGTAATAGTAAAGCGTCAGCGTGTCCGTGTTTTGCTGCGGATATGGAGAAAGAAGGATGTTTCCGCCCCATACCGTATAGTAATAAGAAAACATAATCCCCCCAATGGTATAGGGAGGATTGACTAAGAGTTTTTCGAATTGGTCTAAATCTAATGGTTTGATAGGAACCGGCCCCATCGCACCTGTGGCATTATAGGCGACTTTACGCAATCCATCTTCGAGACAGTCGGCCGGGAGTGCGTAACTGTTGGTTGCGGTGTTCAGCGTCACTGTGGCAGGAGCCGCTTCTGCACGCGCAATATGGGACACGAGGCCGAGCGCTTCGTTGATGTATCCGATGATTTGCGTATTGTCCCACGTGCCTTGCCCGGGTTGTTGAGTGCCGTAACCATTGGGTTCCGGTTCGCCTAATGTCTTGCGTACTTCCCCGACGATATCCTGAAGCTGCATTGCTTATCACCCCTTTTGAACATACGAACTTCGTTAGTTAAAGATTAAACAGCTTGACTAGTTACAATTTGTACTCCAGTTCCGTCAGGTTGTGTTTCCGTTTTTACGTCGACAACTTTATACTGCTTGTCATCGACAACAAAAATATCGCCTATATTCATACGACGTATTCAACCTCCCGAACCATACGAATAATTGCCGTACCGGTTTGCGTCACGTTGGTCGCATTAGAGTAAACGATGCTCAGAGGCGAATCGTTTGTCGCTACCAAATTCAAAATAGCCTGTTGCTGCGCCTGTTCAGTTGTTGGAATCTTACTCGATGTTCCAGATGTAATATAGTTATCTAAAATGGTCGCCGGATCGCCGAAGTTGCTTTTTGCAGACATAACGGCATTATAACTGGAACTGGCAACGCCTGACCTAATTTCAAACAGATGGGTTCCACTTGCCGCACCTGCCGGAGCCGGAGCAGAAATCGCTAATACTTTGATTCGCCATAACTCCCCTACAGGTGGAGTAATCGTTATAGTCGTTATCCCGCTGGCTGCAGTGTTTAAAACTTGATCATAGGTTGCAGATATTACTTTCGCTTTCCTGCCCGTTAGTGACATTTGGTTAAACGCATCGATCCTCTCGCTGATCTGCGACAACACAAATGTACCTTGCGCCGTCGCACCGTTGTCATAACGGAAACGATAGTACCGACTCGTTAGCTGCTGCAACGGAATCTGTGTCAACGTTGCCGCACTAACCGCAATCGAAACGGATTGAACATTTACTTTGTCGTCAGACTGATCGATATACAATGTTCCGGCTTGGTCGGTATAGACCGATCCAGATACAAAATTCACATCCTGCGGTCCTGCGGTTCCGGATCGAAATACTGTAAGACCATCAGGAAACGTAAACCCCGTCTGAATCGAATCAATCCATGGCTGGGTATATGTCGCATTCGCTCCAAGCGGTGTTGTATACGAAAGCGACGGAAACCGGCTAGGATCATACGGATTACCGTTCGCGTCTATAGGTTTGTTGATGTTCAATATTGTCACAGATTACCACGCCTTTCCCATGTCAAAGCTTTTTTTCTTTTCAAACACGAGCGAATGATTTTCTCTTGCGAGATAGTCTGTTTCCTCGCTGATTCGTTCTTCGCGCTTCTGTCTTGCGAGTTCCGTTTCGCGTTCCAAGTCCTCCAGGTATCCGAGTGGCCCGCGCGGATGACGCCATGTATCCGTCTCGTACAGTTTCCACATGATTCGCATATCCGGTGCCATGTCCTTTACATCCCACGTGAACACTACCTCGCGAACATCGTGCATGAAATGAAGAGGACGCCCGTCAAGGACGCCCTCCTTCTTCAATACACGCTTATTGGCGAGGACTTGGTACTGCTTGAGGCGAGGATTCCAAGATAGCTCATACGATGGATCGAATTCCTTCACCCGCGACGCAATATCGTATACATCGCCAAGAACCATGTTAGTATTGCCTTCCCTTCGCTTCAAAGTATACCGCCTGCAGCGCGGAAAGGTTGGTCGCAGCAGCAACTTCCGTTCCAGCTGTGGAGAATACTTGAATTTTGTCGGTTGCCCGATTGTACATCACCCCGTAGCCGTTCACGTCCTCGAAGAAGACGCCGGCTACTTTTTTCATGCCGAAATTGTTCATCGGCCCGTATCCCCCGGTGGGGTAGGAACTGTCGAAGGTGACAGTTCCCGACACCGTAGCAAAATTGTTATTGGTCCGCGAAAAATTACGCGGCTCAATCGGCAGCTTAATGTTGTTGTTGTCAGCCGCCAGTGTGTTGTTGATCGGTTCATCATAGTAGATGGTAAGTGCCACTTAGACCGCCTCCTTACATCTGCAGGTCAGTAACAACGACCTGAGCGTTTCTCATGGTGCAACCGAGGTTGCAGAAGTAGAACATGTCGGCAAGGAAGCTGTGGGTACGGTTCGGGTCGCGGTACAGAATCCGGCCATCCGTATCGATCCAGCTAGGCGGCTGCGTTTCCAGAATGTACAGGTAATCCGGATTGATACCGAACAGTTTGTTCGCCGGCGCCATACGGTCATTGAAGATCTCTTTGCCGTCGAATTCGATTGCGTCAAATCCGCCATCGTATTTTTTCGTGTTGATGTTGCGGTTTTGAGCAGATTTGAACAGGTAATATTGACGGCGGATTTCCGGGCGAGTGAACCAGTATTTCGGCTCTTGGCCGCTGGCAATCGAACCTACGTCAACGGCTTGCTGCCACAGACCTTCATTAATGGAACGAAGGTTGCCGCTGTTACCGAGTACCGGAGACTGCCATACCGGATACGTGGCCGGGTCAATACCGCCATGAACGCCAGCACCGACAATCTTGTTCAGGCCAACGATCTCCGCGTTCAGGTTGCCCTTGAACACAATCACGTCATTGGCTGCCGGAGAAGTGACCGTGCCGCCAAGCGTAACTTTCGTGACCGTCCACGTCGAAGGGTCGAAGCCGCCAGCCGGGAAAGTCACGGTGACGCCGGAGGCTTTCTGTGTGGTCAACGTGGAATCGTACACGTCTACCAGCCAGTCTGGATTGAGTACGTCATATGTTACCGGAACAGACAGCGTAGCCGTTTGGCTCGCCCAAGAAGCGACGGAAGCCAAAACGCCCGTGCCATCGCCCAAAAACTGACGATTCAGGATGGTGCGGAAGTTTTTACGCAGCCCATCCATCTCCGACGTAATCGCGCGGCCAAATGCTCCACGGTCGTTCTTGGTTTGCTCGATGGCTTGGCCAGTTACCTTGATCGAACCGTAGTTCTGTGCGTAGGTCAGCTTGTAATCGACATACTTTTGGTTGCCGGGAGTCGGCAGCGTACCACCTTGAGGAACTGCGCCCATGCCGTTGTTGCGTCCTACATGGATCGGTACGACCCATTCACGACCGCTGAACGGGATAGTTCCAGCATCTTTCTCAATCAGTTTCAGGAAAGGCACGGAGTCGTTAAGTTCATTGACGATCGCCGGACCGTACAGTTCTTTCAGAATCGCATCAGCTGCTGTAGTATCGAATGCCATGGTTGATTATCCTCCTTATGTGCCCCATTTGCCGGATAAAAGAAGCTTGGTTGCCTCCTTCACGTTTTTAGGGCCTTTGTCGTTTTGGTTTTTGCTTGCGGCGATTCCGGTTCCACCGGTGCCGAGGTTGGGAAGATTGCGTTTGCGCTCTTCTTCCGCGGCCTTTTCTTTCTTGTCAGCCACATAAAGCTTGTAGGCGGCACGGATTTCGCGCTTGGTCACGTCGTCGTTTTCGTCGTATCCCTCGTCTTCGAGGTACTTGGTCAAGAATTTCTTGAACTCCCGCTGTTTGAACTCGATACCGTCTTGCTCTGCACGATCTTCCAGTCTTCGAATTGCTCGTTGAGCCAGAGCGTTTGCAGGGCTTCGTCACGGGCGTCTTCGAGCGCGTCAGCGGTCTTGTTGTCACCGGCCTTTTGTGCGGCTGTAATAGCTTTGTTGATACCGCTCACGTCTTGCTGCGTGACGTTGCCGGATTGGACTGCGGCGAAAAAGTCATTCGTTTGCTTGATGAACTGCTGCTGCTGCGCCGGAGGGAGCGAAGAAACGACTTTATCAAATTCCAGCCATTCCTTTGCGGCTTCGCTCAGTTTCTTAAGTTCGCTATTTTCCTGAGACACTTTGGTGAACTGTTTTTCGAGCTTTTCGTAGCCGGTCAGCTTGGTTTGCAGTTCCTCGATGGTGAATTCTTTTTCGCCAATCTTCACGGTTTGAGGCGGGTTATTGTCCCCACCAGTTGCTCCACCATCTGCATTGAAATAAGGCATTTTGATTTTCATAGTTCCTCCTTGGACTGTCCTCATCGGTCCCGTATCTGTCCACGACAAAAAGGACTATCTGTACCCTTGCGGGCCTTGAATAGTCCTGATGTCAGGCTTGGATTCGGTTAGGATCGGCTTGGTCGCGATTGTTATTGATTGCGGCTAAGTAGTCTCACCTTAACCGCGAATTATATCAATTTTGCCGTTTCGTAATATTGCCGACTCACTACAACACCATACCCTGTATCGGCATGCACAGAACCGTTAAACAGCTTATGGCAGCACTCGCCGATCAGGTTCGCGTCATACGTGCCGACCACACCGCCTGTACCTTTGACGCCCATACGTTTGAGATATTCGTTGGTAGCGTTGATCATTTTGCCGATAGTAGTGTTGTTGTTTGTCGCTTCCGTTGCATAGTCTGCGACTGTTTCGCCATTTACAAGTTTGGTTGTGGAAAATCCTAATTTAACTGCCATGGTAGCCCTCCTTTACATCAAGCCAGCGGCTTGGAAAAATGAACGATTTATGATGACGCCGTACCCGGTGTCAGCGTTTATCAACCCTTCATTGAGGATTTTATAGCAGCAATCCCCGATCAGGTTGACATCGTAGTTGCCTACTACTCCATTGATGCCTGGTACGTTTTGCGTCGTAAGCGAGTTGATGACCATGTTGATGGCTTTTCCAATCGATGAAGTATCGTTTGTTTTTTCGGTGGCATAATTCACTCGCGTTACACCGTTGACTAGGGTTGTATTAGCAAAATCCAGATCATCGTCAGCCATCGTTCAATCCTCCTTCTTTTTCTTGAGCATGCCGAGTTTGGCTTTTCGTGCCATGCCGGCAGTTCCATACTTTTCACGGCCGACTTTTGCGGCCACTGCGGCGCCTACCTCTTTGGCGCGGTCGGCGCTCATGCCTTTTTTCTCATACTCTTGTGCTACTCGGCCCTTCAAAGCCGCGAAACCTATTTTCACGGTTATCACTCCTTACTTATCGTCTGCGTCGTTGTCGGACTTGGTATTCTTGCCTTTCATGGCACCAAACTTCACGCCTTTGCCCTTTTTCTTCTCGGCAGCGGTGTCTTTCTTGAGCGCACTCAACGGGATTTTCATGCGACGTTGTTCACCCCCTTTATGTTTCTTCTTGGGTAAGGGCATGTTCAGGGCTTTGGCGACGTATTTCATCGTCACTTTGTCATAGCCTCGTAAAATCGTTTTAGGGAGCACCTTATATCCCTCCCGGCCGTCCTGTGACTTCGTTCATTACGCGTGTCATGCCGCCTTGCAGCGCTCCTGATAGACCCGATGGAAAGCCAGGCATGGCTTGCTGTGCAGGATGCTGCATTGGCGGCATTCCATGTCCGCCCATATGAGGCGGCACGAAACCATTATTGGGCGGCATTTCTTGTGCCGACTGCATCGGTGGCAATTGCGGCGTTTGCCCCACTTGCGAAGATGCTTGGCCTTGCTGCTGGGCTGCATTCATAAACTGCTGATGGCTCCGATAATGGGTCATAAAGGCTCGCTGCACTTTCTCGTCTGCTTGTTTAAACTTGATCGTCAGCATTTCCTCAAGCAGCGCTTCGATATGGGCCTTGTGATCTTCCCATTCGTAGACGTTGACTTCTTTGCCTTCCCATAGCTTCTGATTCTCGTCCATCTGCATGTTGCGATTAAGTGCCCGCGGCGTAACCATGCCCATGTCTTTCTCGAGATCCAGCAGACGTAAGCCCATTTCCGTATCAATGAGCGGTTTTTGATCGCCGCCCAAGGTGGTCATGAGCTTAATGACTTGGTCAAATTTAGTCATCTTATCTGAAGCAAGTTGCTGCTTGGATTCAATGTGAATCTCTTCATCGCCGGATATGTCGGATTTCTTGAACTCCTTAACTTCCCATTGCCCCTCATCGCCCATGACGCGGATGAGGATTTTGTCGGGCCCCCAGTTGCGTACAAGGTAGAGCGTTTGTTTGGAAATGTCCTTGAGCCATTTTTCATGGTTGACTGATACCGTCATTGCTGCCATTTGGTCTTGCTCGTTGATAATGGCAAGAGCCGCAGCCGCATGCACACCCGGGGGAAGCGAACCCGGTCCGAAGAAGTGAATGCCGGCGACTTCGCTGATGGATTGTTCCAGTTTACCGGCTTGCGAGAATATAGAAGCATCGATAGCGCGCGGGTTATTCGGCGTCGGCGGTTGTTGCCCTGTATAGAAGTTGATAGAGCCGGGCTTCATGCTTACTTCGTCCGCAACCACAGTGCCCTCTTGCGCCCAATGCGTTGGCGAGTTGGCGTATTGCAGATTTTGTATGTTATCGCTATAGAACTCATTGAGCCACTTTTGCGGATCGATCAGGCCCTCCACGAGCGATATCGGCCAATACCGATATGGCGCATCGAAGAAATCCAGCTCCGCAAACGGCCAGTAGAAGTCTTTATGGAGCATGACGCCGTTTTTCGCACGCTTGATCTTCTTTAGCTTCACGTAAGGGTTACGGTCGGCAAAAATAACTTGCTTATTTACCCGGATCACCACTAATCCGTCAGGATACTCTTTACAAGGCCGTATCCACCAATCTTCGACCATGACGTTATCTTCCATGCCTTGCGTGTAGACGCCGGTATAGTTTCCGTCCTGCATGATGTTCTTCACGGCGGCGAGGAACATGCCGTATTGGCCCCAATCGCTCGTGCCCTCGACGTCGATGCCGTAGTTCTCGTATACCCACGAGCGCGACTCGAAACGTTTATGTGCCGCCCAAGGGAACTTCTTCATCTCGAGCACGTTAGGCGGCGTAAGGAACTCGAACGTCGGAATAATGTCGATCACGGGTTGATCGGTCTCGACATCATACCATTGTTTAGAGATGCCTTTCCCGGTCAGTGTGGACCATGTGAGAGCCTTTTTCTCGGTATGAATACCATCATTTACGCGACGGTTGTGCTCCAAAAATTTTGTCTTAACCTTGGCCGACTCGATTTCTTCCTCATCCTGGTTGAGTTGCAGCACAATAGGGCGCTTGCGATCCATCAAGAGTTTACCAACGGCCATACGAATAGCCGGGAGTATCTTGTTGACCGTAAGCTTGATCTCATCATCCAGTTGCGGTTGCAGTTCGAAGATTTGCTTATGTTCGTCGTATGTCAGCCACTGATTGCCAGCGTGAAAGTTGATGTTTTGGAGCCACGTCCGCATATAAAAGAACTTGGCGGCCATGCCTTGCGTGTCCCATGTATCGATGTCGGATTCGAGTTTGTTTAGGTCTTTGATATAGGAACGGTTAATATGCGGATATTTGGCTTCGCCTTTTAATGTATCTTGCATGGTGTCACCTCACTTTGGACAAATAAAAAAGGCCACCATCCAGCGGTTAAGCTGAATGATGGCCTTCAAAGGCTCTTTCGTTTTAACTGTTGTTTTGAGGGTTGATTCCATTCATTCATTGTTCTGCAATGTGGGCATTTGATTTGTATTTCACCTGACTTTACCTTAGCTAAGAGGCGGTTACAGTTGATGCATCGGAAGTCTTTCATATACGTGTCCCCTTAAACCGACTTGGATACTGCTTTGCCGCCCGTGTAATACCCTTCTGCGCGGCTTCCCTTGCAACCTTTTCCTCGCGGTCTGTACGGCACTCTCGGCGGTTTTCTTTGGCTTGCTCGTAGATTTGTGGGCTGCCGTAGAGTAGGGTTGTAAGCTCGTCTAGTTCTTTTCGAAGAGCTTGAGCAAGGTTTACCGATTTTGTCCATCGCCGCATAATATAGAGAAATAAGGTAAACCATAGCGCGTTTAAGATGACAAAGGCGAGAGTCATGTATCACATCTCCCGTTTGGGCAGTCGTTGCCGTAGGTTCCGATTCGGTAATAATCCGTACATCTTCTTCTTTTGGCTGTTCTTGTTCCTTCATAATCCGATTGCCTCCTCGTGTTCACTCCGTACCATTCGGAGATGCTTGATTCCGTCATAGATGCTGCGGAATGGTAGAATCTTCTTCCGATCTGGCCACAAAATGACCATTGGCACCCGTTCATCCGCGTTAAACCCGCCTAACCATTGGCTGTAGTCGTCCGTGATCTTGTATGACCCTGTACGCATCCAAACCGTGTCTATGCCGCCTACGCGCTTATTGTGTACCTCGTTGTAATGGAGATGACCCAAAGCGATAATGTCCGCGTGCGTGGCGGCAAATAGGTTACGTTGGCTGTTGGTCGTGTTCAGGCTGGAATTGTATTTGAATGTGTGCCGAGCGTGAATGCGATACGCCACATTCCCGAATCGAAGGTTGATCTCGCCGCCATACCAAAGGAACGGCTTTTCGATCTTTCGGGCGATGTACTTCACCCAGTTTTCGCCGGTTTCTTTGACTTCCCAATGGTCATGATTGCCTTCGATGACGGCGAGGATCTTATTTGCTAGAAACTCTGTGAAAAAGTATTCGGATAGCGTCTTCTGTTTATCCGCGGTAATGACTTGCTCGAAGCTTCCACCTGGGTGAGAGCGAGTGATATAGTTGTCATTGTAGTCGCCCATAGTAATGCAAAAGAGGCCGTCCGTGTCCCGTATGAGCGCGAAGTCTTTCTTCATCTGCTCATGGTCGGTTTGGATGCCTCCGGTGTGCCAATCGCCAGTGAAGGCAATGCCGATCGGCCGGCTATCATCGATCGAGAGAGTGATCGAAGTTTGCCGATCATCCATCTCTTGAAATTTCTTTTGCATTTTAACGACGACATCCAACAATTCCTCCACGTTGTGTTCCTTTTCATTCTTGCGGTTTTCGTAGATGATTTGCGAGCGCTTGATCTTCATACGCTGCAACTTCATCCGTACCGCTTCGCCGGTAAATGGTCGGCCACAACGTTCCGTAAGGAGGCTGGCCAGTTCAGGGTATGTAGCATTGGGATATTCTTTGATGATGTCCAATAATGCGGCATAGTCTTGATCCGGCCAGTTCATGTGACGCCTCCTTTATTGCTGTTGTGTTGCCATTTCATTGTACTTTTCAATAGCAAACGTCCTTAGATTCTGCAATGTCTTTCTTTTCTTAAGATCAGCGTCGATTTTGTTAGCGGTAAGCCACAGATATATTTCATGTGCCTCCATGCTTTCAAATGCTGGCCTATCAGTCGTGAAAGCCTGTATATGCAATGTCTCGTCACGTACACTGTTCGAAATCAGGTGCCGCAAATACGCGCCAACCTCTTCCTGCGTCGGCGGCGTGCGTACTTCCTTTTCGACTTCTACACGGCTAATACCGAGGTTATTTGCCCACATCTCCACGCATTTGTAACCGATCACAATCGGATCGCCTACGCGGTCATATGTGCCTGTCAT
This sequence comes from Gordoniibacillus kamchatkensis, assembly GCF_000829455.1. GTDB lineage: Bacteria > Bacillota > Bacilli > Paenibacillales > NBRC-103111 > Gordoniibacillus > Gordoniibacillus kamchatkensis. The sequence continues at coordinate 26,678 of NZ_JXAK01000066.1, forward strand.
GATCCATTTATGCTCGCCGTCTACAATGCCGCAGTCATGTTTCTTGCATTGGTCGCAGATGCCGTAGGCGGGTTCTACGTTTAGTATTTGCCAACTCACCATCTCATCCCCATTCGTTTATTTCGTTTCATCACTTCACGTAAATGCTTTTCTTCCGCCTCTTTAATGCGATCCATGCGGATTTGCTCAGGCGTTTTCGGCGTCTCATCCGGCAGCTTTCTTGTACGTGGCGGCCGGCTCATGAGTCCGTAGCGCAATGCATCGACCGTGTGATCAAGTGGATGAGGCGCAATGTCCTCAAGCTCTTTCTCGTCCGTCACCATACTTGGTATGGCTTCGATCAGATGCGTACATGTTTTGAATATCTTTAGATGCGTGTTCTTGAACTTTTCGCCCGTTACGCGGTCAGTGTCTTCAAAAACATGCAGATAATCGCGCACCCTACGCCAGCCATTGACGCGCTCTTTCGTGGCTTGAATCATCGGCAAGCCACAACGTGCGAATATCTCCGCTGGAGCTTCGCCGGTGGTCTTGGATTTGTTCCAAAAGGATGTATCGCCGATGTTCTGGCGAATCGTTTCACTAGTCCTGTCCAGTACCGCCTTCGCTTGTTCATGGCTAAGCAGCTGCGTCTGTACAAATTCGCGGTATACATAACAGGTTTCATTCTCATCAAAGGCCAGCCACAGGCACACAAACGGGTCATTATAACCTTCGTCCATGGCGCGTATCTTGACCCAATGTTCAGGTATTGGAAACGGTTCGATGATGTGTAATTCACGGTTCCATTCGCTGAAATACTGTCCGACGAACACGTCCCAATCCCCCAATAAATAAGCCCTGCGCAAGTCTTCCGGCAGGTTTTCAAGCCGTTTGACATAGGCAGGGTCGTTTTTCATCAATATGTCGTTGTCGTACACTTGCGCGGGTATGAAGGCCAGCGTGTTTCCGGTTACATCATCGGTCGTCGTCGTCTCGCCGTAATTCGTCGCTTCGATATAGCGTTTTTTCACCCATGCATGACCAATCCCACCCGGGTTGCAGGTTCCTCTAAAGCGTGGCGGGTAGCCTTTAGGTGAGCGTAAGCAGGATAGTAGAACTTGAATTTGCTCATATGTGAAGTTCGTAAGTTCGTCCACGCCTACAAAGTCCATTGAGCGGCCTTGGTATCTCTTGGCATCCTGCATGTTGCGGATATAGCGAAAAAACACACGCGAGCCATTATAAAGCGTTGCAATGTGTTTGCCTTCGTTGTAGGTATATAGCTCGCTCGGCCATTTCTCTTTGGCTTCGTTGATAAGGTTGGCTTCCAAGTCATCGAAGGTCTCGCGGAACAGGTAAATCTTCGCACCCGGGTATTCACATCCATAAGCGAGTGCTTCCATCGCAAGGCCGCAGCTTTTGCCCCCACCCTTGGCACCGCCATATACAGCTTCATCCGCAGCACAAGCATGAAATTCACATTGACGGGCGTTGGGCGTATAGTTGACTTCAATCGTCGGCATGGGTACCACTCTTGGGGCGGGGCATGTTGAAGATGACGCTTAATCGGCTATCCTCGGGATCCTCGTCAGCCCCGCTATATTTTAACCGGCTCTCAATCGTAGCACGGAGTTCTTTTGTGGCTTTGAGCCAAATGTCTTTATCGGCCTTGGTTTTAACGTCATCAAATACCGCCTTAGCAAGCTCATCACGTAGCTTCTGGAGCATTTCCAGGTCTTGCGGAACCGTCTTAGCGATCTGCTCCTGTACGATCTGCTTGGTTTGCTCCGAGCGCTCTTTGCGCACGTCTTTGACGTGGTTGTTAATGGCAGAATGGGTAATTTGTATCCCATCCGCCGCAAGCGCTCTGCTGATTTCCCGGCTCGACATGGTAAGCGACATCTCAATGATGCGCTTGCTTAGTTCATCATTTATTTTGTGAGCCGCTTTACCCATATCGCACCTCCTGTAAACTTGAGTGTAAAGTTGTATACTTTACAGCTAGATCAAATGTGTTAAATCAATACGATCCCGATTCCTTGCCGCCCACCCTAACGCTTTAGGCACGTGCATGTTCGTCCGGCCGTAACAGGTAATCAGGTTCATCGTGTTGCAATCCATCTCATATACCCACCACACGCCGTCTAGGTGGATGTAATTCCTTCTGTTGTAGCCGTATTGGTGATTGTCTAGTTGTCGCTGGCATTGCTCGTTTAAGTCCGCATAAGCGATATGCTCGACTCGGTTGCAGTATTGTTGATGTGCATGTTTGCTTACCCGGATGCGAATGTGCTCATACATGTTCCCCTTCCTCCGACTCAGTATTCGCTCGGTATCCCACCCCGTGCCCCATATGAGCGATTTCCCCAACGCAAAAAGGACGCCGAAGCGTCCCTTTACGTTTACCTATGAATGATATGGGTATGGATTTGCACCATACATGATCAGTTCCCGCAACGTCCGGGATATCCCCGAACGTACTGACCGCATGCTAGCCGCGTCTACCTTATTCCGCCATCATATCAGCTGTGCCCCGCTCATACTAAGCTAAGTGGAACTTAACCGTCATAACGCATGAGCCAAGCTATTTGTTGTCACCCGCAAAAGTGGTAATCAGAACGGAGGTGTTTTCACCTCGCATCTCATTTCCGGTGCCGCCAGTCAGTTGCGGGTTGGCTATCATCGGCCTCCTTTGCGCTATGTGTCTGCACACAACATCTCGCAATCGGCCGATCTTTGACACTCTCATCATACCACGATTTTTGTCTAATTGTCGGACATGGAACGGTCATATAGCGGACATAGAGCGGACATGATTTATTCCTCTTTTAAGACCAGGAGCCCGAGCATATTCGCAAGCCTGTAAATGGCAAATGATTTCAGTCTGCGATAATGTCGGTCACTGTATCCTAGTTCTGCCGCTACTTCGGAGTCTGCGATATAATCGTCTTCCATGTACCGCATGCGGATAAGCTTTTGCTGTTTCGTTCCCAAACGATTGATGGCTTTATAAGCTCTCTCTATGTGTTTTTGACGCCGGTTGATTTCGTCTATGTTTTTAATGGCAATATCCTCGACAGGAGACGAGACAATGTTGCTTGGTTTGTAATCTCTTAGCTCATACGATGCCGTCATTTTCTGCTCAAGCGGGATGTATTCGGTGATCTGATATTCCGGGCTTGAAGCAAGTATTTCTCTACTGCGTTTTTTGTTGCTTCTTCGTCAATATCATAGATATTCAAAGCCAGTTGAATCGGTTGTCCCATTCCCCTTCACCATCCCCATATGGTATATTGGATATAGGAACTTATGTTTGACCCTCACCACTTCCGCCAAGTTGTTGCGAGGGTTTTTTCTTTTGTCTTCCTAGCCTTCCAATAGTTCGGGATGCTTGAAAATATAGTTCATGGAAATTCTCCTTTACGGCTCGCGCTTATTCGGTCATCTCGATGGCCTTTGGCCGTCTTCCCAACATTTCACGTCTAACATCGTCATTGTTCCATTTGCTTACAGATTCAATCCTTTTGTTGCACTTCTGGCAAATATGAATGTAATGTGTTGACCGCCTATCGGAGTATTTATCCCCAGAGGAAATGAAATAAGGTCTATGTTGAACATAAGAGTAAAAATGATGTTCGCAGAACAGTTGTTTTAATCTTCTTAGCAATACAGTTGCCTCCTTCGTCTTTACTTCGATCCGACCGAATTACCCAGCGATAGCGGGGGCCGAGGACTATTCCTTTCCTTTACCGTTGATTTGGGGGAGGGCTTCGAACGCAAAATCCTCTACCGCCCATAGTATTTTTAGTGCATCGTCTGTATTGCATGTAACTTTCTGTCGGCTTATTTTCTCCAACGCCGCTATCGCTATGTCGAGTTGTTCCTCAAGAGGTAAGTACATTTCACAGTAAAAGCACCATTCGTTTAAGTGACATCGGCATTCACTACTCATTCATTTTCCCTCTCTTTCTGCTTGTTGATCGTCAGCCACAGCGCAAGGCATCTGTCTGCGGCGGAGGCGTGGATAAGGTCGAATTGCGTCACATCGTCAATATGCTTTTTCTTATCCGTACTGATAACGACGGCTAGATTGTGAGCATAGATGTAATGCAATCCCATCTGCATGATCTTTTCTTCTGCTTCCATGGCTGCGGAAATGTCGGACGAGTAATCATTTACATCAACAATTCCAGTTATCCACGCATCCCGTTCCCTCGGTGTCATCGCATTCCATTGTTCAATTGGTGTCATGTTTAACCTCCAATCCGGCGAGTTTCAAGAACGTTTCAGCGTAAGAACATTTCAATGGTTCATTGTCCTTAAAGTTCATAGCCAACCGCCATTCCAGCACCTTACGGGCGACTTCTTCGGGGGATTCTTTTACGGTCACATTTGAACTTCCCGAATACTTCAAGTACGTTTCATTGCCATCGGAACTAGGGAATATTCAGTCGGTG
>NZ_JXAK01000067.1 GCF_000829455.1 Gordoniibacillus kamchatkensis
TAGACGACGAGGTTGATAGGTTCGAGGTGGAAGCGCAGCAATGCGTGGAGCTGACGAATACTAATCGGTCGAGGGCTTATCCAAAACATAGAGCTTCTATTGCGCAACGTTTCGTATCTAGTTTTCAGGGAGCAAATCTCCCTAATTCATATGCGGTCGTGGTGGAACGGCAGACACACCATCTTGAGGGGGTGGCGGGCGCAAGCCCGTGTGGGTTCAAATCCCACCGACCGCATACTTAACACATTTGCAACATGGCACATATCATGCTATGATATACGTCGTGCGGAAGTGGCTCAGGGGTAGAGCATCGCCTTGCCAAGGCGAGGGTCGCGGGTTCGAATCCCGTCTTCCGCTCCAACAACGAAACCGAAAGCCAGAGGGTAGCCTCGTGGCTTTATTTGTTTATATGGAGGAAAATGCCCGATGTCCCCTTTCATTCAATCGGCGCCTAAAGCCGTTTATATTCATATCCCGTTCTGCACAAACAAATGCCACTACTGCGATTTCAACTCTTACGTATTGAAAGGGCAGCCGGTTGCGGATTACCTTGATGCGCTCGAACGCGAGATGGCGCTCACGGTTGCAGCCGTGCCGCCCGGGCGGATCGAGACTGTGTTCGTAGGAGGCGGAACGCCGACCGTGCTGTTGCCCGACCAGATGGAGCGGTTCCTGACGATGGTGGCGCGGCATTTTCCGCTGGATGATCCTAACCTCGAATTTACGATGGAAGCGAATCCGGGTACGACCGACGAAGACAAGCTCGCTGTCATGAAGGCCGGCGGCGTAAACCGGATCAGTTTCGGCGTGCAGTCGTTCGACAACGGCTTGCTGCACAAAATCGGGCGCATCCATAATACCGACGACGTATACCGCAGCCTGGAAAACGCCCGCAAGCTTGGATTCGATAACTTATCTATCGACTTGATGTTCGGGCTGCCGGGACAGACGACGGAGCATATGCGGCAATCGCTGGACGCTGCACTCAAGCTCGAGCTTCGGCATTACTCGTTGTACAGCCTCAAAGTGGAGGAAAACACGCTGTTCCATACGCTGTATCAGAAAGGACAGCTGCCGCTGCCAAGCGAGGAAGAGGAAGTGGAAATGTTCCTCATGATTCGAGAACGGCTGCAGCAGGCCGGCTATGAGCAATATGAAATCAGCAATTTTGCCAAGCCGGGCTATGAGAGCAGGCATAATACGACCTACTGGCGCAACGAGAGCTACTACGGGCTCGGCGCAGGGGCACACGGTTACGTAAGCAGGCAGCGCCACGTCAACGTGAAAGGGATCGCCGACTATATCGCCGCGGCGCAAGGCGGGTTGCCTATCATGGAAAAGGAGACGGTGAGCGAAGCGGAAGCGATGGAAGATTTCATGATGGTCGGACTGCGGCTGCTTCGCGGCGTGCGGCGGGACGATTTTGCCCGGCAGTTCGGCGGAGCGGCGTGGATGAAATATTCGGCGCGAAGCTAGGCAAGCTGCAGGCAAGCGGACTTTTGGAAAGTACGGAGGACGGATACCGGCTTACGGAGCAAGGACTTCTGCTGGGCAACGAGGTGTTCGCCGAATTTGTCGGAGCCTTGACAGAGTAAAAAATCCGCTTTTCAAACTATTCGTTTTGTTGTATATTTATTCATATTTCATTTTTGGCATCGATAGGTGGGATCTCCGGTGAAGACGGGTACGGTAGCTTGCCGCAAGGCGACGGAACGCGATTTGGACACGTTGTACCGCATTATTCAAGGCTACGCGGAGCAAGGCATTATGCTGCCGCGTTCGCGGGAAATGCTGCAGGAGCAAATAGAGACGTTCGTAGTCGCCGAAATCGACGACGAGCTTGTCGGCTGCGGGGCTCTGACGCGGCTTGGGCCCGATTTGGTGGAGATCCGCTCGCTCGGAGTTACCGACGGTCATAAAGGACAAGGCATCGGCAACAAGCTGATCGCTGCGCTCGTGGAAGAAGCGGCCAGGCTAGGCATCGCCAAAGTGATGGCGCTCACTTATGAGGTGTCGTTTTTTCAGCGCAACGGTTTTACGATCGTGCCGAAGGACGTTTTTCCGGAGAAGGTGTGGAAAGACTGCATGAATTGCAAAAAACGTTTTGCCTGCGACGAGATTGCCGTGCTGCGGCGCCTGGAAGCAAAGCCGGAAGTGTGAGACTCCAGCGCAGGGCGGCGCCTCAAACCGGTTATCCTTGCTTGACAACAGGCCTTCGGGTCTGTTATTTTTGTGATAGTGATTAGCACTCATCTCGGCAGAGTGCTAACGACAAGCCCGCAAGGAGGAGGACTTCCCTATGTTGTCGGAGCGTCAGCGTATGATTCTTAGTGCCATTGTCGATGATTATATTCGTTCCGCAGAGCCGATCGGCTCCCGCAGCATTTCGAAGCGCGGCAACGTCGGGTTTAGTCCTGCTACGATCCGCAACGAAATGTCCGATCTCGAGGAGATGGGCTTTTTGGAGCAGCCGCATACGTCGGCCGGGCGCATTCCGTCGCAAAAAGGCTATCGCTATTATGTCGACCATCTCATCCAGCATGGGACGCTCACTCCGCATGAGCTGAACGTCATCAAGCTGTTTTTCGCCGAGAAAATCGACCGGATGGAGCAGGTCATTCAGCACGTCGCATCCGTTTTGTCGAGCTTGACCAACTATACGTCGATTGTCGTCGGGCCCGAGGTGCTCAGCACGACGCTCAAGCATATTCAGCTCGTGCCGCTGAACGAAAGCCAGGCGGTAGCGATCATCGTCACCAACACGGGACAAGTGGAAAACAAAACGTTCACGATCCCCGAAGGATTGTCTATGGCCGAGCTGGAAAAAGTCGTCAACATTTTGAATGCGCGGCTGCAAGGCGTGCCGCTGCTGCAATTTCGCACGAAGCTGTTCAGCGAAGTGGCAAGCGAGCTGAGCCGTTACGCTTCCGGGCACGACAAACTGCTGCGCGAGCTGGAGAAAGTCGTGAACAAGGACGAAGAGAACCGCATTTTCCTTAGCGGTACGACGAACATGCTGACGCAGCCGGAATTCCGCGACGTAGATAAAGTGAAGAGCTTGCTCGATCTGCTGGAGGCTCCGCCGTCTCTTATCCGCCTGGTTGCATCGTCCCATCAAGGCGGAATACAAGTGCGTATCGGTTCGGAAAACAGCATGGAGGCCGTCAACGATTGTTCGCTCATCACGGCGACGTATTCCATCGGCGACCAATTTCTGGGCACGATCGGGGTACTCGGTCCGACACGGATGGAATATGCGAAAGTGATGAGTTTGCTCGACCACGTTTCGAAAAATCTCGCCGTCGTATTGGGACGCTGGTACGGCTGAGCCGTACGGCGTCTCTCCCCGTCTGGCGATTCGCAGCTGCGCGGCCGGCGCCCAAGCTGCCAACAATCGCAAAAGGCGAACGCAGTCTTGAGCGTCCCGGTTAGGGAAACAATAAATTCGAACAGTAACTTTATAAGGGGGTGAACTCTCATTGAGTACAGATAATACGAAGACGCAAGCGGACGCTACATATGAAACCGAAGCGGAAACGGAAGCGTCCCGGCAGGCCGAAGCGAACGCGGAAGCCGCACAAGACGGCGCCAAGGTGCAAGAGCCGGAAGCCTCGCAGGAGCAAAATGGTGCGCAAGATCCGGTAGCGGCGCAAATGGAAGAGCTGCGCAAGCTAGCTGAAGAGAACTATCAACGTTTTCTGCGCGCGCAGGCGGATTTCGACAATTTCCGGCGCCGGGCGCGTCAGGAGAAAGAAGACTTCGCCAAATACGCGTCATTGAAGCTGATCGAGCAGCTGCTTCCGGTCGTCGACAACTTTGGCCGCGCTATCGCTGCAAGCAAGGAAAACCGCGATTTCGACGCATTGCTGAAAGGGCTCGACATGACGTACCGCCAGCTCGACCAAGTGCTCTCCCAAGAAGGCTTGGCGCCGATCGAAGCGGTCGGCCAGCCGTTCAACCCCGAGCTTCATCAAGCAGTGATGCAGGTTGAGTCGGAAGAGCATGAAGAAGGCATCGTGGTCGAGGAGCTGCAGAAAGGCTATATGCTGAAAGATAAAGTGATCCGCCCGGCCATGGTCAAGGTCAGCGTTTAATTATACTATCAAGGAGGGGTTTTCCCATGAGTAAAGTTATCGGTATCGACTTAGGTACGACAAACTCCTGCGTGGCGGTCATGGAAGGCGGCGAAGCCGTCGTCATCCCTAACGCCGAAGGCAACCGTACGACGCCTTCCGTCGTCGGCTTCAAAAAAGACGGCGAGCGCATCGTCGGCGAGACGGCGAAGCGCCAGGCGATTACGAATCCGGACCGCACGGTCATTTCGATTAAGCGCCATATGGGCACCAACCATAAAGTGACGATCGACGACAAAAGCTACACGCCGCAAGAAATTTCGGCGATGATTTTGCAAAAGCTGAAAGCCGATGCGGAAGCTTACCTGGGACAAACGGTAACGCAAGCGGTCATTACCGTTCCGGCGTATTTCAACGACAGCCAGCGCCAGGCAACGAAGGACGCGGGCAAAATCGCCGGCCTCGAAGTGCTCCGCATCGTCAACGAGCCGACGGCGGCGGCGCTCGCCTACGGTCTCGATAAAGACGCGGACCAAACGATTCTCGTTTACGACCTTGGCGGCGGTACGTTCGACGTCTCGATCCTCGAGCTCGGCGACGGCATTTTCGAGGTCAAAGCAACGAGCGGCGACAACCGTCTCGGCGGCGACGATTTTGACCAGACGATCATCGATTACCTCGTAGCCGAGTTCAAGAAAGAGCACGGCATCGACCTCAGCAAGGACAAAGCGGCGGTACAGCGCCTGAAAGACGCCGCGGAAAAGGCGAAAAAAGAGCTGTCCGGCGTGCTGACGACGACGATCTCGTTGCCGTTCATCACCGTTGTCGACGGCGTTCCGCAGCACTTGGAAGTCAACATGACCCGGGCCAAGTTCGAGGAAATCAGCGCGCATCTGGTAGAGCGCACGATGGGCCCGACGCGCCAGGCGCTGTCCGATGCCGGCATGACGCCGAACGATATCGACAAAATCGTGCTCGTCGGCGGTTCGACGCGCATTCCCGCCGTTCAGGACGCCATTAAGCGCCTGCTCGGCAAAGAGCCGTACAAAGGCGTCAACCCGGACGAAGTGGTGGCGGTCGGCGCCGCAATTCAAGCCGGCGTTCTGACCGGCGACGTGAAAGACGTCGTGCTGCTGGACGTTACTCCGCTGTCGCTCGGCATCGAAACTGCAGGCGGCGTGTTCACTAAAATGATCGACCGCAATACGACGATTCCGACGAGCAAGTCGCAAATCTTTTCGACGTTCGCGGACAACCAGACGAGCGTGGAAATTCACGTGCTGCAAGGCGAGCGCGCGATGGCAGCGGACAACAAAACGCTCGGCCGCTTTATGCTCGGCGACATCCCGCCGGCGCCGCGCGGCATTCCGCAAATCGAAGTGACGTTCGACATCGACGCCAACGGCATCGTGAACGTATCGGCTGTCGATAAAGGCACGGGCAAGAGCCAAAAAATTACGATCACCTCGTCCAGCGGCTTGAGCTCGGACGAAATCGACCGCATGATGAAGGACGCCGAGTCCCACGCCGAGGAAGACCGCAAGCGGAAAGAGCTCGTCGAAGCCCGCAACCAGGCCGATCAGCTGGTCTACACCGTTGACAAAACGATCAAGGATCTCGGCGACAAAGTCGACCAGGGCGAAATCGAGAAAGCGAACGCAGCGAAAGATAAATTGAAGCAAGCGCTCGAAGGCAACGATCTCGAAACGATCAAAAAAGCGACGGAAGAGCTGACGCAAGTCGTGCAGCAGCTGTCCGTGAAGCTGTATGAGCAGGCAGCGCAGGCGCAGCAGGGCGCAGGAGCGGCAGGCGGCGGTGACGCGGCTGGCAAAGGTCGCGACAACGTCGTGGATGCCGATTACGAAGTCGTTGACGATAAGAAGTAATCCGTTGTAAGGTAACAGGTAGGGCCGCGGGCAGCCGCGGCTCTGCACGCGTAAAGGAGCCGGTTCAAATCTGTTCCTTTCGCACCAAAGTTACCTATACAGCCGAGCCGCGCCGGGCCACCGTGTCCGCGCGGAACTTTTGTCCCCGCGCGGCGGCGGCATCAATGGGAGTGGAACGATTCACATGAGCAAACGGGATTACTATGAAGTGCTAGGCGTTTCCAAAGACGCTTCGCCAGAAGATATCAAGAAAGCTTATCGCAGGCTTGCGCGCGAATACCATCCGGACGTGAACAAGGCCCCCGACGCGGAGGCGAAGTTCAAGGAAGCGAAGGAAGCGTACGACGTCCTAAGCGACGAGCAGAAGAAGGCGACCTACGACCGGTTCGGCCACGTCGACCCGAACCAGGGAATGGGAGGGGGCGGCTTTGGCGGCGGCGCCGACTTCGGCGGCTTCGGCGACATTTTCGACATGTTTTTCGGCGGCGGCCAGCAGCGGCGCAATCCGAATGCGCCTCATCGCGGAAGCGATCTGCAGTACAACTTGACGATCGAGTTCAAGGAAGCCGTGTTCGGCAAGGAAATGGATCTGCACATTCCCCGCACCGAAACGTGCGACACGTGTCACGGCTCCGGCGCGAAGCCGGGGACGCATCCCGATACGTGTCCCGTCTGCCGCGGCACCGGCCAGCAGGAAGTCGTGCAGAACACCGCGTTCGGCCGCATCGTGAACCGCCGCGTCTGCACGCACTGCAACGGCCAGGGCAAAATCGTCAAAGATAAATGCGGCACATGCCACGGCACAGGGAAAGTGAAACGGCAGCGCACGATTCACATTAAAATTCCGGCCGGCGTCGACGACGGCGCGCAGCTGCGAGTCTCCGGCGAAGGCGAAGCAGGCACTCGCGGCGGGCCTCCGGGCGACCTGTACGTCGTTATTCGCGTTAAGGCGCACGACTTTTTCGAGCGCGAAGGCGACGATATTTACTGCGAAGTGCCGCTCACGTTCGCGCAGGCGGCGCTCGGCGACGAGATCGAAATTCCGACGCTGACGGAGAAAGTGAAGCTGAAAATTCCGCCCGGTACGCAGACCGATACGTATTTCCGCCTCAAAGGGAAGGGCGTGCCGCGGCTGCGCGGCTACGGCCAGGGCGACCAGCACGTCAAAGTCGTCGTCGTTACGCCGACGAACTTGAACGAAGAGCAGAAAGATTTGCTTCGCGAATTCGCCAAGCTGAGCGGCGAGCATACGCATGAGCAGCAGCAATCCATTTTCGAGCGGATGAAGAAGGCCTTTTTAGGCGAATAACCGCTTCATATCGGCAGTGGCAAGCCTTCCCGCGTTCCGCATGACGGAACGGGGAGGGCTTTTTTGCATTCGCGGCGTTATCGTACAGGCAAAACAGCATAAATTTAGGCGCGGCTAGGGACACTATCGGATAGTCTACGATCAGAAAAGGAGCTGTCTGTCCGATGAACGAAACGAACCGCCGGCACCAGAAAACGGCACGCCAGTTGCCGGTAGCGAAAAATGAAGACGTTCAGTACGATGCGGAGTTCGCCGATGAAGACGATAAAGAAGCAGCGGAGCGGGCGCACGAAGCGGACGCTCGGCAGCAGCAATAGGGGGCTCTTGCGATATGGGAGAACGAGCGATTTTGGCTTATTTCAACAGCCCCGAGCAGGCTGAAGGCGTCGCTTCCAAATTGCGGGCGCTGCGCGTCGAAACGATTCAAATCGACCGGATCAGCCATTACCCAAGCGATAGCGATATGGGCGTCGATCACGTCATGAATCCGATCAATGGCGATTTTCCGAGTCTGGGCTCGCTGACGCTTAACGCCGGCTTCAATTCCCGCGAGGCGGCCATTTTGGCTGCCGCCGATCCGAGCGCGTACAGCATGAGCGGCGGCGGCAATCTGGACACAGGCCGGGACATTCTGCTTACGGCCGTAGTCAACGAGAATGTGTACGAACAGGCTCTGCGCGTGTGCGAGCAGAGCGGGGGACTTGTATAAGCCTCAAGCCAACGATACGGAGGTAACGTAATATGCCTATCGCGCACGTGAACGGTACGGCTTTGCACTATCATGTGAAAGGCTCCGGCGCGCCGATCGTCATGATTCACCCGCCGCTCATCACCTCGGCGATTTTCCGGTATCAGCAAGTGCAGCTGTCCGACGAATTCAAAATCATCACGTTCGATATTCGCGGCCACGGCCATAGCGCCCATTCCGACGAGCCGGTCACGTACCCGCTCATCGTGTCCGACATTATCGCGCTGCTTGACTATTTAGAGCTGCCCCATGCGCATCTGTGCGGCTACTCGACCGGCGGCTCGATCGTGCTCGAAGCGCTGCTGGAAGCCCCGACCCGCTTCCTGAGCGGCGTCGTCGCCGTCGGCATGTCGGAGGCGCGGGACTGGTTTTTGCGCGGCAGAATCAAGGGCGCGGAGCTGCTCTCGTCGCCGCTGCTGATCCGGCTGCTGACGCTCGGGGTCACCTTCGGCAACTCGGATATGGGCCTCACGTTCAAAAACTTGTTCAAGCATGCACGCTACGGGAACATCGACAACGTCCGGCAATATTTCGGCTACAGCCTCGACTACAACTGCACGGACCGGGTGCATCATATCGAGCATCCGCTGCTGCTCATGTACGGGCAAAACGACAAGCGGTTCGAAGCTTACGCCGAAATGATTTTGCAGCGGCTTCCGCACGCCAAGCGGGCGGTCATCCGCGACGCCGGCCATTACTTGTTCACGAAAGACGCGGGCAAAACGAACGAGGTGCTGCGCGCCTGGTACCGCCACGCCGAAAATGTGCTGCACGGCAAGCCGCGCCCTTATGTAGCGGAAGCATCGCCGCTTATGCCGGCTGAGGATGTACAGGAGCCGGTCCACCCGAACGTTTGACTCAAAAATGCTTCGGAGTCCCGATAGGGGCTCCGGAGCATTTTGCGCCTAAGGGCCCTTCGGCAAATGTTTGGAACCTTGCGGCAAGTGTAGTACAATAGGCGTGTTGCGAACGAGACAGGGGGCATGGCTGAAACGATGAAATGGCATGAGATTACCGTCCATACGACTGCCGAAGCGGTCGAGATGGCTTCCAATTTTTTGCATGAACTCGGTGCCGGCGGGGTGACGATCGAGGAGTGGGAGCCGCCGGACAAGCCGCGCGACACGTCGCTGGGGCAATGGTACGAGCTGCTGCCTTCGAGCGTTCCCGAAGGCCGGGCTGTGCTGCAAGGCTACTATGTGGAAGGCACGGACCTGGAGGAAGTGCTGGCCGAGCTGAAACGCCGCATGGCGGAGCTGGCCGACTACGGCATCGACACCGGCAATCCGGAGTATGCGGTGCGGCTCGTCGACGAGCAGGACTGGGCGAATGCATGGAAGCAGTATTTCAAGCCGCTGCGCGTCACCGAGCGATTGACGATCAAGCCGACGTGGGAGCCGTACGACGCCTCCCCGAATGAAATCGTGCTGGAACTCGATCCGGGCATGGCGTTCGGGACGGGCACGCATGCAACGACGTCGCTTTGCTTGAAAGCGCTCGAGCAAGTCATCCGGCCGAGCGACGACGTGATCGACGTCGGCACCGGCTCGGGCGTGCTGGCGATCGCTGCTGCCAAGCTAGGCGCGCGGCACGTATTGGCGCTCGACCTCGACCCGGTCGCCGTCTCCAGCGCTACGGAGAACGTTCGCCTGAACGGGCTGGAGGAAGCGATTACGGTGCGCCACAGCGATTTGCTGCAGGCGCTTAAAGACAGCGGCAGCGGCGAAAGCGTCGGCGTGCGGATGCCGGTGCAAGTCGTGGTCGCCAACATTTTGGCGGAAATCATTCTGCTCTTTATCGACGATGTCGCGCAGGTGCTGCCATCGGGCGGGCGATATATCGTAAGCGGCATAATTACGGCCAAAGAACAAATCATTGAAGAAGCGCTCAGCGCCGCCGGGTTCGGGATCGAGAGCAAAGACAGCGATCAAGACTGGGTCGTGTTCGTCGCCAGGAAGAAGTAGGGAGGGCCATATGACATTCGGCAATTTTTTGGCTTTTCCGCTCGATCAGCTGCCTTTTATTGTCCTGGTGCTGATCATCTCGTTCACTGTGCACGAATTTGCGCATGCGTATACAGCTTATAAATTCGGGGATCCGACCGCCAAGCTGCTCGGCCGCGTGACGCTCAATCCGGCCGAGCACATCAGCCTGATCGGTATGATTTTTTTCGTGCTTGCCGGTTTCGGCTGGGCCAAGCCGGTGCCCGTCGATCGCAGCCGTTTCCGCAAGCCGCGGCTGATGGGCGTCATCACGACCGCAGCCGGTCCGGTCAGCAATCTCGTGCTGGCGTTCATAGGAGTGCTTGCCGTATTTGTCGTCAATCATTTCCACATGCTGGAGCATTCGACGGACGGCGTCAACTCGGCGGTTTACGTTTTTCTGCAACATTTCATCCGCACGAATCTCATATTGTTTTTGTTCAATTTAATCCCGATTCCGCCGCTGGACGGCTACCGCATCTTGTACGACATCGCTCCGCAGCGGGCCGCGCGCAGCCTTTCCCGGTACGAGCAGTGGGCCTTATACATCTTTTTGCTTCTTATTTTTATCCCGCCGCTGTCGCGCTACACGCTAGGTGTCCTGTTCCAGCTCCGTTATCCTCTCGCGGAAGCGCTGAGCTGGCCGCTCAGCCGCATATACGGGTTCGACATTCCGTGGCGGCTTCTGCTGTAAAATGCCGCCGCGCCAGTTGCTGGCAGCGGTAGCATTTTGCCCGGAAATACAGTATGATGAAGATTGCGCAATTTGGCGAATAAGGTTAGGTTGAGGCTGATGCAGCGTTATTTTGTAGCGTCCGAGCAGTGGGTCGGGTCCGACGTCACGATTGCCGGCGACGATGCGCACCATTTACTGCGCGTCATGAGGGCGGAGGTCGGCGACGTCGTGATCGCCAGCGACGGGCAGGGCCGCGAGGCCAAGGTCGAGCTTGTTGCTCTGGACAAATCCGCGGCGCGGGGAACCGTGCGGGAATGGCTGCCGCTTGAGGCGGAGCCCGCGGTCGACGTCTGGATCGGGCAAAGCTTGCCGAAAGGCGACAAGATGGAGACGGTCATCCAAAAAGGAACGGAGCTCGGCGCAGCGCGCTTCGTCCCGTTCCTGTCGGAGCGGACCGTCGTTCAGTACGATGCGAAGAAAGAAGCAAAGCGCGCCGAGCGATGGCACAAAATCGCCAAGGAAGCAGCGGAGCAGGCGCACCGCAACCGCATCCCGGCGGTCGACGGCGTACGCACGTGGAAGGAGCTGCTGCAGCTTGTCCGCGAAGCGGATGCGGCATGGCTGTGCTACGAGAAGGAAGGCGGCTACGGGCTGAAGGATGCGCTGCAGGCGTGGAAGGCGGAAGCCGCTGCGGCGGCCTCGCGCGGGGGCGCGGCGAAAGCTGCGACCGGAGGCGGTGACGCCCCCGAGGCTGCTTCAGGCGGTAGCGGCAGCGGTGTTTCGGCCGCTGTGCCGAACGCGAGTGCACGCGGTGCGGCTGGTCCGTCAGAGGCCGGCGCGAAGCCGAAGCTGCTGCTGCTCGTCGGGCCGGAAGGCGGCTTCAGCGAGAAGGAAGCGCTTGAAGCGGAAGCGGCGGGATGCCGTCCGGTCGGCCTCGGTAAACGAATATTGCGCACGGAGACGGCGGCTATGGTCGGTCTCGCGTGCATTTTATATGAAACCGGAGAGATGGGAGGAAGCTAATATGCCAACGGTAGCGTTTCATACGCTTGGCTGCAAAGTCAATTTTTACGATACGGAAGCGATTTGGCAAAAGTTCAAAAACGAAGGCTACGAGCAGGTCGATTTCGAGCAGACGGCGGACGTGTACGTGATCAATACGTGCACGGTGACGAACACCGGCGACAAGAAGAGCCGGCAAATGATCCGCCGCGCCGTGCGGCGCAATCCGGACGCGATCGTGGCCGTGACGGGCTGCTATGCGCAAACGTCGCCGGCGGAAATTATGGCAATTCCCGGCGTCGATCTCGTCATCGGGACGCAGGACCGGGAGCGGATCATTCCGCTCGTGAAGCAGTACGAGGCGGAGCGCAAGCCGATCAACGCGGTGCGCAACATTATGAAGACGCGCCAGTTCGAAGAGCTCGACGTTCCGGATTTCGCCCACCAGACGCGGGCGTTTTTGAAAATTCAGGAAGGCTGCAACAACTTCTGCACGTTCTGCATCATTCCTTGGTCGCGAGGGCTGATGCGCAGCCGCGAGCCGGAAAGCGTGCTGAAGCAGGCGCGGCTGCTCGTGGACGCGGGGTATAAGGAGATCGTGCTGACCGGCATTCATACGGGCGGCTACGGCGAAGATTTGGAAGATTACTCGCTCGCCAAGCTGCTGTGGGACCTCGACAAGGTTGAGGGACTGCGGCGCGTGCGCATTTCTTCGATCGAAGCGAGCCAAATTACGGACGAAGTGCTGGAAGTACTGAAAGCCTCCGACAAAATGTGCCGCCACCTGCACATTCCGCTCCAGGCCGGCTCCGACGAAATCCTGCGCCGCATGCGCCGCAAGTATACGACGGCCGAGTTTGCCGAGAAGCTGCGCCGCATCCGCGAAGCGATGCCGGGCGTGGCGATCACGACCGACCTGATCGTCGGCTTCCCGGGCGAGACGGAGGAGCTGTTCCGCGAAGGCTACCGGTTCATCGAAGAGATGAATTTTGCGGAAATGCACGTGTTCCCGTATTCGAAGCGGACCGGCACGCCGGCGGCGCGGATGGACGACCAGATCGACGAGGAAGCGAAAAACGAGCGCGTCCACGAGCTGATCGACTTGTCCGAGCGGAACCAGCTCGCTTACGCGCAGCAGTTTGTAGGCGAAGTGCTCGAAGTCATTCCGGAGCGCGATCAGAAGGGCCAGCTTGCCAGCGGGCAGCTGATGGGCTATTCCGACAACTACTTGCAGATCGCGTTCGAAGGCGGCGAGGAGCTGATCGGCAAAACGTGCCGCGTCCAGCTGCTGGAAGCGGACGTGAACGTGAACCGGGGGCGTCTTGTCAGCGCGGAGGAAGAGGAGCCGGGAAGTACGAGCGCGAAGGCAGCGGCGCCGGCAGGTACGGACACGGACGAAGTAGTGCCGGGAGCTACAGGCGCTGCAGGTGCGCTGACGGAGCCGGCGGTTGAGGCGGTTCCGGCGGCACAGCGGACGGCAGCTGCCGGTTAAAGCTATGCAGGCTGCTGGCCGAGCCGAAGCCCGGTTAGGCAATAGCGGAACTGCGTTCCGCTATTCGCGATAATTGCGGCGTATGGGACTAAATAACGGAATGTCGTTCCGTTATCGAGACAAAACTCGAGGGAATTTACGGTTTTGCCGGCAAATAACGGACTGCTGTTCCGCTAATTCTGGGAAATGGCGGGAAATACTACGTATAGCGGAGCCGTGTTCCGCTATCACCTTTGAAGACTGAATAAAGAGGTGTGACGATGGCTCAAGGACAAGGATTGGACCCGAAGCAGCTCGCTTCCTATATCGACCACACGCTGCTTAAGGCCGACGCCGGGCGCGCCGCTATCGAGAAGCTGTGCGCGGAGGCGAAGCAGTACGCATTTTACAGCGTATGCGTGAACGGCCAGTGGGTACCGCTGTGCAAAGAGCTGCTCGCCGGCTCGAATGTGAAAGTGGCGGTAGTGGCCGGCTTCCCGCTCGGCGCGGGACGAAGCGAAGCGAAAGCGTTCGAAGCGGCGGCTGCGGCGAAGGACGGAGCGGCCGAAATCGATATGGTGCTGGCGATCGGCTCGCTGCTGGAGCGCGATTACGCGACCGTGAAGCGCGACATCGCCCAGGTAGTTGACGCCGTGCGCGGCGCTGCGATCGTGAAGGTCATTTTGGAGACGGGCTATCTGGATGGCGAGCTGATTGCTGCGGCATGCAAGCTGTCGGAAGAAGCGGGAGCCCATTTCGTCAAAACGTCGACCGGCTTCGGGCCCGGCGGTGCGACAGTGGAGCATGTCCGGCTCATGCGGGCGTCCGTATCGCCGCAGATCGGCGTCAAAGCTTCCGGCGGCGTGCGCGACGCGCAGGCGGCGCTGGAGATGATCGAAGCCGGCGCGAACCGGCTCGGCACAAGCTCCGGGGTGGCCATCATGAACGGAATTCAAGGTTCTTCCACTTATTGAGATAGCATAGCGGCAAAGCCAGCAGCGAACATATAATGTTGAACACCGTCTGGAAGCGGGCGATTTGCCCGGCTTCGTCGGCGGAAAGCAGCGTCGTCAAGTGGAACAGCAGCCCGATCAGCGGGAAAAATAGCGCGGCGCCGCCAACATTAAGCAGCACGTGCGTCCAAGCCACGTAGCGGCCGGCTCTCGAGCCGCCGATGGAGGCGATGAGCGCGGTTACGCACGTGCCGATATTGGCGCCGAGCACGATAGCGATGCCAAGCTCCACGGATATCGCCTGGACGGAGGCGAGGCTCATCGTCAGCGCGATCGTGGCCGCGCTGGAATGGACGAGCGCGGTGACGCAGGCGCCGGCGAGAACGCCCCACAGCAGCGACTGCTGCGAGGCGGAGACGAACCAGGCGAACAAGCCGCGCTCGCGCAGCGGTCCGCCGATCGTCTGCATCATTTCCACGCCGAGCAGCACGAGCGCGAAGCCGGCGACGGCGAGCGACGCCCAGCGCAGGCTGAGCGCCCAGCGGCGGGTGTCGGCAGCCGGTATCCATGTCGCAAGCCAGACGATGCTGGCGGCGAGCAGCATCGGCACGCCTGTGCGGCCCAGCCCGAGCCCGATCAGCTCGGTGGAGAGGCAGGAGCCGATGTTGGTGCCGAGAATGACGCCGAGCGTTCCGGCGAAGCTGAGCACCCCGGCATTGACAAGGCCGATCGTGATGACAGTGACGGCCGTCGAGCTTTGCAGTACCGCGGTCAGTGCGGTGCCGGCGATAAGGCCGCGCAGCGGCGTCTTCGTGAACATTTCCAGCGTCCGCTTCAAATACGGGCCCGCCCAAGCGTGCAAGGCGCTCTCCATCAGCTTCATCCCGAACAGAAAGATGGACAATCCCGCCATAACGGGCAAAATAATCGTCATCAGCATTAGCCAGGCTAGCTCCTTTACTCGTATTACCCGTGAAACGAACCGGCCGCCTCCCGGCGACCGGCTTGTTTCATATGTATGCAAGTCCATAAGCAGGCATGTCTACACAAGGATAACGGCTTACGCCGTCCGGGCTGCCCGAGAAAGTATGGCTGCGCTGCGGATAGGGGAATGCGGGTCTCGGGCATCGCCCGCACTCGTGTTCTGATTATGCACTTGCTTCAGGCATGTAACGAATCGTATAAACGGTATGTATCTCGTATGGCACAGTTAAACAGGCTAACGAATCTCAAAAGCGCTATTTCTCCAAAGATCGTCGAATATCTATTGATTTTTGGCAAATAGCGTTTCTCAAGTTCGCTACAATTTGGAAAGGGGCTATTTTCGGTAAATTACGTCTGTCAGATTCGTTAAGAATCCCACTTAGCCTGAGACAAGCGCGGAGTTACAACTCATGTTCCCTCAGACGAGTTCAAAGGCGCACGCTACGCTCATAGGCCCACATTCCCATCCTCCGCTCCGCCTTTATCGGGAAGCCTGAATGATGGGCGAGCGGGATTGCCGCAGCGAGTTAGAGGAATAGAAGCGCAGCCTACTACATACTTGACACAGTAAGAAAGGACCGGATTATGGCCTCCGTCATTTTAACCCGCAGCCGCAAAAAGCGGCTGGAAGCCGGGCACCCGTGGGTGTTCGGCACCGAAGTCGAGGCAGTGGAAGGGGAGCCGCAGCCGGGCTCCGTCGTCGGCGTTTACGATCATGCGCGGCGCTTCCTAGCCTCGGGCTATTACAATCCGCAGTCGCAAATCCGCGTCCGCGTCGTCGACTATAAGCCGCTCGCGGACATGGACGCGGCGTTTTTCCGCGCCCGCTTCGAGCGGTGCAAGGACTACAGGAGCCGCTTTGTGCCGGAAGCCGAGGCGTGCCGGCTCGTGTACGGGGAAGCGGACCTTTTGCCGGGCCTTATCGTCGATAAATTCGGAGATGTGCTCGTCGTGCAAATACTGACCTCGGCATGGATGTGCGGCGGGAGGCGATCGTCAGCGGCCTCGTCGACGTTTTTGCGCCGCTGGGTATTTATGAGCGAAGCGACGTCCCGGTGCGCGAACTGGAAGGGCTGCCGCAGCGGACCGGCGTGCTGTACGGGGAATGTCCCCGCCACGTGCGGATCGAAGAGAACGGGCTGCAGCTGGAAGTCGATATCGAGCAAGGCCAGAAAACGGGCTATTTCTTCGACCAGCGCGAAAATCGAGCTTTGCTGAAGCCGCTCATGACCGGATGGGGACGGCGCAGCGGCATCGAGCTGCGCGCCGTCGCAGGCCCCGACGGTTCCGCTGCAACGGCGCCGTTCAACGCTTCCGGCAAAGAAGTGACGTTCCCGTATTGGGACGGAGCGACGGTGCTCGAATGTTTTTCGCATACGGGCAGCTTTACGCTGCATGCGTGCAAGTACGGAGCGAAAAAGGTAACGTGTCTCGACATTTCCGAGCACGCGATCGAAAGCGCGCGCCGCAATGTGGAGCTGAACGGGTTTACGGACCGCGTCGAGTTCGTCGTCGCCGATGCCTTCGATTATTTGCGCAAACAAGTGCATGGGCTGGAGGAACGCCGGCGCCGGGCGGCAGCCGGGTCGAGCGGCAAAATCGACACGTCGCAGCCGCTGCCGGCGGAAGGGCGCACGTGGGACGTTGTCATCCTCGACCCGCCGGCGTTCGCCAAAAACCGCCGGGCGGTAGAAGGGGCGTGCCGCGGCTACAAGGACATCAACCTGCACGGCATGAAGCTCGTTAACGAAGGGGGTTTCCTCGTCACCGCGAGCTGTTCGTATCACGTCCGCCCCGATCTGTTTCTGGAGACGATCCAGGACGCTGCGGCCGATGCCGGCAAGCAGCTCCGTCTCGTCGAGTTTCGCGGCGCGGGAAAAGACCATCCGCAGCTGCTTGGCGTCGAAGAAGGAAACTATTTGAAGTTTGCCGTTTTTGAGGTGCGTTCCCGCGGGGTGTAAGAACGGCGAGGACGGTTATGCGCCGCTAGTCGCCGTTGGGGGAACTTGCGGGAGCCGCGGCGAAGGCCGGACGGTGCCCGGATAAAAGCGGCCCCTGCAGCTCAAGCTAAGTTTGTCAGAAGCGACAACTTGAGCCTCAGGAGGAAATTCGCGATGAAGAAACGGTATACCATAGCAGCGGGAGCGCTGCTGCTGTCGGCCAGCTTGGCGCTGCCTGCGTACGCGGAGACTCCGTCCGCGAGCGGGGCGGCCGGGACGACGCCCGGGAGCGCTGCGAAAGGCGCCGACCCGTCCGGCACGATGAACCGGGCGGCGGGCCAAACGGGCGCGTACGGCAAGACGCCGAGCGGATTGCCGGCTGCCGGAGTCGGCGCGGCCTCGACCGCCGCTACCGGCACGACGCCGGGAGTCGGTTCGACCGGAACCGGCACGAACAACGACGGCACGCGCGGCAACTACTCGCCCGGCACGTCGTTCACGGGAACGTACGGCAGCGGTACCGACGGCTCCAATACGGTGTACGCCAGCTCTGCCGGCACTCCGGAAAGATCGTGGGGCTGGCTCGGCTTCATCGGCTTGCTCGGCCTGATCGGCCTGGCCGGCCGCCGCCGCGAGAAAGGCACGTCGTGATCGAAAGTTGATGAAAGCCTCTGCACCACGTCCGCGGGACGGGTGCGGAGGCTTTTTTGCCGTCGCCGAACAATTGGAAACCGCGATAGCGCGAACTGTCCGGGGAAAATATGATAAAATGAACTCTATCAATCTATCTAGCGAATACCGAAGCGAGGGTGGCAGGGTGGCCGTACGATGGATTATAGGAAGGGCGGGAAGCGGCAAAACGCAGCGCTGCTTGGACGAGGTGCGGCAGCGGCTGCTGGAGGAGCCGAACGGCCCGCCGCTCATTATGCTCGTGCCGGAGCAGGCGACGTTTCAGGCCGAGTATGCGCTCGTGAACAGTCCGGGGCTGGGGGGAATGATTCGCGCCCAGGCGATCAGCTTTCACCGGCTGGCATGGCGCATTATGCAGGAAGAGGGCGGCACGGCGCGGGTGCCGATCGACGAGGTCGGCAAAAAGCTGCTGCTGCACAAACTATTACATAAGCATCGCGAACAATTGCGTTATTTTCATACAGGAATGGAGCAAATGGGCTTCGCCGCCAAGCTGAACGAGCTGCTGACCGAACTGAAGCGCTACGGGGTGTCGGCCGCCGAACTCGAAACGTACGCGCGGGAGGAGCAGGACGAAGCCGAAGTGCGGGCCGGAGGCCGCGGCTGGCTGCAGGACAAGCTGCACGATGTCAAGCTGCTGTATAAAGAGCTGGAGATAGAGCTTGGCAAGCAGTATCTCGACGGCGAAGACGTGCTGGCGCTGCTCATTAGGCAAACGGAGCGCTCCGGCTGGCTTCGAGCTGCGGACATTTGGATCGACGGCTTCCACGGCTTTACGCCGATGGAGCTTGCCGCCGTCGAAGGGCTGATGCGACATGCGCGCAGCGTGACGATTACGCTGTGCCTCGACCGGTTGTACGAGGCCGGAGAGACGATCGACGAGCTGATCTTGTTTCACAAAACGGCTCGCACTTGCATCCAGCTGCAGGAGCGCATCGCCGCCAGCGGCGCCGAAGTGGCCGAAACGATCGTGTTGCCGGAAAGGCCGGGCGAACCGCTGCCCCGGTATCGCCGCAGTCCGGCGCTCGCTCATTTGGAGCGCAATTTCGAGCGCCGGTTCGGGCGCCATGCGCCTGCTTACCGCCCGGACCCGCAGGGGGAGGAGGAGCAGCTCGTCCTGCGCGCCGCCGCCAGCCGACGGGCGGAAGTCGAAGGCGCAGCGCGCGACATGGTGCGGCTCGCCCGCGAGCACGGCGTTCGCTGGCGCGACATGGCGATTATGGTGCGCAGCCTGGAAGGATACCGCGATTTGCTCGAGACGGCGCTGAGCGATTACGGCATCCCTCATTTTTTTGACGAGAAACGGCCGGTACTGCATCACCCGCTTGTCGAGCTGATCCGCTCGGCGTTGGAAGTCGTAGAGCGGCGCTGGCCTTACGACGCCGTGTTCCGCTGCGTCAAAACGGAGCTGCTGCTGCCGTTCGGGAGCGGAACCGATGAGGAAGCGCACGAGCCGGCGGCGGAATTCGGGCTCGACATGCTGCGGCAAGGGATGGACAAGCTCGAGAACGTTGTGCTCGCCTACGGCGTATACGGCAGCCGCTGGACGGACGGCCAGCCGTGGAGCTTCCTGCGGCGCGAACCGGCCGAAGGGGAACCGGCGGAGCGCATAGCCCGGCGCGACAAGGAGACGCAGCTGGTCGAAGCGTGCCGGGCGATCGTCGCCCGCGCCCTGCTGCCGTTCGAGCGGGCCGTTAAAGCGGCATCGACCGTGCGCGAGCGGACGGAGGCGGTCATGGCGCTGCTGCTGGCGCTGCGCGTCCCGGAAAAGCTGGAAGCGTGGAGCGAAGAGGCACTGCGGGCGGGCCGGCCGGCCAAAGCGCGCGAGCATTCGCAGCTGTGGGGCGCCGTGATGGATATGTTCGACCAGCTTGTCGAGCTGGCCGGCGAAGAGGAGGCGTCGCTCAAGCTGTACGCTTCGCTGCTGGACGAAGGGCTGGAAAGCATCAAGCTTGGACTCGTGCCGCCGTCGCTCGACCAAGTGCTGATCGGCTCGATGGACCGCACCCGTTCCGGCGAAGTGAAGTATGCGTATTTGCTGGGCGTCAGCGACGGCGTCGTCCCCGCCAAGCTGAGCGAGGACGGCGTGCTCACGGAGCAGGAGCGGGCGCTCTTGACGGAACGCGGGCTGCCGCTCGCCGAGGACAGCAGGCGCAAGCTGCTGGACGAGCAGTTCGTTATTTATACGGCGCTGACGGTGCCGAGCCGCCGGCTGTGGATTTCGTATCCGCAAGCCGACGAGGAGGGCAAAGCGCTGCTGCCGTCCGAAATCGTGCCGCAGCTGCGGCCGCTGTTTCCGTCGGTGCGCGAACAGCTGCTGCCGGCCGAGCCGTCGCCGCAGGACGATGATGCCAGGCAGGCGGCATTCATTGCGGGACCGGGGCGGACGCTGTCGCATTTGTCGGTGCAGCTGAAGCGGTGGCTGCAGGGAGAGAAGATGTCTCCGGTATGGTGGGCGGCTTACAATTGGCTGGCCCGGCATGACCGGTGGCGGGATCGGCTCGGTATTGCCGTAGCGGCGCTATTTTATGTGAACCGGGAGTTCGAGCTGACCGGCGGCACGTGCATGTCGCTCTACGGAGAGCGGCTGCAGGCGAGCGTGTCGCGCATGGAGACGTTCGCCGCCTGTCCGTTCGCACACTATGCCTCCTACGGCTTGCGCCTTCAGGAGCGCCGCCTGTACCGGCTTGAGGCGCCGGATATCGGACAGCTGTATCACGCCGCTTTGAACGAGCTCGCGCGCGGCTTGCAGGCGCAAGGGCTCGAATGGGGCGCGCTGGCGCCGGACGAGCTGCGGCGCCGAACGGCGGCCGTAGTCGACAGCTTGGCGCCGCAGCTGCAAGGACAAATTTTGCTGAGCTCCAGCAGGTTCGGCTACATATCGCACAAGCTGAAAGGGATCGTCGGCCGCGCTGCCGCCATGCTCGGCGAACATGCCCGCAAGGGCGAGTTCAAGCCGCTCGGCCTCGAGGTCGATTTCGGTCCGGGCCGGCCGATCCCGGCGCGTGACGCTGCCGCTGCCGAACGGGCGCATCATGGACATCGTCGGCCGCATCGACCGCGTCGACTCCGCCGTGCTGAACGACCGGTTGCTGCTGCGCGTCATCGATTACAAGTCGGGACCGACTTCGCTCGCTTTGCCGGAAGTGCTGTACGGCCTGTCGCTGCAAATGCTGACGTATCTCGACGTTATCGTCTCGAACGCGCAAGCTTGGCTCGGCAAGGCGGCGGAACCGGCCGGAGTGCTTTATTTTCACGTGCACAATCCGCTCATTTTGCATAAAAACCGGCCGCAGCCGGACGATGCCGCAAAGGAGCTGCGCAAACGGTTCAAAATGCGCGGGCTCGTCACGGCCGACGCCGACGTCGTGCGCATGATGGACGGCGATTTGCGGTTGCGCAACGGCTATTCCGAGCTGCTCCCGGTTGCGCTCAAGGCGGACGGCGGCTTTTATTCCTCCTCCGCGGTCGTGACGCCGCAAGGGTGGGAAGCGCTGCGCAGCGAAGTGCGCGGGCAAATCCGGCGCATCGGCACGGACATTACGGACGGCAAGGTCGGCATCGAACCGTACCGGCTCGGCAAAAAAACGGCGTGCCAGCATTGCCCTTACCGGTCCGTATGCCAGTTCGAGCCGCTCGGCGAGGAAGGCGGATACCGCCATCTGCGGCCGCTTGGAAAAGAAGAAACGTGGCGATTGCTTGAGGGAGGCGACAGCGGTGAGCGGCATGGAGAATAAGCGCGCAGGGATTGAACAAGAGAGCGGCGTGCCTCCGAAGCCGGCGGATGCGACATGGACCGACGACCAGTGGGCCGCTATCGCCGTAAGAGGCGCCGATCTGCTCGTCGCCGCAGCGGCCGGCTCCGGCAAAACGGCGGTGCTCGTGGAGCGCATTATCCGCCGCATTACCGACGAGCGCGATCCGCTCGACGTCGACAGGCTGCTGGTGGCAACGTTCACGAATGCGGCTGCCGCTGAAATGCGGCACCGCATACGCGAGGCGCTGGAGAAAGAGCTGCTGCGCCAGCCGTCGTCGGCCCATTTGCGCCGCCAGCTCGCGCTGATGGGGCGCGCTTCGATTACGACGCTGCACTCGTTCTGTCTGGAAGTCGTACGGCGATACGAGCAGCTTGCCGGGCTCGCGCCGGGGTTCAGGATCGCGAACGAGACGGAAGCGGAGCTGCTGCGCCAAGACGTGCTCGAGGAGATGCTTGAGCGGCATTATGCCGCTGCCGAGGAAGGCGGGCTGTTTTGGCGCACCGCCGACGCGTTCGGCGGGGAAAAAAGCGATGCGGGCTTCCATGCGCTCATTCAGAAGCTGTACGACGAAGCGCGCAGCCATCCGTACCCGGAACATTGGCTTCGCTCGGCGGCGAACCGGTTCGGCCCGCGGCCCGCGGGGAGCGAAGCGGCGGTGGGGCGCGGCGCTGTGGCGACGGTTGCAGTCGAAGCGGCGAAGGATGCAGAGGCGGGTATTTTGGGCGCAGTCGAAGCGTCGAAGGACGCCGGACTTGGAATGGCAGGTGCGATCGAAAGACAGTCGGATGCCTGGGACGGGGTGCAGGATGAGAGCAATGCACCGCCGGACCCCGAATTCGGAAGGATGGATGGGAGAGCAGCGCTTACGGAGGCTGGGGGACTGGTTGAGAGTGCAGCGCCTGCGGATGCCGGGGCCGGTAAAGCGGTTGCGGAGTTGGAAGCCGGCTTGGCGGAAGCGGCGGCCGCAAGCGTCGTGGCGGAGGAAAGCGCAGCTTTGGCCGCACGCGCGGAGCAAGCGCCGGATTGGCCGCTGGAGCTGCCGTCCTTGGCATTGTGGCAGCAAAGCTTGCTCGGCGACATGAAGCTGGAGCTGGAAGGCGCGGGCGCGCTGCTGCAGCAAGCGATCGACACGGCGGAAGCGCCGGGTGGCCCCTATCCGTACGCCGGCACACTGCGCGACGATCTGTCCGTCGTATCACAGTTGCTGGACGCCGCTGGCAGCGGCTGGGAAGCGCTCGTCGGCGCCTTCGGAGCGGTTTCGTTCGGCAAGCTGAAGCCATGCAAAGGGGACGACATCGATAAAGAGCTGCAGGAGCACGTGAAGGAGCTGCGCGGCCAGGCGAAGGATCAAGTGTCGCGCCTGCAGGAGGAACTGTTCGGCCGTACCCCGGAGCAGTTTGCGCTCGAGCTGGCGGCGCTGGCGCCGATTGTCCATACGCTCGTAGACCTCGTC
This sequence comes from Gordoniibacillus kamchatkensis, assembly GCF_000829455.1. Classification (GTDB taxonomy): domain Bacteria; phylum Bacillota; class Bacilli; order Paenibacillales; family NBRC-103111; genus Gordoniibacillus; species Gordoniibacillus kamchatkensis. The sequence continues at coordinate 22,926 of NZ_JXAK01000067.1, forward strand.
GTCGAATTCGGGGAAATGTACAGTCAAGCGAAGGAGTCGAAAGGGCTCGTCGATTTCGGCGATCTCGAGCACTGCTGCCTGCGCGTGCTTCGCGACCCGCAGTCTACGCCGGAGCGGCTGCTGCCGTCGGCTGCCGCTCACGCGTATCGCGAGCAGTTCGCCGAAGTGCTGCTCGACGAATATCAGGACACGAACCGGGTGCAGGAAGCGATCGTCACCTTGATTTCCCGGTCTGCGCCGGGCAACCGGTTTATGGTCGGCGACGTCAAGCAAAGCATTTACCGGTTCCGGCTGGCCGAACCGGGGCTGTTTCTGGAAAAGTATCAATCGTTTACGGCGACAGGCGCAGGACCGGGGCGGCGTATCGACCTGGCGCGCAATTTTCGCAGCCGCAAAGAAGTGGTCCGCGCCGTCAACTTCGTCTTCACGCAAACGATGCACGGCGCCGTCGGCGAGATCGACTACGACGAGCGGGCCGAGCTTGTGTACGGAGCCGGCTATGCGGAGCCGGAGGGCGCGGAATGGCCCGTCGAAGCGCTGCTGCTGGAGAAGGCCGAAGGCGCAGCGCCATCGGGCGGCGATGCCGGCGGCGAGAGCGAAGGCGACTTCTCGGGCGAGGCGGCCGATGCCGGGGAGCAGGACGAGAAACTTGAGCTGGAAACGGCGCAGCTGGAGGCAAGAGCTGTCGCTGTTCGCGTTCAGGAGCTGCTCGGCGCAGGCGGCCGCCCTCCGATGCAGGTGTACGACAAAAGCTTGAAGGCGTTCCGCGACGTATCGTATCGCGACATCGTCATTTTGCTGCGGGCGACGCAGCAGTGGGCGCCGGTGTTTATCGAGGAGTTGAAGCTGTACGGCGTACCGGCTTATGCGGAGCTGAGCACGGGGTATTTTGCGGCGACGGAAGTCGAAGTCGTCATGTCGCTGCTGCATGTCATCGACAATCCGTATCAGGACATTCCGCTCGCAGCCGTGCTTCGTTCGCCGATCGTCCGGCTAACGGCCGAGGAAATGGCGCAGCTGCGGCTGGCGGACCGCAGCGGCTCGTTCTACGAAGCCGTGCGGCAATATGCGCGCGGGGATAAGGACGATGCACAATGGGCTGCTGCGGGCGGAGGTGAGATGGCGGCGTCCTCAGCCGTGCCGGACATCGGCAGGACGAAGGTGACGGCCGAAGCTGAGCCGGAGAACGGCGAAGCGGCTGAATCCAACTCTGCTGCGGACGAAGGCGAGACGGCTGTGTTCAGTGCTGTGACGGGCATCGGCATGCCAATGACAGCGGCCGACGATGAAGATGCGGCGCCGATTGCCGCCGGAAACATTCAAGAGAACGGCGGGAACGCGAGCCTGCGCAGGCGGGTGCGCCGTTTTCTCGCAAAGCTCGAGGAGTGGCGGAAGGAGGCGCGGCAAGGCGCTCTGCCGGAGCTCATTTGGCGGCTGTACCGCGAGACGGGCTACTTCGACTTCGTCGGCGGCCTGCCCGGCGGCCAGCAGCGCCAAGCGAACTTGCGCGCTTTATACGACCGGGCCCGGCAATACGAAAGCACGTCGCTGCGCGGGCTGTTCCGTTTCCTCCGCTTTTTGGAGCGGATGCGGGACAGCGGCGGCGATCTCGGCACGGCGCGGGCGCTCGGCGAGCAGGAGAACGTCGTCCGCATCATGTCGATCCATAAGAGCAAAGGGCTGGAGTTTCCGGTCGTATTCGTCGCGGGTCTTGGCAAAATGTTCAACCGCAGCGATGCGAACGAACCGTTCGTCACGCATAAGGAGCTCGGCTTCGGCCCGCGCTACGTCGATGCCGAGCTGCGCGCCGGCTATCCGACATTGCCCGCGCTCGCCATTCAGCGGCGAATGAAGCGCGAGCTGCTCGCCGAGGAAATGCGGGTGCTTTACGTCGCTTTGACGAGGGCCCGGGAGAAGCTCATTTTGCTCGGTACGGCGCCGTCCGCGGAAAAGCTGCTGCGCAAGTGGAGCCGCACGCTCGAGCAGCCGGAGCGGAAACTGCCAGAGCATGAGCTGGCAAAAGCGCGCTGCTACCTCGACTGGATCGGGCCGGCATTGCTCAGACATCCGCAGGCGCAGCGTGGCGCGACCGTATCGGCTGGAGCGGCAGGCTGCCGGGCTGGCTTAAGCAAGAAGCGTCACAATGGAACGTTGCCGTCATCCCGGCCTCGTCGCTGCGCGTTACGGCCGGCGAGCAAAGAACGATGCCGGACCCGGAGCTGAGAGAAGCGCTGCGCCGCCTCGAGCCGGTGCCGCACGAGGCGCTCGCCGCGTTGGTTGACGGCGGCGTTAGGGCTATGGAACCCGGGAGGCTCGACGAATACAAAGGAGTCGCTGAAAGCGGCGGACTTGATGCTGCAGGAGGCCCGGACGGAATAGACGGAAGCGAGGGAGCTGATGGAAGCGGAGGACCCGTTGCACCCGCACGTTCGGACGGAATAGACGGATGCGAAGGAGCTGTCGTCAGCGGCGGATCTGAAGGATCCGGCGCTGGAAGGAGCGGTTCCGATGCGACAGGCGGCCCGGGCGCGGCAGGCGGAGCGAGCCTGCTGGAAGCGGTAGAGCGGGCGCTTGGCTGGACGTATCCGTTCGAGGCGGCAACGAAGCTGTTCTCCAAAACGACGGTGTCGGAAATGAAGCGACTGCACGAGCGCAAGCTGGCGGACATCGCCGCCGTGCCGTCCGATGCGGCGGTTGATGGAGCAATAGGAAGATTAGGTTCCGCCGCCGCATCCGAAGCAGGACTTGGGAGCGAACGTTCCGCGGCCGGGTTGGCGGCGCTTCGCACCGCGCTTGCGCGGCGGCCGCGCTTCATGGAGGAGCGCCGGCTGACGGCGGCCGAGCGGGGAACGGCGTATCACGCGGTGATGCAGGCGATTCCCCTCGACCGCGCGCCAACGAGGCAATCGGTGCTCGAGACGATGGACCGCATGGTGCAGCTGGAGCTGCTCACGGCGGCGCAGCGCGAAGCGCTCGATCCCGGGCCGATTGAAGCTTTTTTCGCTACCGAGCTTGGCGCTCGTTTGCTACAGGCGCATAAAGTGCATCGCGAGTTGCCGTTCTCTTATGCGCTGTCGTCGGAGGAAGCGTACGCGGGCGGTGCCGGCATAGAACTGCCGGAACCTGAACCGGTGCTCATTCAGGGCGTGATCGACTGCCTGTTTGAGGACGAAAGGGGCCTTGTGCTGCTCGATTTCAAAACCGACGCCGTGCGCGGCGTTCCGTTGGATATGCTGCGCGAGAGGTACCGCGTCCAGCTGACGCTGTATGCCCGCGCTGTGGAGCATATTTGGCGGCGGAAAGTAGCGGGACGGTATGTGTACTATTTTGACGGATCGTTAGTCGTTGAACTGTAGTCGGAAGGGAGTGACAGAACATGCGCATATTGCATACGGCGGATTGGCATTTCGGGCGCACGCTGGAGGGGCGCAGCCGGCTTGAGGAGCAGGCGGCGTTCATGGACGAGCTGACGGCCATCGTGCGCGAAGAACGGATCGATCTTGTGCTCGTTGCGGGCGATGTGTACGATTCGGTGAACCCGCCGGCGGCGGCGGAGAAGCTGTTTTACGAAGGCGTGTCGCGGCTGGCTGAGGGCGGCAAGCGGCCTGTAGCGATCATTGCCGGCAATCACGACCACCCCGAACGGTTGGCCGCCTCGGCGCCGCTGGCCGGCGGGCAGGGGGTTACGCTTGTCGGGCTGCCGGCGGCGGGCTTGCTTTCGTTTGACATCGCGCGGACCGGGGAGCGGGCGCTTATGTACGCGCTGCCGTATCCGTCCGAGTCGCGGCTCGGGGAGCTGCTGGAGGACGAGGCCAGCGAAGAGGCTCTGCGCAGCGCGTATTCGGAGCGGATCGCCAGACTGGTGGCGCGGGAAGCCGCCGCTTTCCGCCCGGATTCGGTCAACTTGCTGATGAGCCATTTGTACGTGCTCGGCGGGGCCGAATCCGATTCGGAGCGTCCGATCCAGGTAGGCGGGGCGTACACGGTCGATACGTCGGCGCTGTGCGCGGGGGCGCAGTACGTGGCGCTCGGCCACCTGCACCGGCCGCAAACGGTGAAAGCGCCGTCGCTCTTGCGATACTGCGGCTCGCCGCTCGCATACAGCTTTTCCGAAGCGGGACAGGCCAAATCGGTGACTGTGGTCGATGTGGCGCCCGGCGACAAAACCGTACAGCCGCAGGAAATATGGCTGTCCAGCGGCCGGCCGCTCGTCCGCTGGAAGGCGACGGAAGGGTTGGCGCAAGTGCGCGCCTGGCTTGACGAAGGCCGCGATCCGAACGCATGGATCGAATTGGAAGTGCACGTCACCGAGGCGATGAGCCTGGAGGACATTCACGAGCTGCGCAAGCGGCGTGACGGCTTGATACATATTCGGCCCGTATATCCGCAGACGGAGGCGGAAGCCGCCGCCGCAGAGCGCCAGGCGGGGCTGCCGGTCGACGAGCTGTTTCGCATTTTTTACGCCCGCCAGACAGGGGGCGCGCAGCCGGAGCCGGAGCTTGTCGAGCTGTTCCTGAAGCTGATGAAGGACGAGGATGAGAGCGAAGCGGCAAGTTAAGCCGGAAGGGAGGAACGCGCATGCGTCCGATAGCGCTGCAAATCGCCGGGCTGCAAAGTTACCGGGAGAAGCAGGAGATCGATTTTACGAAGCTGACCGACGCCGGGGTGTTCGGCATTTTCGGCCCGACGGGAAGCGGCAAATCGTCCGTGCTCGACGCCATTACGCTGGCGCTTTACGGCAAAGTCGAGCGGGCCCCGGGCGGCACGCAGGGCATTATGAACCAGGCCGAACAGACGCTTGCCGTCTCGTTCACGTTCGAATTGTCCAGGCCGGAAGGGGCGGAGCGGTATCGCGTCGACCGCCAGTTCAAGCGGAGCGGCGAAAGCGGCATTACCCAGACGGTCAGCCGGCTCGTAAAGCTCGTCCCCGAAGAGCCGGTCGTGCTCGCCGACAAGGCGGGCGACGTAAACTCGCAGGTGCAGGAGCTGCTCGGGCTGTCGATGCCCGATTTTACAAGGGCTGTCGTGCTGCCGCAGGGCAAGTTTGCGGAGTTTTTGACGCTGACGGGCAAAGATCGGCGGCTTATGCTGCAGCGGCTGTTCCGGCTCGAGGAGTACGGCGACAGGTTGGCGGCAAAAGTAACCGCTAAGCTTAAGGAAGCGGACGGGCAGCAAAAAGAAATCGCCGCCGAGCAGCAAGGGCTCGGCGACGCTTCGGCGGAAGCGGTCGAAGCGGCTGCGGCCCGCGCCGCGGAAACGGAGCAGGAAGCGGCGGCTGCGCAGACGGAGCTGGAGGCGGCGGAGAAGCGCCATGCGGAGCTGAAGCAGCTGGTGGAGTGGCAGCAGGAGCAGGAAGCGCTGGAGCGGCAGCTGGCGGCGCTCGCGGAACGCGAGCCGGAAGTAGGCGAGCTCGAGCGGCGGCTGGCGCTCGGCGAGCAGGCGGAACGGCTGCGGCCGTATCTCGCGCAGCTGCGGAGCGCGCGCGAGCAGGCGGCGCAAGCGGAGGAGCGCACCGCGGCGGCGGAAGCCGGCTACCGCGAAGCGGAGCAGGCCGCGGCGGCGGCACGCGGCGCGTACGAGGCGGCTGCAGCGCCTTGCGCGAGCGGGAGGAGCCGCAGCTGGCGCGAATCGCCCAGCTGGAGCAGGCGCTCGAGCTCGAGCGCGAGCACGAGCGGCTCGTGCGTAGCGCAGCGGCGCTGGAGACGGAGGCGGCGGCCGCCGAGCGGCGGCTTGCGGATGTGCGGGCCGCGCTGCACAAAGAGCTGGAAACGAAGGCACGGGCGCTGCAGCGCCAAGCCGAGCTGAAGGAAGAGCTCGGCCGTTGTTCGGTCAGCGTCGAGCAAAGCCAGACGCTGCAGGCGGCGGCACAGGAGCGGCAAGCGCTGCGTGCGGCGGAGGCGCAGCTCGGCGAGCTGCGCGCTGAGCTGGCGGCGGGAAGGGATAACAGGGCGGCGCTTGAGGCTGAGCTTGGAGAAGCGAAGCAGGCGCATGAGGCGCTGGCGTCAGATGTGCTGCGCGGACTGGCCGCATCGGGGCCGGGCGAGGGAAGCCTGGCGGCAGCGGAAGCGGCGCTTTCGGTGCTTCAGGATTTGGCGGCGTCGGGGCTGGAGGCGGCGAAGCGGGAGCGCGAGAGCGAGGAGCGGCACGCGCTTGCCGAGCGGCTTGCGGCGGCGCTGCAGGACGGCGAGCCGTGCCCGGTATGCGGATCGCCGCATCATCCGGCTCCGGCATCGGCAGCTTCGGCTTCGGTTCCTGGAACTGAGCGCGAGGACAGCCGGACAGCGGCCCGCGGCGAAGCGGCGTGGGAGGCGCAGCTCGCCGCTCTGCGCGGGCTGGAGCTGCCGCTGCGGCAGCTGGCGTTTCGCTGGCGCGCGGCCGGCAAGCAAGCAACGCTGCTGCTCCCGGATGCTGTGCGGGACGGGTGGCAGGAAGCTGCAGCGGCGCTTGGCGCCGTCAGGCCGGAGCCGGCCGTGGCCGCGGAAGCGGCTGTGGAGGCGCTGCTGTCCGAGCTGCTGAAGCAGGATGACGGCAGAGGCGTGACTGCCGGGGCGCGTGATGATGCGAAAGGCGTCGCCGATCGTTTGCGTGCGGATGGCAGTGTGACAGGAAAGGTCGGAGCGAACGGCGCATTGGCCGATGCTGCCGATGCACTCGCGGAGTCCTCTTCGGGGGTCTCGCAAACCGGCCCTGACCTTGCCGGCACGTTTGGCCCGATACATAGCGGTGCGGAGCCGGCCGCGGTTGAACAGCTCACCCGGACGCTGCGCCATTGGCTCGCCGCCGGCGAGCGGCAAGCCGATGCGCTCGAGACGCTCGCGGCTCGCATAGCAGGCGAAATGCGCGCCGCCGAGCGGCGGGTGCAGCAGCTCGCCTCGCAGCTCGCTGCCGCTGAGCAGCAGCTGCAGTCGCAGCAGAGCAAAGCGGCTGCAGTCGAAGCCGCCCATGCCCGCGGCGAAGCGGACTGGCTGGAGCGCTATCCGCAGCTGGCCGGGCTGGACGTCCCGGCCGAGCTGGAGGCGCTGCGCGCCAAGGAGCGGCAAGCGGAGGAGCTGCGCGGCAGGCTGGACAAGAGCGAGACGTTTTTGAGCGATCTTGCCGCCCGGCTGGAGCGGCTGCAGCGCGAGGAGGCCGAGCTGGACAAGCAGGCGCTCCAGCTGCGGACGCGGCAGCA
>NZ_JXAK01000068.1 GCF_000829455.1 Gordoniibacillus kamchatkensis
CCACCGCACGAACCGCCGTTCCGCCAACTTGGCTGGCTTGCGCGCCGGCAGCCGTGCCCGGGGCCCTCACAAAGTATTGACGGTGCCGCTGCGGTAAGCCAGCCCCGGCGCTGCCCGCGTTAACCCGCTAACGCTCTGCACACCCCACCGCACGAACCGCCGTTCCGCCAACTTGGCTGGCTTGCGCGCCGGCAGCCGTGCCCGGGGCCCTCACAAAGTATTGACGGTGCCGCTGCGGTAAGCGCGCGGCGTCAGGCGCGTTATTTTTTTGAACGTTTTGCCGAAGTGCGAGAAGTTGTCGTAGCCGGCCACCGCCGCCACCTCGGTCACGCTGAGCGTCGTTTCGCGGAGGAGCCGCTGCGCTTCCTTGATGCGCGTCAAATTGACGTAATCGGTGAGCGTGAAGCCGGTCGTTTCTTTGAACGTGCGGCTCAGGTGGTACGGGCTTACGTAAAAACGCTCCGCCAGCCCCGCCAGGCTCAGCGGCTTTGCGTACGAATCGTTAATATACCGGACGATATCCGATATTTTGCCGCGCATCGGCGAGGTGTGACGAAACGGCTCCGGCTCCGGCTTCGCTTGCTGCAGCCAGAGGGTGTGCCTGCCGGCCGCGAGCAACAGCTCGCATACCGCATGGCGCAGCGCGATTTCATAGCCGGGCGGCTTGTCCCGCAGCTCCTTCAGGACACGGGCCGTCAGCGCCGAGGCAGCGGCATCATCAGGAAGGCGCTGCACGCGGCTGTCCGCGCGGAACGGGGCAAGCAGCCAGTCGGTCGCAGCCGGCGACATCCGGAACGGCAGCCCGTCGTCAAAATGCAGCAGCAGCCGCTCATGCGCCGGCGCTCCCGCCTGCATCGTCTTGTGCAGCTCGTTTTTGCCGATGAAGACAATTTCCCCGGGCTTCACCCGGTATGTTCGGTCTACGATAAAATAGTCGCGTTCGCCCGATAGCAGCACATAGATTTCGTAATAGTCGTGATAATGGTTAGCCGGCATGACGTGCTTTTCGGTACGGCGAATGTACTCGACGTGCAAAAAGTCGTCCCGGTTTACATATAAAAGCGACTCGTCCGGCAATGCAGCCACCTCCGACTTGATTATAGCAAAAAATGCGGGGTTTTAACGTAAACAAGCATAAAATCGCAAGAAAAATCTCCGATATTGCTGTACTATCGAGTCCAAGAAGATCAAAACGCTGTGAGGGGAGCTTGGCAGATGAAGAAGAAAACTTACGTGCTCGTCGGTACCGGCGGAAGAGCGCAGTTTTTCTGGGGAGCTATCGCTTCGGATTACAAGGAGAGCGCCGAATTGCTGGCATTTTGCGATACGAACCAGACACGGATGGACTATGCAAACAGGCTGCTTCAAGAAAAATACGGTCATCCCGCGGTCGCGACCTACAAGGCGCATGAATTCGACCGGATGATCGAGCGGGAACAACCGGACGCAGTCATTGTCACGAGCGTCGACCGGACGCATCATACGTACATCATTCGAGCGATGGAGCTGGGCTGCGACGTCATAACGGAGAAGCCGATGACCGTCGACGAAGAGAAGTGCCAGGCGATTTTGGACGCGGTGAAACGGACGGGGCGGAACGTCCGGGTGACGTTCAACTACCGCTATGCCCCGCATCATACGAAAGTGCGCGAGTTGATCGAAGACGGCGTTATCGGACAGGTGACGGCCGTACATTTCGAATGGCTGCTCAATACGAAGCACGGCGCCGACTATTTCCGGCGCTGGCACCGCGACAAGCGCAACAGCGGGGGGCTGCTCGTGCACAAGTCGACGCACCATTTCGACCTCGTCAATTTCTGGATCGGCTCCGAGCCGGAGACGGTGTTTGCGTTCGGGGACCTGATGTTTTACGGCAAGGACAACGCCGAGCGGCGCGGGGTAACGGCGTTTTATGACCGCGCGACCGGCAATCCGGCGGCGAAGGACGATCCGTTCGCGCTCCATCTCGACCGGAGCCCGAACTTGAAAGCGATGTACCTCGACGCCGAGCACGAAGACGGCTACCGCCGCGACCAGAGCGTATTTTCCGACGGCATCAGCATCGAGGATACGATGGGCGTGATGGTCCGCTACAAAAATAAAGCGATCCTCACTTACTCGCTGACGGCTTATACGCCATGGGAAGGCTACCGCATCTCGTTCACCGGCACCAAGGGGCGCCTTGAGCTTACCGTCGTCGAGCAGTCATACGTCAATTCCGGTGGCGACAAAGCGATCGAAGGGGCGCTGCGCGGTAAAAAAATGATTGTGCACCCGATGTTCGGCGCGCCCTACGAGGTGGAAGTGGAAGAAGGAGTGGGAGGCCATGGCGGCGGCGATACCGTGCTGCTGCGCGACATTTTCGGCGAGCCGCAGGAGGACCGTTTCCGCCGGGCGGCGAACCATGCCGATGGTGCGCGTTCAATTTTGACAGGCATTGCCGCCAACCGTGCGATCCGTACCGGCCTGCCGGTCCGCGTCGCGGATTTGGTGAAGTTCGAGTAACAGTAGCCATTCTGCTTGAGAAGGCCAGGTGTCCCGGCTGCGGGAACCTGGCCTTGTGCACTTGTCGGAACGTCCGGAACGTGCGAATAGCGGCTGCGGCGCCGTTTGGCTTGAGGATGGTTCCGGCGACCGGTTCGGGTGCCGGGGGGTGGGAGTTCCGACGAACAACGTCTTTTCGAAAATGTTCCGTTTAGCTTCATCGTCACCTTTCAACTCGATAACTGCCCTATCGATGCTCGAGTCGATCCGACCGATCGTGCGGCTCATTTCGCTAAATCCGGAACGCGCATTATCCGAAGGCTTGGCAATTTGCGCCTATAATCGCGTTGTTTCCGCTGCGAGCCATTTTCCAAGGGACAACGTAAGCCGTTTATCTTTGTCATCATATCGGCACTTTCGCCGTATCTCCGCCTTATCCAAGCTCAAGGCTGAGCGTCTCGCGGTCGGCTCTCGGCAGCTTGGCGACGACGAGGCGGTACGACTCGTCCAGCATGTTCGCCACAACGCCGTCAGGTACAGTGCCGTCGAGCACTACCGTGTTCCAATGCCGCTTGTTCATATGGTATCCTGGCAGCACAGCGCTGGGTACGTTTCGCGCTGCAGCCAAGCCTCGTCCGGATGTGTCTTCAGGTTGACGCTCGGGATCCCGGCTTTCGTATGGCCGAGCAGCGCGAACATTTTGTCCCGCACGAAGAGCACCGGCAAATCAGGGTCGAACGGATAGCGCAGGCTAGTGCCTCTTTTGGTTAAGCCGATGTCAATCAGTTGCTGATGATTCATAGGGGGAAGACCTCCGACGTCAAAGTTTCGTGATAGGCGGCGCGCACTCTCCCCCCCGTCCGACATAAAATGATTACAAGTCCGACGGGAGGAGGTGAGGAGGTACATGTGCGCATATTCGTTATATCCGGTCATCGTCGATTGGATTCCCGGGCTGCCGCAAATTCCTTACCGGGGCGGCGTCGGCCGGTGGGAAGGGGTTGTGATGCATCAGACCGCAAGTCCCGGCGACACCGCCCGCTCGGAACGGATGTACGAAAGCCGCACGTACGCGAATGCGTTCGTGCACGAATTCATCGATCCTAATGAAATTATTCAAGTCGCCAACCCGATGTATCTCGCCTACGGCGCCGGGCCGGTCGCGAATCCGCGCTTTATCCATCTCGAGCTGTGCTCGAACCGGACGGCTGACGAGTTCGCCCGTTCGTTCGACCGCTGGTGCCAACGCGCTGCCGTGTTTTTGTCGATGCGCGGCCTCGGCGTCACGCCGGCCCTGCCCGACGGTACGGGAACGCTGTGGTCGCACTATGACGTTAGCCGGTATTTGGGCGGCACCGATCATTCCGATCCGATCGATTACATTCAAAGCTGGGGCAAAAGCTGGCAAGATGTCGTACAGACGGTTCAATTCCATTATAACGCAATTACGGGAGGTGGGGATATGCCGGCACTAAGCGTGAAGATGCGAACAAAATTATCGCTTTCCTGTCCGCTGCCTATTATGCGACGAGCGTGCCCGCTGCGCAGGAGGAGTTCCATCGCCTGGCGAACGCTCTGCGCCGGGCTTCCGGGCAGCCGGAGCAGTAAAGGCGCGGGTCTGGTGATATTTGTCGTAGCTGCAGATGCGATTGCTCATCGTTTTTACAGCACAAGAGGTGTTATAGCAAAGCGGATTTTTTGTATGCTCGGGGCTAGTGGATAGCCTTTTTTCTTTGGGCGTTTTGCCTTTCAGGCACTTGCAGCGGGAACCGGGATCAAACATGCGGCTAAAGTTGCCGCGAATGCAACTGCAGCTGCATGTTTGCGGGAAGTTGGCGCCGGAGCTCCTCTAATTGCCTTTCAGGCACTTGCAGCGGGGAACGGGACCAAACACGGCTACAGTTGCCGCGAATGCGATTGCAAAAGCATTTTTTGGGGAACGGCAACATTGGCGCCTCCCCTTCTTACATATTTTGGGGGCGACCCGCTCTCATCTTGCCCTAAAACCGCGAAAAAACGCACCGCAAGGCGGCACAAAAGCGCTTCCTTCACACATTTTTTACAATTGCATCACAATTTGATCATCATTGTCCGCTACGCTTGAGTTATTGCAATTCAGCAGATTCGACAAGGGCAATGGAGGGTTCCTCGCATATGATCAACAGAAAAGTGTTCAGACGCGTCGCAGCCGCGTCGCTGGTCGTGCTTGTGGCAGCGGCGGCGGCGGGGTGCGGCTCGGCTTCGACGAACCCGAAGCAAGGCGCGCAGGGTGGACGAGGCGCAGCACGGCAAATGCCGGTAGTAACGCAAACGGTGAAGATGTCGGACGTGGGCGGCGGGCAAGTATTTACCGGTTCGATTACGCCCGTGTTTACGTCCAATGTGGCATCCCGCGTGACGGGGCGCATCGCTTCGATCGATGTGAACGTCGGCGATCGCGTCAAAACAGGACAAGCTATCGCTCATATCGATACGACACAGCTGCAGCAGCAGCTGGAGACGACGAAAAGCTCGGCTGCCGTTTCGCAAGCGCAGTACAACAAAGCGCTTAGCGATTATGCGAGCGGACTTGCGGCGGCCCAGAATGCGCTGGATAAAGCGACGAGCGATGCCCAGTCGCAAGTGGCTGCCGCCAAGCAGGCCGTAGCGCTCGCCCAGGCCCAGCTGAACAACGCCATTACGGCGCAGCAAAACGCCATCGCTTCGGCGAAGCAGGGCGTTGCCAGCGCGCAGACGTCCTTCAATTCGACGCAAGCGAGCGCTCAGTCGGCGATCACGATCGCGCAAAACAACTTGAACTCCCAGCTCGACGCGCTGCTGGAGTCGCAATCGAACAACCTGGATTCGCTGCAGCTTAAGGTACAGCAAGCCGCTGCCGCTTATAGCCAAGCTATTGGGACCAGCGGGGCCGCCGCTGCGCTTTCCAATTTGCAAGCGGCGCAGCTGGCACTGCAACAGGCCCAGCAAACCCAGTATAAAGATGCGCAAAGCGCTCAAGCGGCCGCTCAGTCGCAACTGACGAGCTTGCAAAACGCCTTGCTGCAGGCACAAAGCTCGCAGCAGGTGCAAGTAGCGCAGGAAGCGCTGAACGCCGCTCTCGTATCGCTGGCGAACGCCCAAACGAACGCCGCGTCGCAAATCGCAGTAAACCAGCAGCAGCTGTTCCAACAGCAAACCGCTCTGGCCAACGCGCAAGCATCGCAGCAAAGTTCGGTCAAGCAAGCGGAGCAATCGTACAAGGCGGCGCAAGGGACGGACGGCATCAAGGTCAGCGAGGCTCAGCTGCAGCTCGCGCTGACGAACGTTAAAACGCTGGAGGAGCAGCTGCAGGACGGCGTTCTGACCTCGCCTGTCGACGGAGTTGTAACGGCGATTCTGACGCCGGTCGGGCAAAACGCTGCCCAAACCGGGATCGTCTCGATTGCCTCAACGAATCCGACGCTTGCGACGGTAAACGTTTCGGAAGCCTCCATCGGCAAAATCAAGACGGGTATACCTATGACCGTCAACGTTCCGACGTTGAACAAGTCGTTCGACGGTCAAGTGTATGCCATCCACCCGTCTCTGGACGCGACAACGAAGTCTTACTTGGTCGATATTCAGGTCAACGACACGCAGCACGAACTGCTGCCCGGCATGTTCGCGGAATCGTCGATTAAAGCCACAGGACGTCAGGCGATCATGATTCCGGCCAACGCTGTATTGAACGACAACACCGGGAACTCGGTATACATCGTGCAGAACGGCAAGGCGAAAAAGGTGTCCGTCAAGATCGGCGAAATGACGAGCACTCAGTTCGAAATCACAAGCGGATTAAAACCGGGCGACGAGCTGGTCGTGCAAGGCCAGGAGCTGCTTTCCGACAACGTGCCCGTACAAACCGGCCAAACCGGACAAAACGGATCGGAATCGGGACAAAGGGGGCAGGGCCAAGCGGACCAAGGCGGCAGCCGTCAGGGAAGCGGCCAGGAAGGCAATCGCCAGGGAGGCGGCCGAAACGGCGGGCAGGGAGCCGGACGAAGCGATCAGCAACAGGGCGCAAGCGGCGGTCAACAGAAACAGTCTTCGAACGGTCAGCAAGCTCCCGGTGCCGGAGGTAGTAGCGGTACCGACAAGGCAGGTGCCGGACAGTGAATTTGGCCAATTTCTCCGTCAGGCGTCCAGTAACGATAGTGATGATCATGGTTGCGCTTATCATCGTCGGCATGATTGCGATTCCGCTGCTACCGGTCGATCTTTATCCGAATCTGGACATTCCGACGGCTAACGTATCGGTATCCTGGCCCGGCGCATCGCCAGCCGAAATGGAACGCCAAGTTACGAAACCCATCGAGCAGTCGATGGCGACCGTATCCGGTTTATCGAACTTGTCCTCAAATTCGCGGACCGGCTCCAGCAACGTAACGTTGCAATTTAACTACGGCACGAACCTGGATCAGGTCATGCTCGACATGAGGGACAAAATGTCGCGCGTGCAACGTCAACTGCCGTCGGACGCGGCCGCTCCGGTCATCTCCCGGGTGGATCCGAACAGTATGCCGATTATGTCGATCGCGCTGTACGGCAACGCCGATCCGATTTCGTTGCGCGATACGGCGGATAACGTGGTCAGCCCGCTCTTGCAGCAAGTTGACGGCGTTGCATCGGTCGGCGCTTCCGGGGGCCGGATCAGACAGGTGCAGATTTTGATTGACCCCAATAAGCTGCAGCAGTACAACATTACGCTAAGCACGATTCAATCGGCGCTCGGCAATGATAACAACTCGGCGGATGCAGGTCTCGTCAACAAAGGAACGCAGCTCATTCCGCTGCACATTGACGGACAATTCAAGTCCGTATTGGAAATCGGCAAAGTGCAGGTTCCGCTTGGCAAAGGCTCGACGATCGCGCTCAGCGAACTGGGGAAAATTGTCGACACCTATCAGGACGTAACGGCGGATTCCCGAATGAACGGGCAATCGAGCGTCAGCTTGTCCATTTTGAAACAAGCCGGCGGCAATACGGTAGCCATCTCCGACAACATCAGGGCGCAGCTCAAAAAAATTGAAGCAAAGCTTCCTAACGGAGAGCATCTTACCGTATTAAACGACCAGGCGACGTTTATTAAAAGCTCGGTCAATACGGTCAGGGACCACCTGCTGCTCGGCGGCCTGTTCTCCATCATTATTTTGCTCTTTTTCCTGCGCAGCGTGCGGGCTACTCTTATTATCGGCATCGTTATCCCAATCGCGGTCGTTTCCACGTTCAGTATGATGTATTTCTCTTCGCAGACGATCAATACGATTACGCTCGGGGGATTGGCGGTCGGTCTCGGTTCTCTTGTCGACTTTGCGGTTGTCGTGCTGGAAAGCATTTTCCGCAAGCGCCATGAAGGGCTGGATGCGGAAGAAGCGGCAAAAGCGGGGGCAGCTGAAGTAGGAACAGCCGTATTTGCATCCGCTCTCGCGCAAATATGCGTTTTTGCTCCGACCGTATTTATCAACGGCATATCCAAGCAGTTCTTTTGGCCGATGGCATTAACCGTTATTTTTTCCCACATTGCGGCTTTGTTTGCGGCGGTAACGCTTGTGCCGATGCTCGCAGCCAAAATCATGAAAGGGAAAGTAGACGAGGAATTGCCGGAAGGCCGGTCCTGGAATCCGCTTATTTGGTATGGCCGCGGCATGAAAAGATTGACGCAAATGTATGCGTGGCTTCTCCGCTGGTCGCTGTCGCACCGCTGGGTCATTATTGTCACGACTGTAGCGCTGCTGGCGGCAAGCGTCTACGCCACCAGATTTGTGGGCAGCGAGCTGACACCGCAAACGGACCAGGGCCGGGTGAGCGTCGATATCAGTTTGCCGCAAGGCACTTCATTTGACGTGACGAACCAATTGGCAACAACGATTGAAAGCAAAGTGAAAAGCATTCCCGAAGCGGATATTATATACACGCGGGTCGGTTCTTCCGGCGGCGGCGCTTTCCAGTCTTCCGCCACGAACAGCGCGAGCATCGACGTTACGCTGAAAACCGGCCACAAGCGAAGCTCGGCCCAAGTAGCCGAGCAAATCCGCGGCATGACTCAAGGCTATCCGGGCGCCCGCATCAACGTCAGCACGCCGTCAGGCATAAGGCTGCCGGGTATGGGCGGCGGCTTTGGCAATGGCGGGGATATTACCGTGAACTTGTCCGGTCCCGACCTAAACGTATTGCAAAAGCTGGGGGACGAAGTGGCGCGACAAATCAGCACCGTCCCGGGAACCCGCAACGTTCTGAACACGCTTGATCAAACGAGCCCGCAATACAGCTTGACGATTGACCGCGATGCGGCCCAGCATTTCGGCGTGTCTCTCAAGGACGTGATGACGGCGCTCCGCAACGCTTATCAGGGCACTGTAGCGACCCAGTTTAATACGGGGAATTTGGCTATTGACGTAATCATCAAGTTTCCGGAAGATTTCACCAACAAAATAGAAAACCTGAACAATATTTCAATCAACACTTCATCGGGAACAATTGTGCCGCTGAATCAGATCGCCAAAGTACAGCTGGGTTCCGGTCCGGCGCAAATTCGGCGCCTCAATCAGAACCGCGTTGCCGTCGTTCAGGCCAACGTATTCGGCGCTACGGTCGGCGATGTACAGGCGCAAGTCAAACAGGTGGTCGATTCGATTCAACCGCCGGATGGGTATACGGTTACGATGGGGAGTGCAACCACGCAGCAATCGCAGACTTTCGCCTCTCTTTTCGGCATGCTGTTGATATCCATCGTCCTGGTGTACATGGTTATGGCCAGCCAGTTCGAATCGCTGTACGGGCCGTTCATCATCATGTTTTCGCTGCCGCCGACGTTCGTCGGCGCGATTCTCGGCCTGCTCGTGACGCATCGCACGATCAATATGAATTCCATTATCGGGATGATTATGCTCGTCGGCATCGTCGTCAACAACGCGATCGTGCTCGTCGACTATACGAACCAGCTGCGCAAGCGGGGGATGCCGCTGTTCGACGCGCTGATCGAAGCCGGCCAAATTCGGCTCCGCCCGATTTTGATGACGACAGGGACGACGGTGCTGGCGATGCTGCCGCTCGTCATCGGCTTCGGCGAAGGCGCGGAGACGCAAGCTTCGATGGCGACGGTCGTCGCTTTCGGCCTCGTGCTGTCGACGATGATTACGCTCGTGCTCGTGCCTGTCGTCTTCACGCTGCTGGACGGCGGGACAGGGGCGATCAAGCGCCGCTTCCGGGGGATGTTCGGCAAACGGCAGGACGGCAACCGTACGCTCCCTTCGGGGCCGACGGGGTCGATGTAGAAAGGAGAACGCCATGTACACGATGTTGAAGAATGCGGTTCGACGGCTCGGCTGTCTCCTCGCTCTCGCCGCGATGCTCGCGTCCGCTTCCGCTGCGCCCGCTGCAGCAGACGATGCGAACGCGGCCGGTACGGCTGCCGGCACGATCGCCCAGATCGTAGGCGGCAAAGGATTTACGGCGGTGCTTCGCACCGACGGCACCGTCTGGACATGGGGGGACAACTTGCGCGGCAAGCTGGGCGGCGGTCTCGACAACCGGACGCGGCCTACCGCGGTAAAAGGTTTGACAGACGTCGTTCAGCTGGCCACCGGCGGCTATCACACGCTCGCGCTGAAGAAGGACGGAACCGTCTGGGCGTGGGGGCAAAATACGTACGGACAGCTCGGCGACGGCACGACGACCGACCGCAACTCTCCCGTGCCGGTCGCGGGTTTGAACGACGTAGTGGCGGTAAGCGCAGGCGCCGCGCATTCCGCTGCTTTGCTGAAAGACGGCACGGTCTGGACATGGGGAGACGACTCGGTCGGCCAGCTGGGAGACGGCGCCAGCGACCAGCAGACGAAGCCGGTGCAAGTCAAAAACCTGACGGGCATCAAAGCGATCTCCGCCGGCGGCTACCATACGCTCGCTCTGACCAAAGACGGAGATATGTGGGCTTGGGGCGACGACACTTACGGGCAGCTCGGCTTCGCCCACGACCACGACACGTGGAACGCCCCCGTCATGATCACATGGATTCGCCAGGTGAAAAGCATTTCGGCCGGCTTCAATTTTTCGCTCGCCTTGACCGAGGACGGATTTGCCTACAGCTGGGGCTCGGACAGCAGCGGACAGCTCGGCTTCGGCGATATGAAGGACAGGTCTCTTCCGGAGATACTCATGAAAGACGTCACCGCCATTTCGGCGGGCAACAACCACGCGCTGGCCATCCAAAAGGACGGCACGGCGTGGGCCTGGGGCGACAACACGTTCGGGCAAACCGGCACCGGCTTCAACGAGCATTTGAACATGCAAATTATGGCGGGGCCGCAGCACGTATTCGGCGTTCCGGAAGCGAAAACGGTTGTCGCGGCGTACAACTTCTCGTTCCTGATCGGCACGGACGGCTCGCTGTGGGCGTGGGGCCATAACATTTACGGCCAGCTCGGGGACGGAACGACGACGAATACCGACCTTCCGAAGCAGGTTACGAGCATATTCGACGCCTCGGCGCCCGTGCCCAAACCAGGCGAAGGTGCGACCGTCGTGAGCGGCGTGTTGGCCGCGCCGCTGGCGGCGGGCGAGAACGACTCGCTGGCCGTCAAGCCAAACGGCGTGTTCGGGTGGGGCGACAACACGCTCGGCCAGCTCGGCACGGACGGGGCGCTGCCGGCCCTCGCGCCGAAACCGTTGACCGGCGTGCCTCAACCTGCCGCAATAGCGGCAGGCGGCTCCCATACGCTGCTCGTTGCGGGCGACGGAACTTTATGGGCGTACGGCTCTGACTACTTCGGCCAGCTCGGCGACGGAGCGACGAGTGTAACGGGCCGCCCGAAGCCGGCGCCAGTTTCCGGTCTGGACCACGTCGTTTCGGCTGCGGCCGGCTCGAACCATTCGCTGGCCCTCGTCAGCAACGGCACGGTGTGGAGCTTTGGCGACAATACGTTCGGCCAGCTCGGGACCGACGACGGCTCGCCGGGCGCCCATGCGGCTCCCGCGGCCGTGACCGGGGGTGCGCGACGTGATGGCTATTGCCGCCGGCGGCAATTTCTCGATTGCGCTAAAGCGCGACGGCACAGTGTGGTCCTGGGGCGACAACAGTAACGGCCAGCTCGGCGACGGTACGAACGTAAGCAAGAAACAGCCGGTGCAGGTGAGCGGTTTGTCCGGCGTCGTCGCCATCGCTGCCGGCAAACTGCACGCGCTCGCCGTCAAAAACGACGGCACCGTCTGGACGTGGGGCTCCAATTCGTTCGGCCAGCTCGGCGACGGAACGACGACATCGAGCAACGTGCCGGAGCCGCTGGCGACGATTCACGACGCCAAAGCGGTCGCCGCCGGGAGCTACCACAGCCTTGTGCTGCGGCAAGCGGGCAAAGTGTCGGCTTGGGGGTACGACGCCTTCGGCCAGCTTGGCGACGGCGGTTCGGCGAATCAGCTGACGCCTGTCAACGTATCGGGTCTCGACGGCGTAACGAATATAGCTGCCGGCGGTTCTCATTCGCTGGCAATGAAAAGCGACGGCACCGTCTGGGCATGGGGCGGCAACTTTATGGGCCAGCTTGGAGACGGGACGAGGAACAACCGCTCGGCTCCGGCCATAGTGACCGGATTCGCGCCAGCGCTAAACGACATCTCCGGACATTGGGCGCAGGACGCCATTAAACGCGCGCTGGAGGAAGGCTATGTCGACGGCTACGAGGACGGAACGTTCCGGCCCGACCATACAGTATCGCGTGCGGAATATGTGAAAATGACTGCGGCAGCGCTGCGCCTGACTATCCCGGCAGCGCAGCCGGGACAAACTTGGTACGAACCTTACGCCGCAGCATTGCAGCAGGCAGGGGCGCTGCAGGACGGCGATCTGCTCGGCGGCTGGAACGATCCGATCACGCGCGGCGAGATTGCGGCTATCGCTCTCCGCGCCGTCAAGCCGGAGCTGCAGAAGCCCGGTACGCGGCTGGATGAATCCTATGTACTGCAAAACGCCGTGCAAAACGGTTTGCTGCAAGGGCTTGCCGGCGGCGAGCTGGCGCCGCAGGCGGACACGACGCGCGCGCAATCGGTCGTGCTCGTGGAGCGGATATTGACGCTGAAGGCCGGAGGGACGCTGCCCGTTGACCAGGAGGCGCTGCGGGCGGCATCCAGTCTCGGCGCGGCGCGCCCATAACCGGAAGACGGATGCACCCGAACGTCGCCCTTCTCATACAATAAAATCAACCCGGTATGAGGGGGGCGTTTACGGTCATGTCCGTACCGTTATCGAAAGACGGAATGACGCTGTTTATCGTCGTGCTGTTCGTTCTTTTGTTCTTCATTTTAATGTTTGTGTTTTAATTTGCTGCAGAAAACGAACATTCGGTCTCATGCCTTGTCGGGCGAAGGAGACCGAATGTTTTTTTTCGCGGCGCCCGCAACGACGCAGCGTCGCATCAGGGCGGATCATTTGCCATGCGCGTTTTTGGCGGCCGGAGCTTTCCCGCCCGCTTTGACCCTGCGCACGAAGAACGAGAAAAACAAACCTACCAAAGTGATGCCGGTAGCCACGACGAACGCGTCGTTGATGCCGGAGATGGCGGATTGCTGCGAAGCAAGGCCGTATACGACTTGCGTTGCCATCAGATCCGATGCGGACGGCGGCAGTCCGGCCATCAGCGAAAGGCCCTGGCCGATCTGATGGAACGTTTCCGCAACATAGCTGTTGGCCGACGTAACGTTGTTCGCATAATTGCCCAAATGATACGTCGCCCGGTTGGACATGACCGTCACGAGCAAGGCGGTGCCGATTGAGCCGGCAACTTGCCGCATCGTGTTGGACATCGCGTTGCCGTGGCTGCCGAGCTGCCTGGGGAGCTGGTTCAGCCCCGCCGTTTGCACCGTCATCATGAGCAGCGACATGCCGAACATCCGCATCGTATATAAGCCCATAATGTGGCTGTAAGGCGTATCGGAGGTTAGCTTGCTGAATTCGTACGTCGTCACCGCCGTAATGATGAGTCCGAGAACCGCCAAGGGGCGCGCTCCGATCCTGTCGAACAAGGCCCCCGATATCGGGGACATGACGCCCATCAGCAGCGCGCCCGGCAGCAGCAGCAGCCCGGACTGAAGCGGCGTAAAGCCGCGGATGTTTTGCAAATAAATCGGCAGCAAAAGCATCGCACCCAGCATCGCCATATTGATGCAGGAGCCGATAATCGTCGTGATCGTGAACACGTCGTATTTGAACACGCGGAACTCCAGCATCGGAGACTCCATCGTCAGCTCGCGCCATATGAACGCGGCCAGAAACAGCGCCCCTACGATGAGCGAAGTCACGACGGTGCCGCTCCCCCATCCCTTCGTGCCCGCTTCGCTGAAGCCGTACAGCAGCGTGCCGAATCCGATCGTGGAAAACAGAAAGCCCGGCACGTCCAGCTTCGGCTTCGACAATTTGGTCAGGTTTTGCAGCCACGATATGGCGAGCAGCAGATCGACGATCCCGAGCGGGATCATTATCGTAAACAGCACCCGCCACGAATGGTTTTCGACGATCCAGCCCGACAGCGTAGGACCGACAGCCGGGGCGAAAATGATGACGATGCCCATCATGCCCATCGCCGCTCCTCTACGCTCGGGCGGAAACAAAATCAGAAATACGTTCATGATGAGCGGCATGATGATGCCTGCGCCGCAAGCTTGAACGATCCGGCCGATCAAAAGGACCGCAAAATTGGGCGCCATCGCGCAAATGACAGAGCCCGCGCTGAACGCGCCCATCGCAAAAATAAACAAGGCGCGGATGCCGAACCGCTCGATGAGGTAAGCGCTGATCGGAATGAGCACGCCGTTGACGAGCATGTAAGCGGTCGACAGCCATTGGATCGTCGTCGCCGACACGTTCAAATCGTTCATCATATGGGGGATCGCGACGTTGATCAGCGTCTGGTTCAAAATCGAGATGAAGGCTCCGGCCATAAGCACGGAAAGCGTGCGGCCGACGTGAACGTTCTCCATGGATACCTCCGGCACTCGTGTTGTTATATGTGAACCCGCACAGACGCGTTCATCCCGGGGACGATCCCGACTCCCTTATAGCCGTCGAGCGAAATGGTGACGGGAATCACTTGGGTCACTTTCGTATAGTTGGCAGTAGCGTTGGAGGTTGGCAGCAAAGAGAAAGTAGCCGCCGTGGCGAGCCCGATTTTATCGACATGGCCTGTCAGCGTCGTGCCGGGAAAAGCGTCGATGTAGACGTCAACCGTTTGTCCTTGCTTGATATCTTTGATCCGCGTTTCATCGATATTGGCCGTCACCCATAAATGATTGAAATCGTAGGCGCGGGCCAGGACGGTGCCGGCGGCGACGAACGAACCCGGAACGGCCGATTGCTGCACGATCGTCCCGTCGGTCGGCAGCGCAAGGTCCACTTTAGACGCTCCGGCAGGCGGCTGTATAGTGGCGACGCGGTCCCCGGAACGGAACGATTTGCCGATGTCGCCGAACCAATCGGTGAGCTGTCCGGACGTCGTTGCCGCAATGTTGACGGGCTGTCCGTCGACCTTGGCGTTGTCCGTGGCGACGTAATTGACGGTTTGATTGTAATAGTATGCTGCTGCGCCCGCGCCGCCGATTAGCACGATCAGCACGATAATATTGATGATCACAATTTTGTTCATCGGATAGAAGCTCCCCTCGAGGTCGGATTGTCAACGTATAGATTTTCCATGTTGTGCAGGGAGTATGCGGAATTTCCAGGTTGCCGGGACAGGCGGGAGGGGAGGATGGGAATATGGGCCGGAGAGCGCAGCGTGGCGCCTTTGAACTCGTGTTCCCGCCACGGTTTCAAATCCAGGGGAACGCGAGTGTGGGCGAAGCCGAAGACCCGTATTCTTAGGTCCGCAGCGCAGCCATGCTTTCTCAGGCAGTATGGAAAGTACCCAAAGCTTTGCGCCTCTACCGTCCTGTTGCGGACGCCGCGAAAAAATTGACCGATGTAAATTTTTCCAAACAAATTTAGAAATTTTACAAGTATACGCCGTTTTCCGTTTCCTGTACAATTTATAGTAGGCCTCATTGTATCTATCTAAGCCGTTCTCGGTTATACGAAGATTTTCGACCCGACAGCGCCAAGGAGGAGCTTTCTATGGAATCAGCAGCCGTTCACCTTCAAGCCATCAGGCAAATCGAACGCAATTTGGAAGCTTGCATTTTAGGCAAAACGAGCGAAATACAACTGCTGCTTACGGCGCTTTTGGCCGGCGGCCACGTGCTGCTGGAGGATGTGCCGGGAACGGGCAAAACGGTTCTGATCAAGGCGCTCGCCAAATCCATACACGGCCAGTTCCGACGCATACAATGCAACCCGGACCTGCTGCCGACCGATATTACCGGCGTATCCATTTATCACCCGAAACAGGAAGCGTTCATGTTCCGTCCGGGACCGGTCATGACAAACATACTGCTGGTTGACGAAATTAACCGGGCAACGACGAAGACGCAATCCGCCCTGCTCGAAGCGATGGAAGAACGACATATTACCGCCGACGGAGAATTGCATCCGCTCCCTTCCCCGTTCCTGCTCCTCGCCACGCAAAACCCTATCGATTTCGAGGGCACCTACACGCTGCCGGAAGCGCAGCTAGACCGTTTCATGCTGAAATTCAGCCTCGGCTATCCCGACGAAGCGACCGAACAGCGCATGATTATGTCGCAAGCGCGCCGCCATCCGCTGGAAGACATCGAAGCCGTGGCCGATTCCGAGCAAATCTACGCGATGCAGCAGCAGGCGCGGGACGTGCATATCGATGACGCCGTCGTCGCCTATATCGTCGCTGTTACGCGGGCGACGCGCGAGCATCCGGGCGTATTTCTCGGAGCCAGCCCGCGTGCGACGCTTGCGCTTGTGCAAGCCAGCAAAGCGTACGCTTATTTGCAAGGGCGAAGCTTCGTCATTCCCGACGACGTCAAATTTTTGGCCCGTTATGTGCTTGGGCACCGGATGATACTGAAATCCGAAGCGATTATGGACGGACTTACCGCCGGCTCGCTGCTGGACAGTGTGTTCCAAAGTATTCGCGTGCCGGTCCGATTGGAGAAGTGACGCATGAAAGAGCTCGAACAGCGCATTCAGGAGCGCAGATGGCCGCTGCCGTTCTGGTACGTGCTCATCAGCTTCGCCTGCAGCTTGTCCTTCGTCGTCTTTCAAGGCGGGAAGCTGGCGACGCTGCTGTTCGTTACCGTTACGGTGCTGTGCGTATATTTGCTGCTAGGCAGATGGAGCGGCATTAAGCAGACGATCGGGCAGCGCACGTTTGCGGAGCATGAGCAGGATGCCCGCATATCGGCCGGCGAGTCGCTGAACGTCCGCCTCAAAGTGATCGTTCCCGGCTTATGGCCGATTCCGTACATTATCGTTCGCGACAAGCTGACCCGGCAAAATGGCGACAGCCAGCTGTACGAAGGCTCTCTGACCCTCGATTGGAGGCGGCGCGGGGAGATGGAATACGTCACGGCGCCGCTCAAACGGGGCATTTACCGGTTTGAACGGACCGAATGCGTGACGGAAGACATTTTCGGCCTGTTCCAGCATAAAGCATCGCTCGAGCTGCCGCGCACAGTGACGGTCATGCCGGAGACGGTGGCGGTGCCGGAATGGAAGCAGTACCACCTGATGCTGAAAGGGATGCAGACGCACGCCACGACGACGCGCGCCTTGCGCGAAACGACGCAGATCAACGGCGTGCGCGAATACATTTACGGCGACAAGCTTTCCCGCGTGCACTGGAACGCTACGGCGAAGACGGGGACATGGAAATCGAAGGAATTCGAGCGCGAGTCGCTGCCGAAGACGATCATCGTGCTCGACCGGCAAAGCCGCGCCTATGCCGATGCCGAGCAATTCGAGCTGGCGGTGTCCGTCGCCGCCTCGCTGTTCGAATACGCCGCTGCGAACAGGCTGGCCGTGGGCCTTTTGTCTGTCGGCGCGGAGTATGTCTATATGGAGCCGAAGCTGGGCGTGCAGCATATGAACCAGGTGATGAACCACCTGACCGCTGCCGATGCGAACGGCGTCCATCCGCTGCTGCAAGTGATGGCAAAACCGTTCCCAGCATTGGACGCCGGGAACGTTCTTCGTTCGGTACGCCGCAGAAAGGCGGAGCGATGCTGAAGACGCTAAGTTGGCTCGACCAGCATCAAATGAACCCGTGCCAAATATGGGTGCAGTCCGCCGCCGGCAAATTCAGCGGCTTCGGCGCGCCTGCGAACGGTTCGTCCGGGGCATCGACCGAGCAGCCGCGCGCTTCCGGTGGCGAGGCTGCGGAGCGGGAAGATTGGATGAAGCAGGTGTGGGCTCGCGGCTATATGGGGTACGCCTTGTCGCGGCTTAGCGAGCTGCCGTCCGTGCTCGGAGGTGGGAAGAGCGGTGGTTGATCGCACCAGGTACAGATGGTCGTCTTCCTTTGAGTGGTGGGGCTGCGTATTCGCCGCCCTTCTCGTCGGCTTGCTGCTGCTGCAATACGTGCTTTGGATCGAAAAAGAAGAAGTGCTCTGGTGGCCGGAAACGATCGCCAACGCCAAATGGACGCTGTTCTTCACCGGACTCGTTATGGTCGTGCCGAGGCTGTCGTGGCGCTGGCGCTGGCCGCTTCTCACCGCCGTTCTGATCGCGCTGAACGCGGTTCTGTCGCACGCCCGTTGGTTGCCGCTGCCGTCCGGCAATTTCATGTCGTACGGAATTTGGCTCGGGCGCATGTTCGCGCAGCTGACGCCGTTCGTCTGGTTCAGCGTCGGCTCGAGCCTCGCGTTCGTCTTCGCCTTTTGGTGGGGCCGCACGAAGCCCCGCATCTATGCATGGATGATCGTCACCATTTTGTTTTTTTGCATCCGCGATTCGTTCAGCACATTGGTGTTGTGGCCGCAGGTGGCGATGGTGCTGTTTTGCGGGCTGCTGCTGCTCATTTTGCGCCATTTTGCCGAATTTCAGAAAAAGGCGCCCAAGAGCTGGGAGCATATCGCGCAATACCCGTCGGCAGTCATTTTGCCGATCGTGGCGATTATGGCGGTCACGATCTTGCTTGGCGTGCTTACCCCGACGATTCGCCCGCTGCTGACCGATCCGTACACGCTTTGGAAGCATGCCAAGGGAGAGCCGGTGCTCATCGCCGGCAAAGGCGAAATCAGCGACTGGGTCGCGCCGGCGCAAGATACGTCCTCCGGTTACGGCCGCAACGACCGTGAGCTTGGCGGCGGCTTCCGCTTCGATTACAGCCCGGTGTTCACGGTCGATTCGCCGGAACGCAGCTATTGGCGCGGTGAAACGCGCTCCGTTTATACGGGCAGCGGCTGGGAGCTGAGCGAAGCGGAACGGCGTGCTCCGGTGACGGGTGCCCGCGTCGGCATCGCGCTGAAGCCGGAGTCGCGCATCGATGCCTCGCAGCTGAAAACGAAGCAGGTCGTGCAAACGTACCATTTCAAAGACGGAGCATCGTTTCCGGTGCTGTTCGCGGCGAGAACCGCGCAGCATTTACAGGATGTGAACGGGGGAACGGAAGCGCCGCCGGTCGTATGGGCGCCGGAGCAGTCCGAGCTCCGCTTCCGCGGCGACCGCGCGTCGTATCCGAAAGAATATACCGTCGTTTCGCAAATGCCGGTCGTTGACGTGGACGCGCTGAAGGCGGTAACGTATCCGGCCGACATCAAGCAGGAGCTGCCCGATTATTTGCAGCTGCCGCCCAATTTGCCGCAGCGTGTCCGCGAGCTTGCCCTGCAAGTGACGCAGAGCGCGGCGACGCCGTATGAGAAAGTGAAGCTGCTGGAGCAATACTTGGCCACGAATTACCAGTACACGAATACGCCCGATCTGTCGAAAGGCCGCAGCAAAGATTTCGTCGACCGGTTTTTGTTCGAAATCAAAGAAGGGTATTGCGACTACTACTCATCGGCGTTGGTCGTCATGGCCCGTTCGCTGGGCTTGC
The DNA here is from genome assembly GCF_000829455.1 of Gordoniibacillus kamchatkensis. Taxonomy (GTDB): domain Bacteria; phylum Bacillota; class Bacilli; order Paenibacillales; family NBRC-103111; genus Gordoniibacillus; species Gordoniibacillus kamchatkensis. The sequence goes on from NZ_JXAK01000068.1 coordinate 19,431, forward strand.
CGGCACGTTGGGTAAAAGGCTACTCGACCGGCACGAACCCGCTGGACGAGGAAGTCAACAACGGCATTTTACGCGGCGTTATCGCCAGCCAAATGCTATCGGGCGGTACGTTCACCGTCCGCAACTCCGATGCCCATTCCTGGGTAGAGGTGTATTTTCCGGGCTACGGCTGGATCCCGTTCGAGCCGACCTCCGGCTTCGCGATGCCGATGCTTCATCCGGAGCAGGCAGCAGAAACGGCGCCGGCGGCAGATCCGGCTCCGGTCGTTCCGGCTCCGGCCGATACGTCCATAGACCATCGTCCGCTTGTGCTCGCGCTCAGCTTCGCCGGAGCGGCGATCCTGCTCGCGGCCATCGTCTACGTGCTGTGGAAGTACGGGGCATTCCGCAAGCTGTCGCGCGCCAAAAGAAGCACAAAGTATACGATTTCAGCGAGCGCGTCGTGCTCGACTTCGAGCGGCTGCTCCGCTATTGCAAGCGCAAAGGCTACAAGCGCCACGAGCACGAGACGCTGCGCGAAACGTTCGCCCGCTGGGTGAAGTCGAGCCGCTGGCTGGCGAAAGATTTGGAGACGCTGCTGCATACGTTCGAACGGGCCAAGTACGACAAATCGGCCTTGAACGAGCGCGATTACGACCTCGCCGTGCAGACGATGCAGCGCGTGCGCGCACACATGAAATGATTCACGCATTGGAATGTGGAAAGACCTGCAGTCGCCATAACGGGACCGCAGGTTTTTTGTTGCTTATACTCATCGGCAATTAGGCATTGCAGGGAAACGGCGAAGAAGGCAGGCCTTGTTTTACGGCCAGCTTAACGCCGCCGCGTTAAGCGAGAGGAGCAGCAGCGGGCAAAGTGCCGGGCGTCTGACAGCCGTCCTAACGCCAAGGCGTTAGGATGGAGGAGGAACGCTGGGCAATGAGCCGGACGCCAGGCAGCCGTCCTAACGCCAAGGCGTTAGGCTGGAGGAGCAACGCTGGGCCATGAGCGGGGCGTCAGGCAGCCGGCCTAACGCCAAGGCGTTAGGCCGGAGGAGCAAACGCTGGGCCGTGAGCGGGGCGTCAGGCAGCCGGCCTAACGTCGCGAAACGCGCACGTGCAATGGATGGCGTACGACGATAATCCTTGCGATTGGCTGAGAGTTGTTCTGTTTAAAGAACAGGGTCGCTATGCAGCGTCATGTTGGGGCGCTATTAGACGCCGATTTGACGGAGTGAACGTATAAGGACCGAATGTTCCATGAACAGCGACGAAAATTCGTATCGATCGAACTTTGGGGCGCTGACGGCCGTTTTTTTCATTTTGGCTCAAATTCAGCGCCCATAAAGTCTTTATGTAGCGAACACGGTCTTTATTGCATCAGTTAGCAACGCTTGTTCCCCCGGACTACGGGGTGAATTCGGCGGACTCTTGAGGCAACCTGTTGCTGCACTGGCTTAGTTCCTCTGTAATAAGGCACGCAGGCTGGTGATGAAGCAGACAAGTCGGCCGTTTTGTTGACGTCAATATTGTCCGAATATGGGCTTAACTCGTACATGTAAAGCTCAAAAGATTGCGCAGTGTTTCTTTTTTTCGTAAGGTACCGGAGTAAGCTGAACATTCGCATGAACGTCCGGCGATGCCAAATCGATTAATTTTTCCGCTTCAGCTCCAAAAACCGCCAACACTTTCCAAACAGAAGCGTTATGATCAGTGTAAAGCGAATATCCAATAAATGGAGGAATGCAAAGTGGAAAATGCGCTGCAGGCAACCGTTATCGAAAACATGGGAGTACTCGATTTAACAAGCAAGAAAACAGACGATTTGTCCGGAATATCCGAGATTAGAAATGTAGGCGTGATTTTAGCGCCGCAATTTTTGATGGACGCCTTGCTGAAAGTTCCGCAAAAAAACGTCGGCATGACGGTGACGATTCCGGATACGCCCGGGAAAATCAAATTGTTGACGGGGCAGCTGACGCTCAGCGGAGAAATTTTCGCCAATAGCGCCGGTTCGGAAGAAGATATACTCGTCATCGCCGGCCAGACGATCATCACGTCGCCGATTGAGAATGTAGGCTTTAACGAAATTATTATCGCAGGTCAGCTGATTGCCCCCAAAGTGAGCGAGGCTGCCCTTGCCGGTGCCGTAACGAAGCTGGCGGGACAAATCGCCTATTACCATTCGCAATTGCCGCGCTTGTTTTTGGGTAACGATTCGTTGCCGAAGGCGTTTTTTTGAGCTTATCGACGAACCGATCTCCATGCTGCTTGTCGGCAACTTCGAAATTGCGTCCGATGTCGACGCCGCTTTGTTCAAGCAGAAGGTAACCGAATTGATCGTCATGGGCAACGTTTCCGCCTCTAAAGAGCTCATACCGCTTTTGAAGCTGCTTGCCACCACGAAACTGGGCAATATTTCCGCAAAAGCCGATGCAGACGCTCCAAGCGAGCAATGAGAGAGCAGCTGTTTCGGGACTTGTACGCCGCCCACTCCAGACAGCTGTACTCCTACTTGCTGGGACGCACGGGCAATCGCGATTCGGCTGCCGATTTGCTGCAGGACGTTTTTCTCAAAGTATGGAACCGGATCGAGCTTGTAGCGCATATCCCCAACGAAGAACGGATCTACTGGTTGTTTTCCGTCGCTACGAATCGTCTGACGGATTACTACAGATCGGTGTCGTACCGGAAAAAAGCGGAGCAACAATTGCAAGCGGATTGCCGCCGCGATGACGGGGATTTGTCGGCCGTCCTGGCGGGCCGGGAGCGTTTTCGCGAGCTTGAATCGCATATCATGGAGCTCCCCGAGGAGCTGCGCTGCATTTTGCTCATGAAGGCGGCCGGCGGGATGAACAGCAGCCAGATCGGCCGCGCGCTGCACCAGCCGCCCGGAACGATTCGCTATAAAATCGCACTGGCTCGCCGTCTGCTTGCCGATAAGCTCGGGTTGCCGACAAAAGAAGAAGCGGGGAAACGGAGGGAACGCAATTGGCAAAAAAGCACCCCGATATAAAGCTGCCGCCCGAGACGGACCGCCGGCTTGACCGGCTTCTCGCCGAGTGGGCGGAGCACGTCGCCGCGGACTTGGCACCGATGGAACAATCCTTGCCCGAAATCATCGTAATTGCGGAAGATATGGGGTATGACTGGTGGCGGCAGTTGTTCGACCGCTTCCCGCTGAATGGCGCCGGCGCGTATCCGCTTTGGCCGCTGCACGAAGATCAGTTTAGCGCGTAAGGATAGTTCGCCGAATGGCGACGCAAGGCGGGCGCACATGCGGGCCGAAGGCCCGGTGCGCCCGCCTTTTGCTCGTAACCCGCAAGTGTGTTATCATTTTGCCATAGATTCGAGGAAGATGCTGGGGTGAACGGAACGTTGCTGAATTTATTGATTCCGCGGCTGCAGGTAGCCACAATTTACGATATCGACTTGGACGGGCTGGCGGCATCCGGCATTCGCGGCATCATTACCGACTTGGACAATACGCTCGTGGGAGCCCGCGACCCCGATGCGACGCCGGAGCTGATCGACTGGCTGGAAAACGTGAAGCGGCGCGGCTTTCAAGTCGTGATCGTGTCGAACAACAACTTGGCCAGAGTGCAGGCGTTTGCGAGTCCGATCCGCGTTCCGTTCATCCACAGCGCGCGCAAGCCGACGAACGCCGCGTTCCGCAAAGCGCTGCAGCTCATGAAGCTGCGTGCCGAAGAGGCGTGCGTCATCGGCGACCAGATGATGACCGACGTGCTCGGCGGCAACCGGATGGGGCTGTTCACGATCCTCGTCACGCCGATCTCGCCGCAGGACGAAGGCTTTTTCACCAAAGCCGTCAACCGGCGTCTCGAACGCGCGGCGCTGTATTGGATGAGAAAATGACTACGGAGGCACTATGACTCATCACGAAACGGACGACGAAATGATCCACTGCGCCGGATGCGGCGTGAAGCTGCAGCTGGACGATCCGGGCAAGCTCGGCTACGTGCCGGAGCAGGCTTTGCTGAAAGAGCCTGTCATTTGCCAGCGCTGCTACCGGATTAAACATTATAATGACGCGTCGGCGATCACGCTCAATCAGGACGATTTTTTGCGGCTGCTCGGCCATATCGGCAGCACGAAATCGCTGGTCGTGAACATCGTCGACATTTTTGATTTTGAGGGCAGCATGATTAGCGGGCTGGCGCGTTTTGTCGGGGGCAACCCGGTCCTGCTCGTCGTGAACAAAATCGACCTGCTGCCGAAGGTGACGAATTTGAACCGGATCGTCAACTGGGTGCAGAAGCAGGCGAAGCAGCTCGGGCTGAAAATCGTCGACGTCGTGCTGTGCAGCGCGAAGCGCAATCTCGGCTTCGACCGTGTCATCGAGGCGATTGGCGAGCACCGTGACGGCTGCGACGTGTACGTTGTCGGGGCGACGAACGTCGGCAAATCGATGCTCATCAACCGGCTCATCGCCGATTTCAGCGATTTGGAGGCCGAGCTGACGACGTCGCAATATCCGGGAACGACGCTCGACATCGTAAAAATCCCGCTCGACGACGGCAAGTCGATCATCGATACGCCGGGCATCGTCTACAAGCACCGCTTGACGGAGCTTGTGCCGAAGCGCGATTTGGCGCGGATTATGCCTGATCGCACGATCAAGCCGCTCGTATTCCAGCTCAACGAGCAGCAGACGCTGTTTTTCGGCGGGCTGGCGCGGTTCGATTTCGTCAAGGGCGAGCGGCAGTCGTTTACGTGCTACATCGCGAGCGGATTGAAGGTGCACCGCACGAAGCTGGAGCGCGCGGATGAGCTGTACGCCGAGCATCTGGGAGAGCTGTTGACGCCGCCGCGCAAAGAGGACGCGGGCGAGCTGCCGCCGCTGACGAAGCACGCGATCAGCATCCCGAAAGGCGGCAAGCACGACGTGCTTATCTCCGGGCTGGGCTGGATCAAGCTGAACAGCGAAGCCGGTGCGCAGCTTGTCGTGCACGCCCCGAAGGGCGTCAAAGTCATCGCCCGGGACGCGCTTATTTAAACGGAATTGAGCCGCGGTTGGGCTGCATTGGAAATCATCCAATCCAAATCGCTCGTTTCGATGAAGTCCGCAGCTTGGTTGGAAAACGTCCAATGGAATCGTTTGTTTGTGGGCGGTTGCGGGCTATTTTCGGTTAAAGCATTGGATAAAATCCAACCAACGTCTTCTATCCTTCGCCTAAAACGATAAAACATTGGACGAAATCCAACGTCTGTAAAGCGGGAGAAAGGGAAGTGCCGCGAGTCCGAGCGTCAACTTGAAACGTTCGTGTTGGCAGCTTTGGTGCGAATCGGCAAATCGCAACGACGGTTACGGAGTTTCTTGCCGCCGGAAAGCAAACGGGAATTGCATGGGGGGAAGAATATCGATATGGTAACGGCAGCGGGGAAAACGGATCATCCGGACATTGACAGCCATACGATCGTATACGGCGTGTTCGGCGATCCGGTTCGCCATTCCAAATCGCCGATTATGCTGAACCGCGCCTTCCGCGAGGCGGGAATCAATGCGGTTTACGCGGCGTTTCACATTTTGCCCGCGCAGCTCGGCGACGCCGTCCGCGGCGTGCGGGCGCTCGGCTTCCGCGGGATCAACGTCACGATCCCGCACAAGGTCGAGGTCATGCAGTACCTCGACGAGATCGACGAAGGCGCCCGCGTCATCGGCGCCGTCAACACGATCGTGAACGAAGGAGGCCGGCTCGTCGGGTACAACACCGACGGCATCGGCTACGTTCGTTCGCTGCGCGAGGAGACCGGCATGGACCTCGCCGGGCGACGGGTCGTGCTGCTCGGCGCCGGAGGCGCGGCGCGCGGCGTCGGCTATGCGTTGGCGCGCGAAGGCATCGCGAGCCTGCGCATCGTGAACCGCACGGCGGAGCGTGCGGTGGAGCTGGCGGCGGCGCTTTCGGCTTATGCCGATTGCGCCGGAGCCGGGATGGACGGCGCCGCGGCCGCCGTCCGGGACGCCGACGTCGTCGTCAACACGACGTCGGCCGGCATGCACCCGAACGTTGACGACGTGCCGCTCGATCCGGACCTATTGCATAGCGGCCTGATCGTCAGCGATCTGATCTACAATCCGCTCAAGACGCGTCTTCTGGCCGAAGCGGAGCGGCGCGGAGCGAAAACGCACGGCGGCCTCGGCATGTTTATTTATCAAGGCGCATACGCTTTCGAATATTGGACCGGACGCCAGGCTCCTGTCGCCGCCATGCGCGAGACGGTTCTCGAAGCGTTCGGCGCGCGGGACTAGCCAACTTTAACCCATTTATACGATAGCTTGAAGGAAAAGCTGAGAAGGAGCCATTCATCCATGCTCACAGGCAAACAGAAACGGTACTTGCGCTCGCTCGCGCACCATATCGACCCGATTTTCCAGGTCGGCAAAGGCGGCGTCAACGAGCACATTATCCGCCACATCGAAGAGGCGATCGAGAAGCGCGAGCTGATCAAAGTGTCGGTGCTTAACAATAACGACGACGACCGCGAGGAGATCGCCGAGCAGCTCGCCGCAGGCGCGGGCGCCGAGCTCGTGCAGGTCATCGGCCGCACGATCGTGCTCTACAAAGAGTCGCGCGATTACAAAACGATCGAGCTGCCGCAGTAGTCAGCGCTGCCCAAGGGGGAAGGGGCGAGCAACCGATGCAACCGAACGAAAACAACGAGGCCGGCCGCCCGAATAAATACGAAAATACGGCTGAATTGAACGTAACGTTGCCGCTGAACGAGGCCGGATCACCATCGGCGCCGAACTTGTCCGGGCAAACGGGCGCATGGTACAAGGCCGAGCATACGGGCGCATGCCGTATGGCCGAGCAAAAAGGCGAACGGCATAACATGGCCGAACATTTGGGTGAACGCCATTTGGCCGTGCATACGGGCGAGCGGGATTTTCCCAGCCTGCCGTGCGCCTCCCATGCAGCTGTGCATGAGGGTTTGGCGGAAGCAGTGGCAACTTTGCCGGCACAACCGTTTGCATCGCGCAGCGTGGGGATTTGGGCGGCACGTTCGACCCGATCCACATCGGCCATCTCCTTGCCGCCGAAGCCGCTCGCGAAGGTGCCGGCCTGGACGAAGTGTGGCTGCTGCCGGCGAACGTCCCTCCGCACAAAGCGGATGGCTCGCGCACGGACGCCGAGCATCGCTGGCGCATGGTATGCGAAGCTGCCGCCGGCAACCCGCACCTGCGCGCTTCCGATTTGGAGCTGCGCATGGGCGGCGTCTCGTACACGATCGATACGGTGCTGCTGCTGAAGGAACGCTATCCGGGCACCCGCTTTTCGTTCATCATCGGCGGCGACATGATCGCTTATTTGCCGAAATGGCACCGCATCGACGAGATCGTGGAGCATATCCGCTTCATCGGCCTGCAGCGGCCCGGTTATCCCGACCCTGGATCAGGCTTGCCGGAGACGCTGCGCGGGGCGGTGACGATGGTGCCGATGCCGGCGGTGGACATTTCCTCCACCGGCATCCGCGAGCAGCGCCGGCAAGGCCGGTCCGCGCGCTATCAAGTGCCGGAGGCGGTGTATCGCTATATGGAGGTGAACCGGCTGTATGAACAGGACACGTGAACAGCTGATGGAAGCGGTGAAAGCGCAAATGCCGGAGCGGCGCTGGCAGCATACGCTCGGCGTGATGGAGACGGCCGTGAAGCTTGCCAAGCAGTATGGCGCCGATCCGGCAAAAGCGGATATGGCGGCCATTTTGCATGACGTATGCAAGTTCTGGCCGGTCGAGAAGCAGGCAGAAACCGTTCGGCTTAACCCCGAGCTGCCGCAAGACATGCTCGATTACGACAAGGAGCTGTGGCACGCGCCCGCCGCCGTTGCCGTTGCCAGAGACGAATACGGTGTGACCGACCCGGAAGTGCTGGACGCGATTTTGTACCATACGTCGGGCCGGGAGCGCATGACGCAGCTCGACAAAATCGTGTGTCTGGCCGACTACATCGAGCCAGGCCGCGATTTTCCAAATGTGCATAAGATTCGGGAAATCGCCGAATATAGTGTTGAGAAGGCGCTTGTCGCCGGCTTTGATTCGACGATCTCATTCCTGCTGCAGCAGGGCAAGCGAATATATCCTTTGACAGTATTGGCCCGCAACGGGCTGCTGATAGAAATCAAAAGTACTGGAGGCTGAACGAATGAACAATTCCCCGGAGCAAGTAATGTCCCTTGCAGTAGCCGCAGCAGAAGACAAAAAGGCGTATGACGTCGTAACCCTCGACCTGAAGGGCGTGTCGCTCATTGCGGACTATTTTGTCATTTGCCACGGCAATTCGGAGACGCAAGTGCAGGCGATCGTCAGCGAGGTGCGCAAACGGGCCGATGAAGCGGGCGTGCGCATCCGCGGTTTGGAAGGGATGGAGACGGCGCGCTGGGTGCTGCTCGACCTCGGCGATGTCGTCATGCACGTCTTCCACAGGGACGACCGGGAATATTACAATATCGAACGTTTATGGTCCGATGCAAAGGTTGTGGAACGGGTATGACGGACGAGACATCCTCCGGAAAACGGTTCGGCCCCCGCGCGGCTCCCCGGCTGACGGCCAGCGCGTCGATGGACGCGGCAGCGATACGCCCCCGGACAACGGCGGCGGGCACACGGGCGGCGGCCGCTGGGAAGGCCGCCGCGAGCGCTCGTTCGTGCGCTTGAACGAGCTGCGAGACGGCGGCTCCCGCTCCGCTGACACTGCGGCGGATCGCCCCGGCGCCGCCTCCCGCTCGGCGCAGCCGCTTCGGCGCGCCAGGTGACGCTCCTGAGCGCGCCCAGTCCGGCGCTGACCGCCCGCGTGGCGGTGCATCCGGCCGCGGCGGCGTCCCCTCGCGCGACGGCGTCCGCCCTACAGGTGCCGGCCGCAAGACGTCGCCGCGCTCGGGCTGGCCCGGCGATCGCTCTGTAACGCCTGACGGCGCTCGGGGGTCGCACACCGGCTCGCATCAGGGCGGCGGAGGGCGCTCCGCCTCATCCGGCGCTCGCGGCCGAGGGACGCGCATGGACGGCCCCGCGGCCTCCGGCGGCCGCCCGCCGTCATGGCGCTGCGCGCCCTGCCGCGCCTGCTCCCGGCGTGCCGCGCCTGCGCGCCGGCGAGGTCGTGACGCTGGACGTTGCGCGCGAGGTGTCGCCGAATGGCTACTTTTTGACGGATGGCCATCAGGACGTACTGCTGCATTATAGCGAAATTACGGATCCGATACAGATCGGCGACTCGATCGACGTCTTTTTGTACCACGATACGGAAGACCGGTTGGCGGCGACGATGCGCCGGCCGAAGCTGCTGTCCGGTGAAGTCGGGCTGCTCGAAGTGGTCGACATTCATCCGCGCTACGGCGTTTTTCTGGAAATGGGACTCGGCCGCAACTTGCTGCTGCCGTATTCGGAGCTTCCGGAGCTGGAGGAGCTGCGGCCCCAGGTGGGAGACTCGGTGTTCGTGACGCTGGCGAACGACCGCTCGGGGCGGCTTATCGCCAAGCTGGCCGGGGAGGCGGATCTCGCCCCCAAATGCTTCCATGCGCCTGACGACTGGCGCAACCGCTGGGTGGACGCGCGCGTGTACAAGCCGCTGCAAATGGGCACGTTCGTCGTTTGCGAGGGCGGAGTGCTCGGCTTCGGCGCCATTGGCTTCATTCCGGCCCCGGATCGTCCGCGCCTGCTTCGCCTCGGCGAGCGGGTGCGCGTCCGCGTCACGTTCGTCCGTGAGGACGGCCGCGTCAACTTGTCGCTGCGCCAGCAGAAGGAGCTCGGGCGCACTGAGGACGCCGAGCGTTTGCTCGAATTTTTGCGAGGCCGACCGAACGGCGCGATGCCATACTCCGACGAGACGCCAGCCGACGTTATCGCCGCCAAATTTGGCATCAGCAAGGCGGCCTTCAAGCGCGCTCTCGGCAAGCTGATGCGCGAAAACGCGGTGTACCAAAAAGGCAACTGGACTTACCTGGCAGCAGCAGACACTGGCGCATCCGCGAGCGACGGCGTCCCGCCGCAACCGGAAGCGTAACACGCGCTGGGCACTGGAGCGAAGCAGCCATGATAGCATAGGGTCTTTTAGCTGGAATGTGAACGACTTAAGCAGTCTAGCAACTGCAACCTAGGTATTCTGGAAATTATGCTGCTATGTCTCGCTGCCGCTCCCGTCACTGCAGCACTACATATAAGGTAATCATGCAGCTACTGTAGCTCTTGTTACGTTAGTCGCTACGAACTGGCTATGATTACTTTCATGTATCGGATGTTGCAAGCAAGTTTACTATCAATACTGCCGCGGCGAACGTTTCGTATGAAAACCGCGTTGCGCCCGCCATGATCGGTGTTGCGAATTTCCAAACCCGGAGCTTACTCCGGGTTTGTTCATGGCTGTCATCGAACAGGATGAGGCCGATCAAACACTGACGGAAATAAAGGAATAGCGTTCCGTTATTTTTAAGAAATGGGCGTATTCGCTGAACATAGCGGAACGCCGTTCCGCTATGAGGCCAAAAATGGATTGGAGTGCTCCTGAGCGCGTTGTTCGAGCGCCAGCACGCCTTCGCGGCGGGCGATCGTAGCCATGTCCACAATTTCCTCGATGACGAC
>NZ_JXAK01000069.1 GCF_000829455.1 Gordoniibacillus kamchatkensis
GTGGCCCTCCCCGCGCACGCGGTGGGGCCACAGCCGCTCCGTCCGCTCCAGCGTCAAGGTCGGCTCCTGCGCGAGCAGCGCAGCTACGGTGCGCTCATTTTCCTCCTCGTTGAACGTGCACGTCGAATAGACGAGACGCCCTCCCGGCTTCAGCATGCGAACCGCCTCGCGCGCGATGTCCGCCTGCCGCGCCGCGCACATGCGCACGTGCGCGGGCGACCATTCGCGAATCGCCTCCGGGTCTTTGCGGAACATCCCTTCGCCGGAGCACGGCGCGTCGAGCATGATGGCGTCGAACGCCTGCGGGAACCGCCCCGCCAGCTCGTCCGGAGCGGCGCTCACGACGACGGCGTTCGCGTAACCGAGGCGCTCCACGTTCTCGGACAAAATTTTGGCCCGCGCCGGATGGATTTCGTTGGCGATCAGCACGCCGCGGCCCTGCATTTTGCCGAGCAGCTGCGTCGTTTTGCCGCCGGGGCAGCCGCCAGGTCGAGCACGAATTCGCCAGGCTGCGGATCCAGCAGCTCGGCCGGCGCCATCGCCGACGGTTCCTGCATGTAGTAAAGCCCTGCTGCATGGTAGGGGTGTTTGCCGGGCCGCTCGTCGGCGCCATCGACATAATAGCCGGTGCTGCACCACGGCACCGGCGTCATCCCGAACCGGTCGCGCAGCGAAACGAACGCTTCGTCCTCGGGCCTCAGCTTGAGCTGGTTGAGGCGCAGCCCGTAGGTACGCGGCTCGCTGTACGAGGCGATAAAGCGCTCGTATTCGTCAGCTCCGAGCTGGGCCTTCATCTGATCCAGAAACGGTTCCGGCAGCTTTACGGTATCGTTCACGTTGCAGGTCTCCTTCATGTCTCTCTGTCATATGGTTAGAATGTCCATGGCGCGCGCGGTTCAGCACGCTTGGATGCCATCCCGGCATGTCATTGCTGCGCCCGGCTCCCGCTTGCAGCGTGCCGGTGCCCGGCGCTTCCGGCTTGCGTCCGGCCCGCTTCGGCCTCGCCGCATTGTCGGGTTTTGGCGGTCATGCTATAATGATAGAGCTTTTTTGCTAGATAAGATCGGATCGGTTATGGGCCGAACCGCTCGCGGAAACGCGCCTGTCCGGCAGAGCGGCAGCGCGTTTTTTCTCATACCGGAAAAGAGGGAGCCCCATGGAATACGAAATTCCGAGCCAAGTGCAAATACTCGGACAACACATTCACGAGCACCAGCTTAAATATCATAACAAAACGGTACTCGTCTCGAAAGAGTTCACGTTCGACAGCGCCCATCACCTGCACAACTACGAGGGCAAATGCAAAAGCTTGCACGGCCACACGTACAAGCTGCAAGTCGTCATGAGCGGCAAAGTCGATGCGCGCGGCCTCGCCATCGATTTCGCCGACATTAAGCGCATCGCCAAGGAGCGGGTCATCGACAAGCTCGACCACCGCTACTTGAACGAGGTGCTGCCGCCGATGAACACGACGGCCGAAAACATGGTCGTCTGGATGTACGAGCAAATTCACGAAGCTCTCGTCGAGGAAAAGCTTCATCCCGCCGTCCGGCTGGAAGAAATCCGCCTGTGGGAGACGCCGACGAGCTATGCGGCCGTCACCCGCGGGCTAATGGAGGAATCGGAATGAGCGCAGGCCTGAACATCGCGAGCGCTGCTTTAGACATCAAGCTGCCGATGGTGGAAATTTTCGAGACGGTCGAAGGCGAAGGGACGCGCGCCGGCTTTCCGACCGTTTTCGTCCGGCTGTTCGGCTGCAATTTGCGCTGCACGTGGTGCGACACGAAATATAGCTACCCGCCTGCCGAGGCGGACAGCGTCATGACGATCGGCGAAATCGCGGAACGCGTTCAGGGCTACCGCGCGCGGCACATTTGCCTGACCGGCGGCGAGCCGCTGCTGTACGGCGACAAGTCGCTGGCATTGATCGAAACGCTGTCGGCGCTGCCGCACATCCGCGATTTGCATATCGAGACGAACGGGGCGATCGACCTTGCACCGTTCGTCGCCCGCGTTACCTCGGATAAAGTGCGCTACATTATGGACTACAAGCTGCCTGATTCGGGCGAGCAGGACAAAATGCTTCCCGCCAACTTCGCGCTGCTGCGGGAGCAGGACGAGCTCAAGTTCGTCATCGGCAGCGAGCGTGACTTCCGCGAAGCGTGCCGCGTGCTGGAGACGTACCCGACTGCGGCCTTGCCGCTGTTCAGCCCCGTCTGGGAAACGATGCCGCCGCGCCGCCTCGTCGAGCTGATGCTGGCGCACAGCCTAAGCGGCGTCAAGCTGAACATGCAGCTGCACAAAATCATTTGGGACCCCGCCATGCGCGGCGTCTGATCACCTGTCCGAGAGGAGATTCCTTGCCATGAATCCATCTGCGAAAAAAGCGGTCATTATTTTAAGCGGAGGCCTCGACAGCACGACCTGCATGGGCATCGCCCGGGACCGAGGCTACGAGCTGTACCCGCTCACTTTCGACTACGGCCAGCGCCACCGCATTGAACTTGACAACGCCCGCAAAGTCGCCGAGCATTACGGCGTCTCCGGCCGCCACAAAGTCGTGAAGCTCGATTTCCTGCGCGAGATCGGCGGCAGCGCGCTGACGGACGACTCCATCGACGTACCGGACATGACGGCGCCGGGAGCCGCCGACACAGCGGCGTCGGAAATTCCGATTACTTACGTTCCCGGCCGCAATTTAATGTTCCTGTCCATCGCCACGTCCTACGCCGAAGTGCTCGCTGCGGAGGCGATTTTCATCGGCGTCAACGCCCTCGATTACAGCGGTTATCCGGACTGCCGTCCGGAATTTATCGCCAAAGTGGAGGACGTCATCAAATACGCGACGAAAATCGGCGTCGAAGGGAAGCCGATCTCGATCGAAACGCCGCTCGTCAATTGGACGAAGGCCGACATCATCCGCGAAGGAATGCGGCTCGGCGTCCCGTACGAGCTGACGACGTCGTGCTACAACGGGCGCGAGGCGGCATGCGGCGTGTGCGACAGCTGCCGGCTCCGGCTCAAAGGCTTCGCGGAGGCCGGCTGCCGCGACCCGATTTCGTACGAAACGCGGTAATGATGGATTAAGTTGACCCTGAAGCCGATTGAAAAGCAATCTCTCGTTCATTTGTGCTTTTTTGCGGATAAGCCTCCTGACTCCACTTTCATTGTGGGTCGTGGGGGCTTCTTTGTCCATTAATTGAAATTATTTTCCGCCATTTGAGATCGTAAGGAAAAATATTTCTTTTCTCTTTTCCTTGCTGATATGATAAAAGAAAATACGCATATTTTCTTGCTTAAAAGGTGGTTCAAAATGACGATCTCCAACAAACTGCATCAAACATCCAATACGCTCCTGTTGATTTCAAGCATCTATTCGTCGTTAACGAAAGCGGAGAAAAAAGTTGCGGACTTCGTGCTGAACAATCCGGAAGATGCGCTGCTGTCGACGATTACCGATTTGTCCGAAAAATCTGCTGTCGGCGATACGTCGGTCATACGTTTTTGCCGTAAGCTCGGGTTCCGCGGATTTCACGATTTCAAGCTGTCCCTCGCCCAAAATCTGGTTAACGCTCCGGTTCAATTGAGCGGCGAAATCAACTACGACGACGATACGGACTCCGTGGCCAGAAAAATTACGCAAAACAACGAACAGATGCTGCGCAACACGCTGAATTTGATCGATCCGGCCACATTGAATCAAGCTGTTAGCTTACTAATGAACGGCAACCGAATTTTCGTGTACGGCGTCGGCTCTTCCGGCATCACCGCTATGGATGTGCATTACCGGTTCATGAGAATCGGCCTCAGTGCGGAAGTTCAGCGGGACGCGCACATTATCGCCATGTCAGCGTCGCTTGTCGGCAAGGGCGACATCGTGTTCGGCATTTCGCATTCGGGGAGCACCAAAGATCTGGTCGATCCGATCCGCCAGGCCAAAGAGAACGGCGCCAAGGTCATTTGTTTGACCGGCCACGCCAAATCGCCGATCACGCACCATGCCGATATTGTGCTTCTGGTGCCTTCCAAGGAATCCCCTTTTGAGGGAGGAGCTCTTTCCACCAAGATCGGTCACATTCACATGATCGAGATTTTGTCTACTCTGCTGACAATGAACATGAAAGATAAAGCGGCCGAATCGATCAGGAAAACGGCAGGATCGGTGGCGGACAAATTGTATTGAACCGCCAACGAGTGCTGTGAATCGCCATTGTAAATAAAGTGCATTCGATAGAATTTCCGCCATTCGTTCGAAATGGAGGAATTTTTTTTTTAAATTAATTTTAAAAAATATTTACACAATTCAATCGAATTCCTTATAATGGATATTGAAACATAACTATATGAAGGAGGGGTAAGCAAGTGCGAAAAGCGTACTGTAGAACATTGCTTTCTTCACTCGTCATCGTTTTACTGGTAGGGGTTTTAATCGGCTGCTCCGGGCAAGCGGGCGGCAAGCCGAAAGTAACGGTGTGGTATTTGTGGGGCGGCAAAGAAGGTGAAGTCGTCGAGCAAACGATCAAAAGGTTTAATGAAAGCCAAACCAAGTATCAGGCGGTCGGCTTGTCGGTGCCTGACGAACAGAAAATTAAAGTTTCCATAGCCGGCGGCAAAGGCCCGGATATTACGGACTCTTTCGCGAGCAACGTCGCTCAATACGCCAAAGAAGGGATTGCGTTGCCGCTCGACGATTTGATTAACCGGGACAAATACGACTTGTCCGATTTCATTCCCGCTTCGCTCGAGCAGGGCAAATACGAGGGGAAGTATTACGCTCTGCCGATCAACGTGACGGTTACCGGCATGTTCTACAATAAAAAGCTGCTTGCCGATGCGGGCTTCAAAGAGCCGCCGAAGACGAGCAAAGAACTGCTCGACGTCGCGATCAAAACGACGAAAACGAACCCGGACGGAACGATCGATACGCTAGGCTTCCCGGACTATCCGGGCAATCCGTTCGAAACTCTGACTTACGGCTTCGGCGGAGAGTTTGTTTCGAAAGACGGCAAGCAGGCTGCATTCGACAGCCCGGCCTCGCTGGAAGCGATGAAGCTCATCTACGAATATAACAAAAAGTTCGGCGTCGATAATGTGAAGCAAATTCAGGCAACCGGCAAATGGCTGGACCCGACCGATCCGTTCATGTCCGGCAAGCAGGCGATCCGCTTCGACGGCCCGTGGCTGTCTACGTTTATGGCCAACAACAATATCAAGCTGGACTACGGGCTTGCGCCGCTGCCTTATCTTGACGGGCATCCGGAATTTGAAGGCAGCGGGGAAAACGCAAGCTCCATCTTCTATATTGCGAAAAATTCCAAAAATGTGGACGGCGCATGGGAGTTTATGAAGTTCCTGTATTCCGCCCCGGAAATGTCGAAGTTTACAGGCGGCATGGGCAATATTCCGGCCAGAAAATCGTCGATGGCCGATCCGGTGTTCGATAAAATTGCCGACGCCAAACTGTTTATGAAGTTCGCCGAAAACAAAAACATCAAGTCCCCTCCGAACATTTCCCAAATGCCGGACATTTTGAAAAAAGTCGTGAAGGAAGAAGCGGAAGCCGTATTTAACTTGAAAAAAACGCCGGAGGACGGCATCAAGGCGATGCAGCAAAGAACCCAGGACTTATTGAAATAGACGTCGTAGCCGCCCCCGTCGAACAGGCGGGGGCGCGATTCAACCGGACGGGAGGGGAAGCATGCACAGAAAAGCGAATATGACGGGCTTGTTGTTTTCAAGCCCATTTTTAATAGGATTTCTGCTGTTTACGTTGTTTCCAATCGGCGCGTCGCTTGTGTACAGCTTCTGCGATTTTAATTTGTTCAAGTCGCTCAGTTGGGTGGGTCTCGACAATTATAAATGGATTTTGCAGGAGAAAGAGGTCGGCAAAAGCATTTTCAATACGCTGTACATGGTTGTGTTTGCTACGCCGGTGACGATCGTTGCCGGACTGCTCAGTGCGCAGCTGTTGAACTTGAAAGTGAAGGGCCAATCGGTTTTCAGGACGTTGTTCTATGTCCCTTCGATCGTACCGGTCATCGCCTCCTCGCTGGTATGGATGTGGGTGCTCAATCCGAAGAGCGGACTGATCAATTCCGTGCTGCAGCTGCTTCACATCCGGGGGCCGAATTGGCTGCTCGATCCGGTGTGGACGAAGCCTTCCCTTATTCTGATGGGGGCATGGGGCTCCGGCGGGATTATGATCATATTTTTGGCGGCGCTGCAGGACGTGCCGAAAAGCTTGTACGAATCGGCTGAAATCGACGGGGCCGGGTCGCTCCGGAAGTTTGTCAGCATTACGCTGCCAAGCATATCCCCCATTATTTTGTTTCAGCTGGTCATGAGCCTGATTGTCTATTTCCAATATTTCGCCCAGGCGTTTATGCTGGCGTCGCTTACGAATTCCGGCGCCGATCAGTCGATGGCGGGGCCGGAGAAATCGCTGCTTTTTTACTCGATTTTGCTGTACCGCGAAGCGTTCGTCGACTTCCGAATGGGCCATGCCAGCGCTATGGCGTGGGTACTTTTCCTCATCACCGCGCTCGTCACGTGGTTCGTGTTCAAAACGTCTAAAAAATGGGTCACCTACGGAGGCGAATGACGATGGTTGAAGCTGCCCAAAAAATAGTTCGCTACAGCTTGCTCGTGCTGTTCAGCGTCGTATTTGCCGCCCCGCTTCTCTGGCTGCTGTCGACTTCGGTGAAAAAGCAGGGAGAATTGTTTGCCTCGCCTCCCGTGTTTTTTCCGAAAGTGCCGCGTTGGCAAAACTATGCCGACGTATTCGATACGATCAATTTTTTTCGCTTAACCGGCAATACGGTGCTCATATCTGTGTTGACGGTAATCGGCATTTTGATTTCCGCCCCGCTTGTCGCCTATGCCTGCTCGCACATTGAATGGAAAGGCAAAAAGATACTGTTTGCGGCGGTGATCGCCACTTTGCTGCTGCCCTATCAAGTGACGATGCTTCCGCTTTACGTTATCTGGACCAGGCTCGGGCTCGTCGGAACGTACGTGCCGCTTGTATTGCCGGCGTTTTTAAGCGCGGGCGCAGGGTATTACGTATTTATGATCCGGCAATTTTTCATGACGATTCCCAATTCGCTCGTTCAGGCGGCGAGAATCGACGGAGCTTCGGAATTCAGAATCTATGCGCAGATCATGCTGCCTTTATGCAAACCGATCATCGCTACTGTAGGCGTGCTTGTTTTTCTTGCGGCGTGGTCGGATTTTCTCGGCCCACTGCTGTATTTGAACGATAAGGACTCTTACACGCTGTCGCTCGGACTGTACGCCTTCATGCAGACCCATTACGTGGAGTGGGAAAAATTGATGGCGGCCTCCGCCATGTTTACGCTTCCGATTATCGTACTGTTCTTCTTTGCGCAAAAGCAGTTTATCGAAGGCATTACGTTGACGGGAATCAAAGGGTGAATGAAAAGCGCATGCGGCAAGATCAAACAAACTCGTAAAGAAACCGGTGAGTAAATGAAAATACCATTGGATCTGCAGCGCCTCCGCGGAGGAATTATCGTTTCGTGCCAAGCGTATCCCGGAGAACCTTTTTACGGCAGCGACATCATGGTCAGGTTCGCGAAAGCGGCCGTAGAAGGCGGGGCGGTAGGGATCAGAGCCAACTCGCCGCAAGATATAGCGGAGATCAAAAAAGCGGTGCGCCGCATTCCGTTGATCGGGTTATGGAAGCGCGATTACATCGGTTCGGATGTGTATATTACGCCTGTCTGGTCCGACGTGTCGACGGTAATCGACGCCGGTGCGGACATGGTCGCGCTCGACGCCACACGGCGGGATAGACCGAACAAGGAGCGGCTAGAGGACATTGTGAGCAGAGTGAAATCCGAAACGCAATGTTTGCTGATGGCCGATATTTCGACTGTCGAGGAAGGACTGTACGCCGCCCAGCTCGGATTCGATTGCGTTGCTACCACTTTGTCCGGCTATACGCCTTACAGTCCCCGGCAAAGCGAACCGGACTATGCGCTGGTTGAAGCTTTGGCCGCACAAGTTCAAATCCCGGTCATAGCGGAAGGGCGCATTTTGCATCCCGAACAAGCGCGCGCCTGCTTTGCGCGCGGCGCTTATGCGGTCGTTGTGGGGACGGCCATCACCCGCCCGCATGTCATGACCCGAAAGTTCGTGGAGCACGTCTCTTCGCCAGGCTTGCGTGAAAGCGGGAGGTAACCATGTCGCCTTGTGCCATCGGCATTGATATTGGCGGTACGAACATAAAGGCAGGGCTCGTCGGATCGGACGGCACAATGCTGCGGCACGAAGCGGTCGCGACGAACGCGGCGTCGGGAAGGAGCTCCTTGCTGCAAAAATTGATACGGCTGCTCGATGCGTATGTGAGCGAAAGCGTGAACAGCGGCCGGCAGGTGCTCGGCATTGGGATCGGTACGGCAGGCTACGTCAATCGGCAAGGGGTTGTAGCGGAAGCGACCGGCAATCTTCCCGGCTGGACCGGCATCGATCTGGCTGCGGAACTTGCAGGGCATTTTGACGTTCCGGTGGCGGTCGACAACGACGTGAAGGCGATGGCTGCCGGAGAGCTGTGGCTCGGAGCGGGAAGAAGCCTGAACGATTTTCTATGCGTCACGTTAGGCACCGGGGTCGGCGGCAGCTTGATTATCGGCAAATCGGTTTACCATGGGAGAGACGGGTTTGCGGGCGGCTTCGGGCATCACGTTATCGTCGGCAACGGCTTGCCTTGCACGTGCGGCCTTCGCGGCTGCTGGGAACAGTATGCGTCCGTTAAAGCGTTGCTTCGTATAGCCGCACAAGCCGGCATCGGGACGGATGAGGCGGAGATGTCCCCGAAACGGGTATTCGAGCTGGCAAGAGCCGGAGACGAAAAGGTGATCGAAGTTATAGAAGCGTATGCCGAGTATGTCGCATTGGGGCTAGCAAATTTAATCCATATTCTCAATCCGCCTGCTATAATTGTCGGAGGAGCCATAACCGAGCAGGGCGACTTTTTGTTCGACCGCATTCGCCGGCATATCGCCAAGCTTACGCTGCGAGCGTACGTTACGCCGGAGATTCCGATCGTACCGGCGGAGCTGGGCGATATGGCGGGGGTATTCGGAGCCGCAAGCCTTGTCATATCATCGATACGCTAAGGAGTGATCGGGTGGAGGGGATCAATCTAGGCGGCGGCATTGTAAAAAAGCTGCTTCTATGGGCCGGCACTATATTTTTCGCATTGACGCTTTATTTTTCTTTTATCAATAGCGCCAAATATTTGGGCGGTTATGTTCCAACCGCTGCTCTGCTTGCGCTCGTTGTTTTAGTCGTTGTTTTAGCAGCGCATTTGTTGGCGAGGCGGCTTACGCAAAAGCAATTTATCATCTTGCTGCTGCTTGTCGGCTTCGGCTTCAGGGTATATTGGATCTTGTTGATCGACACTCCGCCGGTTTCCGATTTCCTGGATATGCACAACGCAGCGCTGCAAGCGGCGAAAGGGGACTTTTCTTTCGGCAGATCGGAGTACTA
The DNA here is from genome assembly GCF_000829455.1 of Gordoniibacillus kamchatkensis. Classification (GTDB taxonomy): domain Bacteria; phylum Bacillota; class Bacilli; order Paenibacillales; family NBRC-103111; genus Gordoniibacillus; species Gordoniibacillus kamchatkensis. Next base: position 9,514 of record NZ_JXAK01000069.1, read on the forward strand.
CTCCCGTTGGGTTTATCAGCTCGGCTTCACGATATATGAGGCGCTCATCGTCAAATTGTTCGGCGCTCCGATTATCATTTTGAAGCTGTTCAACGCCGTATTCAATGTCGGGACAGCGTTCGTCGTTTATTTGACCGCGGCCAAGCTTTTTAACGAGCTGTCCGGGAGAATCGCGTCGTTTCTGTATGCGCTCTACGTGCCGAATATTATTATGTGCTCGGTATTGACGAATCAACACGTGTCGACGTTCTTCTTCTCCTTAGGCTGCTATTTGCTCGTGCGGAAAGGGCTTGTCCCGAAATACAGCTGGATATGGGTTGGTCTGCTGTTCGCCTTGGGCAATATGATGAGCCTTTGGGCGTTTTCTTCATTGCGGGATTCGTCGTTTACGCCCTGTTTTTCCTGCTGCGGACGTGGCGGCTAAAAGACGGATGGTTCGCATGGGCCAAGTTTTTCGGCGTTATCCTTGTTTATTTGGCGGCTCAGCAGGCGATCAATGCAAGTTTCATCCAGTCCGGCATAACCGATTACCCGCTATCGAGCCGCGAGCCGTATTGGAAGTATATGGTCGGCTTAAACCGGCAAACGACCGGCGGTTGGTCGTACGACGACGACCAGTATGTGCTGAAATACCCGCTGGGCGAACCGAGGAACGAAGCAGAGCGCCAGCTGATGCTCGACAGAATGAGCGACAAACAGGCATTGCTGCAGTTATTTGCCGACAAGTTCAAGTTCATGTGGGGTACTGCGGATTCTTCGGTCATGTGGAGCTTATGGGAACTGAAGAAGCCGTGGTTGGACGGTTCCCTCACCGCGACGGAAAGAATCGGCTATGTGGCGATGGCGTTCTTCGCGTTGACCGCGATGATCGGTTTGCTCAGGCGCCCCGGCGGCACCGGCTTCACGCTGTTTCTGATACTGCTGCTGGGCTACGCCGCCGTCCATATCGTCATAGAGGTGCAAACCCGGTACCGCTTCGACATTATGCCTTGCCTGATCGTTTTGCAGAGCTTCGGCATTTACAGTCTGCTTTCGTGGAGAACGGCAGCGTCCAAACAAGACGTACAGCTGGGGCAGTAGCCCCAAAAAAATAAGAAGAAAGCTTGGTGCAACGTTCATGGATAAAATCAAAGTTGCCGTCATCGGCTGCGGTACGATCGCGAACAATGCGCACATTCCGGCATATAAAGCCAATCCGCTCGCGGAGATCAAATATTTTTGCGACTTCGACAAGGCGAGAGCCGAGAAGGCAGTGAAGGATCACGGTTGCGGAATCGCGGTTGACGACTATCGGCAAATTTTAGACGATCCGGAAATCGAAGCCGTCTCCATTTGCACGCCGAATCACTTGCACGCATCGATAGCGATCGATTGTTTGCGGGCCGGCAAAAACGTGCTGTGCGAGAAACCGGCGGGAAGAACGTACCAGGAAGCGCTGGAAATGCAAAGAGTTCAGCATGAAACCGGCAAAATATTGAATATCGGCGTCGTCAACCGCTTCAATAATGGTGTCAATCTCATCAAAACATGATTCAAAACGGCGAGTTGGGCGAGCTGTATCACGTATACGTCAGCTTTCGGGCCCATCGGTCCATTCCCGGGCTGGGCGGCGCGTTTACGACTAAATCTATCGCCGGCGGCGGCGCCTTGATCGATTGGGGAGTTCATTTTCTCGATATAGTGATGTATTGCGCGGGCGACCCGCAGCCGCTGACGGTGTCCGGCAAGACGTACTGCAAGCTGGGACGGGATATGGAAAATTACGCCTACGTCAACATGTGGGCAGGCCCGCCGAATTATGCCGGAACATACGATGTGGATGATTTCGTGACGGGCTTTATTCGCACGGAGGGTCCGACCATTACGCTGAACGGCGCTTGGGCGCAAAATATCGGCGTCGAGGAGATGTACATCGACTTTCTGGGCGATAAAGCCGGAATCAGGCTGAAATACGGGGCGGACTTCAAAATTTACAGTGCACATAACGGCGTATTGCTGGAAACCGCGGCCAAATTCAAGATGGGCGATCATTTTCAAAACGAGATCGACAGCTTTATCGGATGCATCAGAACCGGAGAAAAACTGTCGTCACACATCGATACCGTCATCGTAACGGCGAAGATCATTCAGGCGATATACGATTCGTCGGATGCCGGCGCGGAGGTTTCATTTTAAGGCGAAGGGAGGAAGCAAGGTGAAAAAAATCGGCTTCATCGACTACTACCTCGACGAATGGCATGCGGAAAAATATCCGCAATGGATCGAGGACGCAACCGGCGGGCGGATGAAAGTATGCTATGCTTACGGCAAAAAGGATGCGGAGGGCGGGCTGAGCAACGCCGAGTGGTGCGGGAAAAAGAGCATCGAGCTGCTCTCTTCGATCGAGGCCGTTGTCGACAACAGCGATTATTTAATTGTTTTGTCGCCCGATAACCCGGAGTATCACGAGGAGCTTTCGCAAATTCCTTTGCGCTCGGGCAAGCCGACCTACATCGACAAAACGTTCGCTCCGGACAGGAGCACAGCGATTCGTCTGTTCGATGTGGCGCATAAGCACGGAACACCGCTTTATTCCTCGTCGGCGCTCCGGTTCGCTACCGAATATGTCGAAGCGGACCGCACCGGCATAGAGACGATTTGCAGCGTAGGGCCGGGACGGTACGACAATTATTCGATTCATCAAATTGAACCTATCATCTCGCTGATGGGGAGCGAGGCTGCCCGGGTTATGTATATTGGTACGGCAAAATCGCCTTCGCTGCTTATCGGATTTGCGACGGAAGACAAGCCAGCATCCATCATTTCGGATGGGAGTGTCCATTCAGCATGACGGTAAACTACGATTCCGGCGCAGCCAAAATCATCAAGCCCGAATCGGATTTTTTCGAGCGGTTCATTCAGAACATGGTTCAGTTTTTCGAAAGCGGAGTGCCGACGGTAAAACCATCGGAAACGATTGCGATAATGAGCGTCATCGAGCACGGCTTTGCGGCGGCGAAGTCCCCGTATCAGTGGATACAGCTCCCAAGAGATTAGCAGTTGCGCAAAAAACGGAAGGCTGCCGTTTAGGCGGCCTTCCGTTTTTTCAAGGAGGTCAATCGTCGGATTTTTTCTGGGCAACGTCGATCGCCGTATTGTCGGCTATCCGGTTGGCGGGCTGCGTTTTGTTGTACAGCCAGTATTGGGGCGTATCGGTCACGTTGCTGATGCGCAGCTGAAACTCTTTATTCGGCAATTGCTCGGAATGGATGATGGCCAAGTTGCCGTCAACTTTGACGGCTTGCGGATCGAGGATGAGTTCGCTTTGTTTCTCCTTGTCGCCGACCGTGATTTTAAAGCTGCCCGGCATTTTGGCCGAAGCTTCGTCGATTCTTTTTTGGAACGAAATGACGACCGTATCTTTATCCTGACGAACTGCGGCTTTGGGCAGCGGGGCTTCGTCATATATATATTTGCCGAGATGGTACTCGTAGCCAGTCCAAGTGGCAAGCCCCATCGCTTTTGCCGTATCCCCGAACAAGCGGTACCAGCTTCGGTCCTTTACCATCCATAAGCCCGAGCCGATATCGGCCTGAACGCCGAGTTTGATCGCCGGATGCACGGAGCGGATTTGGTCGACGAAATTTTGATATTTTTTAATATAGTCGCCCGGCAGTTCGCTTTGCGGCTTCACCCAATCCGGCCAATGCGTCTGGAGGAAGTGGAGGTCGGGCTTCACCGCCGAGATCATTTTCGCCGCATCGAGGCCGTGGAATTCGCGCACGAGCTTCACGGAATCCGGGCCGGCGTCGATGGCGAGCGACCACGTAGCGACGAGAATGTCGTGACGCGCTTGCCTTACCCCGTCCTTGCCGTTAATAAGCTGGCTCGACAAAGCGGTTGACTGCGTTGACACGGAACTCGATCCATTTCTCGTACAGCTCCCGGTTCGTTTCATAATAATTCGGATCATTGGGATTGGTGAAATTCGGCATGCCGAGGCCGTACTCTTTTTTAAACGCTTCCTGGGCAAGCGGACCCACGTCGCCGTAGACGCCGCGTTTAATGCCGTCCCATTCCGGGAAGTACGGTTCTGCGACCTCGATGCCGTCAAACGGATACTTCGTTACCAGCGTCGCCAGCGACTTCTTTTTCCATGCAACGTACTTGTCGCTGAACGGAGAGAAGCGGTAAAAGCCGTCGTTAACAGGAGTCAGCAGCTGCATTTGCCATTCCGGCCAATCCGCCGGGTATCCGACGACCGAGTAAGAGCCGTTGCCCAGTACGAGCGCCCAAACGGCGATGCCGCGCTTATGAAACGCTTCGATTAATTTGACATTGACGTTGCTTTCGTTAACGACGAAGTAATGCACGGCTTTGAATCCGTTTTGCACCATTTCATCGGCGATGCTTTCCTCTGATCTGTTTTGATAATAAAGGAATGTTGGATCGATTTCGATGGTCGGACCGTTCAGCGCCGCTTGCCGGAGATCACCTTTTTGATGTTGATGATCGCTTTCGGCGTAAGCGCTTACCGCAGGCAGCAACAAAGCTAGCAGACTGGCAAACACGAAGCGGTTCCACGTTTTGCGCAACGTGCTGCCGCTCTTTGGCGGAAATTTCATAGCTTCACCCTCCCGGCAACTTGTCATTTTCGTTCGTGACAGAGTGGCAGTAGTACCGCTTTCAGACAACACTAGCAATTTCCTGACATCATCTCCCCATCAAAATATTCTAGCATTTGTACTCGGATCCATCATATCATCTATCAATATAATAGATCAATATTCCACCAATAAAAAATATTTTGGAGGATTTTTTCACCGATTCATCGCGCGACAAACCGCTTGCCTCTCAAAACCTATTAGAGCATGCTCCCGGACTGATGGCGACGAACTTCCTTCTCAATGAAATATTTGGGCCGATGCTTCACTTCTTTGTATATTTTGCCGATGTATTCGCCGATGAGCCCCAGGCAAACGAGCTGAATGCCGCCGATGAACCAGACGGAAATCATGAGCGACGTCCATCCGGAGGTGGAATGGCCGCTAAATTTTGAAATCAGCGCATACACTGCGGCGATTATGCTTACGATCGATAAACCGAACCCAATAGTGGATACCATTCGAATAGGCGTTACGCTAAACGAAGTAATCCCGTCAAAAGCAAAGGCCAACATTTTTTTGAGCGTGTATTTGGAAGCGCCGGCGAACCGCTCCGCCCGATCGTAATACACTACATGCGATTTAAGACCGATTAACGGGACGATGCCGCGTAAAAATAAATTCGCTTCGGGAAAACGTTCCAAGCAGTCCAGCGCACGCCTGCCCATCAATCGATAATCCGCGTGATTGTAAACGATTTTGACTCCCATTGCGTTTAGCAGCTTATAGTAGCCTTGTGCGGTATTCCGCTTAAAGAACGAATCTTTCGCCCGTTCCTTACGTACTCCGTAAACCACTTCGCAGCCTTCGTGAAACTTTGCGATAAATTCGCGTACGACTCCAAGATCGTCTTGCAAATCGGCGTCCATTGAAATGACGCAATCACTATACTGTTTGGCATGCATTAAGCCTGCCAGCAGCGCATTTTGATGGCCGGCATTATGGGCTAATTTGATGCCGGTTATACAATCGTTACGTTGATGCTCGGAAGCGATAAGATCCCAAGTCGAATCGGTGCTGCCGTCATCAACGAATAAACCGTGCTATGCTCATGAATTACCGATTCTTGAATCAAACCACGGATGACGGCAGTAAGCCGCGCAAATGTTTCAGACAGCACTTCTTCTTCGTTGTAACAGGGCACTACGATGCAAAGACGCGTTAACGGCATGAAACCCGCTCCTTTCAGTATAGAGAACAGCATGATGATTTGGATATTTTCCCCACGTGTAAACTTCGAGAATATGGGGAGGTTTTCCTTTTTTTTGTCCTGCAACGGACCGAACGATCTTCCTACATTCGTTCTTTCCCTTGACGAGGGTGCGAGGCGCTCCGTATGATGGGAGCATCATTATGGTCAGGAGGATCCGACGCTGTGATTCGCCGTTTTTTCGCTTACTATGCGCCGCACCGCAAGCTGTTCGCGCTCGATTTCAGCTGCGCCGTGCTGGCGGCTTTGCTTGAGCTCGCCTTTCCGCTCGCCGTGCAATGGATGGTCGACAGCCAGCTGCCGAGCCGCAATTGGCCTAGCATCGCCTGGGCGTGCGCCGGGCTGCTGGCGCTTTATTTGATCAGCATGGGCTTGCAGTTTATCGTGGGCTATTTCGGCCATATGCTCGGCATCAACATCGAGACCGACATGCGGCAGCGGCTGTTCGAGCATGTGCAGAAGCTGTCGTTCCGCTTTTTCGACAACACGAAGACGGGCAACGTGATGTCGCGCCTGACGAACGACTTGTTCGATATCGGCGAGCTGGCGCACCACGGGCCGGAAGATTTGTTCATCGCGATGATGACGTTCGCCGGGGCGTTCGGCATTATGCTGACCGTCAACTGGGAGCTGGCGCTCATTACGTTCGTGACCGTGCCGCTGCTCGTCTGGCTTATCGTTTATTTCAACAAAAAGCTGCACTCCGCCGCAGACAACATGTTCTCGCGCATCGCCGACATTACGCCCGCGTCGAGGACAGCATTTCCGGCATCCGCGTCGTCAAATCGTTCGGCAACGAGACGCACGAAATGGAGCTGTTCCGCGAAGGCAACAAGCGGTTCCGGCTGGCGAAGCTGCGCTCGTACTGGTCGATCTCGATGTCGTCGTCGGGCATGTACATGCTGACTAGGCTCATTTCGCTCATCGTGCTCGTCGCCGGCGCGTGGTTCGCTTATCAAGGCAAGCTGACTTACGGCCAGCTCGTCGGGTTTTTGCTGTACGTGAACATATTCCTCAAGCAGATCGACCGCATTAACGCTTTCATGGAGGGCTATCCGAAAGGGATGGCCGGTTTCAAGCGGCTTTGCAGCCTGCTCGACACGGAGCCGGACGTCAAAGACGAGCCGGATGCGGTGGAGGTAAGCGGGCTGCACGGCGACATTGCGTTTCGCGACGTTACGTTCGGGTATGAGGGGCATACGAAAGTGCTGAGCGGCGTGAACCTGGCGATTCGCGCCGGCGAGACGATCGCGCTCGTCGGTCCGTCCGGAGCCGGCAAATCGACGCTGTGCTCGCTCATCCCGCGCTTCTACGAAATCGACGGCGGCTCGATTACGATCGACGGGCTCGACATCCGGCGCATGACGCAGCGCTCGCTGCGCAGCCAGATCGGCATCGTGCAGCAGGACGTGTTTCTGTTTAACGGCACGATTCGCGACAACATCGGGTACGGCCGGCTTGGCGCGAGCGAAGCGGACATTTGGGAGGCGGCGCGACGGGCGCATCTGGAGGCGCTGCTGCACAGCTTGCCGGACGGGCTCGACACGGTCATCGGCGAACGCGGCTTGAAGCTGTCCGGCGGGCAGAGGCAACGGCTCGCGATCGCGCGCATGTTTTTGAAAAACCCGCCGATTCTCATTTTGGACGAAGCGACGTCGGCGCTCGATACGGAGACGGAGCAGATCATCCAGCAGTCGCTGGAGGAGCTGTCGCGCAGCCGGACGACGCTTATCATCGCGCACCGCCTGGCCACGATCCGCCATGCCGACCGCATCGTCGTCGTGACCGAGGACGGCATCGCCGAGGAAGGCCGCCATGCCGAGCTTCTAGCCCGCGGCGGCGTGTACGCGCGGCTGCACGAGGCGCAGTTCGGAGCCGCAGCACAAGGATAGACGGCTTGCGCCGCCTATTTGGATGCGCGCGTTTACCGCAGCGAAATTAGCTAAGTATGGACGAAGTTAATATGTACTGACTAATTCAAAGGTGCTTTTAAAAAAGCAATGTTGCTTGGCGGGTACGGCCCTAGTCGCCTGACCGTCTTCAGTCGCGGGAAATCCTCCCTTAACTTGCACCGGAATGTCGAATAGAGGCGGGTTAACCATTCAGGAGGTTTTAAGTTCGTTGAAGCGATAAAGCGCAACTCAGGTATTCTGTACAGCGTGAAAAGCTTCCGCTAAAACGCGGTCGATCCTTACCGAATAGACTTCGATAGAAGCTTTTCTCGCGTTAGGGCAGGGTTGTTCTGCTTAAAGAACAGGTTCTCTGTCCAGCGTCATACTGGGCCCAATTAAGCGCCAATTTGACGGAATGAGCGTACAGAGACCGAATATACCATAAACAGCGACAAAAATTCGCACGGAGCGACCTTGGGGGCGCTGATGGCCGGGTTTTTCATTTTGTCTCAACCTTAGCGCCCGTAAGGTCCCTGATTTGCGAACATGGTCTTAATTTTAGCTTGCATAAGTCTGCAGCACCGGGACAGAGGTCCGAACTCTGGGAGACTTGAGCTAACTTATTGTCACATGGCTTGGTTCACCGATAATGACACGTTGCAGGGGCGGCGGTGAAGCAGATAAGCTGGCCGGTTCTGCAGCGATAAAATGCCGCAGCCGCCTCACTAGGGCGGCTGCGGCATTTTTCAAGCTGCGGTGCAATCCGGCGATCCTCGCTGCTGCGAAAGCGGGAGCACGTCAGTACGATTGGAACAACGCAAAAGTCAATCTTCCCTGCTTAATCGAGGCCGCTTCCGCCCGCATCCGGCTGCTGCTTCTTGTCCCGCCAAAACAGCACGGTCAGCATCCGCTCAATCCATTCCTTGTCCAGCTCGGAAAGCACGACTCCGTCGAACATGAGCTCATTATCGCGCAAAAAGCGCCGCAAGTTGACCGGCGTCTTCGCCGCCGGCGCATTGCTGCCGCTGTCCTCCGCTTCCAAATAGCCGGCCAGCCTCATGAGCGCCGAATACGAGACGTTAAGCCCTTCGGACAGCTTCATCAGCACTTCCGGCGAAGGTACCCCGCGATTGCCGTTTTCCAGCTGCGAAATATAGGCCGCCGACACGCCCGAACGGTCGGCCAGCTCGCGAATCGTAAAGCCCTTCAACTTGCGCATGTCGCGCAACTGATCGTAAAAATACATCGACAACACCTACTGCTTCGTGTGGTTGGCAAAAGTAAACAGAAGTAAACAACTCCATCATATCGCGTCATCCCACCGTTGGCAATCCGAAAAACAAGAGCCCATACTCGTGCAAACAAAATTGGTTGCATCAGTAAAATTAAATGGTATAATGGGAACCATGGGAACAAAACGAGAACGCGGGGGCGGACGGCGGAGATGAAAATTGTAGCCAAATCGGAAGTGTTCGCAAGGACAAGAATCGTAAGCGGCATGTCGCAACGGGAGCTTGCAAGGCAGGCCGGCATCAGCCACTCCTACATCAGCCTGCTCGAACGCTCGATGAAATCGGTCGGTCCGGCTACGGCCAAACGGATCAGCGACGTGCTGCAGCGGCCGGTGGAAGATTTGTTCGACATCCGGTGAGGCGCGCGTTCTTTTCGGAACAAGGGCAAAACAGAGGGAAAGCAAAAAGGCGCAGCGGCCGCAGTCGCGCGCTTTTTTGCTTTTCACAGAAGTTGACATCGGCGCGGCGGCAGGCATATACTTTATATGATAAACTTTATTAAATAAATATTTTATGGAGGAATCGGTGTCCTATGACGATAGCAAGCGAAGAAGGCCGCCGCAAGCTCGCTCGCAGCCTGGCGATGTCGTTCGGGCAGCTGCGCCGGGCGGCTTTGTCCGGAAAAGCCGTCGGCGATTTGCGCCCAAGCGAGTTTCAGTTTCTGGCTGCGCTCGATGTGTTGTGCGCAAACAGCGGGGACGAACGGAAGCGCGGCGTGAAAATATCGGCCGTCTGCTCCGCCTTCCGCATCACGCAAGCGGCGGCGACGCACAAGCTGAAGGTGCTGGAGGAGAAAGGCTACGCGGCGCGAACGGAAAGCGCCGAGGACAAGCGGGTCGCGCTCGTGCGCCCGACCGCGGCCGGGGAACGGCTTGTGGCCGAGCAAGAGCAACGTTTTCTGGACTTGTTCGCAGGGCTTGTCGAGCATTTGGGCGAAGCGGACAGCGCTCGTCTGGAGACGCTGCTGCAGTCGTCGCTGCGCTATTTTGCGGAAAGAGGGGGACTGACGGTTGAACCAAGCTGAGCAAAGGCTCTCTCTGCGGCTAAGTCTGCTTGATTTCGTGCCTTTACTGGAGGAAGCGGATGCGTCGGAAGCGATCCGGCAGTCGGTACGGCTCGCCCAGGCGGCGGAGGCATGGGGCTACGAACGCTTCTGGGTGACGGAACATCACGACATGCCGCATCTCGTTTCCACGAATACGGAAGTGATGCTGGCCCATATCGGCGCGCATACGCAGCGCATCCGGCTCGGCGCGGGCGCGCTGCTGCTGCCGTATTACCGGCCGTTCAAGGCGGCGGAGGCGTTTCATCTGCTTGCGGCCATGTATCCGGATCGCGTCGATCTCGGCATCGGACGGGCTCCCGGCGGCAACGCGCACGCTTCCATGGCTTTGAGCGAGACGTATTTGGAGCAAGTGCGGCGCATGCCGGCCTTGCTTGACGACCTTGCAGATTTGCTGGCGAACCGGTACCGGATCGAGGGCGAACCGGTGACGGCGAGACCGGTACCGCCCGTGCCGCCGCAGCTGTGGCTGCTCGGCACGAATGCGAAGAGTGCGCAATATGCCGCCGAGCGGGGAACCGGCTACGTTTTCGGGCAATTCATGAGCGCGGAAGACGGGAAGGCGGTGCTGGCATCTTACCGCGAACGTTTTCGGCCGTCGGAGCTGCAGGCGAAGCCGCGTACGATCGTTGCCGTCGGCGTCGTTTGCGCAGCAACGCGGGAAGCGGCTGAAACGGCCGGCGCGGAAGGCGTACGGCTCGCGTTCGGCGAGCAGGCAGAGGGGGCGAGGTTCGCAGCAAGCGGGGAAGACCCGGCCGCGAGCGAGCGCAAGTTTGTGCGCGGCACCCCGCAAGACGTGAAGCGCCGCCTCCTGGAGCTGCAGGCGGAATGGCAGGCGGACGAGCTGATGCTCGTTACGGTTACCGGAACGTACGGGCAGCGCCTCGAGTCGTTTCGCCTCATCGCCGAAGCTTTCGCGACGTAATATCGTTAGATAAACGACAGTCCGCTCTGCTATAATAAAAACTAGTGCAAAAAGGCTCCTATCGTGTCGTAACCAATTCGACGAGGCGAGACCGCCAAGTCTTGCGCAGGAACCTATCTACGTAAGCGAGGGGAGCTTTCTATGCCGTTCAGAATAATTTTCATTGCGCTTTATAGCTTTAATGAACTTTAAACATACTGAATCGGTAAACAGAGAGAAGGAGTGGAGACGGATGGTGAAACTGGTAGCTTTCGACGTCGACGGCACGCTGCGGGATAAGGAGTTTATGCCCGACTCGACGCGCGGCGCCATTGCCGAACTGCAGCGGCGAGGCATTGCTGTCGCTTTGTGCACTGGCCGCAGCGAATACGAAATGGCGCCGCTCTGCAAGGAGCTCGGCATCGACTGGGCGGTGACATGCAACGGGGCGCATATTGGACATAGGGGTGCGACAGTGCTAGGTACGCCGTTTGCGCGGGAGCAGGTGCGGAGCTGGCTGCGGACGGCGGAGGAGCGGGGGGATACGTTGCTGCTGTACGGGGCTGAGCTGATGCTGACGAACCGCTTGGACGATCCGTATTTTCGCCGGGCGCAGCGGGAGATCGGGTTCCGGGAGCCGGTGCTGCTGCAGCCGGGAGAAGAGGCGCCGGACATTTATCAATGCATCGCCTTTATTGGCTCTGAGGACGAAGAGGCGTACGTAGGGGACAAGAAAGACCGCTATTACTTGCACCGCTGGCGGGACTGGGCCATCGACATCAACCCCGAAGGAACGAATAAGGCGGCCGGGCTGCGCAAGCTGCTGACGCATTTGGACCTGAAGGCGGCGGAGGCGGCGCCTTCGGCGACGGTTTCAACGATCTGGAAATGCTAAGCTATGTCGGCACCGGCATCGCAATGGGCAACGCTCCGGACGAGGTCAAGGCACAGGCGAGACACGTGACGCGCAGCTTGAGCGATGACGGCATTGCATATGGCGTGCGGACGTTCCTTCTTACGTAATCGGAACGCATTAACTACTGCAAGCAGCTATCTGATTCGGCATGAAACGCTGCCTTTTACGCGGGCAGGGCCATTCGTCGTGGAGCGGGCTCCGTATTGGAGCTTTTCTCAACGTATGAGCGCCAGCATTTGATACACTTGCCGCCGGTCGCCCGCGAGCCGGACGTGATCAACTTGCAGCTGGGACGACCCGTCGCCGTCGAGGAAAACGCCGTCCGCGAGCCGGCCGCCCCCGATTTTCTCGCGAATCGCCGTGCGGAATTGCTCGATCGTGCACAGCGTTGGCGTCACGATCATGTACAGCCGGTTGTCGCGGTCATAGACGAGGGCGGTTCGGCTGTGGCCTTCGTCGTACGCCGGCATCTGTTCGGCGATCATTTCCCTTTCCCAGCCGGTCTCGTTGGAAAGCCCCATGCTGACGCCGCCTTGCGCCCAGTAGCGCAGCTTGTCCGTCACTTGCAGCTCGCTTGCGTCAGTAACGACCTGCACGCTGAAACGCCGCGCCGCTTCGTCCCAGACGAGCGTGCCGCGCCGCAAATTGCTGTCAACGCCGGTATTGTAACAGCCGGAGCCGTAATCGCCGGGCTCCCCTTTGAGCGGACGGCCGTTCTCGACAGCGATGCTGAGCAGCGCCCCTTCCCAGAAGAAGCCGCCGTTCACGCCGAAATAAGGCGTTGCCGTAACGTTCGAGTCGATCGTCCGCAGCCGGACGTTGTCCGGCGTAGTGCGGATCGTATACAGCGCGACGCCGTTAGCCGCCTTCGCATATTCAAACCGGTACAGTTGCGGATGCGTCAGCTTGTCCAGCACGAGCGAGACGAGGCCGATCAGAGCGAGCACAAGCACGATGAGAGCGGATACGGTCGGACGGCTGAAGCGCCGCTGGTCGCGCTGAGCCTCGTAATAAGAGCGGACAGGTGTCAAGTTCACCGGGGAGCTCCTTTTTCAAATATAGTGTTACGGCTATTTCCGGGCCTTTGAGGCATAAAGGAACGAATTTCCGCTATTCGCAAAATTGAAGGAGGCAGCAAGAGCCATAACGGATCTCCGTTCCGCTATGAGGGGCAAAAGACCCGGCCATACCCGTCTTAACGAGGTTTTGCAAGGGAATAACGGACTCCCGTTCCGCTAATTTTGGGAAATGACGGGAAATACCGGTCTTAACGGAACACAGTTCCGTTATCGGTTCGCCTAAGCGAATCTCCTAACAGTTATTACCATAGCAGACAAAAAACAAAGTCGTCAACCGTTGGTGACGACTTTCAGGCTGTCGAGAAATCCGTGTTTTTTAAAGAGCTTGCAACCGGTCATTTTTCACCCATATAAATGAGTGCTCATACACGAAAAGGCTCTCCACTCCTATTAGCATAGGTCAGTGGAGAGCTTATCATCTACTTGGAAGCGATTATGCACGCATTGGCGCTAATGCCATTCCTTCTCATCGAGGACCCGTTAGCAGCCGCGCCGCCACACAGTTCTCTCCTGCAAAAATCGCTCCGCCTTGAAGCACCGTTTCGCGAATGATCTGAATAACCTCTTCGCGGCGTGTTCGCACAAGCTCAAGCCACTCCACGGGAAGTTGTTCCGTCGAGTCGGTATATTTCGCTCCCCACTCCGCCATTTCCAGCAAAATAGGGATCACGTCAACACCGGACTCCGATAAATCGTAAATATCTTTTCGTTTATCGGATGGATGGGCTTTTTTGATTAGAATTCCGTGTTGTGTCAGCTTGGCTAAGCGATCGGCCAAAATATTGCGTGCGATGCCTTCTTCTGAGCCCACAAATTCTCCGTACGTTTTCTTGCCAAAATACACAATATCCCGAAGAATGAGAAGCGACCAAGAATCTCCAAATACCTCAATGGACAAATTGATTGGACAATAGGAACGGCGTGGATGCAATTTATTCATGAAGCCTCAGCACACTCCATTCTCCCCTTGCATATTCAGTTCATATATCCCTTAGCTCATATACTCCACATTGTACTGCATAATGACGTTCTCAGAGCCTTCGAACTTGCGTGTATCGATATGACGGAGCTTGATCTTGGGATCATTGTAGGCGATCGGCTCGATGAATATGGGGGTCCCGCCGCCTAATACCACATTGCCAACCATGAAGTGAAGTTCGTCTATCAAGCCATGCGCCAACAAGTCATTCCAAAGGATCCGGCTGCCATACATGACAATGTCTTTACCCGGAGTGCGCTTGAGTGCGGCGATTTCGTCATAGACATGGTTGCCGCCGATGATCGTTGTGGTATCGCGCCACGGAGCCGATTCCTCAAGAGTGAGACCGTTCGATACGGCCACCTTTTCTACTAAGTTGTATAGCTGCGAGAACTCGCGATTCGTTGGCGAAGCATCAGGATGAGTAGCCATTGCAGGCCAGAAACTGCTAAACATCCGGTAAGAATGACCTCCGAGCAGCACCGTATCGGCATCTTGCATCCGTTCCAGATTGTATGCATCGAAGGCGCCATCCATCGGCATAACCATGACATTCTTGCCCGGCCCTTCGTAGTACCCGTCTAAAGACATAATGTTTACGACAATGAGTTTGCGCATGTTTTGCTCCTTCGCATTTCAGTTTTAAATTGCAACTGATATGAATATAAAGTATGTTTCCTCAATTGTCAATACATACCTTTCGGCATGTTATTCTAACGTTAAATATGCTCGTTGAATAAATCAAAGCCAGGATACGTCTCTCGCATCCTGGCTTTACTATGTCTACAATTACAAACACCTTGAAAGAACTTTATTTTCCTAAGCCTCAACCGTAAGAGACGACTTTGTTTTTGCCGCTCGTCTTCGCTTTGTACATCGCCTCGTCCGCACGCCGGATGAGCTCCTCGGCAGTCATGCCGCGCCGGATTTTGCAGCAGCCGAGCGACACGGTGACCGTCGTTTCGCTTTCCACACGGCGGCGCACATGCTCGGCAAATTCGGCGATGTTCACGGCCGGGTCGGTTACGAGCACCACCATTTCTTCGCCCCCGTAGCGCCCCGCCACGCCGCACTCCTCGCTCTCCTGGCGAAGAATGTCCGCCACCTGCTTCAGCACTTCGTCGCCGACGTGGTGGCCTTTCGTATCGTTCAGCTTTTTGAAATTGTCGATGTCGCTGAACATAACGGCCACCGGATACCCGCGCTGTACGTACTGGGTGACACGCTTGTCAAAAAACTTCCGGTTATACAGGCGCGTCAGCCCGTCCGTAATCGAGGTGCTGTAGATCGCATGCATCAGCTCGACGACACGGTCAAACAGCAGCATGAACAGCAGGAAATAAAACGCGATCGGCAGCACATGCTCAAGCAGTCCGAGCGCCGTCTGCTCGCCGCCGAACACGTATTGGTTCAGCACATGCGCGATGTGCCCGGTGAAATAAACGGTGAGCGCCGCCTGATATTTGCCGGTTTGTCCGATGAACGGGCTGATCAGATAGAAGCCGAGAAAAATGAGCACGAACAAGTACAGCTCCAGACCGATATCCTGCAGCAGCCGTTCCTGTGCTTCAGTGCCGGCAAACCAGTGCGGAACGAAGACGTGAAGCAGCGAGACGGCGAACGTCAGAGCCAAAAAGAAGACGAACAGCACCCGGTGGCGGGGCAGCGTCGGGTTGTACAGCTGGTAAACGCCCATGTTCACAAGCAGGAACGAGACGATTTTCAGCACCGAGGTCCAATACGTGGCAGCGCCGGAAGCCGGCTCGGCTAGATGAAAATAAAGCTGCAGCCCGTAATGGGCCATAACGATGCAGATCGATACGGTAAGCGAGCGGTACGCCCGTTTGCGGCGGTCTTGCCAGAGCCGGATCGACATGACCAGCATGAGCGATAAAATGACAAGAACGATGAGGTCGGAAATAAGGGGGAGCGCCTTGCCCGACAGCAAGTCGGAAAGCGTCATGGATACCTCCGAGCGAATATGTCGTTACGGTTATTATACCAGAGGCAGCCCAGCGGGTTAAACAAAAAATGTCATGCCGTGTCGAATAACGTTTGCTTTTCAAGCGGCCTGGGAGTCAGGTACAATAGAGGCAGCGGATTGTCGCAAGCGAGGAGAGGGCAGCATGAACATATTGCAAGCGTTGTTTTTCCCCCCGGAGCAGCCGGGCGGAGTATCGTCCATGGTGCCGTATGTGCTGGAGCGGTTTCAGCGGCAAGGCTGGGAGATGGAGCTGTTTTCGCTGCCGAAGCGGATTCGGGGCAAAGGGACGGAAGACGTCGCCTTCACAACGTTCGATTGGCGGCAGTATGCAGGCAGCCCTGTCGTTGACAAATACATTCAAACGTACAAAGACTATGTGTGGTGGACGAAGCTAAGGCTGCGCAAAACGTACGATCTCATTCACGCGCACCATCCGATCGCCGCGCTCGTCATGAAGCAGCTGTACCCGCAAACGCCGGTCATTATGACGGTGCACTCGAGCTACGAGCGGGAGCTCATCCTGAACGGCAAAATCGCCGAAGGCGGTCCGGAGCAAGCGTTTCTGACGTCGATCTACGGTGAGCTGGAAGCGAAAGTCGATCAGCTGCTGACGGTATCGCACTCGTTCAAGCAGTATATCGCCGACTACGTGCAAGATCCGGAGCGGATCGGCGTTATTCCGAACGGGTTCGACGAGAAAAGATTCCGGCCGAGCCCGCATGAGAACGCGGTGCCGCAGCTCATTTCGGTATGCCGCCTCGTCCCGGCGAAAGGGCTCGACACGCTGCTGCGAGCCTGCGCCGAGCTGAAGGAGCGGGGCCGGCCGTTCGTGCTGCATTTGATCGGAGACGGAGACAGCCGGCCGGAGCTGGAACAGCTCGCCGTCCAATTGAACATTTACGAGGAAACGATATTTTACGGCTATATGCTGCACCCGGAAGAGTTCATGCCATTTTTCGACGTGTTCGTGCTGCCGTCCCGCGCCGAGTCGTTCGGTTCGGTGTTCGCCGAGGCGGCGCTCTGCTGGCTGGCGCTCGTCGGCACGAACGTCGGCGGCATCGCCGAACAGATCGAGAACGGCGTCAACGGGCTGCTCGTGCCGGTCGACGACGCGCATGCGCTCAGCCTGGCGCTCGAGAAGCTTATTCTCGATCCGGCGTACCGCTATCATTTGGCTCGCGCCGCCGGCGAGAAGGCGAAGAAGACGTATTCGCTAAATCGCGTTATCCGGCAGCTGAAGGCGGTATACGAAGGGTACCGGAAATAGACCGTTGCGAAAATGGCTCCGCCACCGCGTTTTGGCGCGGGACGGGGCCATTTTTCATATCGGTATGGCGAACGGGTGTTCTTGCCAGGGGGCGCTACCGGAGGTATAATGAAGGAATATTCAGGCGGCCCAAGAAAGCGAGCGGAGGATGGGAGGGCGTAGCGTGCGCCTTTGAACTCGTGTTCCTGCCATGTTTTCAAATTCGAGGGAACACGAGTGTGGGCGATGCCGGAGACCCGCAATCTTAGGTTAGCAGCGCAGCCATACTTTCTCGGGCAGCCTGAAACATTGAGCTTAGATGAGGAGTGGCGAGATGGGATTCCGTTTCATGCATGCGGCCGACTTGCACGTGGACAGCCCGTTTCGGGGCATGTCCGCGCTGCCGCCGTCGATACGCGACCGGGTGCGGGAGTCGACGTTTCGGGCGCTGGACGAGCTTGTCCGGCTGGCGCTGCGGGAGCGGGTCGATTTTGTCGTCGTCAGCGGCGACGTATACGACGCCTCCGACCGTTCGCTGCGGGCGCAGCTGCGGCTGCAGGCGGCGCTGCGGCAGCTTGCTTCCGGCGGCGTGCCGGTGTTCATCGCCCACGGCAACCACGATCCGGCGGACGGCCGGACGGCGCGGCTCGACTGGCCGGAGTCGGTTCGCTTCTTCGCCGCGGATCGGGTGGAGACGGTGCCGGCTTTGCTGGACGGGGACAGAGTTGTCGCGGAAGTGCACGGCCGCTCGTTCGGTTCGGCGGCGGTGCGGGACAACCTGGCACTCGGGTTTCGCGGCGCCAGCCGCACGGAAGGAGCTTACCAGATCGCGGTGCTGCATGCGAACGTCGACGGCGACGAAGGCCATGACAATTATGCGCCGTGCTCGCTTCGCGATTTGACGGAAGGGGGCTTCGATTACTGGGCGCTCGGCCACATCCATACGAGAAGAGTGCTGCACGAGCGGCCTTGGGTCGTATATCCCGGCAACCCGCAAGGGCGCAGCGTGCGCGAAACCGGAGCGCGAGGCTGTTATATCGTCGATGTGAGCGAAGCGGGCGAGACGAGTCTGACGTTTCATGCGCTGGACGACGTGCGCTGGGCGGTGCGGCTCATCGATATCGCGCCGTTTCGAACGGAGCAGGAGCTGCTGGCCGAGCTCGCCGCCGAGCTGGAGCAGGTGCGGGACGAAGCGTCGGGAAGGCCCGCGGTGGCCCGGCTCGTGCTGGAGGGCCGCGGTCCGCTGCATGCAGCGCTGCGTGCCGGAGGCGGGGCAGAGGAATGGGTGTCGCTGCTGCGCGAGGAAGCGCGGGAGCGAGCCGATTCGGCGCGGACGATTGGGTATGGATCGAATCGGTCAAGGATGAGACGGTGCCGGACGTGCGCCTGGACGAGCTGATGGCGGAGCCGACCTTTCTCGGCGAGCTGCTGCGGCAAGGGCGGGAGCTGCTAGGGGACGAAGCGGCGCTGGCGGAATTTGCCGCGGCTGCAGCGCCGCTGCTGCAGGATGGGGCTATCGCCCGCAAGCTGGGAGAAGGCTGGCTGCGGCAACGGCAGGCGGAGCTGCTGCGCCGGGCGGAGATTCGCATTTTGGATGCGCTCGCGCATGAAGGGGGGAGCGGCGCATGAGGCTGACGCGAATTCAGGTCGACGGCTTCGGGGCGCTGCGGGACGCTTCGTTCGAGCTGGAAGGGACGCTTACGGTCGTGTACGGGCGCAACGAGGCGGGCAAAAGCACGCTGATGAATTTTGTTCGCTATGTGCTGTTCGGCTTTCCTTCCCGCGCATCCGGTGCGCCGCGGTACGAACCGGCCGGAGCCGGCCTTCACGGCGGGGCGCTCGGCGTCGTCGACGGAGCGGGGAACTTTGGCGTTTGGAACGTTATGAAGGCGCCGGCGGGCGGGGCGGCGGCAAAAGCGCGGTGCGCGTCATGGCGGCTGACGGCGCCGCCGGCGGCGAGCCGCTGCTGGCCGGCTTGCTCGGCGGGATGAGCGGCGAGCTGTACCGTTCGCTGTTTGCGTTCGGCCTCGGCGAGCTGCAGGAGCTGCGCACGCTGCAGGCGGACGAGGTCGCCAGCTATTTGTACGGCGCCGGCTTCGGCGCCGGCGGCGCTGCGCTGCGGGACGCGGAGAAGCGGCTGCAGCAGCGAATGGACGAGCTGTACCGGCCGCGCGGCCGCATTCAGCCCATCGCCGCCACTTTGAAGGCGATGGACGAGTTGGAGACGGCACTTCGCCGCAGCGGCGAAGAGTTGCCTCGCTACGAAGCGCTGCGCCGCGAGCTGGAGTCGCTCGACGCAGCGCTGGCGCAGCTGGCGGA
This sequence comes from Gordoniibacillus kamchatkensis, assembly GCF_000829455.1. Taxonomy (GTDB): domain Bacteria; phylum Bacillota; class Bacilli; order Paenibacillales; family NBRC-103111; genus Gordoniibacillus; species Gordoniibacillus kamchatkensis. The sequence continues at coordinate 29,041 of NZ_JXAK01000069.1, forward strand.
AGGCGGCGCGGCGGCGCGCAGGCAGGCGGAGCGGCTCGCGCAATGTTTGCGGGCCCGGCCGACGTGGCTTGAGCTGCGTGCGCTGGCGCGGGAAGAAGCGGAGCTGCCCGTCTTTCAAGCGTTTCCCGAAGCGGCGGTCTCCCGCTGGGAGACGCTCGCCGCCGAGCGCGAGCGCTTGTTGCGCAGCGGGAGCGTCTGCAGCTGCGCCGCAGCCGGCTCGCGGAGCGGCTGGCGGCGGAAGCGCTGCCGGCGGCGGACGTGGCCGCTCGGGCAGCTCTGCTGCAGCTGCTCGAGCGCGCTCCGCTCATTGAGCAAAGCGAGCGCGAGTCGCTGCAGCTGGATGGCGAGCGCCGCGAGCTCAGGCAGCGGCTGGCCGGCTTGCTGCGCCAGCTGGGAGCCGGCTGGGACGAAGCGTCGCTGCGCGCAAGCCCGGTCACGTTGACGGAGCGCGAGCTCGTGCGCGGCCATCGCGAGCGGCAGGCGGCTCTCGCCGAAGAGCGCGCCCGGCTGCAGGCCGAGCGCGAGCAGGCGGTGCAGCGGGAAGAGGAGGCGCGGGACGAGCAGCGGCAAGCGGCCGCCGAGCTGGAGTCGGCGCGGCAGACGTTTGCGCTGACGTACCCTTGGCCGCTGGATGCGGATACGGATACGTCCGGAGCCGGGGAAGACCCGGTGCGGCAGCTGCAAGCGATTCGGCGCGACTATGACGAGTGGCGGCGGCTCGAAGCGGAAGCGGCGCACGTGCGCGAGCGTGAAGGCGACGAGCGGCGCCACGCCGAGCAGCTGCGGCGGTCGTGGGGGCGGCTCTGCCGCCCGTCCGCCGCTGGCGAGCGCCGCGTTACGCTG
>NZ_JXAK01000070.1 GCF_000829455.1 Gordoniibacillus kamchatkensis
CGATGCCGGCGAACATTTCGACGAATGTATGGCTGCTCACCCATTACACCTCTCTTTTCTTTTCCCTTGGCTCGGCCTCCGCCTTCGGCTAAGCGGATTTGGTCGTCTCGATGGCCTTCGGCCTAGAACATGGCAATCTGCATTTCCTCAATCTGCCGCTGCTTCTTGTGCCGATCGCGCCTGTCAAAGTCCTTAAACGGTGTTTTCCGGTAGACGCCACTATTGATCCAGTCCCGCAATGCCCTTACATGGAACGGCTGCGGATTGCCGCGCCAATCGACTCCTACTTTTCCGTTTAAGTCCCGGTACAACATCGGGTAAATCTCGCATCCAAGGCTCCGCAGGATTTCAACTCTCTCCAAATCCTCTTCCTCGGTAGTGTTGAAGCCGATGAGCATATAGAAGACTAGGTGATGTGATGGGATGCCGTATTCGTTGAGCAGTTTCACCCGTTCCGGCACGACTTTGGTCATGTCATAAGTCACTGTTCCTCCGGTTTCGGGGTCTATCTTCTTCTTGGTCATCAGATCAAAGGCGAAGAACAACTGTTTTTTCTTTCCGTCGAATCCGCGATAATCAACTGACCTTAATGCTTGAGCTACCTTCGGGGTGACAAGAGTAATGTCATTCGCTTGATCCCAATGAACCGTTAAGCCGTATTCCTTGATTTCCTCGATGTCTTTGTAAAAATCTTTATGTGCCAGAGAGTTGTTATTCATCAGAATCACATGCTTACCGCGCGGGTTAATCAGGTCTTTTACCGTTACATCGCGGTATTCGGTCAACCCTTCTTTCTTGGGGACTACACAGAACGAACAGCCCACATGACAACCACGGGTTGTAAACCCAATCCCGTAATTAATGTCGTACATCTCATATGTCCAATTCATGTGTGGTATGGCTTCAATCTCGGGTGGAAGCTCGGTTATGGTATACGGCGCTTTCGTGTAGTCATCCCATCCGGTTCCGCCGATCAGGATTTCATCAGCACGTTGTTCCCAGTAAGGCAGCATCCGCTTTATCATTGGGCGTGTTGCCGTGAAGATAGTAGAGATGTACAGACGGTCAACTTTCTCGCCATTATAGGGATAAATTACCTCGTCGCCGTTAAGCTTGTGGTAACCATATATCTTGCCACACGCGATATTGGGATACTTAGACTTGCGCCCGAATCCGTCCGTCTCTTTTTTGGTGTCTATGTCGAGTATCCCAACTCTCATCTCATTCACCGTCCTTGTCTTTACTTCAACCCGACCGAATCACCCAGCGAAGCGGGGGCCGTATCAGGGTTATCCTTTAATCTGTGATGGTACTTAAATATTCATTTTGATGTATGGCGTCTTTTAGCTTTGACGGGTAGACTTTTGAATTTCATCAATTTACTCGCCGCTCTCAAAACATAAACATTTCGACTTTTCCAGTGCGACAACCCGAGATAGAGAGACATTGGACGTTCAACTCCTTATGTTCAAAGCTATTCATTGTGATACTTGCCGTAATTGCTTCTTATACCGGATACCCGATTCTGTCTCATCCAGCCACTTATGACACTCAAGGCAGCTATCAAGCAAATCCGCAGCCGTAGTCCGATGCGTCAATTGCTTCCTTCCCGTAATGTGTGCCTGTTGTACAGCGGGAGCGCCTTTGCAACGTTTCCTGACTTCACAGATGCCGCCTGATCGCGTCCGAACCTGTTTCCGCACCTTTGGGCTGATATATCCCATTTGCCGCTGTGTTGGCTTTATGCGCGTTCTAGCGAGCTGCGTTTGCTTACTGTAGGGGTTATAGGCGAATTGGGTCATAGTTTCAGCTCGCCTCCAATATCTCAATCTCGATCCGCGGGTTTGTCTTATCCACTTCGAACCGGTGACTAAAGTCCGCGATTTCTTTCCAACCGTCATTGGAGAGGATACCGGCTTTCTGCAATCCGTCGAAAATGAATTTAATTCCGGCCGCGATGTTGTCTTTGTTGTGTAATCGATCCGGGCATACCCACGTGATGATGAAATTTGCCCGTTCCACTGGTGCTATATGTTGAGCTTTGGCGTGCCAAGCAACGACATTATCGTAATATTCTTTCAAGTCCCGGTATGCGTATTTGCTGCGCTTAGAAATGTTGATGATTTCGTTCATAGTGGGTAAGGTGCCAGGTATCACCAGTTTCAATTTAAGCCCCCCTCTTGCGGCTTTTGCCGTATCCCTTGGGCATCTCCTTCTCAAGCACCACATGCTTTGTTACAGTGGTAAATTCGGCTAGCCCTTCGATGATTTCACTTTGATCAACCCGGCTTCCAAAGTGCTTCTTGACCTCGCCGATGGTCGGGACTTTGCCGGAGTACATGTAAGTTTGTTTGAGAAATTCATAGACATGCCAGCGGTTCATGCGACATTCTCCTTTCTCATTTGCTCAAACTGGGCCTTGAGTGTGTTGAAATGCGCGAGATATTTCGTTTTCTTGCTCGGGTCCGTTTCCTGCTCAATCATCTGCTCGCCCTTTTCTAGCCGTTCCAGAAGGGTGTAATACTCTTTGTTGGCAATGGCGTCGATCAGGTCATGATAAGCTAGCTCGATTTCGTCGTAAGCTTCTTCCCAGTCTTGAGCTTCAAAGATTTTTATCGAAAGGGTTTCATACGTGCCCGGGCTGATTTTCTTTTCATCCTTGGCGAGTCTTAGAATCCGGTGAAAGGTTTGCTCGTTAATGATCAAATACTCTTCCAGGCTAACGTCGGGATAAGCTGCTAAGGCGCTGGCGCTCTGCGTCATAATGAAGTTCCACCTTTCCCACTTTACCGTTTCGTTGTTTGCCGAAGTTCACTTCCATGATGCCTTTGCGATCCGTGTCGGGATTGTAGTATTCATCCCGGTATAAGAGAGCAATCACGTCCGCTGCGGTTTCGATGCCAGTGGATCCCGAGAGATCGGCGATGCTGGGGCGTTTGTCTTGGCGGTTCTCCACGTCGCGGGTGACTTGGGATAATCCCATCACCACACAATCGCATTCCTGTGCGCCGGCGCGGAGTTTACGGCAAACCCGGGCAATGGCGCTGCCGCCGTTGTCGTTATGCTCGCCTTTCTCTTTCACGTCTTGGATGTAATCCACCGCAACAAAATCCAGTCCTTGTGTGCGTTTCAGGTGTCGCATGGAATCTACGATGTAGTCCGCTGAGACGCCGCGCCGGTCGTCGACGTAAATCTGTTTCAAAAAGGGTTTCCACTTCTCGATCTGCGGCCGTAATTCCTTGGCGAGTTGCCCTGTGCGTAAGGTCTCGTAGTCGACTCCCATGAGGTTCGCGAGCATCCGGTTGTAAATTTGCCGCTTGTTCATTTCGAGCGAGTACAGGGCGCATTTATATCCAGCTTGGTCAGGCGTAGAATAACGTCGATTTCAAAAGCAGACTTGCCGATACTAGTCCGAGCGCCCACTACCACAAAATCCGTCCGGTGGAATCCTGTGGTGAGTCGATCCATCTCCGTATGCCCGGTCATGAGCCCGAAGGCTTTGCTCGGGTCATCCATGATTTCCGTGAGCCACTCATACCACTGTTCTACATCTCGCTCCGGGTCTACGGTTTCTTGCTCCGAGGTCTGAAGGGAGTAGATTTGCTGTTGCAGTTCTCGTAGCAGTTCGTCGGCGTCTGTTTCATCGCTGGCTTCGGTGTAAAGCCGGCGGCCGAGATTGCGGAGTTTTTCGGCAAGGGATTGCTTTTTGAGTTTTGAAATGAGTTCCGGGATCCTCGCCACCGTTCCCGCACATCCCCGGAGTACCTGGAGCAGTTCCGCTTTATCCCTAGCCCTCACTGCGATGGCCCGGAAGGTGGGAGGCTCGACTTTTTCCACTTCGAGCATGAGTTCAAAGAGCCATTGGTACTCTTGGAACATGTCAGACTGTAAACGGGATCGATACTCGGTGAACAGTTTCCCCGTGGTATCCCGCAGGAAAATGCCTAAAAGTTCTTCATGGGCCGAGGGCAGTTTGATTTCGCTCGGCTTGTTTGCGTCGAACGTCATCCAGGAAACTCCTCTCTTCGTCGGTCAAAATGACTAAATCGCTTCGGCCGTTGACGATTTTGGCGGGCTTTTCTCGAAAACGTGATGGACTTCCAAGGGCGACTGACCCCACGTGCGGCACCGCAGGAGAAGTTATGGATTCGTCCACTTGCAATCTATACCACTCGTCATAGCAGCGAGGGATGCAGTAAGTCACGCTCCGAATCTCGTCTTTCTTGTGTCGCGGTCTGTATTCGTCAAATGCTTTGTCAATACAAGCCTTGATGATGGGGATCGGCACCCCGTCCGCGACCATTTGTTTGATTTCGTCAAAGTCCGTTGGGCTCACATCGAACCCCTTGCCTCGTCTCTTCACGAAATGCTTGGCGACTTCGTCAGCAAGTTTCAAAATCTCGTTCGCGTCTTTTATCACTACAGCAGCATTATTATTTATCTTTATAATATCTTTATTAGATGGCTCATTTTTGCACCGTTGATGGCTCATTTCTGAGCTATCACTTTCATTCTGATGGCTCATTTTTGCACCATCACTGTTTTCTGATGGTTCATTTTTGAGCCTTCTCTTTTTGGAATTTCTAACCGTAAATATGAGACCATGAGGAGCACGGGTAACGCGGATGTATCCATGCTCCTCGAGTATTTCGATCCATCGTTTGATCGTTGATCGATTAACGCCGAATTGTTCTACCAGTTCATCTATTTTTACCGGCTTGTTACCGAGTACAATGCCCCATGTAATCCCGTCTCTTTCGACTTCCTTTGTTGTGGAGCTGATGCACCATAAGAACAGCCAGATCGCAGAATTAATTTTTTTATAGTGAGTCGGCTCAAGTAAGCCCGAATATATGGGGAATGGGTAACTTTCGGGCATATCCTTCAACCCCTAATCCGAGTTCATGATAGGTTCAATTCGCCTTTCTCCAAGTCAACCAAGTTAGGATCGCCGCCAGTTTGTTCAAGCTCGTCATCTTCTTTATAAGAAGCGCTGTAATCCGTCACGTCGATCACTTCGGACATGTCGTCGGCATTGATATCGCGCTTAATTGTTTCGTCTGCCGAAAGCTGCTTATGCAGGTTTTGGTAAGCGGTGCTCTTGGGTAACTTCTTGTCACAAAGAGCAATCAGCACGGTTTTCAGGGCCATCGAATCAAAGTCATCTTTCCACGGTCCGTAAAACTCGCCGGTGTATTGCTTGGTCTGTTTGTCTTTCTTCTGCGATTTGGAAAATCGTAAAGCGTGGTTTAGGATTTGGCTCTTGCTCATTACGGTACAAACAAAGCCGCCGTCTTTCGTTACCGCGTAAGCATAATAGGCGTAGGGCTGGCCGCGATCACCTTTAAGGTTTGGAATGTGTTTAAACGTCCCGTCCTTACCCTTCTCGTAGATGACCGTATCGTTTTCGCAAATCATGTCGCAATCGATTTCTGAGACAAGACCGGATTGCCATACGAGCTTCAGAACTCCTCTATATCCCATTTGGAACTGCGCTTCGTCCACCCATACCTCCCGCCCTTCGATCACCCGTTTATTGGAGTACGGAATAAGATGGGATTCTTTTAGTGGAGTATTGGGTTCCAGTCCAAGCTGGGCTGATTGCATAAGCGCTGCGATAATGCTCATTCCATCGCATTTCATGAGGTTTGGATTAGTACGAACTACCGTTATGGCAATCCGCACGAAACGCTCAACCCCGACGTGATCGGGAAGGGCTCTCTTGAATTCCTTCTCCATTGATTGGATGAGATCAAACACCGTCTTGGGCTTTTCTTGCGTTGCAGGGGCGGCTCCGGCTCTTTCGGCCAATTTGTTTGATATGCTGGCCTGATTTACTTTGGTTGTCATTACTCATTACCTCCGACTACTTTAAATGTCCGTTGACCGTTCTTATTGGCTTTCCAAGTAAACTTCAGATCGCCTTGGAAATAAGCCAATTCAGCGTCTTGCATAATGCCCTTGATTTGATTTTTGGCCGTATCCTCCTGCATCTCAGACGCTTTCTTAGCTGCTCTTGCTTCGTACAGCGATTGCATGATCGGATAGGCTTCTTCGGGTAAATCCACGCCTCTGCCGGGCGAGGATTCGGCATATCGCTCGTTCAAGTAGTCCGTATCTTGATGGCTATAAGCCGGCGGTACTTTTGCCAGCACATTGTTATGCCAAAATTCCGTTTCAATAGTGATAAGGTTCTGAATCAATCTTTCATCACGCTCGATCACTTTCCATTGGAAGTCCCAACCTCCGATCAGAACCGCAATAAACCAACGTTCAGCCCCCGTGACGGCCATGTAGTGATTGCATTGCATGATATATTCCGTGGGTGCCTGCGTACCACTCCAATCGTCCCGCGAGAATTCGCCGGTGTTCTTGATCTCGAGCCCGGCATTTTGACCCGGCAGCCAGCGATCAATATTGGCGAGCATAAAGGGATGATCTTGGTGCTGGAAGATGGCGTTTTGCTTCCATACCTTATATCCGGTTTCTTCGGCAAACCAATCCGCGATAACTGGTTCCAGAATGCGGCCGGCTTTCATTTTGGGGTTATCTTCGATGGGGGCGAGTTCCCCAATCTTATCGAGATACACTTCCATAGGAGACTTGTAACGGCTCATTCCGCATATGGCGGCTACATCCGAGCCGCCAATCCCCTTCCGCCGGTAATCGAGCCAATCTTCATGTGCGAGCTCCTTTGTATTAACTAACCTTAGCGCTTGCATATCGATCCCCCTCAATGGATTTATTGAGTTCATAATTGAGTGCTAACTGGTTTTCCAACATCTTGATTTCGTTCTCGTATTCGGCGTTTCTCTTATCCGATTCAATCTGTTGCTGCTGCAGGTCAATGATGATATCCGTCAGGTCATGTCTCAGAAAATCCGCTATATCTTCGAGCGTGGAGGGGAGTGAGGTTCCCCTCCCGCTTGTGGCTTGTTGGAGATTTTGAAGTTTGGCGATGGAGCCATATAGGTTAATCATCGAACCTTCCCTCCTTGATTCCGAGCCGTCCGAGTACATCTTCGCGATGATATTCCGGCGGATAGTATGGGTCTCGATTAACTATCATGCGTTCAATTTTCCGCTGTCGCCGAAGCTGCCCTTCTTCTTCGACGTAGTCGTTAAGGTCGTTGTCATTAATCATCGATATCAATCTCCTCAAACTCGCCATTTTTCAGTTGATACCATGCATCTGCTTTCAGTGCGTCTCCGTCGATTTGTGCGGATTTCACGCATTTCGGAATGTATCTGTTAATATTTTCGTCGTACGTCCACTCCGCCAGCGTGATCCAACAACCGAGTTTTGCCCTAATGCGGCTTTCGATACCGATTGCGGCTCCCACAGAATTTTCCCCTTTGAGGGCGAGCTTGGCATAGTTGCCGCTGCTGGCGAGCTTGGCACCGTCGCCGCTGCTGGCGAGCTTGGCACCGTCGCCGCTGCTGGCGATCTGGGCATCGTAGCCGCTGCTGGCGATCTGGGCATCGTAGCCGCTGCTGGCGATCTGGGCATCGTTGCCGCTGCTGGCGAGCTTGGCACCGTAGCCGCCAACTTCCGTCTTAGGATCGGCTTTGCATTTGTCCCAAAGGAAATCAAAACTGGCTTTTACGAATCCTGGTAAGTCGAGCTTTGCACCGATCTTGATTTTGTTCGTAACCGACTTGTTATCTTCGGTTTTTATGTCCCCGAGTGCTTCGACTTCGGCAAAATCGCTGAGCTCTCCGTTATCGTCAATGAGCGGGTAGTAGTTAAGTACGTCCAGCGGATTTTCGCAGAAGTGGAATCCGGAGTTGCAAACGCGCAAGTCGCCAGTATGCTCAAACGTTTTACCCTCCTTGTACTGAAACCCCCGACAGATCAAGCCTTTTTTGAATGCTTTATAGCCTTTCATACAGCACGCTCCTTCTTATTTTTAATATTTTGTGCTACAATTAGGACGAGAATCATTAACCGTGTTCTCGAGCTTGGCCGTCTGGCAGGACGGTCATTTCCTTTTCCATAGAGCATTTCATAATCTTCTATGGCTTCTTGCAATGATAAATCTTGAAACTTGGGTCGATCCCCGTTGCAGGCTTTCTCAATCCATGCCGGTGTCAACGCAAATCATCTCCTTAAAATTTTTCAATCGCCCACAATACGTTGTCTCGCGTGAATTGTGATGCATTCTCAGACTGCGTGTACGTTTTAATCAGATCAAGTTTGGCTTGTAGGTTTTCACACTTGATACTTGTTTCAACGATTTCTAGTAACAACCAGGCGATGTATTCGCGAAGCTCAGCTTCATGCTCTGGACGTACTCCCCATTCCTTGAGCATGCGAACATAGAGGTTTAAAGAGCCTTTAGCGGATCCAATGAGCTTTTCTTCGTACCCACCGCTAGGCTGTTCTTGTGATACGTCGTTCACCCTCTTTCGCCTCCATTTCTCGTTTAAACTGTTCCAGCATCGCCGCATTCACCGCGTCCCGCTGTTCTTGCGTTGTTATTTCAATACCCGCATAAGATGGACCGTATACCGGCTCGCGTGGCATTTTCTCTTCGCGAACCATAGAGTTCTCCAGTTCTTTGCGGAAGGTCATATCGTAGTTTCCTTTCATGCTCTGATTATTCTTGCTGGATTACCGCCATCAAACCTGATGTATGTGATATGGGCATGCCGATTTTCCAAATAAAACTCTTCCAATTCTTTGTACTCGGTATAGCTCGGTTCCTGACGCCCGTTTTCGATGCGTGACAACTTTTCTACTGTCCACCACGGCATAGCTTCAAATACTTTTTCCTGCGTCATGCCAGCCGCTTTGCGCATGAATTTGAGCTTGGCGCCGAGCTTCTGGACTTCTAAACGAATCAATGTTCTCACCTCCCATCCTTGTCGAAAACTTGCAATTTTTCCTATGTTTTTACTAGTGAGTACCAGTTAAGATAGAGACATAAGGTTGCTACCCCTTCATCCTCCTCTACATCGCCCGCCTGCTAGCAGCGGGCTTTTCCCTCTCCATCGCTGGATATTTCTTGTTCAGCAATTTAACATACCATCGGTGCAGTTCACGCCAAGCTCGTTCGCTCAAACCCGGATTGTTTGGTTTCGGGAGAGAATTGGACATTTTCGTTCGCCTCCTTTTCTTACTTCCTCCTTCTGGTAAAATGGAAGTTGTCGGGACTTTCCATTTTTTTAGAAGGGGGGTGATCGTATGCAATTGATTCCAGTAAATTCAGATACAATAAAAATGATTGGTTACGATGAATCCACCAAAGAAATTTACATTGACTTCTACCACGAAGTAAGAGCTTATGGACCTTATCCTAGAGATTTTTTTGATCAGTTTCTGAACCATCCGAATAAAGATTTATTTTATTCAGGAAATTTTTCTGGGAAGTGGGGTCGTATACTCCATTGGTGACTAAAATACGCCGCAATGTTTCTTCATCGGTTCTCAAATCAGCAACTACGATAATCGCAGGTCCACGAGCTTCTTTTACCAGGTCTCCGACTTGAATTCTGTACGTCTCATCAGTCGAAACATGTTTGATACTGAATTCAGAATTGTGCACTACTGGAGCCGTCGTTGCAGCGGCGGCTTCTTTCCGCTTATCCTCTTGGTTTTCCACGTTCATTCACCTCCTTATGCAGACTGTTCATTCTATTTCAATCGAAAAAACATCATCAAATTCAACATCTAGGTTGATTTTCATTATCGAACCAGAACATTAGCGTTTACAGGAATTTGTTTCCTTTCTGTAGAAATTGGTAGATGGTCAAGGCTACCGCAGAAATGGAGCTTTACAAGACGATTTACAAAGCAGTGGAAAGTGCACATCGGGATTAAATTAAAATATTTTTAGCAGATTGAATTAATTCAGCGGTAGCCTTGACCAATTCCGCGTCCACCTTATGCACTTCCGCTTGTTCTCGGATAAGCTCGCACAGAACAGTTATTGTTTTGTTGATTTGTTCAACGTTGCCCATCTATACCACCTCCTTTACTTGATCTTCATTCAACAGCTCGCTAACCGATACGCCGAGGGCGCGGGCGAATTGTACTAATTCATCTGAAGTTACCCGACGTTCGCCACGCTCGATTCGACTTATTAATGTCTGATCAATATGAACCAGTGTCCCCAATTCACGTTGAGACATTTTTTTGTTTTTTCGATAACGAGCGATTCGCGCTCCAACCATCATAACCACCTCCTGACAATTATCATTTTATGACTATATGTTCTATTTGTCAATATATTTTATGATTATTTATTCTATTTTTATGTTTCTATGTCCTTTACGTCTGGAATTATGTAAAATAACAAGTACAAATTGTTCTAAAGGATGGTATACATGAAACGTCTTTATATAGGAGATAAATTGAAGCAATTAAGAAAGTCAAAAGGTTTGACTACAAATGAAGTTGCAGAAAAAATAAATGTTTCCCAGTCATACATAAGTAGGTTTGAAAACAATCGGGCAGTACCCGACATAGAGATGCTTGCTAATATCCTTGAAGTCCTAGGAACAGACATCCCATCATTTTTCACGGACGAGTCATATTCACTTCCCCCCGATCTCATGCAACTCATCGAAACCACAAAAAAACTTCCGTCAGAGGAACGGAAGGCACTCAATGAATATTTAAAAGTACGCTTGTCGTTTATGAATGAAACATCCGCGGCGAAAGAGAAATCGAAAGTCGTGAGCCTGGTTGCGGAATCGAAAGCACAGTATGCAGAAGAAGACATTTACGAAATCCCGCTCGTCGGAGCTTCCGCCGCGGGTTCTCCGATGAGTGCGGTTGGTTATCATGAGGGCAACTTTGAAGTTCCCGGAGACTGGGGAGACTTTGCATTACGGGTAAAAGGGGATAGCATGGAGCCTCTTATACCCAATAAAGGATTTGTCTTTGTGCGGCAACAAGAGGAAGTCAACAACAATGAGATTGCTTTGGTGAAGATACTGGGGAATCTTGAGGAGGAAGTGACAATCAAAAGAATCCGTTACAGGGACGACAAGGTGCATTTGATATCTGAGAACCCAGAATATAAACCAATGGTGTACAATCATGAGGAGATTAAAATTTTGGGGAAAGTTGTAAAGTGGTTATCTGCTGACGAAGGGAACCATTATTTGAAGGAAAATATGTGAGAGCAAGTCCCCCAACCGATGGGGAAATTTTGAGGAATATCATGGAACAATTCGAGATCATCTCTTGTCTGAATTGTGGCAATAAAAACAAAGTGCAATCTAGTAAGAAAAAGCAAGCTATTTGCGGAGTTTGCAAGAATACATTGTACTCCAACGATACTTATTATGATATTTTGGAAGTTTCAGATAATGCGACTCAAGAAGAAATTCGAAAATCATATAGAAGACTTGCATTAATTTGGCACCCTGATAAAAATCCTGACAATTACGAACATTCAACAGAAAAATTTAAGCGAATAAATGAAGCGTACTCTGTTCTTAGTAACCCCGAAAAAAGATCGGAATATGATGAAAAATTAAAATTTGCATCAAATGAAACAGATTTCAGAGATAAAGAACCAAAAATTGATTACGAGACAGCTACTCAAATATTTTTCAATGAAATGTATGGACTGGCAATAGAAATGGCATTTCAAAATAATAATTGGTCTAAGATATTTCCTCATTTGGTTGAAAGAGGTTGTCCTGAAAATATAGCTACAATTATCTCACAGCAATGCGTGCAATATAGAAAAGCAATAATTAGAAATATTGCATTAAGAGCACTAGTAAAATCTGGAATATGGTTTATTATCGGTGGTATCGTATCATTAATTTTTAAGGCAAGTTGGATTTTTGTGATGATGTTATTTTACGGTGGACATTATTTGTTTGGCCCGATAAAGCATTTAATTACTGGAAGTGTTCCGATGCAAAAGGCTGGGTCAAACGAAGCTTTTAGTTCGCCTCTAAGCCCTAAAGAAACCAAAAAAAATAATGTACGTTACTGGATAATTGGTATAGTAGTTTTTGTATCTTTGATAGGAATCTTCGGTTATTTTTCTTCACAGGATGATGCTAAACGTAAGCAGCAACACCAAGCCGATCTAACTAAATTAAACGAAATGAAAAATAATTTAAATACAGAATTGTCGGGGATAAAAGATCTAGAGACACAATTAAAAACAAAGGAAACCGATCTAAATCAAATAAAATCTAAATTAGATCAATTGAAAAATGACATACAAACAACAGAAAAGCTTTATCCCCATGGAGCACCCGAACCGACATATAGTCAATACCAAAAAAATCTCAATGATTATAATAATCTAGTTACAAAATACAATTTTGATCTTGGTATCTATAAACAGATGTATAGCAATTATTTAAATAAAATCAATGATTATAATCAAAAAGTCAATGAAACAAACGCCTTCGCAAAAACAATAGGATCCACAGATCACGTGAATACAACTAATCGTTAATTCCATGCCACAATAAGCCTACAAAGGGCTTTTTCTATAGCAAGTCCCCCAACCGATGGGGAGTATGACGGTGATATAATATGCCTAATCAACCTGAATATTTGAGAGCATTAAGGGCAAGGAGAAACATTGGCCATTTTATAGGATTTTGTATTGTCATTACAATCGTAGGTGGATTCATGGAATATGGTTTTTTAAAAGGGTTATTGTTTTTACTTGGTGGATTAATTATTTGGTGGATTATCAATATTATACTTAATCTTGTTTTTGGTCTCATTGTTCATGATTTAATAAATAGTGAATCTAAAAAAATGCTGAAGAAATAGCAAATCCTCCAGCCGATGGGGAACGTAATCGGGGATTGTCATGAGATTATTTATATTGGGAATTTTCTTGGCTTTATCAGCTTGTGGACTAAGTAAGAATGCGGTTGCGTCTGATCATGGAGGATGTCCGGCCGATCATCCAATCAAAGGTAATGTGAATCAGGTAAGTGGCGAAAAAATTTATCACTTGCCCGGCGATCCCTATTACCGAAGAACTAATGCCGAAGAATGTTTTGCCAATGCTGAAGATGCACGGAATGCAGGGTATCGCGCATCGAAACGATAATAGCAAATACCGGAGCCGATCTGGAAATTTTATGGGTGAGGAGAAAAATTATTTCACCTATTTTCATAGTTGTAATTATAGCATTCGGAAAACGATTGTATTAGTTTGTCGACATGGAACATGAATTTGACAAATTACCATCCGAATAATGACATCGTGAGGTGATCTTAAAATGAGTGACCAATTAAACCGTATTGAAGATATGCTTTCCCAACTCATCAAAATGGTCGGTGATGCGAATGCTAGATTAAACGTCTTAGAATCGGAACAAAGAAACATGAAACAAGAGCTAAAGAATGATATCGCAACACTCTCCGAGCGTTTGGAACGGAAAGTAAATACTCACGAGTATAGCATCGACATTATCCAGCGTGAGCAATTCAAGATGAGAACAGAAATTGAGATGTTGAAGAATAAATAGCCGCGCCCATTTGATATTACTGTTTTCATCGAACCAACAAATGCAGTAAGATATGAAGTAAGAGTAAAAGGATAACGTAGATTTAAAACTCTTCGGGGCTTTTTCTATCAAGGAGGCCAATTATGCGCGTAGCTATATACATCCGCGTCTCCACAACAGAACAAGCCGAGGAAGGTTTCTCCATTGAAGGGCAAAAACGCCGACTACTGGCCTATGTCGAGTCCCAGGATTGGACGATTGCCGGCATATATATCGATGAAGGAATTTCCGCCAAAGACATGAATCGTCCGAAGCTACAGCAAATGCTTACCGATATGGAGCAAGACCTATTTGACTGCGTGCTCGTCTACAAACTGGATAGGCTTACCCGTTCCGCTTCGGATTGCGACGGTCTACTGAAACGATTTGAAGCTCATAAAGTTGTATTCCAAAGCGCCACCGAGTCATTTGAGACGCGAACCGCTACCGGCAGGCTGTTTATTCGTCTAATCTCCGAACTTGCCCAATGGGAGCGTGAGCTTATTTCCGAGAGGACACGGGCAGGGATGGAACAAATGGTTGTAGAAGGCAAGAAGCCTGGAGGACGATATCCATATGGCTATGACAAGAATGGTCAAATTGTGGAAGAAGAGGCGGAAGTCATTAGGCACATTCGCCGCTTGTACATGCAAGAGAATATGAGCCTCCGGCAAATAGCTCTAGCGCTTCCGCCGCGACGCGGATTTCTGTGGACGCCGGGACGTGTGGCGGATGTACTTGAAAACATTTTCTATGCCGGTGTGATTCGCTATGGCACCAAGCTCCCTAACGGTAAGTTTGCTTTGCCAAGGAAACGCGATTTGCTTGTTGAGTGTTTAGAATCCGCTGGGACGCATACGCCCATATGGACACGTGAGGAATATGATGAACATGTGCGTTTGCTCCGTAGCAGGTCAGAAGGTGGATGGAGTCGCAATCAAACATATTGGTTTACCGGTCTACTCAAATGCGGACGCTGCGGCGCGGCGATGTTTGGTAAAATGAACAAAGGCAATAGTCCGGGGGCAGGAACGCCTACGTACCTTTGCCACCGGAAGCATCACAACCGTTCCTGTGACATGCCCATGTTTAGTCAACGACACATTGAGCATCTGATTTTTGATCATATCGACTCCATCGTGCTTGATTCCGCATTGACGGACGAAGAACAAAAGGCGAACAGAAAGAAATCGGACTACAAGGAGAAAGAAGTTATTCGAATCAAGCGCGATTTGGAAGCGGTTAGAGAGCGCATTAAGAAATGGCAATATATGTTTGTCAACGATTTACTAGGCGCCGACGATTTGCGAGAGCGGCTGAATGAAGAAGCCGAGAAACAGAAAGAACTGAACAAAGCCCTATCTCTTCTCGGCCCGAACAAGGGTCAGAACGATGTAACAAAACAGCAACTTCTGCATATGCGAGATATTTGGCCTACGCTCGATGACGGAGAAAAGCAGGAAGCGCTTCGTATCTTGTTTGAGTCCATAACCGTACATACGCCGCTGACAAGGCCCAAAGGCGTAAGGAATCGTTTCTTCGAATCGTCAGTCGAGGTCGTATATCGATAGCCATTTTGTGCTGGACGCGCTCGCGAACAGCTCGGCGTACACTTTCTCCGCGTACTGGTCGGTCATGCCCGACAAATAGTCGGCGATAAACCGCGGCCACGGCCAGTTGTCCCGATGCCGCTCGTAGCTGTCGAGCCAGTCCGGAGGCAAAATCCACTGTCCCTTCTCGGGATCGATGAACGAGCTCCACAGCCGCTCCAGAATGATCTCCGACCGTTTTTGCAGCCGCTGCACGCGGAAATCTTTCACCAGCGTTACCCAAGCCAGCTTTTTCAAAATTTCCATCGTCCGCTTCAGCTCGAGATCTTCCGCCCCATCCTTGACGAACGTTACTTTCTTCCAGCTTTTGGCCGTATCGTCGACGATGCCGACGCGGCCCGCGAACAAGCTGACCCAGCGCGCCTTCATTTCGCGGCGGGTGCGCGATTCTTCCAATCCGCTTT
This sequence comes from Gordoniibacillus kamchatkensis, assembly GCF_000829455.1. GTDB lineage: Bacteria > Bacillota > Bacilli > Paenibacillales > NBRC-103111 > Gordoniibacillus > Gordoniibacillus kamchatkensis. Next base: position 15,500 of record NZ_JXAK01000070.1, read on the forward strand.
CCGCAAACACTTGCTGCCACTGCTCGAGATACTGCATCAGCACGCGCTTCACCGCTGCCGGCACGTTGACCGTCTCCCAGCCGAGTCCGGTTAAAGCTTCGTCCTTGACGATTTCGTGCACGAGGTTGCGCAGCAGCCGTTCGTCGGACAGGAAGCCGGCGTTCATCTGGATTTTGCCGGCGCGAATGCCGTCTTCGATATCGTGGGTCGAATAGGCGATGTCGTCGCATAAATCCATCAGCTGCGCCTCCAGCGTCGAACAACCGACCGGCAAGCCCCATAGCTCGCGCAGCTCGCTGATGCCGCCGCACCATTCCGTCCCGTACACGCCTTTGACCCGTCCCGGTTCGTCGAGCAAATACGGATATTTGTTAATCGCCAGCAGCACCGCAGCGGTGAGCATGAGCCCGTGGTCGCTCCCGGCCCGCTTTTCGAGAAACATCAGGATGCGGAAGTTTTGGGCGTTGCCTCGTACTTCATTCCGTACTCGCTGCGCAGCAGCCGGTCGAGCACCTCTTCGCCCTTATGGCCGAACGGCGGGTGGCCGAGGTCGTGGCCGAGCGACGCGCATTCGACGACGGCCGGATCGAGGCACAGTCCCGGATGCTCCGTGCCGCACGCAAAATCGTACGTCCGCCGCAGCCGGCCCGCCACTTCGCGGGCGATTTGCGCCACTTCGAGCGAGTGGGTGAGCCGCGTCCGGTAATAGTCGCCGGAACCGGCCCCGAATACTTGCGATTTGCCTTGCAGGCGGCGCAGGGAAGGCGATGAAATGAGGCGCGCGTAATCGCGCTCGAAGTCCGCCCTCTCCTCGCTCGCTTTCAAATCCGTTTTTTCGTTGAAACGCAATTTTCTGACATCCATCACGTTCAATCCCCTGCTGTTAAGTTGCTGGGCGATGCCAGCCTGCGCTTGAACTGCTCCGGCGTGACGCCTTGCTGCCGCTTGAACATCCGGCTGAAATGGGCGAGATGCTTGAAGCCGACTTGAAAACAGACGTCGGTTACCGTTTTGGCGGGATCCAGCACAAATTCGATCTTCGCCTGATTGATGCGCCGCCGGTATAAATATTCGAATATCGTGACGCCTGTTACTTCCTTGAACAGCTTCGACAAATAAAATTTGCTGACGTGCATATGGTCCTGCAGCGCCTCCAGATGGAGGTCCTCGGTGTAATGGCACTCCAGGAACGTAATGAGCCGCTGCACCGTCTGCTCTTTCTCCGTCGGCAGCTCCGTCCGGTCCTGCACCGCTCTGCGCCTAATCCATAGCTCATAGACAACATGCAGCAAATCGGCAACGGCAAGCCTGAAGCGGCCTTCCCCAACCGCGTCGGTCCGCTTGGCCAGGACGCTCAGCTCCGCCAGCAAACGTTCGACCAGCTCCCGGTCAGTTCCGCCCAGCGAAAGCCGCAAATTGCCAAGCTCCTGAAACGGCTGCAGCACGTTCACCGCCTGGCTCCAGGCAAGCAATGGGCGCAGCGCCCCGGGGTCGAAATGGAGGAGCGAGCGGACGTACGGTACGGACGGATCGATTTTGGCGCAGTGCAGCGTCATCCCGTTCATGAGAATAAGATCGCCCGGCTGCAGCGTATAAATGCGGTCGCCGATCAAATAATTGCAGACGCCTTCGTGAAAATAATAAATTTCATAAAAGTTATGAGAATGGAATACAGGCTCGATTGGTCTGTCGGACCGGTAGGCGAAGTCGAGCCGGTAAGGCGAGTCGTCGGGAAAGTTCATACTGGGACGGCACCTCTTTATGGCGAGAAACATCGTACCCACAGCATACCACGGACAGCGAACGATGACCACTTGCGAAGCGAATGGGCCATCGGTATGCGTCCCCAGTGCAGAAAGAGACGACGGAGAACGGAGAAAGGTTACACCCGCTTGCGAAATCTAGTGTCCTGACATGATGATTGAACTTAGGCAATCAATTATTCATTATTGCTTCTGCGAAAGCGACAGTTTTTAGCAGTTTCGGGTATTCCTCAGGAGTTATGCCGTCTTCTGCCATCCAGCAAATGCCCATAGCGGTTTCCACAAAAAGGCATTTCTTTATGATGTCGTTTGGAATATGAAGACTTTTTTCTAAAACGCATATGATTTCGTTTATTTTCTTGGCTAATTCTGCGGTTATTTCATCGCCGAATTCATTTAATATAAACCGCGGAACGTCAAATACGGGATCGCCTACTACCCCCTTAGGGTCAATAATGACATACTTTCCATCATTGCCAAGCAAAATATTGTCATGATGAAAGTCGCCGTGAAGCAGCATCTTTTGTGAATATAAAGCTGCGACCGATGAACATATATCTTTTGCTTTTTTCATGTACCCATATAATTCTTTACAATCTTGCCGCTCGCTCATGTACTCTGTTATCCTGCCGACCCACCCAGTGTATGTCGGAAAGATTTGTTCGTTAGCGGGCGCTATATGCAAGCCTTTATAGAGGGAGCAAAATACCGAAAGTCTTTTATCTAGCGAACTCTCATCCCTTAAAGTATTGCCGGGCTGCACACGCTCTTCCAGTATGACACCGTTTTCAATATCCGCGTCAAACACTTTGCAAAATCGCCTGCCGTTATAGCCGTTATATTGGGACAACGTTTGAATTTCAGTAAAGATCTCCTTGACAGAAGGGTTGCCTATTTTAAGCACTGCGCTCCCAAACTTTTCCGAATAACATTTGAAAACGAGCTTCGCGGAATACGACGGGATGAACTGGAAAGACGTTAAATTCCACTTATCGGCATATGCTTCGATATCCCTCAACACTTTTTCGTAAACATGTTTACCAAAATGGTTGCATATGTTTTCGATTTCATTTTCCTTGAAAAGATAATGTTTGTTCATTTTGAGAATCAGCCTCCAATCCTTGCCAGGCTACTTCGTACGACTAAAACTATTCTATTCTCGGACAACGATCTCCTGCCATAGCAAAACAAACCGAACTCCTCACAAGGAGTCCGGTTTGTATGAACGAAGTATTTTACCCGAGCAATTCGCGCATATACGCGGCAAATTCGTGCAGCATCGCCCTCGAATCGTATTGACCGCTGAAATCTTCGATGCCGAGGTAGCCTGCGTAGCCGACAGCTTTCAAATCGGCAACGACCTGCTTCCAATTGACGATGCCTTCGCGCATCGGCGTCCAGCCGCACGACCAGGCGACCGTACCGTCAGCCTGGCGTTCGCCCGGCTTCCAGGCGCCGTTTTTGACGTGAACATGGGCGAGGTAAGGACCGAGCAGCTCCAGCCCCATCCGGTAGTTTTCCATCCCTTCGTGCACCATGTTGCCGGGATCGTACAGCACGCCGAGCGTGTCCGGATCATGCCCTTCAACGAGCCGGTAAGCGGCGCTGGGGCTCGGAGCAATCGTATTGTGATGAATCTCGATAAGTCCCTTCACGCCGTATTCCGAGCACAAGGCGGCAGCTTCGCGCAAGTAATTGCGCGTCTTGTTGAACAGCTCGCCGAACGTCTCGGAGCGGTTGTAGCCGGCAACGCCGACGCGGATGAACGATGCGCCGATCAGCTTCGCCGTGCGCAGCGCCCTCTCCGTTGCCGCCACGTCGAGGTCGTTCAAATACGGCGTCACGCTGAGCGATACGAGCCCGTTCCGCTCGGCAGCCGCCTTAAATTCCAGCTGCTCCTCTTCGCTCGCATACGGCGAAATCGAGCACAAGTTGTTGCGCCAAAACGAAGGAGCTTCTCCTTTCGCCTCTTCAGGCACTTCCTTATAGCGCCATTCGATGCCGTCCAGCCCGGCCGCTTTCGCTTCCCGCGCCAGCTGCTCCGGCGTCAGATCCGGCGTGGAGACGGTAAATACGGACAGTTTCATTAACTGTTTCCTCCTTCACTCACTCGAGCAGCGGCATCGTGCCGGCGCTCTCGCTTCACTTCACGCGCTGCGCCTGCAGCTGCGCTTTCAGGCACAGCTCTGCGGCTTTGAACGTATGCTCCTGCGTCATCGCCCGTTCCGTCCGGTTCAGGCAATCGAGAATAAGCTCGCCGAAATACGGGAAGCCGACTTTGCCGCTCAGCTCCAGATGGCGTTCCCCGTCTCCGTTGACCAGGTACAGATGGTCCCCTTTCGGATCGCGGGCGACGTCGATATATTTGCGCAGCTCGATATAGCCGTTCGTGCCGAGAATGACCGTCCGTCCGTCGCCCCATGTGCCAAGCCCGCTCGGCGTCAGCCAGTCGACACGGAAGTAGTTCGTCGCGCCGTTATCGCCGAGCAGCGTCGCATCGCCGAAATCCTCCAGCTCGGGGTACTCCGGATTGTTATAGTTGCCCACTTTGCTCGACAGCACCTGGGCGTCCTTGGCGCCGGAGAAAAACAAAAACTGCTCGATCTGATGGCTGCCGATGTCGCACAAGATGCCCCCGTACTTCTCCTTCGCAAAAAACCACGCCGGCCGCGAAGGCGCATTCAGCCGGTGCGGTCCGAGTCCGAGCACCTGCACCACTTTGCCGATGGCGCCGTCCTGCACGAGCTGCCCGGCGAACACGGCGCTCTCCACGTGAAGCCGCTCGCTGTAATACACCGCGTATTTGCGGCCGGTGCGGAGGGCCGCCTGCTTCGCCGCTTCCAGCTGCTCGAGCTGCGTGAACGGCGTTTTGTCGGTGAAGTAGTCTTTGCCGTGCTCCATCACCTTGACGCCGAGCGGCCCCCGCTCCGACGGAACGGCCGCCGCAGCCACGAGCCGAACTTCGGCATCCTGCAAAATCTCGTCCAGCGATGTTGCGATTTGGACCCCGGGATAGCGGCTGACGAACGCCTCCACCTTGGCCGGATCGGGGTCGTACACCCATTTGAGCGTACCGCCCGCTTCCGTAAGCCCGTTGCACATGCCGTAAATGTGGCCGTGATCAAGCGCCGCAGCGGCGAAAACGAAGTCCCGGCCGCTAACGACCGGCTTCGGCTTGCCCTGCGGGGCGTAGTTCATTCCGTCCTGCTTCTGCGTCATTTTGTCGCCTCCCGCGTCAGTGCGTTCCTTTCACATCGAGCGTTGTGTATTCGCCGGCAATTTTTGTCGTTTTCGATTCGCGAATGCGCTCCTGCAGCTTGTCGTAGAACAGCTCCTCGTCGATCGGGAAATCGACCCAGTCGTCCGTCCACGTCGAGAGCAGCATAGCGTTGGACAGCATCAAGCCGTTGATGCCTTCCTCGCCTGGCGCGAGCAGCTTCGTCCCTTTCGTCACGGCGTTCACCCAGTCCTGCGTGATGCCGGTATGCTGATGCCCGTCGCCGGACGGCACCGGGATGTCGCATTTCCAGCATTCCGGCTGGCCGAAGCCGCCGCGGTACGTGGCGTTGAACTCCGGTTCCGGCACGCGCAGCCGCCAGAACGTCATTTTGCCCTCCTCGATGACGATTTTGCCTCTGTCGCCCGTCACTTCGAACCGGTTCGTCCCCGGCGCTTCGCCGGTTGTCGTTACGAACACGCCGGTCGCGCCGTTTTCGTACTCGACATAGGCGGTTACGTCGTCCTCGACCTCGATGTTGCGGTGTTTGCCAAAATGGCAAAACGCCCGCATCCGCTTCGGCTTCAGCCCCGTCGTCCAGCCCCACAGGTCGAGCTGGTGCGGATCCTGGTTAATGAGCACGCCTCCGCCTTCGCCGGCCCACGTCGCCCGCCAGCCGCCGGAATCGTAATAGCTTTGGGAGCGGTACCAATTCGTAATGATCCAGTTCGTGCGGCGCACTTCGCCGAGCTCCCCGGACGAAATCAAATCGCGCAGCTTCTGGTACATTGGATTCGTGCGCTGGTTGTACATAATGCCGAACACTTTGCCGGACGCAGCAGCCGCTTCGTTCATGAGCCGGACCGATTTCGTGTATACGCCCGCCGGCTTCTCGATCAGCACGTGCAGGCCGTGCCCGAACGCCTTGATCGCCAGCTCGGGGTGCGAATAGTGAGGCGTTGCGATCAATACGCCGTCAAAATCGCCCGAGCGCAAAAACTCGTCGATGTCGGCGTACGTGCGGACGTTTTCGCCAAGCTCCTGGCGCGCCCATTCGAGGCGTTCCTGGCGCTCGTCGCAAACCGCAGTCAGGACGCCGCCTTTTATATCGCCGCGAACCAAATATTTGGCATGGCCCGTCCCCATGTTGCCGAGGCCGATAATGCCGATACGCATCGAGTCCATCGTTAGCCGCCTTTCTGTGGAAGGAATTTGAACCTTGTACTTCATTGTAGCATGTCGCCGGGATACGGGCTTTACTGCGGTTGATCGATGTGGGATGGGCATTTGACTGTGGTTGCTGTGTGCGGAGATGGCGCCAGTAGGCATGCGAAGCGGAGGATGGCATGGGGGCCGGTGAGTGGAACGCGAGAATTGAAAAAGGGTTGTGCCTTGACGAATAGCGGAAAGCGTCTTCAACGAAACTGGAGCCCCCTCGCCGAAACGCGGCGATACCCTGGCTGCCGACTCGGAACAAGACGGGTTGGTGGCTTTTGCCCGGAAATGGTATAGTAAGGGCATATTTTCTTGGCAAAGGTTGGGATCAGCGATGCGGCGTACGATAGTGCGCGTGCTTGATTACAGTTGGAGCTGGCTGTCGCTCGCCGGCTTGGGGCTCGGCTTCTGGCTGCTGACCGAAGGTTTGGCGCGGAACAGCCTTACGTATGCCGCCGATTGGGCCGTTCATCACGGCTGGCATTTTGCCCTCAATGCGGGGCTTGTATTTGCATTCTTCCTTATGATTGCGGCGCTGGCCGGACGAGTGCGGCCCGGCTTCTGGCTGTTCGCCGCGCTGCTTGTGCCGTTAGCCCTGGCCAATGCGCTCAAAACGAACGCGCTCGGGTTTCCGCTGTTTCCGTGGGACGTCGTGCTTGGAACGGACGAATTTACATGGTTCGGGCTGCTTCGTCATTTCACCTGGAAAATGGCGCTCCTCGCCGGGGGCTTCCTGCTGGCTGCCGGCCTCCTGTTGCACCTCGTACCGTGGTATTGGCGCAAGCTGGGTTATATGGAGCGCATTGCGCTGGCGGTGCTGGCCATTGTGATCTGGGGCTCCGTATACAACGACCGCCCGTTCCCGCTGCAGCATACGGCCGGCGTCACGACGACGCCTTGGGACCCGATCGGCTCGTACGACGATAACGGCTTCCTTCTTTCCACGATGCTGAATGCGCCGTTCGTTGCCGTCGACAAGCCCACTGGATACGGCAAACAGGCGGTGACTTCGCTGCTCGCCGGCGAGAAGCCGCGGGCGGGCAGTGCGGCTGAACAGTCCTCTGCCGGAGCCGGTGCGGCTCCGGGACAGGCCGTCAATGACCGCAGCACAAAGCCGAATCTCATCGTCATTCTCAGCGAAGCGTTCTGGGACCCGACGATCGTGCCGGGACTCAAGTTCAGCGAAGACCCGCTGCCAACGCTCCACGGCTTGTGGAAGCGGTATCCGGGCGGCTGGCTGCAGACGCCGCAGTTCGGCGGCGGCACCGCCAACGTCGAATTCGAAGTGCTGACGAGCCTTTCGATGCGGTTCCTGCGCGAAGATTCGCTGCCTTACGTCAATTACGTCAACCGCGGGGTCGATTCGCTCGCCTCGATTTTGACCCGGCAAGGCTATGAAGCGACTGCAATCAATCCGCTGGACAGCTGGTTTTTCGTGTCGCGCAAAGCTTACCGCAATATGGGCTTCGGACGGTACGTCAGCAGCGAGTTTATGGAGCCTGTGCGCGAGGGCATGTTTATCGCCGACAGCGAAGTGGCCAAAACGATCATCCGCGAAACGGAGCGCACGCCGGGGCCGGATATGGTGTTCGCCAACACGATGGAGAACCATTACCCGTTCTTCCCCGGCAAGTTCAAGCAAAACACGATCCGCGTCGACGGTCCGTTCCCGGCCGGCACGAAAGGAATTTTGGAAACGTACGCGCAAGGTATCCACGCCGCGGACGCCATGCTCAAGCAGCTCGTCGATTATTACAGCGCCTCGAAGGAGCCGACGATGATCGTCTATTTCGGCGATCATATGCCGGCGCTGGACTCCGAAGAGAAGGTGTATCGCAATATCGGCTGGGTGAAGGGCGCGGGCGATGACGAAGACCCCGAATACTGGCGGAAAATGTACCGGACGCCCTTCGTCGTCTGGGACAATTTTTTGCCGCACGATGCAGAGGCGCAGCCGGAACAGCTGCTCATGAGCCCGTCGTTCCTCGGGCCGTATGCGCTGCGGCGCGCCGGGCTGGCCGGCACCGCGTTCACGGATTACGTCGGGACGCTGGCGCAGAGCGTCCCGGTCATTCCGCCGCGCAAGCATTACGCCGACCTGGGCGTGCGCGAAGAGCAGCTGACCGGCTACCGGCAGCTCGAGTACGACGCCTTGTTCGGGCAGCGCTATGCGTACGCGGCTGAAGGCATCGGCGGCAGCATCGTGCCGCCGGTGTTTCGGCTCGGCGACACCGTGCCGAGCATCGCCAGCGCCGCCGCCGAGCCGGCGGCGGGCGGCTCCGCCGCGCCGGGCAGCGTCACGCTGACCGTGCGCGGCAGCGGCTTCGCGCCGGCGGCGGCCGTGTACGCCGGCGGCCGCGCGCTGGACACGGCGCGCATCGACGGGGCGACGCTGCGCGCCGTGCTTCCCGGCGGCGCTCGGCCCGCCGGCGGCAAGCCGCTGCCGGTGCAGGTGAAAATCGTGGATTCCAAAGGCTTTACGCTGCAGACGTCGAACGAGGTTACCGTCGACTTGCCCTAATGGAACGAGTTGTGAAGCGCTACTTTCGTCAAACCGCCGCTTATGCAACAGGAAAAAGTATCGATAAATGTATGTAACGAAATGGGGAGTTTTGTCCGAAAATCTCCAAATGAAATCGCCGCTATGCTCAAAAATAAGGGCGTACGGTTTCGCCGTAAATTTCAGATTGCCTGAGAATGCAGGGTTACGCTGCGGATTGGGGCTGCGGGTGTCCGGCTTCGTCCACACTCGTCTTTCCTCGGATTAAAAAGATGGCGGGAACACGGGTTCAACGGCGCACCCTGCGCTTCCCCCCACATTCCCATCCTCCGCTCCATTTTCTCGGGCAGCCGGAAGTTTTCAATTTGTTCGCGCAACGGGAGCTTCAACAGAAGCTTGATTCTTGGGCTGCTTAACGGAACGTATTTCCGTTATTGCAGGGAAGGTGGGTATAGGATCAATGTTAACGGAACGTTGTTCCGTTATCTGGCCGAAGTAGAAGCGATTCTCGCCCAAAATGCGGAAATAACGTACTCTCGTTCCGTTATTTTTGGGAAATGTCCGGGAAATAAGCCGATAACGGAACAGACTTCCGCTAATCGGGCAACAGCCGCTATGATAACCAGACCATGTTCCGATTCTTTCTGTCAAAACGAGGCTTTCTCTTCAACCCGAGGTTTTCCCGTTAAAGCTTACAACACATCTTGACGGTCAAGAAAAAGCGGAAGTTGTTCCGGTTCATCGGATGGTCAGCGAGCTTGCCTCCGTGCCGTTCCGTTCTGCCGGCGGCAAGCCGCGCTCCGGCATTACCCTTGCGCTGCTTCGAGCCGTCGCCGCGCTTCGGCTACCGCAGCCACCATGTTCGCGGTCATGTAAGACGCCGCTTTTTCGAACGCAATGTGAAGGTAACCGTCCACTTCGGGCAGCTCGACTTTCCGGTACGGATGCAGGAAGACGGACGTGCAAAATAGCGAACTGGGAGCCGGCAGCTCCGGTACGGTCAAAGCGAACAGATGCAAATCTTTTTGCTTGTTGTACGGAATCATGCCCAGATCGCGCAGCCGTTCCGGCCCGATGTTCAGGCCCGTCTCCTCGCGCGTCTCGCGAACGCACGTCTGGCGCGGCGTTTCCCCCGCCTCCGCGGCGCCTTTCGGCAAGTCGTAAAACCGGTTGCCCGTCGAATGGCAGGCGAGAAACCGCGTCCCGTCCGTGAGCAGCAATCCGACCGAAATCGCTTTCATTCGCAACCCCCCCCTGTAGGAAACCATTCATCCCCCGGCCCCGCCGCAATCTCCTTCCACGCAGCATGCAACGGGAAAGTTTAGTCGAACGAACGCGCCGCCGGCCAAGAGCCTTGCAGCTTGCGGATATAGACGATTTGCCCGCCGTGGTGCGCATCATGCAGCAAGATGCTGTTCAGCGTCAGACCGAGCGCTTGCTTCGGCAACGGGCGGTCCAGCGCCTCATCGTCCAGCTTGCCGATCGTCTCTTCGAGCTCTGCATGAATGCGGTTCATTTCGGCAACGGCCGCCTGCCATCCGGCTTCGTCCGGTTTAAACGTATCGTCGTTGCTCAGTCCGTCGTAATTTGGCTCTTCACCGCGCAAACGCTGCAGCAGACGGCTTTTGTAAAAATTCAGATGAGCGACGATTTCGGCGATCGTGTTCGCCTTCTCCCCCGCCGGACGCCAATTCGCCTGCTCGGCGGTCACTCCTTCCACAGCGGTGCGAAGCGGCACGAACCAATCTTCTTGATCGAACGTAATTTGCAAATTGCGGCGCAGCAGTTCCAAACTTTTCACCCGGTATGCACCCTTTCCATGTTCATGATATGTAACCACCAAAATAAATTTAAAAGGTTACACAAACAATTTACCATATCCTGGTGCATCGGTCAACGCCGTTCCCAGTTTTGTCGGAGCTATCCGTTCGCGGACGGCTCCGTTTTTCTCCGCGCCCGGAATCTCCGCACTTTCATCAAATTGCCGCACATCGAATCGTCGCAATAACGTTTGGAGCGATTGCGCGTTTCGTCGACGAACACCCACAAGCAGTCCCGGTTGTCGCAAATGCGGACGCGGTCCGCCCGTCCGCCGGCCACGGTTCGAGCAAACGAAAGCGCAATCGCCCCTTGCAAAACGTCCCCTTCGTCCGCCGCAGCGTCCCAAGTGTCCGCCACCTGCAGCTTCCCGTCCGCGCTGCGCTCCAGCCGCTTCGTCACCGGAGCGCGGCCAAGCCGCTCATTAAGGCTGGCTACGACGTCGTCGTCCAGCGGGCCGCCTTGCGCCAGCCGCTCCGCACAACCGCGCAGCAGGCCGCGCAGCCGCTTCAGTGCGGCACGTCCTTCCTCGTCCGGCGCGTATGCCGGCAAATCGTAACGCATCAGCAGCCCATCGAGCCACCCCGGCTTGTCCAGCCGGTCCTCCGAGGCGCCCAAGCCTTTCCAGTCATGCCACTCGCTGTTGACGAATTCGATCCATAGCTCCTCCATACAGCGCTCTCCCTTCTGAGCCCGGTAACGTTATGTTATGATTGATTGTATCATACGAGAGCGAAGCGCCGGAAATCTCCGCTGCGCCGCTGCGCGCGCAGGGCGAGCGCAGCCCGAACGACCGGTCCGGCGTCACCCGCTCGTTTCCGAAGGAGACTGCAATGAAACGAATTGTCGTCGTCGGCAGCATCAATATGGATATCGTCAATCGGGTGCACGCTCATCCGAAGCCAGGAGAAACGGTGCAAAGCATCGGCACCTCCTACCATCCGGGCGGCAAAGGGGCGAATCAGGCTGTTGCCGCCGCACAGGCGGCAGGCTCTGCCGGACGCGTCGCGATGGTCGGCGCCGTCGGCACCGACGCTTTCGGCGGCGAGCTGCTTGGCGGATTGCGCAGCAAAGGCGTCGACGTCAAAGGCGTGCGCAGAATCGAAGGCGTGTCGGGACTTGCCTTCATTACGGTCAGCGGCGATGGCGAGAACAGCATCATTGTGAACGCCGGAGCGAACGGCGCCGTCTCTCCGCTGCAGCTTGCGGACGATATGTGGCACGACGCGGCAGCCGTACTGGTGCAGAACGAAATACCATGGGAGACGAACCGCGCCGTTCTCGAACGGGCTGCGGTTCACGGGGTACCGGCTTATATGAATCCGGCGCCTGCGTTCCGTTTGCCGGACGACGTGATGCCGCTCGTATCGTGCCTGATCGTAAACGAGAGCGAAGCCGAGCTGATGACCGGCATTCCCGTCGGCAGCGCCGTGCAGGCGGAGGAGGCGGCCGGCGCTCTGCTGGCGCGCGGCGCCCGCTCCGTCATCGTCACGCTCGGCCGGCACGGCGCGCAATATGTCGGGCCGGAGGGCAGCATGCTGGTGCCGGCGTTTCCGGCCCGTCCCGTCGACACGACTGCCGCCGGGGACACGTTCATCGGCGCGTTCGCCGCCGCCCGCTCCGAAGGCAAGCCGCTGCGGGAAAGCTTGCGCTTCGCCTCGGCTGCCGCCGCTTTGGCCGTGACGCGTCCCGGCGCGCAGCAGTCGATCCCGACGCGGGATGCCATCGAGAGGTTTGCATCATCGCACGGAACTAGCTGGGAATAATTTGCAGCCCCCGCCGAAATCAGGGCCATTCCATTCGCAAGGCGCACGCGCTTCGTCAAAAAAAAGTGACTGCGATATGGGGAAATAAGGATCTTTCATGGGGATATTGATATTATGCAATTCTTCATTCAGGATTTTGAGCCTCATTAAAAATAAGTTCTTTCATGGAGATAGACTGCGTTGTCGCAGCAATAAACACGAATGATTCCAGTCATCGGTCTTGATATTTCTAAAGCGGAAAGCCATGGACAGGCATTTATATATTTCAATATTCAAATGGCAAAACCTTGAAGTTAATGAAAATTAAATAGCAGCATGCGCTAATCCAAACTTGCATGGACCTGAAAATTGACTTTTAACTTAGGATAGTATCGTTCTCTCCAGTCTTTTAGTTCTTGATAAGGAATCTGATGACGAAAATATTGGCCAAACCCGAAAATATCTGTATGGCTTTTTTGGGCTTGCTCAAAAATATGGTAAAACCGCTTTTCGATGCGCTGTTCGAGTTCTTTTTGTATCTGGTTATTCGTAATGCCCTCTTTTCTTTCTTGGATGTCTATTTTTAAGTGTAAATCACTTGACACTTGTGGCTTATTATTTTTCATTGACGTTTTCATTCGGATTGAGCTGTTCGTTACCATGATACTAGCAAAGCCGAGACTTTCCACCCTTCCATTTGCTTTCCGGTTTTGAAACAAATTAACGAATTGACTTTCATTCGGGCTAATTCTTTCGGTTATTTTTCCATTTTTCAATACAGCAGAACCTTCATAGTGCAATACTGTATCTTTTCCAGAACTAACGACCGGTATGGCGATATCTTTTGTATATGAAAATAAACTTCGATAAACTTCCCATATACGGGTGCTCGAGACTTCAGGTGCCCAGCCACCCCCTTTATTAAAAAAGTCATAAATAGCGGTTGCATTCACACCCAATTTTTCGTTAATGTTGGATAACAATTTCTCGATATTATCATCTGTAATAACTAAAAACGCTCTTGACGGTATCTCTTTTGACGTCATTAAGGACTTAATAAGTTACTGAATTGCTCTTCATTTTTTGCTAAATTGTTTTGGATAATAATTAATCGTATTTGTGTGTAATCAATGGCTTTTTCGGTGTGTGTCCGCATTTGTCCAAGAGCACTTGAAACGGATTCGCCTTCTTCGGTTACAATTCTTGATTTTGTGCTGACTTTTGTCGTTATGGGAATTTGCAGTACTAATTTATATTCTTCATCATTTTCCTTTGAAATGCCGATGGTCACAGGAAGAGCTCGCTGATCGATGTCATTGATATCCCAACACCCACAAAGAACGGGAAAAAACATGACTGCAATAAGAATTTTATACTGATTATTTTTTTTTCATAACCCGCCGTTCCCCTCTTGCTAAAGGCACCGTATATAAAAATGGTAACTGGAATGATAATCATAGAATAAACTTGTGCACCAGTACTCCATAGGACGCTTTTTAATC
>NZ_JXAK01000071.1 GCF_000829455.1 Gordoniibacillus kamchatkensis
TAACTGCGTGAACTAAGGAACCGCCGTATACCGAACGGTACGTACGGTGGTGTGGGAGGTCGGCTACTCAACTAATGGGTAGCCTCCTACCCGATTTTTGATGAACAGGAGTGAAACATTGTGGCTGACAACAAAACGTTTTATTTGACGACGCCGATCTATTATCCGAGCGACAAGCTGCACATCGGGCATGCGTACTCGACGGTGGCGGGCGACGTGATGGCCCGCTACAAGCGGCTGAGCGGCTACGACGTCTGGTATTTGACCGGAACGGACGAGCACGGGCAAAAGATCGAGCGCAAAGCGCAGGAGAAAGGCGTGCCGCCGCAGCAGTTTGTCGACGACATCGTTGTCGGCATCAAAGAGCTGTGGAAGAAGCTCGACATCTCGTACAACGATTTCATCCGCACGACCGACGAGCGGCACGAGCGGGCGGTCGAGAAAATTTTCAAGCAGCTGCTCGACCAGGGCGACATTTATCTCGGCAAATACGCGGGCTGGTACTGTACGCCGGACGAAGCGTTTTTCCCCGAGAGCAAGCTGGTTGACGGCAAATGTCCGGACTGCGGGCGGCCTGTCGAATGGGTGGAGGAAGAAAGCTACTTTTTCCGCATGAGCAAGTACGTCGATCGTTTGCTCCAGTATTACGAGGAAAACCCCGGGTTCATCGAGCCGGAATCGCGCAAAAACGAAATGATCAACAACTTCATCAAGCCGGGTCTCGAGGATCTCGCCGTTTCGCGGACGACGTTCGACTGGGGCATCCCGGTGCCGGGCAACCCGAAGCACGTCGTGTACGTATGGATCGACGCTTTGTCGAACTACATTACGGCGCTCGGCTACGGCTCGGACGACGATTCGATGTTCCGCAAGTTTTGGCCGGCGGACGTCCATCTGATGAGCAAGGAAATCGTTCGGTTCCATACGATTTATTGGCCGATCATGCTCATGGCGCTCGGCTTGCCGCTGCCGAAAAAAGTGTTTGCCCACGGCTGGCTGCTCATGAAGGACGGCAAAATGTCGAAGTCGAAAGGCAACGTCGTCGACCCGGTGACGCTCATCGACCGCTACGGGCTCGATCCGCTGCGCTATTACTTGATGAGGGAAGTGCCGTTCGGGGCTGACGGAACGTTTACGCCGGAAAGCTTCGTGGAGCGGATCAATTACGATTTGGCGAACGACCTCGGCAATTTGCTGAACCGGACGATCGTCATGATGGATAAGTATTTCGGCGGCGTCGTGCAGGAGTTTAAGCCGGGTTCTACGGAATTCGACGCATCGCTGATGGCGACGGCCGAAGATACGGTGAAGCGCTACGAGGAGCATATGGAGCGGATGGAGTTTTCGCAGGCGCTCGCGGCCGTTTGGGCGCTCATCGGGCGCGCCAACAAGTACATCGACGAAACGCAGCCGTGGATGCTCGTGAAAAATGACGCGACCCGCCCGGCGCTCGGCTCGGTCATGTACGCACTTATGGAGCGCAGCGCATCGTGTCGGTGCTGCTGCAGCCGTTCATGACGCAGACGCCGCAGAAAATTTGGGCGTCGGCTCGGGAGTCGAGGCGGGCGAGCTGACGAGTCTCGCCAGCACGCGCACCTTCGGCCTGCTGCCGAGCGGCACGAAGGTGCAAAAGCAGGAGCCGCTGTTCCCGCGGCTCGACGTAGAAGCCGAGATTGCGCATATCGCGCAATCGATGGGCGGCGCCGCGCCGGCGCCTGGCGCGGCAGCGGCTGCGCCGGAGGCGGGCGGCGGCAGCGCAGCGCCGCCGCAAGCGGAGCGGCCGCAGCGGAAGCGGCCGCCGAGGCGAAAGCCGAAATCGGCATCGACGATTTCGGCAAGGTGGAGCTGCGCGTCGCGCAGGTGCTCGCCTGCGAGCCCGTCAAGGGCGCCGACAAGCTGCTGAAGCTGCAGCTTGATCTCGGCTACGAGACGCGCCAAGTCGTCTCGGGCATCGCCAAGCACTACAAGCCGGAAGAGCTGGTCGGGCGCAAAGTGATTGTCGTCGCCAACCTGAAGCCGGCGAAGCTGCGCGGCGAGCTGTCGCAGGGCATGATTCTCGCTGCGTCGCAAGGCGACAAGCTGACGCTGGCGACGGTGCCGGACGACATGCCGAACGGCGCGGTCGTCAAGTAATAGCCGCCCCTGCCATTTACGAGCCGTATGCTTTCTAAAGGCCGCCCCGCAAGCAAATTGTGCTTGTGGGGCGGTTACTTTTGGATGCTGCGCACAGCGTCGGAATGCCCCAGCTGCTTTTGAGGCACTTGCAGCAGGCGACTGGCGGGAAACCGTCTTTGCAGTTGCCTCTGATCAGCACTTGCAGATGCGTTTTTGGCAGGGAAACGGCTTCGTCGGGCTTCTCCAGCTGCTTTAGATGGCACTTGCAGCAGTCTATTGGCGGGAAACCGTCTTTGCAGCTGCTCAGAAAGCACTTGCAAAAGCAGTTTGCAGCTCCTCCTGCAACTGTGACGCAGTTCATGCAAAACTTATTTAATCGTAATTTTTTCGAATTTGTTATTGACGCATTCGGCGGCCGCCCGTATAATCGAAATCGCAAATAATAAACATTACGATTACGACGTGAGGTGCCACGATGTTCATTCGCAAATTTCGCTTCGCCGCAATCGCCGCGGCAGCGCTTATCATTGCCGCCGCGCTGCTCGGCGGCTGCTCGCAGACGGTTGACCGGCAGCTGGATCCTCATAAATTGAACGTTGTCGCCAGCTTTTATCCTTTGTACGACTTCGCCACGAAAATCGGCGGGGACCACGTCCATGTCGTGAACTTGGTGCCGGCCGGCGTCGAGCCGCACGACTGGTCGCCGAAGAGCCGCGATTTGCAGCTGCTGGGGCGGTCTCAAGTGTTCGTGTATGAAGGCATCGGCTTCGAAGGCTGGGCGGACAATGCTTTGAAGACGCTCAAAGCGGATGGCCCGGTCGTCGTTGAAGCAGGCAAAGGCGTACCGCTGCTGCAGGCGGCGGAAGACGACGGGCACGACGTCAAGGACGGCGGCGAAGCGGGCGAAAGCAAGCCGGGGGCGGATCCCCACATCTGGCTTAGCCCGGCGAACGCCAAAATCATCGGCGCCAATATCAAGCAAGCGTTCATCCAAGCGGACCCTGCCCACAAACAGGACTACGAAGCGAATTACGCCAATTTCGCCTCGAAGCTCGATGCGCTCGACGCGAAATACAAGCAGCAGCTAGGCGGCGTCAAGCAAAAGCAGCTCGTCGTCTCTCACCAGGCGTTCGGCTACTTGTGCCGCGATTACGGTTTGACGCAAATGCCGATCATGGGCCTTGCCCCCGACGCCGAGCCGACCGCGCAGGAAATGAAGAAGATCAACGACTTTATCAAGCAAAACAACGTGAAGACGATTTTCTTCGAAGAGCTCGTCTCCGACAAGCTGGCGAAGACGCTTGCCAAAGACGCCGGCGTCGGCACAGCGGTGCTGAATCCGTTGGAGGGGCTGACGGAACAACAGCAGAAGGCCGGCCAAGATTACTTCTCGGTCATGGAGACGAATTTACAGCACCTTGTTCAAGCGTTACAATAGCACTAACCCACTGCCTGTATGAACGCCTAACCGCTCTGATAAACGCGCCCGACAAAGGAGATGCCATGCTGCCAATGGAATCCGCAACCGAAACCGCAACCGCAGCCGCCGTCGGTCAACCGTCCTGCCATAACCGGATCGTGGAAATCGACCGGCTGTCGTTCCTGTACGAGCATAAAAATGTGATCGACAATTTAACGTTCACCGTTCTCGAACGCGATTTCGTCGGCCTGATCGGCCCGAACGGAGCCGGCAAGACGACGCTGCTGCGGCTGCTCGTCGGTTTGCTGAAGCCGACGTCGGGCGACATCCGCCTGTTCGGGCAATCGATCTCTAAGTTCCAGGACTGGGACCGGATCGGCTATGTGCCGCAGAAGAACGCCTTCAATCCGCTGTTTCCGGCAACGGTGCGGGAGATCGTCGAGTCCGGGCTGTACGGCCGCAAGCGGCTGTACCGCAAACTTGGGGCCAGCGACCGGCGCAAAATCGACGACGCGCTCGATGTCATGCGCATTGCCGATCTTGCCGGACGCCGCATCGGCCAATTGTCGGGCGGGCAGCAGCAGCGGGCGTTTCTCGCCAGGGCGCTTGTGAACAGTCCGCAGCTGCTCATTCTCGACGAGCCGACGGTCGGCATCGACGCCGAGACGCAGCAAGGCTTTTTTCAGCTGATCCGGCATATGCACGAGCATCATCACATTACGTTCCTGATGGTGTCGCACGACATGGAAATGATGGAGGCGTATCTCGGAAGCGAGCCGGTGCAAAGCGCCGGCAAGCTGAAGTTTTACGTCAAGCATACGCACGCCCCGGAAGATTGCGGCGAGACGAATTTGTCGCACTCGATCGAACGGCCGGGCGGCATGCGCGAAATGATGGAAGTAACGTAAGGAGCGCACCCCAGTGGACATTTTTCTCGAACCTTTTTTTCAGCGTGCTCTGATCGGCGGCATACTCATCGGGCTCACCGCGCCGCTCATGGGCACGTTCCTTGTGCTGCGGCGCCTGTCGATGATCGGCGACACGCTGGCGCACGTCTCGATAGCCGGCGTCGCGCTCGGCTTCCTGATTAACGTGTACCCGCTCGGCACGGGCCTACTGTTCGCGCTGCTGGCGTCGTTCGCCATCGAGCAGCTGCGCAAGACGTACCGCACTTATGCCGAGCTGTCGATCGCCATCATCATGTCCGGCGGCGTCGCTTTGGCAACGCTCTTGTTTACGCTCGGCAAAGGGTTTAACATGAACGTCATGAGTTACTTTTTCGGCAGCGTCTATACGCTCGATACGGCCGACATCGCCGTCGTCGGCGGCGTCAGTGCGCTTGTGCTCATCGTCATCTGCCTGCATTTCAAAGAATTTTTTCTTATGTTTTTCGACGAGGAGGCGGCGAGCGTCAGCGGCTTGCCCGTCCGCGCCTACAACATCGCCGTGACGATGCTGACCGCGCTCGTCATCAGCGTCAGCATCAAAATCGTCGGCGCCTTGCTCGTCTCGGCGCTGCTGACGATTCCGGTCGCCTGCTCGCTAGTCGTCGGCCGCAGCTTCCGCCACTCGGTCGGGATGGCGGTGCTGTATTCGGAAGTAGCCGTCATGATCGGGCTCGTCGTTGCCGGGGTATGGGACTTGGCGCCGGGCGCTACCGTCGTGCTGACGCTGATCGTTCTTCTGATCGGCACGCTTACGTTCAAAATGGGCTTGCGCCGCCGCGCCTGACCGGCAGCCTCAACGCAAGCCAAATAGCGGAGGACTTCTGAACACTATGTCGAACGTCAATATCGGAATCGCCCTCTGGGCCGGCTTTCTTTCCTTCATTTCGCCGTGCTGCTTGCCGCTGTATCCGTCGTACTTGTCGTATTTGACCGGCATTTCCGCCCAGCAGCTGCGCTCGGGGAAGACGAGCGGGGCGGAGCGTCGCCATACGATGCTGCATACGCTGTGCTTCATCGTCGGCTTCTCCATCATTTTTTATACGCTCGGCATCGGAGCGGGATCGTCGGCTCCGTTTCGTCGAGTACCGCGGCTTGCTCCGGCAGCTGGCGGCCGTGCTCATGCTCGTGATGGGCCTCTTCCTGCTCGGCGTGTTCCAGCCCCACTGGCTCATGAAGGAGCGCAAGCTGCAGCTCAAATGGCGGCCGGCCGGATACCTCGGCTCGGTGCTCGTCGGCCTCGGCTTCGCCGCCGGCTGGTCGCCGTGCATCGGGCCGATCCTTACGGCGATTTCCGCGTTCACCGCCACCCAGTCGGGACAGTGGTTCGCCATGACGACCGCTTACACGCTCGGCTTCGCCGTCCCGTTCTTCGTGCTGTCGTTCTTCATCAGCTCGACGAGATGGATACTGCGCTACTCGAATGCGATGATGAAAGCGGGCGGCGCCGTCATGCTCGTCATCGCCGTGCTGCTCTATACCGACCGGATGACGCATATTACGATCTGGCTCAATGCGCAAACGCCGAGCTGGCTCAAATTTTAATCAGCGCCCGAACGCAAAACGGCGCCGAGACCTATTCGCGGGCTCGGCGCCGTTTTGCATATACTAGGTGAAGTACTCGATCTTGGCCTGCGGAAACCGCTCGAAAATACGCTCCGTGATAAATTCCCGCAAAACAGCCGCCCGCTCGTCCGGGTAAACGTATTTGCCCTGGCCCCAGCGGCCCCATTTGTATTTGCGCTTCTCCTCGTCCATTTCCAGCTTCGTTTTCGGGTAGCGCTGCTCGATGACGCGCTTGGCCGTTTTCGTAAAGCGGTGCTGGATCATCTCGAAGGTCAGGTCTTCGCTTGCTTCCGGCGGGAGCGAAACTTGCAGCTTCTCGAGCAGTTCGGCATAGCCTTGCTCCCACCCGTCGTGCCAAATGATCGGGGCGATGATGAAGCCGAGCGGATATCCGGCGCGCGCCACTTTGCCCGCGGCTTCAATCCGTTCCGCGAAGGTGGACGTCGCTGGCTCGAAATGCTTGATCACGTAATCGGCGTTAACGCTGAAGCGGAAGCGGGTATGGCCTCCGTGCTTGGCGTCCAGCAGCGGCTCGACATGATGGTATTTGGTCACAAAGCGGAGCCGGCCCAGCGGTTCTTCCGCCATGAACTCGATGTATTCTTTGAGCGAGCCGCTGATGTGCTCGAGGCCTACAGGATCGGATGTGCACGCCGCTTCGAAACGGGTAATGTCGGGAGCGCGTTGTTCAATGTACTGCTTGGCTCTTTTCAAAATATCGCCGGTGTTGACGTATACGCGGATGTAAGGCTTCGCCCCGAGCGTCGTTTGCAAGTAGCAGTAATGGCAGTGGCCCATACAACCGGTCGCGATCGGGATGGCGTATTCCGCCGACGGCTTCGATTGGTCGAAGTCGAGCGTTTTGCGGATGCCGACGACAAGCGTCCGTTTGGCCATCCGGTATTTCTCCAGTTCGGTGTCGCCCGGCAAATTCGTGATGCGGTTGTGCGACGTCGTCATGCGGATTTCCAGGCCTTCGGACTTGGCCCAATCGTAAATGCGCCGTCCCTTCGGGTACTCAAGCGCATCCGGCTCGAAATACACGAGATCCGGCGCGAACGCGGGGGTGCTGCGGGCAGGCCGCTCAGCTGTGGTCGTGGCCATTGTCTGCCGACTCCTTTCGCGAACGGTGGTAGTGTACGGTCCGTCTCGCCGTAGTATGGCTTGCGCCGCCGGGCGGCTAACCGTGGAAATTGCTGTTTCAAGCTGCGCTGCCGGCGTCGGCGGTGCATGCCGGACGCGTGCGCAAGGCGGCAAGTTTTTCGTTTGCGCAGCCGTTCGCACTTGCGCGAAAGGACGGGAAAAGGTATCATACGAAGAGGCCGAAAGTTCGGACGAGGTAGGGGGAACGCGCATGGCAACGCCTAGCATGGAAGATTACTTGGAACGCATCTATAAACTGATCGACGAGAAAGGCTATGCGCGCGTCTCCGACATTGCGGAGGGACTCGAAGTTCATCCGTCCTCCGTGACCAAAATGATTCAGAAGCTGGACAAGGACAACTATTTGGTGTACGAAAAATACCGCGGCCTCGTGCTGACGTCGAAAGGCAAGAAGATGGGCAAGCGGCTCGTCGACCGCCATGCGCTGCTCGAGCAGTTTTTGACGATGATCGGCGTGCAGGGCGAAAACATTTACAAGGACGTGGAGGGCATCGAGCACCATCTGAGCTGGGACTCCATCACGTGCATCGAGACGCTCGTCGAATATTTTCAGCGCGACGCGAACCGGCTGCAAGAGCTGCGCATGATTCGCAGCGAGCTTGACGCCGACAGCTGACCGTTATAGTTCTCGCCGATACAACGTCCGCCTGCGTGCGGATGTTTTTTTATTGGCTCTTTTCGTAAAGATTGTTGCTAAGTTCCCTCTCAGTTATAATGAATGGGAACATTAGTTTGCATTATTTTTGCGCTTCTTAGAGTTACACAAACAGATGAGCAAGAAATCGCAAAAACGTGCAATAGTGCTTGAGTCTTGCAAAAAAACCGTATTCTCACCCGTACGTTCGTTTAGTTTAACACCTTTTCATGATCCAAAAGGATATTCATTGTTAGAAAAGAAAATATTTTAAAATCCATTCTTATTTGACCGTTTTTTGACTTTCATTACGTCTATATACCGTAGGGAATTGTTGAGGTGGGATTATTGCTTGATGAAGAACGAATGCTTGTTGATTGTGCGTGTCAGGGAGACGTAGATGCATTTTCTGCTTTAGTTAGAAAATACTCTAACGCAGTTTACTCAACGGCATTCAGTCTTCTCGGTGATTTCCATTTAGCCCAAGACATTGCTCAGGAAGCATTTGTTAAGGCATGGAACAATCTGAATTGTCTAGAGGAAAGGGGGAAGTTCGGCAGTTGGTTATTTACAATTACAAAACGGCTAAGTATTGACTGGATTAGGAAGATGAACAAACCAATAACAACGTTACAAGCTATTGATCATGTTCCTGATCCATTGTCTACTGAAGAAACGATTGAAATACGCGAGAGAGCGAAAACAGTATGGAATGCTTTATACTCCCTGGAAGAAAAATATCGACAGGTCACAATTCTTTACTTTATGAGCGGATTTAATACTAGGGAGATTAGCAAGTTTTTAAATATCTCCGTAAGCTCCACCGAAAGCCGCCTTAGAAGGGCAAAGGAAAAATTAAAATTGGAGTTGATATCATTGATCGAAGAAACATTAATAAAAAATAAAGTTGACGAAGCATTCGAGCGTAGAGTATTAGAACGACTTCAAGGTGTGGTTGTAGTTTACATCCCTGCGATTGATTTGGCACAGTCGGCTGAATGGTATGAAAAGTTCCTCGGATATAAAATCACCCATAAAGGTGATATTTGGTCGCTCGAACGCCCAGGATATTTGAAAATAATTTTGTGTGAGTTCGGATGCGCTTCCCACCCTATTCAATTCAATCGGAGTTACGACTCGACAGCCGTTATGATGATTGGTTCACCTGATATCGAAGAATACCATAAGTTTCTTAAACAAAAAGGTGTGGAAGTTACAGACATACTGGATCGCGGCGCATGCGGGAAGAGTTTTCAAATGAAAGATCCTGCAGGTAACCGAATAATGGTTGATTATTTTGCACCTGCGTTTGAAAGTAATAATAGATCAAACGATTGAGCATAGACGAGAGCTTAACGACGGGAACGATACTTGAATAACATAACAGAATCCGCCATTTACTGGTGGGTTTTCTGTTATGTTAAAATCGCATTTAGTCAGAGCAACAATATTTTCGAAAAGAGCCTTTTTATTTTATATTCATAAGAACGAGCCTAACAGGCATATAGACACAGTGATACGTACCGGCGAAGGGGTGATGGCCATTGAAAATCAACGGAGTGTTTCAGGGCGGGGGGGTCAAAGGGGTTGCGCTGGCCGGAGCGGTCGACGCCGCACAGCAGCGTGGCTTCGAATTCGACCGGGTGGCCGGCACGTCGTCCGGCTCGATCATCGCCGCGTTTCTCGCCGCGGGCTATACGGGCGAAGAGATGAAGCGCATGATCATCGATATGCCGTTTCGCAACTTTTTGAAGCGGGCCCCGATTTACAACACCCGCTTTATTGGGCCAGCCGCGCGGCTGCTGCTCAAAAAAGGGCTGTACTCCGGCGAAGCGCTCGAATATTGGGTGCTGCAAAAGCTGGCGGCGCGGGGCGTCCGCACGTTCGGCGATTTGCAGCCGGGCCAGCTGCGGATCATCGCCTCCGACATATCGCGCGGCAAGCTGCTCGTCCTGCCCGACGACATCGCCCAATACGGCATCGATCCGGCCAAGTTTTTGATCGCCAAGGCGGTTCGGATGAGCTCGAGCATTCCGTACTTTTTCGATCCGGTCATCATCAAGCGCCCCCGCCAGCCTCACGTCCAGCGGAGCAAAGAGGAAAGCGACTATTTGTATATCGTCGACGGCGGGCTGCTCAGCAATTTTCCGCTCTGGCTGTTCGACCAGCAGACCGATCCCGGCCCGCATCGTCCTACGATCGGCTTTCAGCTCGTCGGCCGGACGAACCAGAGGGTACGCCAAATCCGCGGCCCGATCGCCATGCTGACGGCGCTGTTCGCGACGATGATGGACGCCCACGATGACCGCTATATCGACGAGGCGAACCGGTTCCGCACGGTCAAAATTCCGACGCACGGCGTGCGCGTCACGCAGTTCGACATTACTCCCGAGCAAAGCGCGGAGCTGTTCGACGCGGGCCGCGACAGCGCAGGGAAGTTTTTTACCCGCTGGTCCCACGACATGTACGAAGCCGATTACGCCAAATATGTCGCCCGCACCCCGCCGGGTCCGGCAGCGGAAAACGATCCGCCGCCGCGGCAGCCCGATCCTCCGCCGGCGCGGGCTCCCGTCATCCGGACAGGCGGGACGAATAAGCGAATTTCGTAAGACCTATTTTGCGGAAAATTTTTCGGGACTTCGGAACTACAATCGGCAACGATTTTATTGCTCTTTTTCCCGGATTACCGTATCATGTTGATAGGGTTCATCGGAAAAGAGGTAGATGAAATCATTATGCGGCTATTGCCTACTACATCTTGCGTTTCGGGCATGCGGCTGGCGAAACCGATTTTTAACGAAGAGGGTGTCATTCTGCTCGGGCGCCATGTTGAACTGAGCCAATCGCTTATCAACAGGCTGCAGCAGCTCGGCGTCGATTACTTATACATAGAAGATCCCGATACCGAAGACGTTGAAGTGGAAGACGTGCTGTCCGATGAAACGAAGCGAAGAGCGCTTACCGAAATTCGCACGCATTTCGGCCTGTTCATGGAGGCGACGGCGAAGAAAAAGTTTTCGCGCGCCCCGACTTTGGGCAAAACGTTCGGCGACTTGATGAAAATGATCATCGACGACATTTCCGGCCACCGCGGCGCGCTGATCATGCTGATGAACATGAACGTCCTGAACACTTACGTTTACCAGCATTCTTTGAATGTAAGCATTTACACGGTCATGCTCGGCATGGCGAACGGGTTTAACCGCGAAGAGCTGATGGTGATCGGGCTCGGCTCGCTGCTGCACGATATCGGCAAGACGAAAATCAACTGGCAGCTGCTGCAGCGGCCGGGTCCGCTGTCGCCGGACGAGTACGAGGAGATCAAGAAGCATACGGAATACGGCTACAAAATGCTGAAGGATGAGCCCAACATGCCGCTCATCGCCGCCCATTGCGCGTTTCAGCATCACGAGCGGATCGACGGCAGCGGGTATCCGCGCGGCATAAAGGGCGGCGAAATTCACGATTATGCCAAATGGATCGCCATCGCCGACAGCTACGACGCGATGACGACGCACCGTTCGTTCCGCCGTGCGATGCTTCCGCATCAGGCGATGGAAATTTTGTTCACCGGCGCCGGCACGCTGTACGATACGAAAAAGATTGCTTTTTTCCGCGACAACGTGGCCATTTATCCGATCGGCGTCACCGTAAAGCTCAACACCGGGGTGAAGGGAGTCGTCACCGACATCAATCCTTCGGCGCCGCAGCGGCCCGTTGTACGGGTGCTGACGGACGAACATAACCGGCGGATCAGCCAGCCTTACGAAGTGGATTTGACCAAACAGCTTACCGTCATGATCGATCAAGTCGAATTGGCATAACGATGCTTTGGCGATGCGCCGGCCCGGAACGGGTGCGGCGCTTCGTTATGGATATGGCGACATACTCCCTCGGCCCTTGCATATACTTGTACCATATGCAGGACAAGGGGAGGACCAACATGAACCGAGCGATGCTTCTCGGGCTGGCGCTCACGATCGCAGCCGCCTTGTGGCTGCCGGCCGGCGCCGGCGCAGCTCCCGCCATCACGACCCGCGCCGAAGCGGCGGCGCTCATCGATGTGACGAGCGGCAGGCTGCTGTATTCGCAGCAAGGCGACAAGCCGATGCTCATTGCCAGTCTGACGAAAATTATGACGGCCATCGTCGCTATCGAGCACGGCAATTTGTCGGACAAGGTCAAAGTCGGCAGCAACGCGTACAGGAAGGAAGGCTCGTCCATTTATTTGCAGCTTGGCGAAGAAATGAAGCTGAGCGACATGCTGTACGGCATGATGCTGCGCTCCGGCAACGACGCGGCGACGGCGATCGCCGAGCACGTCGGCGGCTCGGTGGAAGGCTTCGCCTATATGATGAACGAGAAGGCGAAGCTGATCGGGATGGACCATACGAATTTCCGTAATCCGACGGGGCTTAACCAAAACGAGCATTATTCCACCGCGAACGATATGGCGCGGCTCGTCGCCTACGCAATGAAAAATCCGACGTTCCGCGAAATCGTCAAGACGAAGATGAAAACCGCTCCGAATCCGAACGAGCCGTGGGACTACAAATGGAAAAACAAAAACAAGATGCTGTCGCTGTACGACGGCGCAGACGGCGTAAAGACGGGCTATACGAAGCTGGCCAAGCGCTGCCTCGCTTCGTCGGCGACGCGCGGCGGCCGCCAGCTCGCCGTCGTGACGCTGAACGATCCCGACGATTGGAACGATCATGCGAGGCTGCTCAATTACGGCTTTGCGAACTTTCCTCTGGAGCGCGTCATTGCCAAAGGCGATCTCGTCGATTTGCCCGGAGCCGGCCAGCGGGATAGCGAGGGCGAGAGCGGGGAAGGGCCGCAAGGCGCGGCAGGCGCTTCGTTCTACTATCCGTTCATGGCGGGCGAGCAAACTTCGCTATCGCACAAATTTTCGCCGAACAGCCCGCGTTCGGCTGCGTACCGCCTCGGCGAATTGGGGACGCTGGAATATTACTTGGCAGGCCGCAAAATCGGATCGGTGCCGATCTACGTGAAAAACGACGCCCGGCTGCTTGAGCCGGACCGCACCGCCTTCGGCACGGAGGTGGTGGCTGTAGGCGCCACAGGCTGGGAGCGGCTGGCATTTGCGCTGCGGGTAACGATTCGCTCGCTGTTCGACACCGAGGCGCTAGGCAGGTGGGAGCAGCGATGATTAACTGGATATGGCTGTTCTTCATCGTGATCGGCTTCGTCGTAGCGGCCGCGAACGGCAACATCGAAGCCGTTACGAAAGCGGCGCTGGACGGAGCCAAGAGCGGCGTGACGGTATGCTTCGGCTTGATTTCGATCCTTGTGTTCTGGCTCGGCGTGATGCGCATCGCGGAGGATGCCGGACTGCTGCAAAAAATCGCCGTTCTGCTCCGTCCGATCGTCCGCTTTTTGTTCCCGAGCGTGCCGAAGGACCATCCTGCGGTAGGCTACATCATGTCCAACATGAGCGCGAACATCCTCGGCCTCGGCAATGCCGCAACGCCGATGGGCATCAAGGCGATGCAGGAGCTGCAAAAGCTGAATCCGAACAAAGACGTGGCCAGCCCGGCGATGTGCACGCTGCTCGCCCTCAACACCGCCAGCATTACGCTCATTCCGACGACGCTAATCGCGATCCGGATGAATTACGATTCGATGAATCCGGCGGAAATCGTCGGCACGACGCTGCTCGCTACCATCGTCTCCACCGGCGGAGCGATCATCATCGACCGCTGGTACCGGCGCGTACATTCCCGGAGGCCCCCGGCTCCGCCCCCTTCTCCGCCCCAGCGCGGGGGAGAAGGGGCGAAGCGGGAGGGGCGTTCCCGGCCGCCGAACAGCCCCGTGCGAACCGTTACGACGTCAGAGAAAGGATGAGGCCGCCGTGTATGCTGTCGTCAGCCTGATCTCCGCTTGGGCGATTCCCGTCATCATCGTCTTTATTCCGCTTTATGCGGCATACCGCAAAGTGCCCGTCTACGAATCGTTCGTCGACGGAGCGAAGGACGGCTTCGATACGGCGATCAAAATTATTCCCCACCTCGTCGGGATGATGGTGGCCATTTCCATCTTTCGCGCCTCCGGTGCGATGGAGCTTATGCTCGGCTGGATGCGGCCGCTGCTGAGCCGCATCGGCGTCCCGAGCGAGGTGCTGCCGCTGGCGATACTGAGGCCGATCAGCGGTGCCGGTTCGCTTGCGTTCACGACCGACCTGATCAGGCAGTTCGGGCCCGATTCCATGATCGGCCGCATCGCCTCAACGGTGCAGGGCAGCACCGACACGACGCTGTACGTCATAACCGTCTATTTCGGCGCGATCGGTATCCGCAAGGCGAGCTACGCGCTGAAGGTCGGCCTCGTATCCGACCTTATCGGCTTCATTGCCTCGATCGTCGTCTGCTACCTCGTCTTCACCTGATCTTTCCCGCACGATCTTGCCGCGAACCGTTCCCCGGACGCGACTACACTGCTAGCAGTCCCATCAGTCGAGGTGGTCTGCATGCCGTATGCCGGCGTAGTTTTTCACCATTCCGTATGTCCCTCCATCAACGGCAAAGGCTACGATTTCTACGTTACAACCGGCGGCGCCGTCATTCCGGGCTTTGAGCCGACGTCGCCCGACTACATTCACGTGTGCGTCGAAGGCGACTTCGCCGCCATGCCCGCGCCGCTGCCCGCGGAGCGGCGGGAGCAGCTGTTCGTCGTGCAAAAGCTGCTGCAGGCGCTCTCCGAGCGGCACGGGTTTGCGCCCGCCGATTGGCAAGCGCACAACGATACGTGTCCGGGGTGGCGTTTTCCATGGGGCGAGCTTGTGATTTCCCATCAGGATGGTTATCATTGAGGTGAGGTGAACCATCCACATGGAACGATTGCAAAAAGTGCTCGCCGAAGCGGGAGTAGCGTCCAGGCGCAAGAGCGAAGAACTCATCGCCAGCGGGCGGGTGGAAGTGAACGGTCAGACCGTAACGGCGCTCGGCGTCAAAGTCGATCCGGCGAAAGATGTCATTAAAGTCGACGGCAAGCCGATCAGCGGACAGTCTAAAGTATACGTGCTGCTGCACAAACCGAAGGGCGTCATCACGAGCGTGTCCGACCCGGGCGGGCGCAAAGTGGTGACTGATTTTTTGCACGGGATCAAGGAGCGGGTGTTTCCGGTCGGCCGGCTCGATTACGACACGGAGGGCCTGCTCATTTTGACGAACGACGGAGAGCTGGCGAACCTGTTGACGCATCCGAAATATCACGTGCCGCGCACGTACCACGCCACGATCGAAGGCGTGCCGCACGGCACCGTGCTGGACAAGCTCCGCAGCGGCGTGAAGCTGGAAGACGGCATGACCGCTCCGGCCGAGGTGGAGTACGTCGATGTCGATCCCGAGAACAAGCGAACGGTGCTGTCGATTACGATTCGCGAGGGGCGCAACCGGCAAGTGCGGCGCATGCTGGAGGCCGTCCATTTTCCCGTGGTGCGGCTGAAGCGCGTCCAATACGGCCCGATCGAACTGAGCGGCCTTGCGCGCGGCAAGTTCCGCCACCTCCGTGCGGACGAAGTGAAGCTGCTGCGGGAAACGGCGCTCTCGACACAAAACATTCAAAAAGGCGAATAAGGGCGAAGCCCGGTCTTCGCTATAATAGGATTAGTGATTTTCGTCACAAATCGGAAGCAGGACATGCAGCGAGGTGAACTGCCGTGAAGGCGCGCAACCGTACGATACAGCTCGTTATACTCGCCGTTATAGCCTTGATCGGCTTGTTTACGATCGTCAGCAATTTGTCGGCCGGTCCGGCGAAATATCCGCAGGTCGGGGACAAAGCGCCGGATTTCGCGCTGGCAGGCCTAGACGGAGCAACGCACAAGCTGTCGGAACTGAAGGGCAAGACGGTCATTCTGAACTTCTGGGGCACGTACTGCGAGCCGTGCAAACGCGAAATGCCGGCGCTGCAGCGGCAGTACGACAAGTGGAAGGCGCAGGGCGTCGAATACGTCGGCTCGAATATCGGCGAGAATGCGATTACCGTGCGCGGCTTCCTCGACCAGTACAAGCTGACGCTGCCGGTATGGCTCGACCAGGATCAGGCCGTGCGCAAACAGTACGGCGTCAGCGAGTATCCGACCACGTTTTTCATCGCTCCCGACGGCCGCATCGCCAAAAAGCAAGTCGGCGAAATGAACGATGCGTTTATCGAAAGCGCGCTCGCGGAGCTAGTCAAGAAATGAGGCTGAAGGAACATCATGATCACGAATACGAAGTGCGAATGCGGGCACCAGAACCCGGTCGGCACTGTGCTGTGCGAATCGTGCGGCAAGCCGATAGAGGACGACGGCTCGGCGGCGACGCTGGAAATGCGCTACGACGGGGTCGCCAGACGTTCGCAGAAGCAAAATCCGACGTGGCTGGACCGCATCTGGAACTTCTTCTCGTCGGTCAAAATCGCCGTATGGCTTATTATCATCACACTGCTTGGCGCCGCCCTCGGCACGATTTACCCGCAGGAAACGACGTTCCTGAACCTGGATCCGGCCGTGTATTACAAGCAGACGTACGGGACGCTCGGCGACATTTATTACCGGCTCGGGTTGTCGCGTACGTACAGCTCGTGGTGGTTTATCGCCCTCCTGTTCATGATCGGCACATCGCTCGTCATCTGCTCGCTGGACAGGGTGCTGCCGCTGTACCGGGCTTTGTCCAAGCAGCAGCTGCGCAAGCACCACAGCTTCTTGCTGCGGCAGCGCGTAGCGTTTGACGGTGTCGTTCCGGAACAGCAGGACGAAGCGTCCTGGCTGGGCGGGATGGCACAAACGCTGCGGAAAAGAGGCTACCGCATCCACGTCGGCGAAGACGGGGGCGCCATGCTGGCCGAGAAGCACCGGTTCAGTCGTTGGGGGCCGTACATTAACCATATCGGCCTGATCATATTTCTGCTCGGGGTGCTGATGCGCAGCATTCCCGGCTGGAGTATGGACCAGTACGTCGGTTTCGTGGAAGGGCAGCCGACGCGCATTCCGAATACCGATTACTGGCTCTTGAACGAAAAGTTTTCCGTCGATTTTTACAAGCAGGACGAAATGACGCCGGAGTTTGGCGCCCGCGACCGGATCGTGCCGAAGCTGTATGCGACCGACGCCGTCCTGTACCGCTGCACGGCGGATTGCGCGGGGCCGCAGCCGAAGCTGAGCGAAGTGCACCGGCAGCGCATCGAAGTGAACAAGCCGCTCGACTACAAAGGCCTCAAGGCGTACCAGTTCGATTACCGCGAAACGCCGATGATTTTATCTTTGAAGCCCAGCCTGAAGAACAGGCAAACCGGAGAGGTATACGGCTCGTTCGAGCTGTCGATGACGAAGCCGGCCGACACGTACCGCGTCGGTCCGTACACGCTGAAAGTGAAAGGGTTTTATCCGGATTTCGGCCTTGACGACAAAGGGCTGCCGATGACGAAGTCCAACGACCCGAAAGCTCCGGCGTTCATTTTCCAGGTGACGGGGCCGGGGCTTCCGGCAGGCGGCGCGCCTTATTTATACTTCGCCCGGCAAATCGACAAGGCGCAGTTCCACGAGCAGGAGATTAACGGTGCGCTGGGCCAGCAGTTCGACATTTCGGTCGGCTCGATGCAAGACGTCAAAATCGCTTCCTATACGAGCTACCTCAATATCCGCGTCGATACGGCGATGCCCTACATTTGGACGGGCGCGGCCATTTCCATGATCGGGCTCATTATGGGCTTTTACTGGCAGCACCGGCGCATCTGGCTGCGCATCGACGGCAGGCGCCTCGCCATTGGCGCGCATACGAACAAAAACTGGTACGGGCTGCGTGCCGATCTTGCCGGCGCTTTAGGCAAGAACGGCATCGCCGTAGCGCCCAAGTCGCTTGAAACAAGGGGGAATCGCGCTTGAATCTGGGATCGCTTAGCAGTACAAGCTTGCTCATCGCGTTTATTATATACAACGTTTCCTTCCTCGTGTTCGTGCTGGCGCTGGCGGGCAAACGGTGGAGCGGCCGCGATCCGGAAGCGCACCAGCGGCGCTGGGGCAAGGCCGGCTTCGCGCTCGCCGTCATCGGCTTCGCCGCCCAGCTCGTCTATTTCTTTACGCGTTGGGCCGAGGGAGGCCACATCCCGACAAGCAACATGTACGAGTTCATGACGTTCCTCAGCATGATGGTCATATGCGCTTTTCTTATCGTATACCTCATCTACCGGACGCCGGTGCTCGGCATGTTCGCCATGCCTGTCGGGATTATTATCGTCGCTTACGCTTCCGTGTTTCCGAGCGAGGTGCAGCCGCTCATCCCGGCGCTGCAAAGCTACTGGCTCAAAATTCACGTGACGACGGCGGCGACCGGCGAAGCGTTTTTCGCGGTCGGCTTCGCCGGCGGGCTCATGTACTTGCTGCGCACTGTCGACTACCAATCGGACGCCGCTGCGGCGCGCAAGGAGCGGCGCGGCGTCGAATGCACGCTGTTTGTAATCGTGACGTTGATCGCTTTCGTCAGCGCTGTCTTCGGCTTTAACGCGGCCGGCTACAAAGCGCAGTTCGCGCAGCAGACGCTCGTCACCGACAAATCCGGGGCGCAGCAGCAAGTGACGCAGAAGGTCGACTACGTGCTGCCGCCGATTTTTGCGCCGAACGGGGCGGAAACGGTGCAAATGACGCCGTTCCTCGGCATGTCGAAGCCGCTGTTCGAAGCGCCGTCGTGGATGGAAGGGGCGAACGCGGGGCGCAAGCTGAACACCGTCGTCTGGTCGCTGCTCGGCGGAGTCGTGCTGTACGGCGTGCTCCGCCTCATCGCCCGGAAGCCGCTCGGCGCCGCCATTTCGCCGCTGCTGCAAGGAATGGACCCGGACGATCTCGATGAGATCGGTTACCGGGCGATTGCGATCGGCTATCCGATCTTCACGCTTGGGGCGCTCATTTTCGCCATGATTTGGGCGCAGGAGGCGTGGGGGCGCTTCTGGGGCTGGGACCCGAAGGAAGTGTGGGCGCTCATCACGTGGCTCTTTTACGCGGCGTTCCTGCATTTGCGCTTATCGCGCGGCTGGCTTGGCAAAAGGTCGGCGTGGCTGTCGGTCATCGGCTTTCTTATCGTCATGTTTACGCTTGTCGGCGTAAATCTCGTCATCGCCGGCTTGCATTCCTATGCGGGGGTGTGATTCGAAATGGAACCTAAATCGAACATTTTGGTCGTGGACGACGAAGAGCGCATCCGGCGGCTCCTCAGGATGTATCTCGAGAAAGAAGCTACGCCATAGACGAGGCGGAGGACGGCGAGTCCGCGCTTCGCCTCGCGATGGAAAAAGACTACGATCTCGTCATGCTCGATCTGATGCTGCCGGGCATGGACGGCATCGAAGTGTGCTCGCGGCTGCGCCAGGCGAAGGCGACGCCGGTCATTATGCTGACCGCGCGGGGCGAGGAGACGAACCGGGTGCAAGGGTTCGAGGTCGGTGCCGACGACTACGTCGTCAAGCCGTTTTCGCCGCGCGAAGTCATTTATCGCGTCAAGGCGATTTTGCGCCGCTCGTCGGCGACGGCCTTTTTGCACAAGGACGTCAGCTCGAGCAACAACATCGTGTTCCCGAATCTTGTCATCGAGCATGACGCGCACCGAGTCACGGCTGCCGGGCAAGAGGTCGCGCTCACGCCGAAGGAATACGAGCTGCTGCACTATCTTGCCGTCTCGCCGGACAAAGTGTTTTCGCGCGAGGAGCTGCTTAAGGACGTCTGGAACTACGAGTTTTTCGGCGATTTGCGCACTGTCGATACGCACGTGAAGCGGCTGCGGGAGAAGCTCAACAAGGTGTCGCCGGAGGCGGCCGCCATGATTACGACCGTCTGGGGCGTCGGTTACAAGCTTGAGGTGCCGAAGTAACGTGATCATATTTCGTACTGTCGTCGGTAAGCTATGGCTCACGATCATCGGCCTCGTAGCGGTCGTTCTGTTGATCTTGGGCCTTTTTCTCAATCAATATTTGACCGCCTATTTCGCCCAGGCGCAAGACCAGAAGCCGAACTTGTACAAGCTCGCGGACAAAATAGCGGCCGAAGCGGCGCGCCACATTGGCAACGACACGTTTTACGAGCTGGCGAACGAGATGCTCAGCTTCGAGGACGCGCGCATGATCGTCGTCACTCCCGATCTCGAGGAGAAGCTGGTCGCCTCGCCGCAAGCGGCGGACGACGGGCTGGCGATGTTCCGGGCCAGCGACTTCTTCACTCCGGAGCAGCTCCGGTCCGTCGTGGCGGGAAAGCGGCTTGACCGCAATTTGCCGTCGACCGGAGACGGCATATTGAACCGAGGCTCCGCCTACCTGGCTGTCGCGTCCCGCTTCGCGGCAGCAGCGGTGCAGCGCTCGGCGCCATGGTGTTGTACCAGTCGCTGCGCTCGCTGGAAGACACGCAATTTTATGTGATGCGGCTGTTCGCTTACGTCTCGTTCATCGGCTTTCTGATGACGACGTTTTTCGCGTTCTTTTTGTTCTCGCGCATTACGAGGCCGCTCAATCAGCTGAACAAAGCGGCGGAGCTCATTGCCCGCGGCGAATACGGCTCGCGGGTGCCGATCATGTCAAGCGACGAGATCGGCGAGCTGGCGCGTACGTTCAACCGGATGGGCGATCAGCTGCTGGAGACGATTCAAGCGCTGCATAACGAGAAGGAGCATTTGACAAGCGTGCTCGGCAGTATGACGGACGCGGTCATCACGCTCGACGTAGGCGGCAATGTGATCTTGGCCAACCCGCAAGGGGAGCGGCTCGTGCGCGAATGGAGCGCGATTCAATGGTCGGCTTTGCCGGGCGAATCGGTGCCGCCGGCGGCGCGCAGCCTGAAAATTCCGGAGCCGCTGCAGCCGCTGTTCGAGACGGTCGTTACGGGCGCGCAGGAAAATGTAGCCAAGCTGCACGTGCAGAACGGCGTCTGGTCCGTCGTCATGACGCCCCTCTATTCGTGGGAAGGGGTGCGCGGTGCAGTTGCCGTGCTGCGCGACGTTACGGAGGAGCACCGCCTCGACAAGCTCCGCAAAGATTTCGTCGCCAACGTCTCGCACGAGCTGCGCACTCCGCTCTCGATGCTGCAAGGGTACAGCGAAGCGCTGCTGGACGACATCGCCGCGACACCGGAGGAGCGCAAGGAGCTGGCGCAAGTCATTTACGACGAGTCGCTGCGCATGGGCCGGCTCGTCCGCGATTTGCTCGATTTGGCGCGAATGGAGGCAGGCCATCTCGAAATGAACTTCCGCCACGTCGACGTATCGGGGCTCGTGAAGCGGATGCACCGCAAATTTGCGGCGCTGGCGAAAGAGCAGGGAGTGCAGCTCAGCACCCTGCTGCCGGACACGCCGCTCGAGCTGCCGCATGCTGACGAAGACCGGCTCGAGCAAGTGCTGACGAATTTGCTCGACAACGCCTTCCGCCATACGCCGGGCGGGGCGTCGATCCGCATTCGCGCCGAGCGCTCGTCGATCCCCGGCACCGGCCCGGCCGTAATGCTCGAGGTCGAGGACGAAGGGCAGGGCATCCCCGCGGAGGATGTCCCGTACGTGTTCGAACGGTTTTACAAAGCCGACAAGGCGCGGACGCGCGGCACGTCGGGAGGAACCGGACTAGGTCTCGCCATCGTGAAAAACATTGTGGACGCTCACCAAGGGACGGTTTCCGTGCGCAGCGCTCCCGGGCACGGGACGACATTTTCCATCCGCATTCCCGTTTAACCGCAAAGCCAAAACAGGGCGTTTCGTGCCGCATCCGGCAAGAAACGCCCTGTTTTTGTTGAAAACGGAAAGGGAATGTTGCTCCCCGTGAAACAATCAGACGGTGAATTCGCGCACACCGACAATTTCCGGCAGCTTGGTCAATTCGCCCAGCACTTCTTTCGGCGCCGGTTTATCGATGGTGAGCACCATGATCGCCGAACCGCCGACGACTTTGCGTCCGACCTGCATCGTGGCGATGTTGACGCCGTTATCGCCGAGCAGCGTTCCGACGCGGCCGATAATGCCCGGCTTGTCGTTGTGCGAGATGAGCAGCGTATTGCCTTCCGGCGCGAAGTCGACGGGGTACTGGTCGATCTGGACGATGCGCTCGCCGTAACCGGCCAGCAGCGTGCCGGCGGCTACGCGCTCCTCGGCTTTCGTTTTGAGCGTTACGGTGATCAGGTTCGTGAACGATTTGACCGCCGTTGCCTTCTGGATGACGATGTTCACTTCGCGCGACTTGGCGAGATGCATCGCGTTTACGATATTGACGCCCTCCAGCCGGTTGCCGAGCACGCCTTGCACGATGTAGCGGGTGAGCGGGGTCGTATCGACGTCGACGAGCTCGCCGGCGTAGTTTACGACGATTTCGCGGATCGCGCCTTCCGTAATTTGGCCGAGGAACCGGCCGAGCTTCTCGCTGAGCCGGAAATACGGCTGCAGCTTGCTGAGCACGTTCGCCGGAACGGCCGGCATGTTGACGGCGTTTTTGAACGGCTGGTCGCGCAAAATGTGCAGCACTTCCTCGGAGACGTCGATAGCGACGTTCTCTTGCGCTTCCACGGTAGAAGCGCCGAGGTGCGGCGTCACGATGATGCGCGGGTTGTTCAGAAACGGATGGTCCGGCTGCGGCGGCTCTTCCTCGAACACGTCGAACGCCGCGCCCGCGACGATGCCTTGGTTAACCGCGTCCACGAGCGCAAGCTCGTCGACGATGCCGCCCCGCGCGCAGTTAATGATGCGGACGCCTTTCTTCATCATGGCGAATTGGGCAGGCCCGATAATGTGGCGCGTTTCCGGCGTAAGCGGAGTATGGACGGTAATGAAGTCGGCTTGCTGTGCGATTTCGTTCACGGTGGCCAGCTTGACGCCGATTTTTTCGGCGCGTTCTTCGGTCAGGAACGGGTCGTAGCCGAGCACGTCCATGCCGAACGCTTTGGCGCGCTTCGCCACTTCGCTTCCGATCCGGCCCATGCCGATGACGCCGAGCACTTTGTTGCGAAGTTCCACGCCGACGAACGTCTTGCGGTCCCATTCGCCGCCGACCGTTTTTTTGTACGCTTGCGGTATGGAACGGGCGACCGACATCATCATCGCGAAGGTATGCTCGCAAGTGGCGATCGTGTTGCCGTCCGGCGCGTTAATGACGACGATGCCGCGCTTCGTGGCCGCTTCCAGGTCGATGTTGTCGACGCCGACGCCGGCGCGGCCGACGACCTTAAGCCGGTCGCCCGCGTTCATAATGCGCTCGGTTACCTTCGTTTGGCTGCGCACGAGCAAGGCGTCGTATTCGCCGATGATGGCCACAAGCTCGTCCTCGGACAGTCCCGGCCTCTTGTCCACCTGCACATCCGGCGCGTCGTACAGCAGCTGAATGCCTTGATCGCTGATCGGATCCGATACTAACACTTTAAACATCGTTTCTCTCCTCCTCTGTATATAACAATCAAAAAAACTCCCGACCCCGGCTGCCAGCAGCCGCAGGGACGAGAGTTCGCTTCGTGGTACCACCCTTGCTTCACCGTCCGCTCGCGCGAATCGGCCTCATGGTCTTGTCAGACCAGGAACGATAACGGGTTCCTTCCGGCTAAGCCTACGATCGGTCCGCGTGGCCGATGTTCAGCAAAACAACTCTGGAGTGCTCCGCATACAGGAGGCTGCCGGTTTGCACCACCCACCGGCTCTCTGCAAGCCGCCTCGTATCCTTGGCTCCGTCAACGCTTTAGTGTACTGTAGGATTTGTTCCAATGTACCATGCATCGTGCGCGTCTGTCAATAGATATCGAACATTTTTCGCAAAAATGCGGTGAATGTTCGGATTTTGAAACTGTTTCCAGTAAAACGGCAGCGATGTTTTCATTTTACTGCAACGCTTGGCGGAAGTCCAATGCGTAGCGTAAGGCGGTCCGTTTCTGGTATTGTAAGCTTAAGCAACAGGAAAGGGGAATGGGCAATCATGCAGCACATCGATGCAGCCGGGTTCGTCAAGCTGCTGCAAAGCGAGGAAGGGAAGGAGCTGTGCGTCATCGACGTGCGGGAGCCGGAGGAATGGGACTATTACCATTTGGAAGAAGCGCGGCTCATGCCGATGAATACGATTCCCGCGCAGTTGGACGACATCCCGGACGACCGCGACGTCTATATCGTATGCGCCCACGGCGTGCGCAGCCAAATGGTGTGCGGCTTCCTGGAGCAGCAAGGGCGCCATAACGCGATCAACGTGATCGGCGGCATGGCAGCGGTGGCGGCGCAGCTCGGATTCCAATACGACTGATCCGCCCGGCGAAAACGCCGCGCTACCCGTGTTCGGGCAGCGCGGCGTTTTGTGGGGAATTATGTTGGCTCATAAATCGTTAGAGGAACACTGTTCCGTTATTGGCGGTATTTCCCGCTATTTCCCGAAATTAGCGGAACGCAGTTCCTTTATTTTCCGGGCAAACGAAGTAAACCTAAGTTTGAGGGAGTAATTTGGTGCTGATAGCGGAACGGGGTTCCGTTAAGTTGTAAGGATCATCGCTGATTTTCCTAAATAACGGAACTCTGTTCCTCTATGGGCTTGATGTGCAGGTGGATCAACATGTCAACCAACATTGCGTCGTTGATTCGTCTCAGCAACCATCTTGATGAGTTGGGTCAGAAGCGATTCATGCCGGTCGAGCCGTCCGTTTACCTTGCCCAGCTCGTCCAAAATCAAGTCCAGCTTTTTCTCGTCCATGCTAACTCTGCCTCCTCAAGTTTGTTCATAAAAGAACGGAATTTGCGGAAGCGTTTCGCCGCTGTAAAACTTTTGCTTACTGCGGATGAAGTCGCCGGAACGGACCGCGTCGGTGCCGACCAGCAGCTCGACGGCTTGCTGCACGCCCGTTACGTTCAGCTTCTTCGCTTCGCCGCTGGCGATGAACTCGTCCACCCGCACCGTCAAGTCTTGCGGCTTGAACGGCTTAAACCATTTCTGGCCCAGCATCATTGCCGCCAAATAATCGTTTTTGCTGTTTAACGAAAGCTGGCCCCAATCGGCGAGCGACAGCTTAGCGCCGGTATCGACGGGCTTGTAGCCGGCATCGATCGATTGATTCCACTTCACGATCGAATCGTAATAGTTTTTTTGCGCGGTAAGCGCGTAGTTGCGGGCGTCGATATAGTAGGCGTTGCTTCCGACAGCGGCGGCGAGCTCGTTTCCTTTCAAGGAGTTCGCCTTCGGAGTCAGATCGCTTAGCGCGTCGCCGAACAGCTTGAGCGCCTTCAAATAGTTTTGCTGCGCTTCGACAAGCAGCGGGGAAGTGGCCGGTACCGGCTTGTCTTGCAGCTTGCCGTACTGCGCCGACGCCACCTTGCCGAGCTCTTTCAGCTGCGCGGCCGCATCGACCGCCGCACCGCCGAGCTCAATGCCGCCCATCGTCTGGAACCATTTCTGCTCGAATTCCCTGTAAGGCGAATATATGGAATGGTAAAAGGACACCAGCACCTGCTGTTCATAAGCGCCGGGCTCTTTCGCCGCTTGTTTCGGAGCGAGCAGCTTCTCGTATTTCGTTTCCGCTTGCTGCTGACCGGTGCGGACGCCGAAGAAAAACGCCCCGAGCACGCAAACGAGCATCAAAATGAACATCATCGCAAACAAATAATCTGTACGATTCAGACGTTTTTCCATGAATAGGCTCCTTCTTGGATGATCTCCATTAAAGTATAGGGGATAAGCCTGCAAAAGGGAATATGTGCCGGCGGAGAGGAACGACATGAAACGCATCGACTGGAACCGCTTCAAGCTGAAGCAAGTTGACGTCGACAAGCTCGACGATCGAACGCTGCTGCTAAACTTGTACATCACTCAAGCCGTTACTATGATTATCGGCATTATCGTTTTATTATTTGAAAGGGTAAATCCGATCCGCCTTTTTCCGTTTGTCCATGTTCCCCGCATCGCATTATGGGCGCTCGTGTTCGCCGCCGCCGTGCTGCTGCTCGACGTGCTCGTCTCGCGCTGGGTGCCGAAAGACGTGCTTGACGACGGCGGCGTTAATGAAAAGCTGTTTGCGCGCCGCCCCTTATGGCACATAGCGCTTATGTCGCTCGTTGTAGCGTTGTGCGAGGAAACGCTGTTTCGCGGTGCCATTCAACATGCCTGGGGGGCTTATTGGACGAGCATTTTGTTTGCGGCGATTCATTTTCGCTATTTGCGGCACTGGCTTATGACCGGACTTGTGTTCAGCATCAGCTACGGCCTCGGCTGGATTTACGAGCAGACGGGGACGCTGTGGACGCCGGTGCTGGCGCATTTCGTCATCGATTTCGCTATGGGCTGCATCATCAGGTACGGCAAGGAGGATTAACGGTATGAACGACGGCGAACTAACGTCCGGGCCGCGCGGCGCTCACGCGCAGCAGGCGGACGATACGTACTTGCCGCCGCGCAAGACGGTGCACCCGTCCGAGAAAGGGGTATGGACGCGCCGGTTTTACGCCGCGCTGCTGTGGCTCTTCGTGACTCTGACTGCGGCACTGCTCATTTGGGGCTATCGCACGGGGGCCAGGTAATCGCCCCCGCCCCCGCAAATTGCCTAAGCTGCTGCGAAAAGGTATGATAGATTCATAGCTATCACCGATTCTAACCGCAGAGAGGTAGACGCCTATGAACATGTCGCGCACGATTCGCCGGCTGCCGCGCTGGTGGCTTTATGTCTGGTCGCCATGCTTTGCTTGCTCCCCGCGCCGAAAGCGCACGCTTTTTCCTATTACTATGAGACGTTTCCTAGCGGCAAGATCGGCCTTGCCCAACCCGAGATCGGGATGGCCGTCAAACAGACAGACAGCCAATTGGAGCCTTCGTCGTTTACGCTCTACGTAAACGGAAAAGAAGTAAAAGCAAGCTACAACAACAGTACGATGAGGTTCAGCTATACCCCCGAGCAAGAACTTGCCCCGGGTACTTACAAAGCAAGCATCATCATTCAATATCCGGGCTATTTGCCGCTGACGCAATCGTGGGAATTTACCGTTACCGACAATCCGATCGCCAAGCTGCCTGACAACTACAATGCCGACCAGCGCTCGGGCCTTGCCGCCATTAACGATTACCGCCTAATCTACGGCTTGCCGCCGCTGACCATGAACCCGCAGCTGGCGACCGCCGCGCAAAAGCACGCCGAATATTTGGACAAGAACAGCGTCGACGGCCAAACGGCATCGCTTCATGAAGAAAAAAGCTCGCTGCCGGGCTATATCGGAGCTACGTTGCGAGACCGGGCGCTGTATGTCGGTTACACCGGCAGTCTCGCCGAAGACGCATCCCTTACATACGGGACTGTCCAGGAGGCGATCGACAAGCTGTTCGACGCCCCGTATCACCGAAGTCCGTTTTTGGATCCGAATACGAAGACGCTCGGCATCGCCAAAGTTGGCCATTATACGGTTCTTGAATTCGGCAAGGATATATCGCAGCAGCCGCAGCTGATCGTCTCGCCTGCTGTAGGAGACGCTTACGTGCCGATTCAGTTCGACGGGCACGAATCCCCCGATCCGATCCGGATCCATTCGTCCGCCTCTTATCCGGTCGGCTACCCGCTGCTCGTCGCCGTAACCGGGGAGAACGTAGACAGGGTCAGCCTTCAAGAGGCGAAGCTGACCGACCCGCAAGGCAAAGAGATCGAACTATTGGCCAATACGCCGGCCACGGACGATCATCTTATTTACGAGGTCATTCTCCTTCCGAAGCAGCCGCTCGCGCTCGATACGTCCTATACGGCAAGCGTAAAGCTGACGGCATCTTTGACGGGCGGGGGCACAAAGTCGTTCGCAAAGCAGTGGACGTTCCACACCGAACCGTCGAACGGGCTTGGCAAGCGCAAGCTGCACGCCTACGCGGCCGATTACAAGCAAGCGATGACGGCCGGGGAAGGGGTGCGGCATATGGCGGCGTTCGGGCTGGACGGCTCGACCTATACGCTGGACAACGTCACGTTCCCGATGAAGGTGAAACCTTACATCGAGAACGGAACGTCGTATTTGTGGGTGCGCGATTTGGCCGCGGCGCTCGGCGCCGACATTGAATGGAACGATACCCTCAAGGCGGCGGTCTATAAGAAAAAAGGCCGCACCGTGACGCTGTACACGACGAAGCCGCAATACGACGTTAACGGCGTAATGCAATCGACGGATGCGCCCGCCAAGCTGGTAAACAATAACACGATGGTGCCGGTCCGCCTCCTGTCCGAGGCGCTCGGCGCCAAGATTGATTACGACAACGGGCTCCGCACCGTATACATCACATATCAATGAACAAAAAAGCTGTCTGCTCCGCATCGCGGGGCAGACAGCTTTTTTCGTGAACTGCAGTTTATTTCATCTCCAGCTCGATGGCGCGCGGGTCGACGAACGAATAGCCTTTTTCTTCCAGCTGGGTGAGCAGCTTGTCGAGCGCCTCGCACGTCCAGGGCAGCTCGTGCATCAAAATGTTGCTGCCGTTATGCAGCTGGTCGAGAACGTTTTTGACCACTTTGTCGGGATCGTTCTTCTTCATGGTCATGTCCCAGTCGAGCGAGCCGTTCGACCACGTCATGTACAGCATGCCTTCCTTTTTGACTTTCTCCCTCAAGTAATCGTTGCCGGAACCGAACGGCGGGCGGAAAAACTGCGGCTTTTTGCCGACCGTGTCCTGCATGATTTTGATCACGTCGTCGACTTGCTGGTCGATCTTCGCGCTGTTCTCTTTTTTCAAATCGATATGATCCCACGAATGATTGCCGATAATGCCGCCGCGCTGGTCGATCAGCTTGAGCAGTTCGGGGTGCGCCTTGATGCGGTAGCCGTTCATGAAGAAGATCGCCTTCGCCTTGTGCTTGTCAAGCGTATCGAGCAGCGAATCGATCATCTCTTTCTCTTTCGGTCCGTCGTCGAACGTGAGCAGCACGACCTTTTTGTTGCCGTTCGGATCGTTGGGGACGATATCGTAATTTTTGTTCATATGGTAATCTTTTTTGATTTCGGCATCCGCTTTGCTCGCTTCGGCCCCGGATTGTCCCGACACAGGCGTCGGCGCGGAAGTTTGAGCCCCGGCGGGAGCGGAAGGTACAGGCGCCGGCTGCGGCGATCCGCCGGGTGCCGGCGCGGCCGTTTGTCCGGAAGGAGCCGGAGCGGCTGGCGAAGTTGTTTTTGGCGCCGCGGCGTCAGGCTTGCCGGGAGCGGCTCCGCAGGCGGATACGAGAATGGCAGTGGCAGCGAGGGTGGCGAAAGCTTTTTTCATGGCGATGGCTCCTGTTCATACGTGGTCTGTCCTATATTGTAGCATAAGCGGCATACTTCCACGCGGGAAAAAAGTCCCCTTGTCAGGCGCCGGGACCCTCGCTTTTCCTGTTCGCGCGGCGTATGCGCGGGCAAGGCGGCGC
>NZ_JXAK01000072.1 GCF_000829455.1 Gordoniibacillus kamchatkensis
CAGTAATCTGCCGATACGTCCACTTCTCCTCCATATGAAGGCGAATAGCTTCTTTCTTCAATTCCTCTGGATACTTTTTAAACTTCTGACCCTTGACTGCCATAAAAAATGCACCCCTTAGAAATCATCGGATTAACCTAGGGGTTTTTCCAATGTCTATTCTAAGGGGTGCACTTCAAAGGGATTAGCGGCTTTTTCCTGTCTTTACGTATGCAACAGGGTCGAAGCAGCAAAAAATACGTCATTCGGTTTTGAAAAAATACGTCATTTACTCGATAGGCCTCACATTGCGTTCATAGTAATTTTAAATGTGTCACGAAGGATATTCCATAAACCAAAATTAAAGGAGAGTTGAGAACATGTTTGGCCGTTTTGATCTGTATGCTCCAGTCCACAAAGGAATCCGGGCTGCGTTAAGCGGTTTGTGCTATCAGGCAGGCTCGGTTGATAGTATGGATGACGAGAGAGTGAACGCATTCGTCGAGGAATTCAAACGGGTCATCGTCATTCTGCACGCTCATTCGAGAGATGAGGATACGCATATTAATGAATCCTATGAAAAATATGCGCCCGAGACATTGCGCGAGCTGGAGGAAGAGCACACCGGTTTGGAGCAAAAGCTTGAGGAGCTCGTCGAACTAGTGAATCAATTGGAATCCGGCAAGCAGAATCCGGGTCAGCAAGAGA
The DNA here is from genome assembly GCF_000829455.1 of Gordoniibacillus kamchatkensis. Taxonomy (GTDB): domain Bacteria; phylum Bacillota; class Bacilli; order Paenibacillales; family NBRC-103111; genus Gordoniibacillus; species Gordoniibacillus kamchatkensis. The sequence continues at coordinate 688 of NZ_JXAK01000072.1, forward strand.
AGATCTGGTATCAAATCGGTAAAGACCTGAACCGTTTCACCGCAGAATACTTCATGCACCTTCAACGTGAAGAAGGCCCCGGCATGAAGGCGTTATGGGAACATCTGACGGATGACCAATTGAAAGTGATCTCCATGAATATCCGTTCATCCATTCCGCCGCAGGCGATGATGATTTTTATGCACTATATAATTCCGGCAATCAGTCATCAGGAACGGGTAGTGATGCTAAGCGATATGAAAAGCGTCGCCCCGCGGGAATTTTACGAAGAGGTTGTGCGCATTGCGGAAAACCGCTTGGAGCCGCAAAGTTTATCGGAGCTTAAATCGGCATTGGACAATATTGTTACGGGAGCGGTGAGCTGAATATGAACGTTCTTGTGTTGGGCGGCACAGGTACGGTAGGAAGTTGTGTCGCGGCAAACTTGGCAGAGCGGGGGGCACAGGTCCGGGTGATGACCCGTAACACGAATGCAGCGAACCGGTTGCCTCGTTCCGTCAGCTTGTGTCCGGGGGATTTAGAATCGCCTGATACTCTGGCGGCGGCTTTTGATCGGGCAGATGCCGTATTTTTATTGAACGCCTTGTCGCATACGGAAACCGAACAGGGCGTAGCTGCGGTCGAGGCGGCTAAAAAAGCCGGCGTAAAGAAAATCGTTTATTTATCGGTACCGTTGATGGAAGATAACAAGCATATTCCCCATTTCAAAAGCAAGATCCCGATCGAAGAAGCCATTCGGCAATCCGGGATGGCGTACACCCTATTGCGCCCGAATAACTTCTATCAGAACGACTATTGGTACCGGGAGGCGATACTCGGTTATCGAATTTATCCGCAGCCGATCGGTTCGATAGGACTGAACCGTGTAGATGCAAGAGATATTGCGGAGGCGGCCGTGAATGCACTGCTTCTGGACGGATATGAAGGGAAGGAGTATCCGGTTGTCGGTCCGGAACCGCTGACAGGAGAATCGACAGCCAACATCTACAGCCGCATTTTAGGAGAGGAAATCCGCTATGGCGGGGACGATTTGGACGCATGGTTTGAACAAGCGCGAACCGTTATGCCGGAGTGGATGGCAGAGGACCTTAAAATTATGTATCAATATTTCCAAGATAAGGGGCTAGTGGCGTCAGAACGCGATTTCGAGCTGCAGCGCGAGATCCTGAAGCGGGAGCCGCTTTCCTTCGAAGCGTTTGTTGCCGAAACGGCAGCAATTTGGAAGAATGGCCGATAAAAGGCCTCATATACCTAAAAAATGGAGTGAGTATCTTATGAAAAAGATTCTTGTATTGGCGGTAAGTTTGTTTATTCTGTTAAGCGGCAGCGTATCAGCGCATGGAACGGCGGATAGTTCGGACACAAGAGCCGGAATTTCGATTAAGGTCAATGGCGTTGATGTGGTATCTGCGGCAAACCACCGCACGCCCGACGGCAAAGTGTATGCTTCGGTTCAAGCTTTTGCCGATTTGTTTCATCTTCCGTATACTGTGGACGAAGGGAACAAAGACATTGTTCTGGGGGGAAAGACGATTTCGGACGTTCGGATGAATCATGGCGAACCGACGGCTTGGATCCGGGATTTGGCGACTGCGGTTAATGCCCAGCAAGTCAGCTGGGATGATGGTAAACAGGAAGCGTATGTACTGGCGCTGCCCGCAGGGTCCGTTAAAATAACGGGGGTTGTTCCCGCCATGGGCGAACATTGGGCGAATCCGCAAGCGGGCGAGCTCCCGAACGGGCCGATCTATGGCGTATACAACGGGAGGCTCGTATTCCTCGAATATATGATTGCCCAAGACGATTTTGTAAAAGGAGTTAACCATGTCAACCTGAACGGTATGAAGGGAGTCCCGTCCCCCGCTGTCGTCCAGACGGATGTGGAGTTCCAGCCGCATGGACATGAGGGTTTTGAAGTACCGCACTTCGACATTCACGCGTACTTTATTTCCGACGAAGAGCAGCAGAAAATAAAATAAATATAAACATGACGGAAATGAAAGGAATGCACGAAGGAATATGAAGAGGAGATAGAGCAATCATATCCGCAATGTCCCAAGAGCACTATTCTCTTGGGATTTTTCATTTTGAACTTCAGGGAAAATTTCCGGTTTCCGCCGAGGATGAAGCTTTCTTCATTTCATCGCGAATTCGCGCGAATGGCTGCTGGCGTTCGAAGCGGTCGTGTTCCGACTGTACGGGGGACGAGTGCATGGCAATCGTAGCGGAGCGGACTATACCTCGGGTCGCGACTCCGATGGTATGACTCAACCGATGACGCTCATGTTCATGATGCAAAATACCGGACAGCCCGTAATACGGCAGCTGCCTGAAGGTTGTTATAATTACGAGCCCATCCAGTCGCCAATACACGTTTTATTCCTCCCGCGTCTAGCTTCTTTTATCGCTGGAAATACCAAATAATAGTCCACCTATCTAATAATAATCAACTATTTGTATGCCGACTAACTGTTTATAATAAAAATTGATTACTTCTTTTCATACCGGCTCGTAAACGAATTGAGAAATCCAAGCGCCTGTCCATAAGAAGGGGCTTTTTTCTATTAATCTAACAGGTTGCGAGACAAATTGACTATGTTAATGGGTACCAAGTACTCAGATAACAGACTAAAATAAAATAATAAATGAACAGACGAGAGGGCTGAGTGGGATGAAAATATTAGTCGTGGACGACGAGCCGAGACACCGCAGAGGAATGGCGAGTATGATTCAAGTTCTGCGGCCTGAAGATCAAGTTTTTGTCGCTAAAGACGGAGCAAGCGCCCTGGAACTCGTCAGGTCTGAAAAACCCGATGTCGTGTTCACCGATATTCGAATGCCTAATATAGATGGCCTTTCATTTCTGAAAATGCTTGAAGACGAATGCCTTCGGACCAAGGTTGTAATGGTTTCAGCTTACAATCTGTTTGAATATGCCCAGACTGCGATTCGTCACGGGGCTTATGATTATCTCTTGAAACCGGTGGAAGCTGAGAAGGTAGAAGACGTATTGCGCCGCATTGAAGGCCAGCTTGTCGCGGAATCCCGGCAGTATTCGGAATCGGAAGAGTTAAAGCATCGGCTAAGCCTCACTTCCTCTGCCTATCGAAACCGCCTTCTTCTGTCGTGGTTGAATGGAAGCTTGACGGTTATGGAGCGTAAAGAACTCGAAACGTTGGAGTGGATGCATGGGAGTGGAATGGTTATTTTCTCGGAATTCCGAATCGGACCGGGAAATAAAGCAGGATTCGATACCGTAGCATTATTGCAACACTTGGAACGGGCGTGGGCGGAATTCGGTGAACCGAGTACAACTTTCTCTTTAAACGTTCTACAGGAGGAAGTCTTCCAGGCGGTTACAATCATCCAAACATCTCGGCTGACTCAAGAAAGAAAGCCGGAAATTCGCCAAATGGTTTCCTCATTAGGGGCAGAGTGGGCAAAGTACGGACGGCTTACCCATGGGATCGGTCCGGATTGCCTATCCTTATTGACGGAAGCGCCTCAGGCTTACCGGACAGCCCAAACGGCCAATCTATATAACTTCCACGAGTGTTGGAACGGCATTTTGTTTCATGATGAACTCCTTCCCTCCCACGATCCAATCCTTCTTGACGGAGAGAGGTTGTTCGAAGCACTGCAAGGAAGGGATGCAGAAGCCGCCATAGAGATGTGCCGGGCTGCGTTCGTTCGACTTGCTGCTAATGGCCTTGCAAATCCGAATCTGATCAAAGAATGTGCCACGCTCACCCTCATGAAGATTAAAAGCAGAATTCGCAATTACGTTGATCGGCTGATTGGAAGCGTTCTCACAGATTCGGCTTTGAAGGCAATTCCGGGTTGCTATACCTTTACAGATCTCATGACGGTTCTAGAGGTTCGGCTCCGGGATGTAAACGATGCTTTAAGACATGCTCGTCTAGATAAAAGCGAGATTATCGTTGCCGAATGTTTGAGATGGATTCAAGAGAACTCCAAGGAAGATTTGACGCTGGAACGGGCTGCCGAGCATTTTTTCTTTAATCCCTCCTACTTCAGCACATTGATCAGAAGCCGAACGGGAAGGACGTTCTCCGATCATGTGACGGAGGCTAGAATGCGGCGGGCCAAGGAATTGCTTGCGGAGAACAGGTTGAAAATATATGAAATTGCCGCAGAGTGCGGTTATCAGGATACAAAGTATTTCTGCAGAGTATTCAAGAAACAGAACGGCATGTCGCCGGAAGCTTATAAGCACACATCCTTCCCGCAAAGGAGCAGTGAGGGATGAAGATGACATTCCGTTCCCGGTTGTTAGCCAGCTTTATATTCCTTATTGCTGTCCCGCTTATCGTGTTGGGGACCCTCTTCTATCGTACCAGCCTGCATGTCGTTACGGAACAAGCGCAGAAGAACGTATACGAGATCGTAAAGAAAAATAACGAGATTATGGACACCAAGCTGCGGATCATAGACCAGAACAGCATGGCCTTGTTAGTAGACAAGGATTTGTTTCGGATTTTTAATAACTTGAACCCGGCGAACAAGGCGGACCTGCTCGCCGCCGATCGTCTAGTGTCCGATGCTTTAAGAAGATATTTCTCACAAATCGATGAAGTGTACGCTTACCAGCTATGGACGTCTTATTTTACCTTCGGCCAGACGCTGCCCCAAGGCGATCCGACGAATTCGGAAATTTACCGCGCAGCCCGACAGGCAGGAGGCAAGATGGTTTGGTATCCCACTTACGACTTCGTAGATATGTTCGATCAACCTTATTTAACGAATGGAACGCTCAATTTCCGCTATTTGTTCTCCGCGACACGCATCCTTGATTTTTCCTATTTAAGCGATACGACCTTGGAGAAGCTGGATACGGGCGTAGAACGGCCTGTTCTAACGATCAGCTTCAAATTAGACACGTTGAAATCCCTGTACGAGAAAAGTATTCCCGATGGTTCCCGTTATTTAGTTCTAGATCCGGACAATCGCATCGTTGCCAGCAGTGAGTCCGGTAGAATAACGCAAGTTTATAAGGACAATTGGGTGGAACAGCTTCAACAGGCTGGCAGTGGCACTCGAAGAATAACGCTGGACGGGGTGAATACGATCGTCTGCTTCGATCGCTCGCAAGTCACCGGATGGATGTCCATTGTCATGACGCCCGAAGCCACGCTCGTAGGCAGTCTGGTTCCTATCATCCGTGCCTCAACCACCCTTTTGGCCGTCATTATGGGAATCGTAGCACTTATTTTCGCTTATTTTATCTCAGGCAAAATTACGAATCCGATCAAGAAGCTGCTCGGCGCGATGAGGTCCGTGGGCGAAGGAGATTTCCAAACTCGGGTTGTTGTCAGCACCAATGATGAATTCGGGATTTTACTCCAGCGGTTTAATCTGATGAACGATCGGATTCGTTTATTGGTTTCGGAAAATTATGAAATCAAATTAAAGGAACAGGAAGCGGAAATCCAGGCGCTGAACATGCAGATGAATCCGCATTTTCTGTACAATACGTTAAACGTGATGAATTGGACGGCCATCGAGAACGATCAGAAGGAACTAAGCAAAATGCTTGTCTGCTTATCTAACATGTTGCACTATACTTCGCGGAAGGAATGGGGAGTCGTTCATCTATCGGAGGAAATCGAATGGATGAAAAACTACTTCTATATCATGTCCGTCCGATTCGAAGAGAAATTCACGGTCAGCTACGAGATCGATTCGATGCTCTACAACTACAAGATGCCAAGACTTCTCTTCCAGCCGTTTGTCGAAAATGCCATCCTGCATGGTTTCGATCAAACCGAATCGGGGGGGCTTATTCGAATACGCGGTTGGGTCGACGATGGTACTCGGCATTTTGAGGTTGAGGATAACGGACGGGGTATGAGCAGCGACGCGGTTCATGCTATTTTATATCGGGAATCGTCTTCAATTGGCATAAAGAACACGATAGCCCGTATCCGGATGACCTACGGCGAAGAGTACGGGGTCGCGATCTCCTCCAAACCGGGTTTCGGTACGAAAGTGACCATCACACTTCCGTTGTAAACCCAATGATAATCCACTATTCCAATCAGGTTCGGGTTATGTAAGCGCTGCATTCGGTCTTATAATTAGAACATCATAGACTGCAGCTATGAACCAATAAGGGTTGAAATCGAAAGGGGTTCAGAAGATGTCACGACAAAGGAAATCCATATCCGTTCTGATTGCTTTACTCATGATGCTGGTTGCGATTCTATCCGCATGCGCGAAGTCCGGCTCGGGCCAAGGCAGCAGCAATTCCTCATCCCCCGCCAATACGGCGAGCTCAGATTCACCCAGCGGAAAAAAGTCGAATGAACCCATCACGCTTCGCATGACGGTATGGGGAGCGCCGGAGGAAGTGGCTGCTTACAAGTCGGCCATTGCAAGGTTCGAGAAGAAGTATCCGAATATCACTGTAAATCTTCAGCATATTCCCACTGACTATGATACCAAGCTCACGGCAATGGTTGCGGGCAATGACGTGCCGGATATCGCGCAGATGGAATCTGCCAGCATTGCTTACCCGCTTGCCGAGCAAGGCAAATTCTACAATCTTCAGGAATTTCTCTCGTCAGATCGGGAAATCAATGCAGATAGACTGGTTCCGAATATCTCGTATTCACTTGAGCCGGGCAATGTAATCGGCTTAGGTCCGGGACCGGAGTCATTCGGCTTGTTCTATAACGAAGATATTTTCAAAGATGCGGGCTTAGCGCCTCCGCCGTCCAAAGCATCGGAAGCGTGGACATGGGATAAGTTCGTCGAAGTCGCCAAGAAACTGACGATCGACACCAAGGGCAGGAATGCATCGGATGCCGGCTTTGATCCTAAAAACATTAAGCAATATGGAGTTAACTTTCCGACGTGGTGGGGAAGTTACAGCAACTTTATTTTCTCCAACGGCGGGGACTTCGTCTCCGAGGACGGGAAAACCTTCGCTCTGAATCAGCCGGCTGCGGTAGAAGCCCTTCAGAAGATAGCGGATTTGATCAATGTTTATCATGTCGCACCTTCTCCGGTTCAAGCAAAGAACATTCCGGCCACTAATGTCGCGCTTCAGACGAAAAAAGTGGCAATGGCAATTGATGGACAATGGGTCAGCGCAGGATTGGCTCAATCGAAATTCCGTTACAACGTCGGCGTATTACCGATTATGAAAAAACCGATGACTACCGTCGTTTGCGGGATGTTCTCTATGTTCAAATCAACCAAACACCCGAAAGAGGCTTGGGAGTTGATGAAAGCGCTGATGGACCCGGAAGCGTCGATAGACATGCTTACAGCCGGCACATGGATGCCCGCTTATAAAGACTGGTATACGGACCCGTCTATGCTCAGCAAATGGGCGGAGAACCTCGATTCCCGGCCATCGGGTTACAAAGACGCGATCATCGATGTTTTGCTGAATGACAGCCACCAAACGCCAACGGGTTACGTGAAAAACTTCAGTAAGATTATGGATATCGTGAATCCCGCTTTGGATAAAGTATGGCTCGGCCAACAAACCGCTCAAGAGGCCATGAATTCAATCGCGGATAAAGCGAAAGCTCAGGTACAGGGCCGCCGCGACGTGAAGGGATAAGGGGTCAAAGAAAAAGAGATTAGCATTGAGGGAAAACGGCGTTCTTACATAAGAACGCCGTTTCCCTAATCGGGAAGCTTTGAGATCGGAGGTACGCATGAGAAAAGGGCTATTTTACGGGTTATTGTTCACTTCGCCCGCCATACTCGGGTTTATCATCTTCACATTAGGTCCCATGATTGCCAGCTTGGTGCTTAGCATGACGGATTATAACGTATTCAAAGAGCAAACCGCATTCGTCGGAATCGATAATTATTCCAAGTTGTTCTCGGGTGAAGACGAACTATTCTATAAATCGCTTGGCATTACTTTCTACTTTGTCATTCTGCGGGTACCTGCCGTTATTATCATTTCCTTTGTTATTGCCCTGCTTCTTAACCTGAATGTTAGAGGAAGGGCCATATTTCGTACGATCATATACTTGCCCAGCATCGTGCCGGCGGTCGCATCGGCCATGATCTGGATGTGGCTTCTTAATCCCGATCTGGGCCTTGTCAACTCTATGCTCAAGTGGTTACATCTGCCGACCAGCAATTGGTTCTATTCGGAGGGCAGCGTTATCCCGTCCGTCGTGCTTACAACGTTGTGGGGAATCGGCGGTACGGTCGTTATATTCCTCGCGGGGCTGTCGGGCATTCCAAAGCAGTATTACGAGGCGATCGACGTGGATGGTGGCGGGTGGTACAGCAAGCTGCGTCACATTACGATACCGATGGTCACACCGACGATCTTCTTCAATACCATTATGACGATCATCGGTTCCTTCCAGGTTTTTAACGAAGCTTATATCTTAACTCAGGGCGGACCTAATAATCAGAGTTTATTTTATGTGTTCTATCTATGGCGAACAGGTTTCCGGGATACCGAAATGGGGTATGCTTCTGCAATGGCGTGGGTGCTGTTCATCATTATCCTATTTTTCACCTTTATCGTGTTCAAAACCTCGAAGTCATGGGTGCATTACGAAGGAGGAGAGCGTACGTGAGGCAATCGAAGCTTACGCTTGCGGCAGGTTATGCCGCTCTATTATTGATCTCAGCCATGTTTATCATTCCGTTCGTATGGTTACTGCGAAGTTCGCTCATGGATTTATCGCAAATCTTCACCATGCCGCCGGAGTGGATTCCGAAACCTTTCCACTGGGACAATTTCCATAGAGCGCTCACGATCGTGCCGTTCGGTACCTTCTTCACCAATACGCTTATCATCGTGGTCAGCGTTCTTGTCGGTACTGTTGTTACAAGCAGTATCGCGGCGTTCGGGTTCTCGCGGATTCAATGGAAAGGAAGGGACACCGTATTCGGCATTCTGATGTCGAGCATGATGTTGCCGGCGGCCGTAACCCTTATTCCTAGCTTTCTCGGTTGGAAGATGCTTGGCTTATATGATACGTATTACCCGTTGATCGTACCGGCTTATTTCGGTGGCGGAATCTTCAATATCTTCCTGCTGCGTCAATTCTATTTAACCATTCCGCGAGATTTCGATGAAGCGGCCTTCGTGGACGGAGCAACTTATTTTCAAATCTACATGAGAATTATAATGCCGCTAAGCCGTTCAGTTCTTATAGTGGTAGCATTATTCAGCTTCTTGGGATCATGGAACGATTTCATGGGCCCGCTCATTTATGTGAAAAGCGACAGCCTATTTACCCTTGCGCTCGGGCTGCAGATGTTCCAAGGAACCTATACCGCGCAATGGGATTTGCTCATGGCAGCTTCGGCAGCTGTCGTGCTGCCCTGCGTCATCGTGTTTCTGATCGGGCAGCGTTACTTCCTTGAAGGGATTACGTTGACCGGCCTGAAAGGATGAGTTAACTAAAGAGAGGAAAAACCTGAATGACACAAATAAAAGCCCAAATCATGAATTGGCAGAGCGTTCCCTTTACGAAAGTGAAAATCGATGATGCTTTCTGGCGTCCGCGTCTCGAAGTACTAAACAAAGTTACGATAAAAGCCTGCCTCGGCCAATGTCATGAAACCGGGCGCATATCGAATTTCGCTAAGGCTGCCGGTCTGATGGAAGGAGAATTCGAAGGCATATATTTCAATGACTCCGATGTGTACAAGGTGCTCGAAGGTGCAGCCTATCTACTGATGTCGAACAGGGATCCGGAGCTGGAATCGGAAACCGACCGTATTATCGAGCTCATAGCCGCCTCGCAGGAATCGGATGGATATTTGTGTACCTACTATACGTTGGTAGCGCCTGAGAGCAAATGGACGGATATGGAAAAACACGAAATGTATAATGGCGGTCATTTGATTGAGGCGGCGGTCGCTTATTTTGAAGCGACAGGCAAACGCAAGCTTCTCGATGTTGCCTGCAGGATGGTTGACCATTACGATAGCGTTTTCGGTCCTGGTAGACGTCATTGGGTAGAAGGGCATGAGGAAATCGAACTGGCTCTCGTGAAGCTGTATCGCGTTACACATGAGGAGCGTTATTGGAAACTCGCTCTTTGGCTGTTAGAGGAACGTGGTCACGGTCACGGAAAAGGCGCGATATGGGATAAAGAAGAATGGGGCCCGGCCTACTGCCAGGACGATGTTCCGGTTCGAGACATCGAGAAGGTGACCGGGCACGCCGTCCGCGCTATGTATCTATACACAGCAATGGCGGATGTTGTTCACGCTTCAGGCGATCCGGCCTACGTCGATGCATTGCATCGCGTATGGGCGCATACAGTGGAGCGCAACATGTACGTGACGGGAGGAATCGGACCTTCCTTGCATAATGAAGGCTTTACCCAGGATTACGATCTTCCGAACGAAACAGCTTATTGCGAGACTTGCGCTGCAATCGCCATGGTGTTCTGGAATCATCGGATGAACCTGCTGTTCGCTGATGCCAAATATGCTGATGTGGTGGAGCGTGAAATGTACAATGGTGCTTTAGCTGGAATTTCGTTGTCCGGCGACAAGTTTTTCTACGTCAATCCGCTGGCGTCGAAAGGCGACCACCACCGCGTAGAATGGTTCGGCACGTCCTGTTGCCCGACAAATTTGGTACGTTATCTGCCTTCCATAGGCCAGTATGCTTATGCGAGGACGGACGATGGGCTAGCCGTAAATCAATTCATGAATGGCGAAGCGGAATTCGAGGTCGGCAACGGGCTTAACGTAAAGCTGAAACAAACGACTAATTACCCGTGGGACGGCAAGATCGAGCTTGCGGTTAACCCTGAACGAACGGGAAAATTCGTCATTCGATTACGCGTACCGGGTTGGTGTAGAGGCTACAAGCTAGGGGTTGGTGGGGAGAGCTTTTTCGGAGCCGAAGCAATAACGGACCGGGGATACCTTATTCTTGATCGAAAATGGTCGCAGGGAGATTCCATCGTACTTGAACTGGATATGCCTGTGGAGGTTGTGCGCGCCAGGGCGGAAGTCGAAGCCAATCGTGGTCGTCTTGCCATTCAGCGTGGACCCATTGTTTATTGTATGGAGCAAGCTGATAATCCGGATTTAACCTATGACACCTTCACCCTTTCTGCCCGAGAACCGCTAAATATTAGTTACCGTCCAGATCTGCTTGGTGGTGTAACTGTATTGATTGGTAAAGAGGAAAATGGGAAACCTTGTCTTTTGATTCCTTACTATGCCTGGGATAACCGGGAGGAAGGCTTTATGCAGGTCTGGATTCGAGAGGTGGAAAACCAGCGCCTATATATCTATTAATAAAACAGCTCCGGATTTCTATTCAATAATTATCCTTTGCTGGAGCTATAACAATTTGAATAAAGTGAAAATGTAAGTCTAATATATCCAACAATTGAGTCCACATAAGTTTGTAGCCTAATAAAAAAAGGAGGAATTTATGTGATTAAATCAAAAATTTGATCGTTTCTCTCGCTGTTTTGGCAATACCAGCTTACGCCTATAACTTAGTAGGAACCTGGAATGTGCCAAATGGAACACATACCTTAACTGCTTGGACGGAATCTACGGGCGGTCTGGCTATTAACCAGATGGAAGTGAGCAACTATGGAAGCTCTGTTAATGTATCTGTTCCAACGGGTACTACCAGCTATCAGCAAATCAGCAGCGGGACTATTAACGTAACAACAGGTAAAGTACGAGTAGCCTTCCATGTTAAATCTACTATTGGAAACCAATGGACTAGGATCGATGATGTAACATTGAATTAATACCGTTAAAAATCGGAATTGAAAAAACGCCGGCATGAAGCGTATATTGCTACGAAAGTTCAATCAAATCTTGGTTACAGCGATGTGATGCGTTCCGTCGATGATAGCCTTAAGCGCCTGCAAACCGACTATATTGATGCCATGCAGTTCCATGGCGGTTACTTGACCGAACAGGATTATAAGCGTCTTTTTCATGACGGGCCGCTTGACGCGCTGAAAGAATGCCGGCAGAAGGGGAAAATACGATATATCGGAATCACAAATGAAAATCCGGACCATACATTGCTTTGTGCCGTTCAATCGGGGCATTTCGATGTGATGCAAGTTCGTTACGAGGAATACAATTTTAGTAAGCGGGAGGGGTTTGATATTTATTGATGGAACGAACTAAATCAAAAAGCTGACTACTAATGAATTGTTTGTATATTTTATTGATCGAATGGTGTCCGCAGGTATAAGTCAAATGAATATAACAATATTAGCTCGATCAATGAGAAAAGAATTGGTTTTAATTCAGAAGATGAGGTTAAATTGGCAGTTGAACGCCTAATGAAATATACGAGGTTCGGGTATCGGGTAACAACGGGGAATTTTAAAGTGTTAAGTATCAAAAGGAGCTGCCGTCTCATGGCAGCTCCTTGCGTTGTACGCCCAGCATGGGAGTTATCTATAGGGGTAAATCCCCAACGGGGCTGGCGAGAGCCTACCGTTAGACAAGGACAAGGGCAGCCAACTTCATATGAAGGCTTGCGGCAAAGGGTAGCGACATGCCGCAAAGGGTATGCCGGAGCGATGAGTCTGTTTCCGGGTCGGTCATGAAAGTTTTTATTTCGACAAGTTCCTTCTCTCGCCGACTGCCAAATGTCGGAATATTTGTTCATTTGTTCGTTGACGGGCAAAAATGAAAGCGCTATACTTTTTTGAAACGGTTCAAATCTGTAGTTAACTCCCATCATCGTGTCGAATGGAAGAATAAATGTTATTTAATATAACACAGAATGTTCTGGAAAAGATTTTAGACGTTCAGATCTCAATTAAACATAACTTAATTTGTGATAAATAAGGGCATCATTTCGCTTTTCCTCATTGTCATTGACTGATTTCAAATGTATATGATATGTTATCTAACACATAAGATGGAGCGGGTTTGCTGTTTAATTTTGAATCGGCTCAAGTAAAGATGAACCGATTCAATAAATGTGGAAGACATGCGAAGTGAATAAAGAGGTTCGGCTGTATCCTGACGGGAAGACCGGAGTTGCCGCTTGAACACTCGTTGCATATTGTCCGGTTTATCGAGGCTGCCAACGAGAGCAGAAGTACGGGGAAAAACCGTGTATTTATAGGTGATGATTGGTACCGGACAATTGGAGACTGCTGCCCGTTAAGCGATTGAGATTTAACGGGCTTTTTTGCACTCAAAGAAAACGATTCATATGTTGAGAATAGGGGATGGGCATGATGGAACAATATCAAATCGATTTCCAGCATTCGTTCGATTCCTTCTTCATTGAGCGCATCAAAAGAACGGAGTCGTTCAACATGGCCGCAAACGACTGCCACGACGTCTACGAAATTTATTACATGCTGTCCGGCGAAAGATATTATTTTATCAAAAACAGAAACTACTTGGTAAGAAAAGGCGATTTGGTCATTATCAACTTTAACGAGCTGCACAGAACGATGGATGCGTCCAATGTTGTTCATGAACGGATTCTTATCAATTTCAGGCCGAAATTGCTAAAAGACATGCCGATTAAAAAAGACGGCGTGGATTTGCTGTCTTGTTTCCAGCCGTCCCGGATTTTGCGGTTAACGTTGGAAGAACAGCATTTTGTCGAAACGCTGCTGAAAAAAATGATCAAGGAGGAGAAGTGCCGTCCGATCGGATATGAGCTCCACGTGAAAGTGCTGTTAATCGAATTATTGCTGTTTATCGTCAGGTATAACAGTGACAACTGGGAATGCAATTTTACGTTCCAAACTGCGCTGCACGAAAAAATTACAGAAATCGTTTCCTTTATGTGCGAAAACTATCACGAGAAAATATCGCTCAGAACGATAGAAAATCGATTTTTTATTAGCCCGTATTATTTCAGCCGTTCGTTTAAGAAAATTACCGGCTTCACCTTCGTGGAATATTTAAACCGGATTCGCGTGCTGGAAGGCCAGAGGCTGTTGAAAGACACGAACAAACCGATCACGTGCATCGCGGAAGAAACCGGTTACGACAGCGTCAGCCATTTCGAAAGAAAATTTAAAGAAATTACCGGACTGGCTCCGATGACGTTTAGAAAGTCGGTCAAACTGCAGTAAATTTTCTGCGGAGAGCAAGATATGTTGAAAATGCGAAAAACAAGCAATAAACGTATAGCTCATGATGTATTTGTTGCTGTATAAGTGAAGATAAATCGGGGGGAATTCCTATAAGGGGAGACTGAACATGGAATACATCGGCAGCCAGGTAAAGGATATCAACATAGCCTACATAGGTGGAGGGTCGAAGGGTTGGGCTTGGGCGCTTATGGGGGATTTGGCCATGGAAGGCGATTTGTCCGGAACGGTCAAGCTCTATGACCTTAACTACGAAGCCGCGCAGGTAAACAGCATGATCGGCAACAACCTGAGCAGGCGCGATGATGTGAAGGGAAAATGGCACTATGAAGCCGTTCCTTCGCTGGAAAAAGCGCTTACAGGCGCGGACTTCGTGATCATCTCCATCTTGCCCGGCACGTTTAAGGAGATGGCGTATGATGTGAATCTTCCGCAGGAGTACGGCATCTACCAGTCCGTAGGCGATACGACGGGACCCGGCGGAATTGTAAGAGCCCTCCGCACGATTCCGATGTATGTGGAAATGGCGGAAGCGATCAAAGCGTATTGTCCGGGTACCTGGGTCATCAACTATACGAATCCCATGACTCTTTGCACCAGAACGCTGACGAAAATATTCCCGGAAATCAAAGCGATGGGCTGCTGCCACGAAATATTCGGCGCACAGCAGCTTCTGGCGTCGATGCTGAAGGATTTGAAGGGAATGGAGGACGTCAGTTACAGAGATATTTCGGTCAACGTGCTCGGCATTAACCATTTCACCTGGATTGACGAAGCTTCCTATCAAGGAACGGATTTGATGCCCGTTTATCGCGAATTTGCGGAACGGTATTACGAAACCGGCTATGAAGAGAAGCCCGGCCAATGGATGGATAGCTTTTTCTCGTCAGCGTGCCGCGTCCAATTCGATCTGTTTCGCAAATACGGCCTCATTGCGGCGTCTGGCGACAGGCATTTGGCGGAATTCATGCCGCGAAACTGGTACTTGAAGGACCCCGAAACGGTAAAATCATGGAAGTTCTCTTTGACGCCGATAGATTTTCGGATGAAAAGACAGGAGGAGCTGGTGCAAAAGAGTAAACGGCTCGCCGCAGGCGAAGAAAGCGTACAGCTGAAGCCTTCCGGCGAAGAAGGAATCCGCATGATAAAAGCGCTTTTAGGTCTGGGCGATTTCGTCACCAACGTGAATGTGCCGAATCAAGGCCAAATCAAGGGCTTGCCGACCGGCTCGGTTGTGGAAACGAACGCCCTGCTCGTCAGGGACGGAGTGAAGCCGGTACTGGCGGGACAGCTTCCCATAGATGTCGAAAATCTGGTGGCGCGGCATGTGCTGAATCAGGAGACGGTGCTGCAGGCGGCGCTGAACAAGGATAAGTCTCTAGCCTTCCGCGCATTTCTGAGCGACCCGTTGGTATCGTCCATCGATACTGGCGCCGCCGAGCAATTGTTCGAGCGTATGCTGGAAATGACGAAAGCGTACTTGCCCGGCTGGGATTTATAAACCGAATCGGGTGCGGACCCGGCGCCAGGCGTCAAAATGGGCATGTATCATACTATGAATTGGAGGTCGTTCGGCAAATGGTGAAAAGCAAGCTGATGTCCGCGTTTGCCCTAATCGTCTTGTCAGCCGCGTTGATTGCCGGCTGCAGCTCAGGCGGAAATGGGAATGCCGCTGTAAACGGGAATGCCGCCAAACCGGAAGCGAAGCCCGATACACAGGATACGCCGAAAAATGACGGGCCGTCGCAGCAAATCGCATTAAGGGTCGGGTGGTGGGGCTCCCAAGACCGGGCCAATCGCACTCTGAACGCGATTAAACTATTCGAGCAGAAAAATCCGAATATTAAAATTTCTAGCGAATTTTTAGGGTGGGACGGGTACTGGGAAAAGATGTCCACGGAAGCCGCCGCCAAAAACTTGCCGGACGTCATGCAGATGGACGACGCCTATTTGCCGGACTACGTGCAGCGAGGACTTCTTGAGGATATGACGCCCTACGTAACGTCCGGCGCGCTGAATTTGAAAGATGTGGATGACAGCTATGTAGCCGCCGGCAGACTCAACAATAAATTATATGCACTTAACTTGGGGGCGAACGCGTGGCGATCGCTTACGATCCGGCCATGTTCGAAAAAGCCGGCGTACCGGAGCTCAAACCCGGGTATACGTGGGACGACTATGCCAATACGGCGCGTCAGCTGCAGCAAAAATTAGGCAAAGGCGTGTACGGGACGCCGCTGTCCAACGGCATCGACAGCTTCAAGCAGTTTTTGATGGAGAGAGGAACTTTCTTGTACAACAACGACGGGACCGGCTTGGGCTACAGCGATGATCAGCTTGTCGCGGAATGGTTTGCCTACTGGAACAAGCTGCGTCAAGACAAAGTCGCTCCGCCGCCGGAAATGACCGCCAATTTGACAGCGCTGGAGGACCAATTGATCGTGCATCAGAAGACGCCGTTCCTGGAGCTCCACAGCAATCAAATCGTGGCGGTGACCAAATCGGCGAACCGGCCGATCAAACTGATCGAATACCCGAGCTATCCGGGTGGACAAAAGCCCCAGTATTTGAAGCCGTCGCAATATTTCTCGGTCACGAGCAGCTCCAAGCAAAAAGACGCGGCGATCAAATTCATCGATTTCTTCACAAACGACTTGCAAGCTAATGAAGCTCTGGGCGGAGAACGCGGCGTGCCGATTGCCGGCAAAGTGAGGGAACACCTGAAGCAGAAGCTTGACCCCGCTGCAAAAGTCGCATTCGATTACGTCGATTATGTAAGCAAAAACTTCCCCCCTCTTACCTACAAAGATCCGGCGGCGGCCAGCGAAATCAATGAAACACTGTATAAAAGCATACAGGATAAGGTGAATTACGGGCAGCTTACGCCGGAGCAAGCGGCCAAGGAATTCCGCCAGCAAGCCGAAAAAATTTTTAAGACGAAACAATAAGTCGGTTCCTTCGGAGGGGCGGCAACAATGGTTAAGGGTCCGAAGACGGCAATGAAACCGTCCGTCATTGACGGCAGTACCAAATTGTTGACGGGATGGAAAAGGGATTTCGTCGGATATGCCTATATTTCCCCTTGGCTCCTGGGCTTTGTATTATTCGTAATCGGCCCTATGGCTGCTTCCCTGTACTTGTCCTTTACAGACTACAATATGCTGTCCGAACCGCATTGGATCGGTCTGCGCAACTACATCACGATGTTTACGGACGATCCGAGGTATTGGACGGCACTCAAGGTGACGTTCAAGTTCGTCGTGATCTCGGTTCCGCTCAAGCTTGCATTCGCCTTGTTTATCGCCGTCTTGTTTAACGGCAAACACAGGGGTCTCAGCGTATACCGGACCGCTTATTACATCCCTTCGATCATCGGCGGCAGCGTTGCTGTCGCCGTCATGTGGAGGCAGCTGTTCGGCGTAGACGGGGCGATCAACAGCGTTCTTGTTCATTTTGGAGTCGAACCCAAAAATTGGATCGCCAGCCCCGTTTTTTCGATATGGACACTCATTCTGCTTGTGGTCTGGCAGTTCGGCTCTCCGATGCTTATATTTTTGGCCGGGTTGAAGCAAATTCCAACGGATCTTTACGAATCGGCGGCGGTGGACGGGGCAGGCCGCGCCCGGCGATTTTTGAGCATTACGCTGCCTATGCTCACTCCGGTCATTTTCTTTAATTTGGTAATGCAGACGATCGACGGGTTTATGACGTTTACCCAAAGCTTTCTTGTCACCCAGGGCGGGCCGCTGGATAAAACGTTGTTTTACGCCCTGTACCTATATCAGAAAGCGTTTGGCGGTACATTCAGCATGGGGTACGCGTCGTCTATGGCTTGGATTTTATTGCTGATTGTCGCCACCTTTACAGCATTAATTTTCAAGTCGTCTTCCGCTTGGGTTTACTATGAGTCAACGGAGGATAAATAGATGGCCAAGAACGCGAAAAGCGTCGTTTATCATTTGTTTGTCTCGGTATTGGGCCTATTTATGCTTTATCCGGTTTTGTGGACGCTGGCCAGCTCACTCAAGCCCGAGAACGAAATTTTTGTGAATTCCGCGAGCTTGATTCCTTCCTCTCTGGAATGGATGAACTATGTCGAAGGCTGGGCAGGCTTCGGTACGGTGGGGTTCAACGTTTTTTTTCGGAATTCGGCGATCGTAACGCTGCTCACCGTGGCCGGCACTTTATTTTCCTCCACCTTGGTTTCTTACGGCTTTGCCCGGCTCAAATTCAGGTTTAAATCGATATTATTCGCCTGCCTGCTCGCTACGATTATGCTCCCCGGCCAAGTCACGTTAATTCCGCAGTATATCCTGTTTCATAAAATCGGATGGGTGAATACCTATTTGCCGCTAGTCGTGCCAGCGTTTATCGGCGGGGTGCCTTTCTTTATTTTCCTGATGATTCAATTCATCCGGGGGATTCCGAAGGAGCTGGATCAGGCCGCGGTCATTGACGGCTGCGGTACTTTCGGGACGTTCTGGCATATCGTACTCCCATTGACGATGCCGGCGCTGGCAACCGTATCGATATTTTCGTTCTACTGGACATGGACGGATTTCATGGGCCCTCTCATCTACTTGAATAAACCGGAATTGTATACGGCTTCTTTGGGCCTCAGGATGTTTGCGGATCCGTCATCGGTGACGGCGTGGGGTCCCATGTTCGCTATGTCCATGCTGTCGCTGTTGCCGGTATTTATCATTTTCTTATTTTGCCAAAAGTATCTTGTCCAAGGTATTGCGACGACGGGACTGAAAGGATAGCAAACGATGATGCGAGAACATGATCAAACGCTCGAAATACGCCGGGTGCGCGAAGACGAAATGCCGCTGGCCATCCGGCTCGCGGACTCGGTGTTCCGCGATTACGATCCGGACAAGAAAAGCTTCGCGAGGTCGCATCCGCAATTATTTGCTCCGGGATTATGCCAATCGTTTGCAGCCTTTCTTGACGGAAAACCGGTATCTTTTGTGGGACTCGTGCCCTCGGTAGTCCGTATCGGAAGGGCGCGCCTCCGCTGCTGTTCCATCGGAGGCGTTTGCACTCACCCGGATTACCGGGGCAAAGGCTATGCAGGACTCGTGCTGCAGCGCGTTCTGGACCATATTGACCGGTCCGGCGCCTCCTTGCTTCTCGTGTCCGGAAATCGTTCCTTGTATAAGAGAGCGAATTGCTTCGAATTCGGTACATTCCGCAACTATTCGATAGACCGGGAAAGGGCGGCGGGTTTGGCGCAGCGCGGCGTCACGGATGTCGCCATACGAGAAGCGGAGGCCGCCGATTGGTTCGGCTTGCTCGAGGCTGCGGAGACCAGATTGAACGCGTTCGATCAGAGCCTGTGGGATCTCGCGTTGATGATCGAAGCCGAGCCGGCGGGAGCGCCTATGAAGCAGTATCATAAAGTGCTGGTGGCGGAACGGGACGGAGTCATCCGGGCTTTCGCCGTGATCGGCGTTCCATACCGGAACTCGGCGACTGTGCCGCGCACTTTCGAATGGGCCGGCGAAGCTTCGCTGGTTGCCCTGCTGTTGGCAGAGGCGCTGCAGCGCTACAATATTGGCGAGCTTATGGTGCCCGTGGCATGGCATGACGCGGAAATGCGCGAATTGTTAGAACAGGCCGGCATTCGCTCAGCCGCGGCCAAAAACGTCGGGACGATTCGAATCGTTCGTCCGGAGCGGTAGATCGAGCAGCTGCAGCCTTATTTGCGGCAAGTGAATGCGGAAGCGGCGGGCTTATTGAAAGCAGCTGCTTCCGAGGATGGGAGTGTCAATATACACGTTCAAGGCGGAACGATAAAATTGGATGTTTCGTCTTTTGTTGCGCTGATGTTTGACCGGGAGCCGGATATTGAGGCTGAGGACGGCATGTGCCGTCCCCTTCGCTCGCTGTTTCCGATACCGTTTCCTTATACGGGCGGGTTAAATTATGTATAGTGCATGCTTCGAAATCCGGCTTGGAAACGGGGAGTATGATTAACGCTTGAACGACATCTTTATCGGAGAATTCGGCGCCAGAGCTCCAGGATTTGGCGTGCCGTTTTGATTTAATCTGCTGCGAATATTGCCAATAGGCGGAGGATGTATGCGAAAATCCGTGACGATACTCGATATTGCCAAACTTGCACACGCTTCTCCCGCAACGGTCTCCCGCGTGTTAAGCAACAGCAGTTATCCCGTAAGCGCCGAATTGAAAAGAAAAATAAAATCGGCGGCCAAGGAATTGAATTATACGCCCAACTTGCTCGGCAGACAATTAAAAACGAATAATTCCATGACCATCGGCATTATCGTCCCCTCCATCAGCAACCCCTTTTATTCATCAATCGTGCTGGGCGTCGAAGAAATCGCCCGCGCTAACGGCTACCAGGTTCTGTTGTGCAATTCGCACCAAGACGTAATTTTGGAAAAACAATTTTTGCAAACGATGCTGGAAAAACAGGTGAAGGGAGTTATTATTTCGTCGATCTCGGCTGAAAAAAATTTGCTGCGGCAATTTTCCGATAAAGGGATTTGCGTCATCTCTATCGACCAGCATCGGGAAGGCGAAGACATCTACCAAATTAATTACGATTATAGGAAGGGCGGTTTTATGGCCGCCAGCCACTTGGCAGAGTGCGGACATACCAAAATCGCATTTGTAACAGCGCCTCTGGACCGCCCAAGCCGGATTTACATGGTTCAAGGATTTCGCGATGCACTGCGCGAGTCGCGCATTCTTTTTAACGATGGTTACCTGCTAGTTTCGGAGATCCCAAAAAACACGAATTACAACAGCAATATTGAATTTGAGAACGGGAAGACAATGGCTCGGCGGCTGACGGAGCTTTCCGATCGGCCGACGGCGGTTGTGGCCTGCAACGATTTGATGGCGCTGGGATTCATTTACGAGCTGAATCGGCTTGGCGTTCGGGTTCCGGACGACGTTTCGGTGATTGGCTTCGACAATATCGATTTTGCCAACATTTCCATGCCCCCGTTAACGACCGTAGACCATCCCAAATATGAAATGGGGAAGTTTTCGTGCGGCATGTTGTTTCAGGTATTGAACGGGGAAAACGTCAATATCTCGGAAATCGTGCTGCAACCGAAGCTTGTGATTCGGAATTCGGTTCGGGTGTTGGCCAATTGTTAGAGCAAAAATTGTTGAGTTTGAGGAAAACGGGCAAAAGAAGCTTAGCCCGGCCGTTAGTTTTTCTATATGATGAAACCAACCGAATGAAATGAGCGATAAGGGAACGAAGATGAAATGATTGACATTGCGTAGAAAACGATTTCTATCGTTGCTCCATGATTATCGACGTGGTTGTACCGATCTTGGTTTCGTTAAGGGAGTTACGATAGGTTCACCCAAAGAATAAGTACCGGGGAGAGAGATAGTTGAAAACATACGCAATTGTCGGAGCCAGCAGCAGGGGAATGCACATGTACGCCATTCCAATTGCCCGGGACTTCAAGGATGTGGCCCGAATTGTCGGGATTTACGATCCGAACCATAAACGCGCCGAGCTGGTCAAGGACAAGGCGGGCGGAAATTTCCCGGTGTACCCGAGCTTTGAACGGTTGATACAGGATGTGAAACCGGATGTTGTGCTTGTAACGACGATCGACAGCTACCATCATTACTACATTATCAAAGCGCTGGAAGCCGGCTGCGACGTAATTACGGAAAAGCCGATGACGATCGACGAAGAAAAAGTGAATGCCATTTTGGAAGCGGAACAAAGAACCGGCAAAAAAGTAACCGTCACGTTCAACATGAGATTTATGCCGTTTGTGAAAAGAATGAAGGAGCTGATCAAGGAAGGTGCCATAGGCAGCATATTAAGCGTACATTTCGAATGGTTTTTGGATACGCGGCACGGCGCCGATTATTTTCGGAGATGGCACCGCAGGAAGGAAAATTCCGGCGGTTTGCTGGTACATAAGTCCACGCATCATTTTGATGTGGTTAACTGGCTGCTGGAGGAGGAGCCTGAGGTGATTTCGGCTTTCGGGACAAGGAGATTTTACGGTCCCACCCGCGAGAACCGGGGACAACGCTGCTTAACCTGCAGCTATAAAAATTCATGCGAATTTTATTTTGACATTGCGGAGGGCGCAGCGGGCGAACTGTATTTGCAAACCGAGGACGTCGACCAATATTACCGGGATCAATGCGTATTCTCCGATGAAATCGATATCGAGGACTCGATGAGCGTCAGCGTGAAATTTACAGGCGGCACTATCATGAGTTATTCGCTCACGGCCCATTCGCCGTACGAGGGGTTTAGGCTTGTCCTCAACGGAAGCGGCGGCAGACTAGAAGCCGACTATTTTCATGGCAGCATAGGCCCGTACGCCGGACAAAATATTACCAGGCTGCGCTTGTATAACCGCCATCAGGAGGAAATTACCGTCCATATTCCCGCAGTCAAGGGCGTTCACGGCGGCGGGGACGAAAGGCTGCTGCAGATGTTGATCAGAGGAAATATGGAGGACCCTCTCCGCCAGCAGGCAAGCTCATGGGATGGCGCGATGTCGAACATGATCGGCATTGCGGCCAACAAATCCATCAAAGAGGGGCGCAGAGTTCGGGTCGATGAGTTGATCGTACGGAGGGAGCCGAAATGAGAATTCAAGATATGGAGAACGTTACCCTGTCGATTTACGATGCGAAGGATCAGCTGAAGCGGCACGTATATGGCCGTTCTCTCGAAGCGTTCGCCGCAGGGGACGCCGCCCGCGATGTGATTCGGACAACGGAGCAATTGGAGGCTCATCGAGCGTATTTGCGGACCAAATTTATCGAAAACATCGGGGGGCTGCCTCCGATGGACACGCCGCTTCATGCTAGAGTTTCCGGAATGGTGAGAGGCGACGGTTTTCGATCGAAAAGGTGATATTCGAGTCGCGGCCGAACACGTTCGTTACCGCAAACGTATACATACCGGACGGGATTGCGTCTCCTCGCGGCGCCGTTCTTTTTTTATGCGGCCATCATGAAAGAGCGAAGCACCACGAGGAGTATCAGAAGGTGTGCCAATACTTGGTTCATGCCGGCCTGATCGTCATGGCCGTCGACCCGATCGGTCAGGGCGAAAGGCTGAGCTACTATGAGGCGGCCCTGCAAGACGTGACGGTGCGGCCATGTACCGGCGAGCACGATTATGCGGGGAGCCAATGTTGGCCTTTAGACGAGGCGCTTGCCCGTTATTTTGTACATGACGGAATGAGAGCCGTCGATTATTTGCGCACGCGGCCGGAAGTCGATCCCGCTAAGATCGGCGTAACCGGCAACTCCGGCGGCGGAACGCAAACGTCGCTCATGATGATTTGCGATCCCCGGATTGCAGCGGCGGCTCCGGCGACTTTCATCATGAACCGCGAAACGTATTTGTTTGCCGGAGGCGCGCAGGATTCGGAGCAGATTTGGCGGGGAATGACGGCCTTAGGCTTTGATCATGAGGATATTTTGTTGGCGATGGCGCCTAAACCGGTCCTGGTCTTGGCGGCAACCTATGATTTTTTTCCGATTGAGGGAACGCGGCGAACGGTGGAAAGAACGAGGCGCTTTTGGGACATGTACGGAGCGGGTGACTGTTTCGGTTTGGAGGAGGACGATTCCGTTCACAAATATACGGCAAAGCTAGCGCAAAAGGCGGCGGCATTTTTTGCAAAGCATCTGTTGGGGGAAGAGCCGAACGTCCGGCGGGAGGTACGGCCATTTACTTCGTCATTGCTATGGTGTACCGAAAGCGGTCAAGTTCGTGGCGAATTGGCCGGCGCGCGGGCCGTATATGACGAGAATGTCGACCGCGTAGCGGAATTGGAGGAAATACGGGGCGGCTTGCCGGAACAGCTGCGAAAGGAACAGGCGCTGCTGTGGCTGCGAACGGTTGTGTTTGCTTCCCGCAATGCTTGCGAGCTCAATCCGCGGCTTTATATGTTAAAAGGACAGCTGGCCGAGCTTCAAGTGTATAACTGCATATGGTGGTCACAGGAAAACTTGCTTAACCACGGCATCGTTTTCAGAGACTTCCGTTATGCGGGAAACGAACTGCCGTTAACGATTGCGTTGTGGGACGGCGGCACCGGGCATATACAAACCCATTTGCCGTGGTTGCGCGAAACTTGTGCAAACGGACGATCCGTCATGGTGCTGGACGTTTCCGGCGTCGGCCCTTTGACGCCGCATTCGCTCCATAACGGGGATCCGGCGGAATTTTATGAAATCATTCATAAATTAACGGACGATTTGATTTGGTTGAACGATAGTCTGGCTGCTCTGCGGACGTATGACGTTACTCGCGCGCTCGATATGGCGGAGCGGCTTCCGCAGACGAAGCCGGATGATATAAGCCTGTACCTTAATGGTCGCCAAGGCTTTTACGGCATGCTTGCGACGGCATTGGACCGGCGGATTAAACAAGTGGAGGCGGTGGGCGGCATGGGCAGCGTCGCGGCTTGGATACGGGCACGGTACTACGAGCAGCACGATATCATGAGTGTCGTGCTGCCCGGGATGCTGAAGTACTTCGATCTTCCCGATCTGGAGCGCTGGATTGCGCAGGATCGCCAATTAGATCATGAGAAGGAAGGAAATGTTCATGAAGATCAATGTGTTGGAAACTCCTGAACAATTGGGGCAGGTAGCGGCTCTGCATGCCGCACGGTTTTTAAACGAAAGAATACGTGAAAACGGCAAAGCAAGAATCATTTTGTCAACCGGGGCTTCTCAGTTCGAATTTTTCAAGGCGTTCGTCAAAACGGATGTGGATTGGAACAAAGTGGAGATGTTCCATCTGGACGAATACGTCCATTTGCCGGAAAGCCATCCCGCGAGCTTCAGGACGTATTTGAAAAATCGGTTTCTTGCTGAAGTGAACATCAAAAAGGCACACTTCGTCAATGGCGAAGGGGATTTCGCAGAGAACATCCGGCAGCTGAATGCGGAAATCGCGAAGGAACGGATAGACCTCGCGATGATCGGCATCGGGGAAAATGCTCATATTGCGTTTAACGATCCGCCGGCCGACTTTGCAACGAAACAACCCTACATGATTGTGGAGCTGGATGAAGCCTGTAAAAGACAACAGGTAGGCGAGGGCTGGTTCGACTCGGTCGCGGATGTACCGAAGCAAGCCATTACGATGTCCGTTCATCAGATTATGCAGAGCGACTGCATTATCTCCTGCGTTCCGCACAAGGTAAAAGCCGGCGCCGTTCGAGCGACTTTGGAACAAGAGGTGACTCCTGCGGTTCCGGCCACCATCCTCAAAACCCACCCGAACTGGTCGCTGTATTTGGATCGGGCTTCCGCCTCGGAAATTCAGGGCCGATTTCAAAACGGCTAAGCCGGAAGGGGAGCAAACGAATGACCGCTTATGACTTGAACGAATCCGATTCCTATTCAATCGAAGGCATTCATTATCGGACGTCGGAGCCGATATCGGTTTACGTCAAGAACGGGCTCATAGAATCGATTAAGCCTTTGACCGGCGAAGGCGAGCGATCGCTTCCTTTCATCGGTCCCGGCTTGGTCGACCTGCAGATCAACGGGTACTTAGGGATGGACTTCAACACCGATCCGCTTCAGAAGGCGACGGTCGAACGGATCACTCGCGCTTTATGGAGCGAAGGAGTGACCTCCTATTACCCGACAATCATAACCAATAGCGATGAAGCGATCGAAGCGGCAATGTCCGCCATAGCCGGAGCTTGCAAGGAAAGCCCGGACACGGAACGGGGCGTCGCCGGCATTCATCTGGAAGGTCCGTTCATCTCGCCGGACGACGGCCCCCGTGGGGCGCATGCAAGGCGCTATGTCAAGCCGCCGGAATGGTCTTTGTTCGAGCGGTGGCAAGAAGCGGCGGAGGGGCGAATCCAAATCGTCACCTTGTCACCGGAATGGCCGGAAGCTCCGGATTTTATCGCCAAGTGTAAAGCGTCCGGCGTCGTCGTTTCCATAGGCCATACGGCGGCTGCCGAGGAGCAGATCCGGGAGGCGGTTGCGGCCGGCGCCGCAATGTCCACTCATCTTGGCAATGGGGCGCACGTCATGCTTCCCCGCCATCCCAATTATATTTGGGAGCAGCTGGCCAATGACGAGCTCTGGACTTGTTTAATCGCAGACGGATTCCATCTGCCGGAGTCGTTTTTAAAGGTCGCCGTGAAAGCGAAGGGAAACAAAACGATGCTTGTCAGCGATGCCGTCTCTTTGAGCGGCATGCCTGCCGGCGAATACGATCTGCATATCGGCGGCAAAGTGGTGCTCACTTCCGAAGGCAAGCTGCATCTCGCCGATAACCCGAAAATATTGGCCGGATCGGCTCAAATGCCGATTTGGGGAATCGCACATTTGGCCGCGAAACAAATAGTCCCGCTTGCCGAGGCTTGGGATATGGCTTCCGTACGGCCGTCGGCTTTCATGGGTGTTCCGTCTGCGCAAGGAATGAACGCCGGCGCACCGGCTGATCTCGTGCAATTCGAATGGGACGGGGAACGCATTCGTATTCTGAAATCGTATAAGCAGGGAAAAGAAGTGTACGGGAACGAACGCTGATTCGGGCTGAATCATACAGCGGAGCAATATTACACACCTTATATTTTTAACGGCGAATCGTTTGTTGTGAAGGTTACATCTGCCGGAAAGTCCGTCCATGACGTTACAGTCAAAGGATATTGCATCAAGGCTGAAACGAAATTTCCCTGTAATTGAGCCATTTCTTACGGAAGCCGGCTTTTTATGCCGGGAAAAAATCGGGGAATCCACCGTCACCTTGATTCAAGCGCAAGGATTAATGGAAGTGCTAAGACTTAAGCTTGCCGAAAATCCGATTATGCTGATAAAAGCCCACTAACGCGTTCACACGGCTAGGCTACTACCTCTTTTCTTCACGCTCAAAAGCGAATATGGTCTATTGCCTTATTCGCACGCGTTTCCGGATATTCAAATCCCGATTGCTCTGCGAACTGATGAACTGGCTTGTCGACCAGAAAATCCGGTAATGCGGGAGCCCTTGCGGCAGCGCGTTTCCGGAGCCGCAGGACTGGGTGCTGAATAACGCTTTGTAGGCGGAACGTCCAAAAGACAGCCGGGGGTCATGCGGCACCTGTTGCTTTGCCTATTTGACACAGCTCAAAATGTGAGTATACTTCAAGAAGTAAGGCTACAATGACGATGAGGTGAAGGGAGTATGTTCTTTTTATCGACTGTTCTTCAACGGGATTTGGCTTAAGACGGGAGAAGTCTGCCCATTTTTAGCGGTAAGCCAACCGAAGAACAGTGATAAAGAACACTTCCTTATCTGCGGCGGATCATAGCATGGGCAGGATGAGCGTGTTCATCCTGCCCATTTTTAGTGCGCCACGCATGGCGATTAACTAGGCGGTGAAAGTCCGCTGTGGGGGCTTGTAGTGGCCAACCACTAGCCAAGAGCAAGGGTGTCCATCGT
>NZ_JXAK01000073.1 GCF_000829455.1 Gordoniibacillus kamchatkensis
GGTGATGGGGTGGGGCTGTGGGGTGGGTCTGGGGTGTGGGGATGCGAGCGTGGCGGCGGGATGATGCGACGGTGGGGCGGGGCGATGGGATGTGTAGCGCGGGTCAATGCGGCGGTGCGGCGGCGGGAAGATGCCGGCGCTTAGGGAGAGGGAGGCCGCATAGTGATCACGACGAAACATATCATGCGGCCTATGTCTTACCGATGTTACGTTATTTTCGGAAAGCGAGAATGCTTGGAACGGTCGAATTACACGGTTACCACGTTATGGCTGGCCGCCTTGCGCAGCCGGTTCATGACGCTTCGCCGATGCCGCTCTCGGGCACCGCTTCGGCGAAGAGGACGGCCGCGCCGGCGGCGTCGAAGGCGCGCAGCGCATCGTAGAGGCGCTGCGCCGCCTGCCCGGGCGCGCCGAGCGGCCCGTACGTCAGCACGACGTCCGCGTCGAAGTCGTGCTTGTATTCGTCGAACGTGAGGACGCCCGAGCGTTCGCTCCGCCCCCGGGCGGCGCGCAGCTCCGCCCGGATGTAGTCGCGGACGGCGCTGCGGTCCGCGGCGGAACTGGCCGGCTGCACGACGGTCAGCCGGCCCTGCGGCGCGTAGTGGGCATATTTCATGCCCGGCGCGCGCGGCACTTCGGCATCCGCCGCGGTAGCATCGCGGATGGGCAGCTCCGGCAGCACAGCCTGCAGCTGCTGCCGCGTCACGCCGCCGGGGCGCAGCACGTGCAGCGCCCCGCCGTCCACGCGAACGACCGTCGATTCGACGCCGACGCCGGTCGTGCCGCCATCGAGCAGGCCGTCGATGCGGCCTGCGAGGTCGTCCGCGACATGGTGCGCGGACGTCGGACTGGGCTTGCCGGAGCGGTTGGCGCTCGGCGCCGCGACAGGCACCCCGGCGCAGCGCAGCAGCGCCAGCGCGAGCGGATGGTCGGGGACGCGGACCCCGACCGTGCTGAGCCCCGCGGTCACGAGCGGGGACAACGAGCCCGGCCTCACCGGCAGAACGACGGTGAGGGGGCCGGGCCAGAACGCGCTCATGAGTCGTCGTTCCGGCTCGCTGACGGCGGCGACGAACGGCTCCAGCTGAGCCGGCTCGGCGACATGGACGATAAGCGGGTTGTCCGACGGGCGCCCTTTTGCCTCAAAAATGCGCCGCACCGCGTCCGTCTGCGTCGCATCGGCGCCAAGGCCGTACACCGTTTCCGTCGGAAACGCCACTGTGCAGCCTTGGCGCAGCAAGAGGGCCGCTTCCGACACCGCCTGCTGCGAGGTAGGCGTATCGAGCGTCCCTTCCGGTACGGTCCAATTGCGGGTAGTTGCTGTCATATGTTTTCAACGTCCTTTGTGCGCTATAACAAAACAATTCCGGTCCATTACTTGAGTTCGATAATTGCCCTTCCAGCCTCCGGTCCCGACTTGGCGGGCGAAATGGACCGAGCTATCGATCCCATTTATTATAGTGTGCTCCGACGTCGCGAACAACCCGTTTTAATGTGTGCCCTGCCAAACGCTAATACGATTTGCCGACTACACGCCCCAAAACCTATTGGGTCAGCCATAGACTCCGTTTCGGAGAAACGTTGTCGTCGGACGAAGCACGAGCTCCCTGTTCGCATCTCACAGGGCAGCTTACCATGCTTGCCTTAACGGAACGTATTTCCGCTATTGCACGGATAGAGGGGTCCCGAATTCAGCTTAACGGAACGATGTTCCGTTATTTTTACAGTTCAAGAGTGATTCTCGCCAAAAAAGCGGAAATAACGCACTGTCGTTCCGCTAATTTCGGGAAATACCCGGGAAATCGAGCAATAACGGAACACATTTCCGCTAAACTTCGCTGCCCGGTGATGGGGAATGGGAATCGGAGAGCTAC
Source organism: Gordoniibacillus kamchatkensis (assembly GCF_000829455.1). Classification (GTDB taxonomy): domain Bacteria; phylum Bacillota; class Bacilli; order Paenibacillales; family NBRC-103111; genus Gordoniibacillus; species Gordoniibacillus kamchatkensis. Next base: position 1,875 of record NZ_JXAK01000073.1, read on the forward strand.
AAGTTTTGCGCAGCAAAACTCGCATCGTAAGCAGCAGCCTTGAGCTCGTGTTTCCACCATGTGGGCGAAACCGGAGACCCGCACTCCCAATCCGCTTCGCAGACATACTTTCTCGGGCAGCCTGAAACACCAGATACTTTTGCCTCCACATCATTTAAACAACGAGAACAGTTTCTTCAGCAGCTCCCAGATGAAAAATTTATACTCCACCTTGCCTTCATTTTGCTTCTCTGCCGCCGTCGGCGCAACGGCTGTGGTGCCGGACGCCGCTCCTTTGCCGCTCCCCGCCTGGCTAAGCGCGGCCGGCTTCGATCCTGCAGGCGCTGACGCCGACAACGGCGTCGGAGCCTTTTTCAAGGAAGCAGCCGGCTGCGCCTCGTTGCCCGCTTTGTCCGATTTATCCGCCTTGTCTTCTTTCGCCACAGCTTCGCCCGTCACAGCATCGACAAAACAAAGCGGCGGAAACAGCACGCACCACCAGTTCTGGCCTTCGGCTTTGCCGAGCGAAACGCGCAGCGCCTCGTAATTGCCGGCCGGGTACACTTTATCCCCGTACATTTTGGTCGGGAACGGAACGACCCCGAGCTCCACGGTCGATCGATACGGGTACCCGTATTTCGCCAGCAGCCCGTCCGCCAAGTCGCGCAGTTCCGGCAAATGCGAGTCGATTGCTGCCCGCGCCTCGTCCACCGTCTGCGGCTCGGCCACCCAGTTCTGCATCTCTTCAACGATGGCGTCGCGGATGCGATGCTTGATCCATTGGTCGGCGGCCGTATCGGAATTGGCGAGAATGCGCAGCCGGATCGCGTCCTGCGGAATGTCGCCGGCAGCAAAAGCGGCCGTGCTGCGGTTCGCGTCCCAAGAAGCCATCAGAATAGAAAGAGCAACCGTCAAATAAATAAATGTACGAACGGAAAATTGCGGTTTTCTCATGCTCATGGCCGCGGCCCCTTCCCTGTCCCTTGTAGCATCCAGTATGTCCCAATCTCCAACTCTATAAACCTAGCAATTGGTGTATAATAGAGCCGACATGGAAAAGGAATTTTTTTCCGAATCGATGATAGAATTTGCCGCTCGCCGGCATCTGAATATTTAGGGGGGGCAGCATCGTGCAGAATAGCAAAAGCAACCATACGGCGGAGCTGTGGACGCAAAACGCGATGCTGCCTGCGGAGGCCAGGCGCGAGGAGGCGCACCGCGCTCTTGTTGAGCGGGCCCGCTCCGGCGACAGCGATGCTTTTGCGGAACTCGTGCGGATGCACCGGGCCCAAGCGCTCGGCTGGGCCAACGCGATCGCGCGCGATGCTTATTTGGCGGAGGATATCGTGCAGGACGCTCTCATTCGCGCGTTTTTGCATCTCGGCACGCTGCTGGATACGAGCCGCTTCCTGCCTTGGCTGCACCGCATCGTCCGAAACCAGGCGAATATGCGGCTTAGGCGGGGCGGCCCGTATGCGAAGGAGCAGCCTTTTTCCGGCTTCGGTCGGAACGGCTCCCGGTCCGGAGCCTGGAACAGAGGCGGAGGCGGAATGAGCGACAAGGCCGGTGCCGGTGCATACGGCAGTGCAGACGCAGGAGCCCGCTCCGGGGCGGATCATGGAGGTGCCGACAGCGTCGATTGGGGCGACCTGGACCGGGTGCTGTTCCATTTATCGCGCAGCGTGGCGGACATAGCCAGGCAGCAAGGCGATCCGGCCGGAGCTTTGCTGCGGCAAGAGACGCTGCAAGGGATCCGCGATCTGCTGCGCTGTCTGAGCAAACGCGAACGGAGCATGTTCGAAGCCCATTTCTTCGAGGAGCTGCCGCCGGCGGAAATCGCCGCCCTTTTCGGCACGACGACCGCGAATGTGTACAACGTGTTGTCCCGCTCCCGGGCCAAAGTGCAGAAGGAACGCATTCGTGCCTCGCTGTTCGTTTTCGTGCAGCGCCGCGCCTCCCTTGGCTTGCCCAGCCGCCGCGTGCTGCAGCCTCCGCCCGATTTTTGAGCGGCGGACGTTTTGGCAAGCGACGTAGCGAAGAAACGGCCAAAACCGTCCATTCCGGGCGGCACCCTGTTTCCCGCACGGAATCGGCCCAAGTATAGGCACAGCTTATACTTTCCGATGGAGCAAGCAGCGCCGCCCAAGATGCCCCCTCTCCCGTCGGCCCAACCCGAAGCCATGGCGGAAAAAGCCGACACGCAAATCATTACGCAAGCTGAAACTCCCCTTGCACCGCTGATCCAACAAAGACAGTAAAGCGCAATTTTCGAAAGGAGATGGCAGGACCGTGCAGGAACCATCCATTCAAGAAGTAACGAGGCCCGCGATGTCAGCGATCGTCATGAAAGTGCCGTGCAGCGGCGATGAAGTGAGAAAAGCGTGGCGCGAGCTGCAGCCCCGAATTGCCGGCCTGGACGGCGTGAACCGCGAGCAAGGCTTCGTGTTCGTGCCGGAGTGGCAATGGGCGGACGGGGTGAAGGATCTGTGGGTCGGAGTCGAGGTTGCGCCCGATATCCCGCGTCAAAACGTCCCCGCCGGCGCCGAGCTGCTCGCGCTCCCGGCTCGAACGTACGCAACTGTGCGCGCGCAAGGAAACCGCCAGCAAATGTACGAAGCTTACGACGCGCTGGGTGCCTGGTTTCGCGACACCGGCCGTGTCAGAGATGTAAGCGAGGGCAGCTTCAGCCTCGAAGCGAACTCGCTGCAGCCGGTCAATCCGTTTGACATTCCGGCGGATGAGATCGACGAGTTCGATTTTCACATTTATGCCCCGATTCGGGCCTAAGGAGAGAAGTGACCATGACAACCGGCAACGACACCGTCGAAGTAACCTGGCAAAACGCCACAAAGCGGATTCGCGCGCAATTCGTCAATATCGACGACTCCAGCTTCAACTGCACAACGGCACAGCGGGTACGTTTCGAGAACGTGAATATGACAGGGCTGCAAATTACCGACGCCAATTTGAGCGATATCGAGATTGACGGGGCGCAGCTCGGCGGCGCCTACATCCATAACATCGGCATGCGCCGGAAGGGCATCCCGCCTACGATCCGACAGCGAAGCAGCGCCCGCTCAGGTTCGAGAACTGCAACCTGAATGGGAGCACGTTCGAGCGGTGCGGGCTGGCCGGAGTGACGCTCACGGACTGCGACATTACCGGGCTTACGATCAACGGCGTACGTATCGACGAGCTGCTGGGGCAGATCGCAGGGGAGCGGCAGCAGGCAGCAGCGCGGCAAGAGCCGTAAGAGGAGGACCAGCCTATGGCAATGGCAGCCAGCGCGAAAGATTGGTCGCGCACGATGACTTCCGCCGCCGGCGCCATTTACGGAGCCGTTCGGTACACGGACAAAAGCCATCTGTCCCTCGTCGACGTGATGGGCTACACGGGGCATGCTTTCCGGCTGAACATCGATCCGAAGCAGGTGAACGCGGCAGGTCCGACCTCTTTCCCGGGAGGCTACATCCTGCGCCGCAATTTGTGCAATCTCGGCTTTATCAGCTGCCTGGCCGATGCGGCGACGCCGATTGCGCCGGAGAAGCTGGAACGCACGATTTCCCTCGTGCAGCAGTCGCTCGACCGGGGCGTGCCGGCGATTGCCTGGGATTTATTCATTCCCGAATTCGGACTCATTTACGGCTACGACGACGAGAAACAGCTGTTCCACGGCAAAGACGTGTCGAAGGACGGCACGCTGAGCTATGCGGAATTCGCCGACGCCAAAGGCATTGTGTTCGTCACGACGATCAGCGAAAGCTACCGCATTCCAAGTACGAAATGCTTCGCATGGCGCTGGACATGATCGTCGATCACGCGCGGGGGCGGGAATGGACGCACGTATTCGGCGACCGTTTTGCCCAAGGGCTGGCCGGCTACGACGCCTGGATCGCCGTGATGGAGCGGCGCGATGCGGACGAATTCGGCAACGCCTATAACACGGCTGTCGTTGCCGACGCCCGCGAGTTCGCGGCGCAGTTTTTGCGCGAGCTGTCGGTCCGCTGGAACGGGACGAACGTCGTCGAGCGCACGGTGCGGAAGCTGGCCGGCGAGGCGGCGGTCCATTACGCCGCCGTGGCCGATGCGCTGGCGGAGATACGGGACATGTTCCCGTTCCCGCAAGGCGGTAGGCCGAAGGAAGCGGCGGAAGCGGACCGGGCCGTCACACTGCTGCAGCGGGCCAAAGCGGCCGAGACGCAGGGCGTGGAGCTGCTGGAGAAGCTGCACGGTTTCATGAAAGCGTATTGGTCGGAAGTATGGGTCAACTGACCATCTGACCATCCGAGACTAAGCAACCGACTGCCACATAAACGCAAAAAAGCCCGAAACGGACCAGTCGCACTTCTCTAGGGCGACTCCGTTTCGGGCTTCTTTTTCAATAATATGATGCAAAATGCCTCATTCCAAGCACTGCCTTCAAACCGCCGCGGCAAAACGTCCCGCAGCCCGCTCCCGTCAACGGCTGCGGTCGTACACGATCACGTGCCGCTGGATGCCGGCGAGATCGGGCACGATCTCGCTCTGCTGCCACGCATGCACGCCGCGCAGCAAAGCGAGCACCTGGTCGGCCTGGCCTTGGCCGACCTCGAAGGCGACGAGCTGCGGCAGGCGCGGCAGGCGCCGCAGCTCGTCCGCCAGGCGGCGGTAGAGGACGAGCCCGTCCTCGCCGCCGACGAGCGCCAGGTGCGGCTCGTACAGCTGCACCTCCGGCTGCAGCCCGGCCATGTCGCCGGCCGGGATGTACGGCGGGTTCGATACGAGCATGTCGAGGTCGATCCCGCCGGCTACGTAGGGCTCGAGCAGATCGCCCTCGAGCCACTCCACGCGCGCGCCGTGCCGGGCCGCGTTGCGCCGCGCCGTCTCCAGCGCCGGCGCGGAAATGTCGCTGCCGTACACCCGCCACTGCGGGCGGCCCGCGGCCACCGTCACGGAGATGCAGCCGCTCCCCGTGCCGACGTCGCCCAGCGCCGGAGCAGCTCCCGGCTCCGGCCACAGCTGCTGTCCGAGCGCCAGCACGCGCTCGACCAGCAGCTCCGTTTCGGGCCGCGGAACGAGCACCTCCGGCCCGACGTGAAAGGGGAGCCCGTAGAACGTTTGCTCCCCCAAGATGTACTGCGCCGGCTCGCCGAGCGCCTTGCGCCCGAGCCACTGCTGCCACTGGAGCCCCATCTCCTCTTCCGGGAAAGGCTCGCTCCAGTTCAGCAGCAGCTGTGTCCTGCTCCAGCCGAGCAGCCCTTGCAGCAGCAGCTCCGCGTTTGCCGCAGGATCCTGCACGCCGCGGGCTTTGAGCCACTGGATCGCTTCCGCGTACGCTTCGCGAATCGATCTCCCGCCGCCCAAGCCGGACCGGGTCCAATCCGCGTCTCCGGCGCCGCTAAGCCGATTGCTTTCCGTACCTTCGTCGTAATCCGCCACAGGTTACTCCCCTTTGTTATCGAGCTGGTCCGTTTGCGCCGCCAGCGTCAGCGCGCCGATAATTTCATCCAGCTCGCCGCCCAGCACCGCATCGAGCTTATGCAGCGTCAGTCCGATGCGGTGATCGGTCACCCGGCTTTGCGGAAAATTGTACGTCCGGATCCGCTCGCTGCGGTCGCCCGTGCCAATTTTGCTCTTCCGCTCGCCGGCGTATTTCGCTTCCTCTTCCTGGCGCATGACGTCGTAGATGCGCGCCCGCAGCACTTGCAGCGCCTTGACCTTGTTGTCGTTCTGCGATTTGCCGTCCTGACATGTCGCTACGATGCCTGTCGGCAAGTGCGTCACCCGCACCGCCGATTTCGTCGTGTTGACCGACTGTCCGCCGGCGCCGCTCGAGCAGAACGTATCGACGCGAATGTCGTTATCCTTGATCTCGATATCGACCTCTTCCATCTCCGGCATGACGACGACGGTAGACGTCGATGTATGAATGCGCCCGCCGGATTCCGTGACCGGCACCCGCTGCACCCGGTGCGCCCCGCTTTCGAACTTCAGCTTGCTGTATGCGCCTCTGCCGTTCACCTGAAAAACGATCTCCTTAAAGCCGCCCAGGTCGTTCAAGTTCACGTCCAGCACCTCGGTGCGCCATCCTTGCGCATCGGCATACTTCGTATACATGCGGTACAGGTCGCCGGCGAACAGCGCCGCCTCGTCTCCGCCCGCCGCGCCGCGGATTTCCACGATTACGTTCTTGTCGTCGTTCGGGTCTTTCGGCATCAGGAGGATGCGGAGCCGCTCCTCCAGCGCCGTTTTGCGCTCGGTCAGCTCTTCAATCTCCATCTTGACAAGCTCTTTCATCTCGTCGTCGAGCTTCTCGGCCTGCATCTGCTTCGCCGCGTCAAGCTGCTCCACGACTTGCTTATATTCCGTATAAGCGTCATACGGGTCCTGCAAATCGGACTGCTCCTTGGAATATTCGCGGAGCCGCTTCGTATCGCTCGTCACTTCGGGATCGCAGAGCAGCTCGCTCAGCTTCTCGTACCGGTCGGCCAGCGCCTGCAGTTGATCCAGCATCACTCGCTCACCTCTCTCCTTCTTATCCGTATTCATCTTATGAAAAGCGCCCCGAGATGATCAGCTCTCCGGGCGCCCTTGTCTTACACGTTAAAGCGGAAATGCATCACGTCGCCGTCCTGCACGACGTAATCTTTGCCCTCGAGCCGCAGCTGCCCTTTCTCGCGGGCGGCGTTCATCGAACCGGCGCTGACGAGGTCTTCGTAAGCAACTACCTCGGCCCGGATAAAACCGCGCTCGAAGTCGCTATGAATAACGCCCGCCGCTTGCGGCGCCTTCATCCCGCGGCGGATCGTCCACGCCCGCACTTCCTGCACCCCGGCCGTAAAGTACGTGTTCAAGCCGAGCAGCTTGTACGCGGCGCGGATAAGCCGGTTAAGGCCCGACTCCTGCAGGCCGAGCTCTTCGAGGAACATCTGCTTGTCCTCGCCTTCCAGCTCGGCGATTTCAGCCTCCACCTTGGCCGAAATCGGCACCACCTCGGCGCCTTCTGCCGCGGCGTACTCCTTGACCTTTTGCACATGCGGGTTATCGTCCGCGTTCGCCACTTCGGCCTCGCTGACGTTCGCCGCGAACAGCACCGGTTTCATCGTAATCAGGTGCAGGTCGCGCAGCAGCACCCGCTCCTCGTCGCTAAGCTCGACGCTGCGCGCCGGCTTGTCGTTGTACAGCGCCTCTTTGATCCGTTCGAGGCACTCTACTTCCTGGGCGTACTTCTTGTCGCCGCCCTTCATATTTTTGCGCGAACGCTCGACCCGCTTCTCCACCGACTCCACATCGGCCAAAATCAGCTCGAGATTGATCGTCTCGATATCGCCGATCGGATCAACTTTGCCCGCGACGTGGGTAATGTTCTCATCCTCGAAGCAGCGCACGACGTGCACGATCGCATCGACTTCGCGAATGTGCGCGAGGAACTTGTTGCCCAGCCCTTCGCCCTTGCTCGCGCCCTTCACAAGCCCGGCGATATCGACGAATTCGAACGCCGTCGGCACGATCCGGTTCGGCGTCACGATGTCCGCCAGCTTCTGCAGCCGCTCGTCCGGCACTTCGACGACCCCTACGTTCGGGTCGATCGTGCAGAACGGATAGTTGGCGGATTCCGCCCCCGCCTGCGTAATTGCATTAAACAACGTCGACTTGCCTACGTTCGGCAGTCCGACGATACCTGCTTTCAACGCCATCTATAGACACGCTCCCAGCTCATTTAGCGAAAATAACCCTGTACAATTATATAGTATCACGGCTGTAAAGTCATCCCCGCCGCAAGCCTAGCCCCAACGAGCGAGTTTTACAGGTTGCCCAAGAAAGTATGGCTGCACTGCGGATTGGAAATGTGGGTCTCCGGCTTCGCCCACGCTCGTGTTCCTATGAATAAAGACATATGGTTGGAGCACGAGTTCAAAGGCGCACGCTTCGCTCTCCGAACCACATTTCCATCCTCCGCTCCGCCTTTCTCAGGCAACCTGAGTATTTCCGCCAAAAACTAGCCAAGGCCCGATTTTGCCTATGATCCATAGGCTAATCGGGCCACTTTCGTCTCTTTATCTGCTTTCTGTTCTATCGAGCTTTGGAGCCGTTTGATTTTGGCGCATTCCCCACAGCGTAAACGCAATTCCGACGACCGTCACCAGTGCGGCGATCCAGGGAACGGTCCGAAGTCCTCCGCCGATTTCCAGATCGATGACCGCACCTCCCAAATAGGCCCCAAAGGCATTGCCGAGGTTAAAGGCAGCGATGTTAAGCGTAGATGCGAGAGTGGGCGCATCCTTGGCCGTATTCAACATGTGCAGCTGCAAGCCGGGTACGGTCCCGAATGCCGCAATACCCAGCAGGAATACGGTAATCAGGGCGAGGATCTTGTTATGATCTGTAATCCCGAGCAATGCTAGAACAGCCGCGAGCATAACGAGAATCCCGAGGAGCGAAGGGAGCAGCTTCCGATCCGCCAATTTCCCTCCGTAAATATTGCCTATCGTGATTCCGATGCCGAACAAGACGAGAATGTAGGAGACGGAACTCGGCGAAAAGCCTGTGATGTCGACCATAATCGGCGTGATGTAGGTGAAGGCTGTGAACACTCCTCCGAACCCGAACACTGTCATCAGCAGCGCAACATGAACGGCAGGCCGGCGCATCACACCAAGCTCTTGGCTTAGGCTGGATGGCGCAGCCTTAATGTGCGGGACGAGCATAATGACGCCAAGCAAGGCTACGAGTCCTATCGCCGCAATGACCCAGAACGTCGACCGCCACCCGTACGCTTGACCCAGGAACGTTCCGAAAGGAACGCCCAAAATGTTCGCCAGCGTCAACCCGGTAAACATAATGGCGATCGCGCCGGCGCGCTTTTCACGGGGAGCCAGCTGCGCCGCGACGACGGAACCGACCCCGAAAAAGGATCCGTGCGTAAGCGCCGATATAATGCGGGCCGCCATCAAAAACGCGTAGTTCGGCGCCATAGCGGCGAGCGCGTTGCCTGCGATAAAAATGGCCATGAGAAGGAGCAGAAGCGCTTTGCGCGGCATTTTGTGCGTGGCTATCGTAATGAACGGAGCGCCGGCGGCCACACCAAGCGCATAGCCAGTAATGAGCAATCCGGCTGCCGGAATGGAGACGTGAAGGTTCGAGGCCACATCCGGAAGCAGCCCCATGATGACGAACTCGGTCATCCCGATGGCAAACGCTCCTGCAGTGAGAGCATATAAGGCAATTGTCGAGCCTTTGCGCGACGATTGCACGCAAGTTTGGGCTATGCTGGTTGAGCTCAAGGCGACTCTTCCTCCTTTTTTGCAAAATGGCTAACACCTTTCAACGTCCATTCTAAGGCGATTTTTTTCATAAAACAAATTATGAAATTATCATTTGTTTATAAAAATATTTATACATAGACCGCCCGGAATAACGTCCGACCGGCACGCGCCGATTCACCGTCGCTATCGCTGTTCCCGAATGATTTTCATGATCTCGTTCAAACGGGCAAATGTTTGTGCTTGCTTTGATAAGCGATATACAGTTCGTTTTTGACTGTCATGTTGGCAAAAATCACTTTAGCCCGCCCGTTCGCCGATTGTTCCAACAGATATGTCGGGATCAGACTCATACCCGCGCCGTTTTCGATAGCCTTCAGGATCATGTGCAAATTGGGAATCACATGAACCGGTTTGATCAGCGGGCGCTTTTTAAAGTGCTCCCGCCAAAAACGTCTTATAATCGGTAGCTCCAATCCGTAGCTAATCCATCTCTGGGACGAAAGCCAGCGTTCGACGGCGGGCAAATTGCCGGTTTCCGGCACATCCGTTTGGTCTGGGGCAACGACGACGAACTCTTCTTCGTATAACTTCACATATTCGATCCCCGGAGCTGCAAACTTTTTGGACGTCACGATGATATCCGCTTTGTCCGTCTTCAACAATTCCAATAGCTCATCCGCCGTTCCGAAATAGGTAACGGTGCACAGTTTATAGCTGTTCAGCTGCGGGAGTATTTGTTCGGAATAATATTCGGGCGCCGCTCCGATCCTGATCACTTTCAGCGTAGGCAAAGACGCCGATTTTAACCCCATCGTCGTCTCTTCCAAAGATTCAATGAGCGGAGCCAGCTGCGAGTACAGCTCTTTTCCTCTTTCCGTCGGAACCAGCTTTCTTGAAACTCTTGTAAACAGAGCTTCGCCAACCTCGGCTTCGAGCGCGGCCAAATGTTGGCTCATCGCCGGTTGCGTCATGATGCGGGCTTTTGCAGCTTCCGACACGGAGTTATGCTTGTAAATCGACACGAAGCTTCTGTACCATTCAAAATCGACCACGAACCGTTCCCCCTTACGGCAGCGGGACAGCCGCTATCGGCTGCCCCGCTGTCCGCTTCATCCGTTATTTCCATGCGCCTCGTTGTACTTCTCTTCTTCTTTCTTCCTATAGTGCGACTCCACCTGATGCATCAAAATATACGCGCGCAGCGAAGTCAGCTTGTCCGCCGCCAAATCGACAAACTGGGCGCCGTAAAAATAACCGAACTCGGCCTTCTCGCGGCGGACGATTTCGGCGGTCACGTTCATCGCCGAGCCGATGTTCACTTCGAGCTCCAGCTGCATCAAGCTTGTGAGTTCGATATTGTCGAGGAGCGTGAAGCCGATACCGCTGATCGAGACGTTGTTCACCGTCAGATGCAGCGGCTCTTCGAGCTGTTCGCGCCTCTTCGTGGCGTCGATAATCGCATACGCTTTGCCTTCTTCGAACACTTGCAAGCGCGGATGTTCGCGCCGCTCGGCGAATTTGTTATCGTTTTGAGGAGGATTCAGGATGATGAGAGAGTCCCGGTCTTTAGCCACAACATGAGACTCGAACACGTGAATGCCGCCGGACGAATAGATCGTCACCTTGACCTGGTCGCCGAGCTCGAACGATTTCAGATCGTAAGTTTCAACTTCTATTATATCGCCTTCAACGTACGCCAGCACGCCGGTTGTCACATAGTCCTTTTTCATCACAACCGTCTTGCTATGCATCTTGATGCCAAACGGGTTAGACTTTGTGGCCGGTTGTTTCTTGCTTCCATTGTTCGAGGAAGCGGACAGCATAGCCGACATGCTGCGGTACCACCTTTCTTTAGCCGGATGAAGAAGAAGGCCTACGTATCGCGCTTCCCAGGGGCAGCTTGCAGCCTGCATGAGCGTACAAAAAATGGGCTTGCCCCTATTCGAGGGGCCAGCCCAGTAACCGGAAGCATACCGCGTATGCCGGAGGTTCGGTAACCAGGCTATCATAACTCATACGAGCCGTAGACCCTCGGCTTTGCGTCCTTGCCTTTCGGCAAGTTTGCCATTATCGCTTATTCGACAATTGGTAGGCACTCAGAACTATATAATATATCTAGTATACCTAGAGGGTGGACATTTTTCAATCGGTTTTCAGGCAAACCATTTGCGTGCGTTGCGTTCTTCCGGCCTAAGACCTTGATTCGCCGTAAGCGTTCGCCTATGATAAAGCTGATTATTCACACGAAACCACACTTATCCACAACATTATCCACAACATGTTAACAACGAATGCGTGTTCGTGGCATATCCACATGAGGATAAGTTGCAAGAAAGGAGTTGTCCCCAGTGGATATTTTCGGGCATGACCATGAAATGTGGATGAGGGAAGCGATCGCTGAGGCGCGCAAAGCCGAGCAGCTGCAAGAGGTGCCGATCGGAGCGGTCATTGTGAAGAACGGGGAAGTCATCGGCCGCGGCCACAATTTGCGGGAGACGTCCAAAGATCCGACGCTGCATGCGGAGATGATCGCTATTCGCGAGGCGAGCGAACGGCTCGGCGCTTGGCGCCTGCTTGATTGCACGCTCTATGTCACGCTCGAGCCGTGCCCGATGTGCGCCGGCGCCATCGTACAGTCGCGGCTGCCCCGCGTCGTGTTCGCCGCGCCCGATCCGAAAGCCGGCTGTGCAGGTACGCTTATGAATTTGCTCCAGGAAGACCGGTTCAACCACCGCGCCGAAGTCGTCGCAGGCGTCCTCCAGGACGAATGCGCGGCCATGCTGTCCGGTTTTTTCCGCAACCTCAGGAACAAGCGCTAGCCTTCTTCAGCGGCCCTGCCGGCAGCGCGTTCCAACTCTTGCAGCGGCTTCCCTTGCATCTGCCCGGGAATCGTGCTATAGTATATCTTGCTTATGCGCCCGTAGCTCAGCAGGATAGAGCGACAGTTTCCTAAACTGTGCGTCGCGGGTTCGAATCCCGCCGTGGCGCGCATATTCATAAGCCTTCTCGAGACGTGGCTCAGCTTGGTAGAGCGCTTGGTTCGGGACCAAGAGGTCGCAGGTTCGAATCCTGTCGTCTCGATATTTTTTTACACTGCGAAGAATTGCGGTTCTCTGAACCGCAATTTTTTTATTTTCTGTGCCATACTCGGCTGCCTTCGAGACAAGCCCATTATGATAGCGTTAGCTGTTTCAACTTGTATAACGAACGTGTTCGTTATACAGCGTCCTCCGAGGCCCTGTTAGAGCCTGAGGTGACTGAAACGGCAGTTAGCGTACCAAAGTTCCATGAGGTAAGAACAATATTCGTTAAAAGCGTATATGAAGGCGCTAGCCGTCACCCACCCAAACCAACAACGGCATCGACTCGCCGCCAGAAGCGCGAATCCCGTGTTCCTTGCCATGAAAATAATCCGTTCAACCGATTTCGGCCCGGTCGCCTTGACCGGGCTTTTTTCATCCCGGCAAGAAGCCGGCCTGACTGACCATAATACGCTCCGGGGCAAAATGCCCCCGCAGCTGAGCAAGCACGCGCAGATGGGCATCGCGGCCGTACCACTCGGCAAGCCCGAGCTCTTCGTACAGCTCGCGGATGCCGAGCCGTTCCGTTCTCCTCCCCCCGCTGCCATCGCCCATAAAATAATCGTCAATGCACACCCGATCGACGACAGCCGCCAGCTTCGCCGCGAATTCCGCGCTTGACGGCAGCACCGGGGCGATCGTCGCCTGCGCGGGAATGCCGCGCCTTACCGCTTCTCGGAGCGCTCGCAGACGCCCCTGCAGCGGCGGTGCATGCGGTGTGAACGCGCGGCGGATGTCGTCGCGATCCGTCTCTACGGTCATGCTCAGCCTTACCCGCTCCCCCAGCCTCTCCAGCAAATCGTAGTCCCGCTCCACGAGCGGGCTTCGGGTTTGCACAAACAAAAAATCGGGCATAAGCGCCGGATCAACCATTACTTCCAGCAGGGATCGGGTTACGCCCGCCTTTGCCTCCTCCGGCTGATACGGGTCGGTGCTGGAAGACATGAAGATCGTAACCGGCCCCTTCGCCTTGGCCTTATGCAGTTCTTTCCGCAGCACTTCCGCCGCCTCTGCCTTCACGTCGACCCAGGTACCCCAAGCCTCGCCGCGGAACAGTCCGACCGGCATTTGCCGCACGTAGCAATACGAGCAGCCGAACGTGCAGCCTGCATAAGGATTAAGCGTGTGCGTATAGCCCTCCAGGAACCCGGTAGCGCGGTTGAGAAGCTGCTTGGGTTGTTTCGTACGAATTTTCGTTTTCATGCTCCAGCCCTCCCCTCTTCGTGCTCTCATTGTAACCGATTGGCCGCTCAAAAGGAAAAAGAGCCCTTGCGGGCTCCCTTCCGACGGTGAATGTTTTTGTTACTTTACCTGATCACTTGCTCCTTCGGTGTCTCGTTCGTCCGAACGATTGTTGCCTCCAAGCACTGACGTGTCTTTGGCACATCCCTCCAGATTGGGTTACTTCAGTTAAAGCGCACAATCACCGGAGTTGTTCGCTACGTTTTCCAACGCAACCACACCCTCTCTTCACCGTCGATCTTATTATGTCCGAAGCGCTCTTTTTTATGAGGTCGCTTCGAAAATTAATTTTTAATGCCCTTCGCCGTGGTTGTTGCGGGAATGATTTTGCGTTTTGATCCGTTTCGACCCGGGCTGCGGCTGACTCAGCTCGCGATGCTCGTGCAGGTCCGTGCGCGGCCGGACGTAGCTGGCGCCGACCGGCTGCGTTTTAGGTTTCGACATGATTCAGCCCTCCTGCGTTCAGTTTGCCTTCTTCGTCAAAACGATTGTTGTCCCGCTGGCGGCGGTCATCCGTTTTGCGCTGCTGCTGATTGTTGAATTCGGCGTTAATTCGCGGCTGGTCGAGATCTTTGACGACATTTTGCAAGTTTTTGTCCGGTCCGTGCTGTTTGGTCATTTGCGTCGTCCCTCCGGTTACGGATTGGTTATGTTTTTAACCCCTTGGGCGCATTCGTGCAGGTGGCGCACATAATCTTCCGCCAGCCCTTGAATGATATCCGTATTCTCGTCTACATGCAGCCCCGCCTGCTCAACATCGACCAGCTCCACCTTAATTTCGCGAGGGTCGACATACGACACCTTGAAATCAAAATTGTAATCGGAATGTCCCCCCGTCTGAATGTTGACGCGGAGCGCGTTCGGGTCGCCTTCGTCGGCGATCACTTTGCATGTGTCGGACTCGTTCAGCATTCGCGGCAGCTGCTCTTCCCACGCCTGTGCTACTTTGCCATTGTCCACCGTCAGCTGTTCGGTTGTAGCCATGAACGTTAGACACCTCCTCACATTTAAGTTGCGGTAGGGGGAACGCTTTTATGAGCAGCAAAAAAAGGCACCTCGCTAAACCTTCGTTCAGCGGTGCGCCTTTTGTGAACCGATTCTACGAACGGATCAGCTCTTGCCGGTCAGTTACCAGCGGAGGCTGCTCCAGCCATTTTCTCTCGACCATGGCGTCGAACGTAGATTTGGCGTAAGCCATCACCTCCGCGATGATCTTGCTGTAGTTGGCGATGAGATCCGTCCTCATAGCCAATGCCAAGGCGTGGGAAATCAATGTGATGTCTACGGCGTTAAGCACCGTGATCATCGTCATAATCAGCTTGTCGGAAAATGGCGATATCGTCGACGGGGTCACTTCCATGCCGACCGTTACCGTGCCGAGCAAGTTTTCCTCCATCATCAAACCGTTGAACAGTTGGATTTGTTTCTCGCTGATCCTTTTTCCCCTTATAATGAGCTCTTTCAGCTCCCGGTCGTTCACCACTTGGGCAAAACCAAGCATAATAATGACCGAAAAATAATTCCTCTCAATATTGAAGAAAATCTCGGATAATTCAATCGCATTCAGCGGCCGCTTCTGACCGAGCATCCCCGATAGGAACGATTTTTTCTGCACGTATTCGATTTTTTTCGGGTAATCCATTTTCGGCGGACGGTCATAGATCCCTTTGTCCAGCATCATCTTGACCGTTTTGCCGAACATTTCGGTGGACGTATGGATGCATTCGTTGAAAAAGTCGAGCACATCGAGCCGGACGTTGTTCGACGCAGTAAAGGCAAAGTTGATCATCGACAGCCGGTTCATCATATAGATGAAGCTTAAGGCAAACGAATCCCGAAACAGCGGAGGAGCGGCCAAGTTCACATCGCCGTCCGAGAGAGCTACCGGTACCGGAAAGTTTTCGTCCATGAACAGCTGCTTCATTTTGGCCAGTCGGTCTTTCGCGATTTCCAGCGCTTCTTTAGCGAGCGGAGCGATTTCCGCATCCTGAAGATGATGCAGGAAGTAGGTAAGGAAACAAGCGGACATGCTCTCCTGAATATACACGCTCCAGAGCCCGCCGATCTCCGTACAAGTGAACTCGATATTGACCTGCTTCGCTTCAGATTGTTGTATGGGCATAAGTCCTCCGGTTCCGGTACGACACTTTTTATTTAGTATGTCATGGGGTTCTGCCGTTATTCAGGGGTTAAACGCACTGCCTTGCAGGGTGTTTTTTAAGGATATTTTTAAGATTTTTTCAGGTTTCTTTCATGTGGGCTTCAGGGGCTCAGCTTAAAATACATAGGTGGCCTGAGCAAAACAGTAATTTCTAGATCTGATAGGGAGCCATTATCTTATGACAACAACGATAGGAAGAAATGATCCGTGCCCTTGCGGCAGCGGTAAAAAATATAAAAAATGCCATGGTTTAATGCAGGTACTTTCTTGGAACGATGTTATGGCCCAAGTCCATTTCTCGCATGCGCAGCGAAACAAGATTGAACGCGCATTTCTCGCTGCCAACGAAGACTTTAAGGAACACCCTCTCGCCGGGGCATGTCATCTGTTATCCGGAGTTTTTTCCGTAGTGTTAGCAGAACTGGGCGTTTCAGCGGCATTAAAACTTGGTGTAGTGCGAAGAACAATCGATGGGCGAGATTTTACCCACTCCTGGATCGAGATTGACGGTTATGTATTTGATGTGGCCATTCAACATACTCTGCATGGAGAAATCAATGCCCCGGTGTTTGCCGGGATCGATGTATCGAACGGCTTGCCGGCGCCATTTATATATGGTATTGACAGGGAACCGGATGAGATCGGGTTAGACGTTCTAAGAACTCCGTTTGGCAAATACATGGATCAATGTCCATTTTACGAAGACGGTGGCTGGTCGATAGTTCATCGCATAGCCTCCAAAATGGGACTTGTTACCGATATCCAGACGCTTCGCTCAAAATACAGCCGCATGAAACGAATTCCCGTCATGTACCGGGTCCAATCTCCGGTTGCCGCTCACTCGCAATTTACTCAGGCCAAATGAACGCCAGCCCCTGCGCTGCGTTTTTTTGCTTTATACGCGAGAAGGGATTGCTCCATAAGACGTCGAATTAGTCGACTGAACATAGCCTGGTTCAGATAAATAGGGGGCAATATGCGAGATCAATACGTTTTCCCGGCAATTTTCGATTATTCGGAAGGCAGCATATCGGTTACATTTCCGGATTTTCCGGGTGCGGCCATCTCGGGTGCTACGGACGAAGAAGCACTTCGTTTGGCAACGATTTGTCTTATGCAGCTTTTATACAGTATGGAACGAAGCGGAAATCGAATACCTGAGCCGACCCAGCTTGAGGCTATTCCTCTCGAAGAGGGGCGTACGCAAACGGTTGTATCCGTCGCCGTTCTAATGCCTCCGACTCATCAAGCAATTCCTCAAGGCTATCCTAAATTTGCTGTTCGGCGCAAAAACTTGCGTTACGCAAGGCGAGATATACTTTTTGATGAAAGCGATTTCGTAGAATGAGTCGCGTTATTGCGAAATCGGTTATCGTAGTCATTGCGATATTTTTCGTCGTACAAATGTTCATTTCCGCAAGCGGAATGAATTTGGCTGCGCATCCCGTCTTTGGAATTACGCTTGCCATCTTAGCCGTGCTTGCTCTGCTGGCATTGCCGATATCGAAATTGATAAAAAGCAGACGTTAATCGATTCTGCTGTTAGGATGGTGGAAAATGAACGAAAACCGTGTCAGGGAAATTCGGGTGTCCGATTATCGTGATATTTATTTGTTAAACCAAGATTTTAACCCCAATTTATATTTATTTTCCGAAGAAAAAGTAAAAGAAAAAATCGAAATCATTCTAGAGAAAACCAACGATGTGATCTTTGTTTATGAACAAAACAACGAGGTCATAGGATACATTCATGGAAGTCCGTATGAATTGCTTTTTTCCGAGTCTTTAGTAAACGTCCTAGGATTCGTTGTTAAAGAAAAGTATAGAAAGCAAGGCGTAGGCAGCATGTTGATTGAGCATCTTGAACAGTGGGGAAAAGACAACGGATTTTCCGGGATCAAACTGTTATCCCACCCAAGTCGAATCAACGCTCACAGGTTGTACGAACGACGCGGCTATAAATTTACAAAGGACCAAAAGAACTTCATAAAAAAGTTCGATTAATGTTTCGCCAACCGTCACAAATACGAAAACGCACCAGACCGCTTATGCAGCAGCCAGTGCGTTTTATTGATGAACCGAATATGCAAATACGGAGAGGGTGGGATTCGAACCCACGGTAGCCTCACGACTACGGCGGTTTTCAAGACCGCTGCCTTAAACCACTCGACCACCTCTCCAAACGGTCCCGATTTCAAACGGGACGTATTGGATTGTAGCATATGAACAAAATCGTTGGCAAGCGCTATTTCCTAGCAATGACGGAGATCCCGCCCATATAAGGGACGAGTACGTCCGGAACCTTCACGCTGCCGTCTGCTTGCTGATAATTCTCCAGCACAGCCGCGACGGTGCGCCCGATGGCGAGCCCCGAGCCGTTCAGCGTGTGCACGAATTCCGGCTTCGCCTTGGCGTCGCGGCGGAAGCGAATGCCCGCACGGCGTGCCTGGAAGTCCTCGAAATTACTGCACGAAGAAATTTCCCGGTACGAATTTCCGCTTGGCAGCCACACTTCAAGGTCGTACGTCTTCGCCGACGAGAAGCCGAGATCGGCTGTGCAGAGCGTCAGCACGCGATACGGCAGCCCGAGCAGCTGCAATACTTTCTCGGCATGCTTCGTAAGATCTTCGAGGGCCGCGTACGAGTCCTCCGGCTTGACGAGCTTCACGAGCTCTACTTTGTTGAATTGGTGCTGGCGGATCAGTCCGCGCGTATCGCGCCCCGCCGCTCCGGCCTCCGAACGGAAGCAAGCGCTGTATGCGGCATATTTCAGCGGCAGCTGCTCGGCCGCGACAATTTCTTCGCGGTGATAGTTCGTGACCGGCACTTCCGCCGTCGGAATCATGAAAAAGTCGGTCCCCTGCAGCTTGAACACGTCTTCCTCGAACTTCGGCAGCTGGCCCGTCCCGGTCAAGCTATCCCGGTTGACGATGTAAGGCGGCAGCATTTCTTCGTATCCGTGTTCATTCGCGTGCAAATCCATCATGAAGTTGATGAGCGCCCGCTCCAGCCGTGCCCCAAGCCCTTTGTAGAAAACGAAGCGCGATCCCGTCACCTTGGCCCCCGCCTCGAAATCGAGAATGCCGAGCTCTTGCGCCAGCTCCCAATGCGGCTTCGGCTCGAAGCCGAACGACGTCGGCTCGCCGAAGCGCCGCAGCTCGACATTGTCGTCTTCGGAGGCGCCGACCGGAACCGATTCGTGCGGCATATTCGGGATGCTGAGCGTAATGTCGTTCAGCTCCGCCTCTAGCACGCGAATTTCGTCATCCAGCTCTTTGATGCGGTCGCCGACAATTTTCATCTCTTGAATGAGCTCGTCCGCATTGTCGCCGGCCCGCTTCTTGACGGCCACTTCCTGCGACACGACGTTGCGCCGGTTTTTCAGCTGCTCGGTTTCCTGCAGCATTTCGCGGCGCTTCGTGTCCAGGCTTGCAAAACGGTCCAGCTCCGGCAGCTGCTTGCCGCGATTTGCCATCGCTGTCTTGACGCGGTCCATTTCGTTTCTGAGTAGCTTTACGTCGAACAAACAAACCCCTCCAGTAAGGGTATTATGACTGATGCGCCTTTTTCACCATATCAAGGAAGTAGCCATGGATGCGGTGATCGTCCGTCAGCTCGGGATGGAACGACGTGGCCAGCAAGGAGCCTTGCTGCGCCGCTACGATTTGTCCCTTGTACGAGGACAAAACCTCCACTCCCGCGCCTACCGCTTCGATGAGCGGCGCCCGAATGAAGACGGCACGCACATCGTCGGCGATCCCTTTCACCTCAAGGTCGGTCTCGAAGCTCTCGCGCTGGCGTCCGAAGGCGTTCCGCGCAACTTTGATGTCCATCAGCTCAAGATGCGCTTCCGGCTGGCCGGCAATCTCCTTGGCGATGACGATCAGGCCGGCGCACGTGCCAAACACCGGATTGCCTTGCTTATGGAATTCGCGCAGCGCGTCGATGAAGCCGTAAGTGCGCATCAGCTTGCCGATGGTCGTGCTTTCTCCGCCCGGTATGATGATGCCTTGCAGCTCGCGCAGCTGCTCCGGCCGTTTGACGGAGACGCCTTCCCCGCCAGCCTTCTCGATCATGCGAATATGTTCGGCTACAGCTCCTTGCAGCGCAAGTATGCCAATCTTCATGCTATTCGTTCCTTCTTTCCCAGCGACTTGCTCCCGTCAGGTTGCGAAAAGCCGCCCGGAGGCGGCAAATGACTATTACCAACCGCGCTCCTGCATACGTTCCGCGGCCGGCAGCTTGGAAATTTCGATGCCCTTCATCGGGGTTCCGAGGTTTTTGGAGATCTCCGCAATGTGGGCATAATCGGTATAGTGCGTCGTCGCTTCAACGATCGCCTTGGCGAATTTCTCCGGATTGTCGGATTTGAAAATGCCGGAGCCAACGAAAACGCCATCGGAGCCAAGGTGCATCATGAGCGCCGCGTCGGCCGGAGTGGCAACGCCGCCTGCGGCGAAGTTGACGACCGGCAGCTTGCCTGTCTCGTGAACCTGGAGCAGCAGCTCGTACGGCGCTCCGAGGTTTTTCGCTTCGGCCATCAGCTCGTCTTTGGACATGCCTTGCACTTTGCGAATTTGCGACATCATCATCCGCATATGGCGCACCGCTTCAACGATATTGCCCGTTCCCGGCTCGCCCTTCGTGCGGATCATCGACGCGCCTTCGCCGATGCGGCGAAGCGCTTCTCCGAGGTCGCGTGCGCCGCAGACGAACGGCACAGTGAAATCTTTTTTATTAATGTGGAACACTTCGTCCGCAGGCGTCAGCACTTCGCTTTCGTCGATATAGTCGACGCCCATCGATTCGAGAATTTTCGCTTCGACAAAATGGCCGATGCGGGCCTTCGCCATAACTGGAATCGATACGACTTTCATGACCTCTTCCACGATCGTCGGGTCAGCCATGCGCGCTACCCCGCCAGCCGCCCGAATGTCGGACGGTACGCGCTCCAGCGCCATTACGGCGGATGCGCCGGCCGCTTCGGCGATCTTTGCTTGCTCGGCGTTCATGACGTCCATGATGACGCCGCCTTTTTGCATTTCTGCCATGCCTTTTTTTACACGCGATGTTCCGGTTTCCATTCTCCATTACCTCCTGTACGGTACTGCCTAATATCGACAAGCCGGTCTATAAATCGAGTAAACTCTAAACAAATATTTTACATGAAGCACTGCAAATATACAACCGGCGAACGGTTAAATGGACTTCTTGATATTCCCGAACAGATCCCCGAAGAAATTGCCGATAGCCCGGAACAAGAGCCGGATCCAGCTGGCCTTCTCTTCATCGTTAGCAGCGACCAATTTGATCGTATACGGCTTGTTGTTATAGGTTACCGTCAACGTGCCGATTTGCTGGCCTTTCTTGATCGGAGCTACCAGATTGGCGTCGCCCTGGGCCGTTTTCGCAAAGGCGCTGTCCGGCGTATCTTTCTTCACGAACAGAGTAAGCCCTTCTCCCGTAAGAGGAGCGACTTCATTATTGACGCCTTTCTTGATCGGAACGGCCTTTAATTGATCGACAGGAGTGCCTGCCTTTACGATTTCCTTCTTCTCGAAGTTCGTAAATCCGTAGTCGAACATCTTTTTCGTATCCAGGAAGCTGTTCTCGCGCGTGCTTGCGTTCATGACGACGGAAATCAGACGCGTGCCGTTCCGCTGGGACGTCCCCGTAAAGCAATATCCGGCTTTATCGGTGTGCCCCGTCTTCAGCCCGTCTACGCCGGGATAGACGTATTTCTTGAAGTTTTGATTGTTGCTGTTGCCTTCCAACATCCAATCGTAGTTGATCATCGGATTGGCGTCCGTCGGGCGGAATTTCTTCGCCGGAATGCTGGAATACTCCAAAATTTTCGGGTGATCCTTCAGCAAATGGTACGCGATAAGCGCCGCATCCCGCGCCGTGAAAATCGTCTCCCCGGGAATCGATTGCGGCGCGTACTTGCCAAGATCGACTCGGTCCAGGCCAGACGTGTCAATGAAATGCGCATCTTTCGACAAGCCGAATTTTTGCGCAGTATCGTTCATGAGCTGCACGAATTTTTCTTCCGACCCGGAGATTCGTTCCGCGAGAGCGACTGCCGCGCCGTTGTCGGAATAAATCGTGACCGCGTAGAACAAATCCTGTACCGAGTATTGGTCGCCCTGTGCTTTCGGGATACCGGAGAGCGCTTTGTTGTTGGATAAAACGGCGGAATATTCGCTAATCGGAACCATATCGGTCCAGTTGATTTTCTTATCGTCGATGCTTTGCAGAATCAAATATTCGGTCATCATTTTCGCCATACTGGCCGGCGACATAGGTTGGTCCGAATTTTGTTCGTACAGCACCTGTCCTGTTGACGCTTCCATGAGAATAGCCGATTTTGAGTTTAAACCCAAATTGGGGGTGTCCGTTTCCGCTGCCTGCACTCTTGTTCCCAGTAGAGGAGAAACCGCCAGCTGTGCTGCGAGGACAAGGCCGATTGCCAGTTTCCCATACTTCCCAAACACCTTCACTGTTCCACACTCCCATGATTAATATTCTTTCATTGTACCATACCGTTACCTATTCTCTCAAAAAAAGAAAGGCGGAGGAAGCTCCCTCCGCCCATCCAAAATATGGTCTACAAATTATAACGAATAATTCGGCGCTTCTTTCGTAATTTGCACATCGTGCGGATGGCTCTCCCGCAGGCCCGCCCCCGTAATGCGAACGAATTGCGTGTCGTTGATGAGCGACTGAATGTTAGGCGAGCCCGTATACCCCATACCCGAACGCAAACCGCCGACGAGCTGGAAAATCGTATCCGCGAGCGGCCCTTTGTACGCCACCCGGCCTTCGATGCCTTCCGGCACGAGCTTGCTCTCGTTCTCCTGGAAGTAACGGTCTTTGCTGCCTTCTTTC
Organism: Gordoniibacillus kamchatkensis; assembly: GCF_000829455.1. Lineage (GTDB taxonomy): Bacteria > Bacillota > Bacilli > Paenibacillales > NBRC-103111 > Gordoniibacillus > Gordoniibacillus kamchatkensis. The sequence continues at coordinate 24,470 of NZ_JXAK01000073.1, forward strand.
ATCGCTCCGAGCGAACCCATACCGCGATAGACTTTGTAGCGGCGTCCTTGGTAAATTTCCGATTCGCCCGGGCTCTCTTCCGTGCCGGCGAACAGGCTGCCGATCATAACCGCGCTCGCACCGGCCGCGATGGCTTTCACGACGTCGCCGGAGTACTTGATGCCGCCGTCGGCGATGACCGGTACGCCGTATTGCCGGGCGACTTGCGCGCAGTCATAAATGGCGGTAATTTGCGGCACGCCGATGCCGGCGATGACACGCGTCGTACAAATCGAGCCTGGACCTATGCCGACCTTCACGATGGAAGCTCCAGCTTCGATCAAATCGCGAGTACCATCGCCCGTTGCCACGTTTCCGGCCATGATCGGCAGCTCTGGGAACATCTGTCGCAGCTTTTTCACGGTGTTGAGGATGTTGATATGATGGCCGTGCGCCGAATCCACCGTAATGATGTCGGTGCCCGCCTCCACAAGAGCAGTGGCACGCTCAATCACATCTTTCGATACGCCTACCGCCGCGCCAACCAGCAAGCGGCCCTGTCCATCCTTGGCGGCGTTAGGGAACTGTATCGCCTTCTCGATATCTTTAATCGTGATTAGGCCTTTCAGCTCGTTGTGCTCGTCCACCAGCGGCAGCTTCTCGATCTTGTATTTCTGCAAAATGGCTTCAGCTTGCTTGAGCGTCGTACCGACCGGCGCCGTCACGAGATTTTCGCGGGTCATCACTTCTTTGATTTTGGTGGAGTAATCATGAACGAAGCGCAAATCCCGGTTTGTCAAAATGCCGACCAGCTTCTTGTTGTCGTCGACAATCGGTACGCCCGAAATCCGGAACTTGGCCATCAGCTCCTCCGCGTCGTACACATGATGCTCCGGCGTCAGCGAGAACGGCTTCGTGATAACGCCGCTCTCCGACCGCTTCACCCGGTCTACTTCTTCCGCTTGCTGCTCGATCGGCATGTTTTTGTGAATGATTCCGATTCCGCCTTCTCTTGCGATCGCAATCGCCAAGGCCGACTCCGTCACCGTGTCCATCGCCGAACTAAGGAAAGGAATGTTCAGCTTCACCTTCGGGTGAATCTCTGTGCTAACATCGATCTCCTTGCCAAACACTTCCGACTTTCGAGGCACGAGCAGCACATCGTCGAACGTTAACCCTTCCTTCGCAAACTTATTGTCCCACACAACAAAAAGCCTCCCCACTCCCGTATATTTCTACAATCTTAACAAAAGGCCATTTTTCGTGTCAAGGAAGGCGAGCAAAATTATGATTCACGCAGCGAGTACGTGCAGCCGGGATTCCACAGCAAGTATTGGTCGATGCCAAGATCTTTCGCCGCCTTGATTTGTTCCCGCACCTGCTTCGCCCCGTACGTTTGGTGGTTTTTCACCCAGCTCGCGGTAAAAGCTTGCAGCCAAGGCCGCACTTTGGCCGCCGATTGACGCTGCTGCTCCAGCTGCGTGTTTTTGCTAACGGCATCCTTTAACGCCCGATGAATCATCGCATAGGGATTCAGATCCGGATGGGGGATACCTAGGGCTCCGTGACTATAATGTGAAGGGTACACCATAGGCGATATAACGTCGACGATCGGGCTGATTCGGTTCCATTCCTGCCCGATTCCCATGTCCCCCGCAACGGAAGGCGTCATGCCGAATACGTCCGCCGAGACCGGCACGTTTGGCAGCGCCGTTTTCGCCTTTTCCAGGAAGCTCGCGATCAGTTCCGGTTTGCTCAGTTTTTGCGGGTTTCGGAACTTGACCTCGCTATCGACTTTGTCGCCATTCTCGGGAAACCTTACGTAATCGAACTGGATTTCGTCGAATCCGAGCTGCGCGGCTTCTTTCGCGAGATCGATATTATAGGCTTGTACGACGGGATGATACGGGTCGACCCAAGCTACCCCTTTCCTGTCACGCCATACGCCGCCGGTTTTTTTTTGCATCGCCAAATCTTTTCGCACGCTGCACAAATACGGATCTTTGAAAGCAACTATTCGTGCAATGGTGTAAATATTGTTGTCCTTAAGACGCTTTAGCAGTCCTCGCATATCGGCAATCGGCCTCGTATCGTCGGAGCCCGCCTCGTTAACAAGCGCTACTTGCGAATCGTAGGTTATTTGTCCGGAGTCGTTCTTCACATCGATAACCATAGCGTTCAGTTCGGTGTCGTTCAATAGTTTGATCAGCTGCTCGAGCGACGCGCCCCTTGCTTTCCATGCCGATACATAAATGCCTTTAGCGGCGACCGCCGGTTTGCGCACCGGTTGCGGCTGCGGTAACGGCGCAGGGGGAGGCGCAGGGAGTGCCATCAGCTTTCTCACATGCTCTGGGACGGGGGGAACGTCAGCTGTAGTCATTTTGGGCGCCGACTCCATGTGTTGTTGAGGGACGGCATTGGGCTCAGCTGCAGACGGTTTCGGCAAAGGCTGGCCTGCATTAGCACCACAACCCGTCATAACGAGCATGAGGGTCAACATAACCCATTGCGCTATTTTCATCGCAATCCCTCCTAGCAGGTAACCGGATGCCAGCTGCCATCGCCGTCAGCTCCATCCCTTGGAGGTAGTATGACTCAAAGCTGTTACAACGAAAAAAGAGTCTTTTTGGCTCTTTTGCCAAAAAGACTCTTTTACTTGCTTGGCGACGTCCTACTCTCCCAAGACCCTGCGGTCTAAGTACCATCGGCGCTGGAGGGCTTAACGGTCGTGTTCGGGATGGGTACGCGTGGTTCCCC
>NZ_JXAK01000074.1 GCF_000829455.1 Gordoniibacillus kamchatkensis
CTGATCCAGAAGGGGGCCGTCTGCCTAGTAATCCACGTTGGTTCGCATTTCTTTGAAAACTGAATACGAAGCCTTATTTGGAAATTTTTTCACTCGTCCCAAGTCGTCGTCTGTCAAGCAACATCTTCTAATGGCTATAAAAATTACGTGAAGGGTGAGGTTACTATGAACACTAATCAATCCATCGTGAGCTTTGTTCAGGAAAATTGTGTAAATGTGGTTGCTGGCGAAGACATCAATTACATTAAGGCGAAAGACGCTTTACTTCAATGCGTAATTGAACATGCTTCCGATCTATCTGAGGAGTCCATCGAATTGTTGGCATCTGACCTTGTTAAATTACGAGAAGATGGTGAAGTACTTTTGAAACAGATCTTATTCCGCTTGAAAAAAGAAAACAAATTGACGAAACTAGCGGATTCTTTAGCAGCTGCATATTATCACAAAAAATCAATGTTCTCCCTTCTACCAGCTGGTTTTGCTATACTGGAGAGATTTGGTTATCCGAGCGGTTTCTTTAATGCTGTTGAAGGCCCAGATCTTGCGCAAGTTAGGGCTGTTAGATGGAGAAATAGAGGGTTATCGCTTGATAAAAAAGGTGAACCAAAGATTAATCCTAATATCTTTGCTTCGCATGTACTTAGGAGGATGACCCTCGTTCAACATGAGAGCGGCCAGTTTTTCGTTTACAGTAAGAAGGGGATTTTTTTTGCAATCTCTGATCTGGTTATTAAGGCGGTGTGTCGAAACATCATAAATGAAGCTGAACCCAACCTCTGGCGCAGGAAGTTGGAAAAGGAGTATTTCGAGGCATTGAAACTTGAAATCCCTATTGTAAAGTCTATGAACCCTGAAAAGGGGTTTGTGAATCTAACAAACGGCATGCTCAATTTGTACAAAATGGAATTGGTTGAGCACAGTCCGAAATTCCTGTCTACTATTCAAGTCCCGTTCGACTACAACCCTGATGCCGAATGTCCAACCTTCATGCGGTTTCTCGAAGATGTATTTGAAGGCGACCAAGAACGCATTATGCTGATTCAAGAAATTTTGGGCTATTTATTCCTGCCCGACGTAAAGATTCAGAAGGCTTTCTTTTTCGTAGGGCTTGGGTCAAACGGAAAGAGCGTTTTAGCTGAGGTTATTCGGAACTTGGTTGGCCATGAAAATGTTTCGAATGTTTCGCTAACTGAAATGGGTGGGCGTTTTGGAATGCAAGATTTACCAGGGAAACTTGTGTGCATGTCAACAGAGAACGAATTTTCAGGAAAGTTTAAAACCCAGAAGTTCAAAAATGTGACAGGCAGTGATTCACAATATATTGATGTGAAGTTTAATAAACCAATTAATGCAGTTTTGTCGGCAAAAGTTGTCATCTTACTAAATCGCATGATGGACACAGAAGATTTATCACATGGCTTTTTTCGAAGATTACAAATCATTCCGTTTAACAAAAGATACGAAGAGTTGAAAGCCGGTCAAATTCGTGAAGAAGGCGTAAGTTACGCAGATAAGAACTTAGTTGGTAAAATTCTTAGCGAAATGCCTGGAATTCTTCGTTTCGCGATGGAAGGGTTGACTCGGTTAATCGAAAATCAGTTCAATCTGACCGAGAGCAAAGTTTGTGAGAAAGCTTTGCAGGATTACAAGGCAAAACAAAATCCTGTTGTTGAGTACTTTCATTCTCGCATTGAAGCTGGGGTGATAATCGTCGATCCGAGTGCAACAACACGCCGCTCGAATTTCAAAAAAGACTTTGACGAGTGGGCGCGTGATAATGACTACAATGAGCTGACATCAATCAATAGTAGTACTTTTTTAGAATTATTCAGAAAAGTTTTGTATGAAAAGAATATTACCTTCGAAGAACCAAAGCATCATGGAGAGTTTGTGATAAAGGGCTTGCGACTCTGCGGATACTGGTAATAGGGGGGCATTGGGGGCAAGGGTTTTCAAAAATCTTTATTCATATGCGCCCCTGCCCTTCAAAATGGAGACTATAAGAGTTACGCTGATTATTTTAGAAGCTTAGCGATAAGTAAATGACCGTTGCCCCCGACCAACTGGCCCCAATTTACAGATACAGATAGTTTTCGCACCTAAGCATTGGATGTCATTCCAATGCTTAGGTGCTTTTTTATTTGTGGTTGAATGGAGTTGGAATACAGTTCACTCAGTTGCGCGGCGGATGTTATTTTTGCACTTTGGGGGTCTTTGGACTTTTGGCTTGTATTTAGATTATCGAGGATTGGACTTAGATCAAAATTATTATTTTTCATCTATATTTTTATCTGAACTGCAGTTGAAAATTTCATTTCTCATAATGCGACTCATCTAAAGCACAGAAGGCATGGGTCAATCCCAAATTTGCGATGTATGGGGATGATAAGCATGCCTTCAGTATTTGATAAGCTCGTAAAAACGGAAGAAGAAATCAAACAAGATGTAATCAGTGACTTTACATCTGCGCTTTTAAGTGAGATCCAAAAGCTGGTTGAAAAATACGGAAAAGAGGGTCTGAAAGAGATGTTAAAATAAGTTCAAACCCTTTGAAAGGTGATAACCGCGCTGGCATCAAATATTTCGATGCTGGCGCTTTTCTTTTATTATCGGCTACAAACACACTATGACACCTTATGTGTTTTGCATGGTATAGTTATTTTGTTGGGAGGTGGCTGCATGAGTGATAGAAAAACGGCTGTCGGCTATATTCGCGTATCAACAGACGAACAGGTACGGGAAGGCTATAGTTTAGACAATCAGATCAAAGAAATCGAGAAAAAATGCGAGCGCGAAGAATGGGAACTTCTGAAAATCTTTGATGATAAGGGTGTATCTGGAGCTTTGCTAGAGCAACGAACTGGCTTAAAGTCGATGCTAAAATTCATCAAAGAGAAGAAGGTTGATTATTTAGTCATTTATAAGATGAGTAGGTTAAGCCGTAAAATCTTCGATATAGTGAATATCGCTGAGTTTTTGGAAAAGAATAGCACCTATCTTATCTCTGTAGAAGATAAGATCGACACATCAAATCCTATGGGGAAATATTTTTTGGTCTTTTCCTCCATCATTGCTGACATGGAGAGAGAAAACATCATTGTTCAGGTAAAGGGCGGGATGTCTCAAAAAGCAAGACAAGGAGAATGGAATGGTGGAGAACCGCCATTAGGCTATGATCTTGTTGACAAAAAATTGGTTATAAATGTTGAGGAAGCCGAGATCGTGAAGTTAATCTATTCAGAGTATCTTAAAGGAAGTGCATATTTGGCGATAGCTGAGATGTTAAACCAGCGTACTATTAAAACCAAAAAAGGTAAAAATTTTAGCGGTACAAGCGTAAAGGGCATTTTGCAAAACCCGACATACACCGGGAAAATAAGGTGGGGTCACCGAAAAGACTGGGGAAAGCGGCATGAAGACAATAAACGTAAAAGGCAATATGATGACAATCCCATTATAAGCAAAGGGATACACGAAGCAATTATTGACGAAGAGTCGTTTAATAAGGTGCAGGAAATGATTAACAGCAATCCGCGCCGTAATATGAAGAGGTTTGACGGCAAGCATTTATTAAGTGGATTGCTGAGATGTCCTGCATGTGGTTATGGTATGTCTTATCAACCTGCTACAAGTAAAGGTAAAGAGTATGGATATTACATATGTAACCAATACATGAATCACAAGACCTGCAAGCCGAATGGGGTTCGAAAAGACCTTATTGAGGAAGAGTTTTTAACCATATTCGAACAGATCGTTAACGAACCGGATTTTAAAGCGAAAATGATGTCATCTTTGAATAATTCCGATGAACAAATTAAGGAGTTAGAGCGGAGCGTCAAGCGTAAGGAAAGCGAAATTAGTATATTGAAAGGCAAGCAAGACAAACTGTTCGATGAGTTGACCGAAGGGAATGAGGCGTATCGGTCAGAAGTTCGAATTAAAATCCAAGAGAATCTGGATAAGATCGCAGCATTTCAAGAAGAGATTAGCGCTACGCGGGAAGAAATAAGAAATCTTAGGGGAAGTCGTTTAGACCTTGATGAGATAGTTGAGCTATTCGAGAACGTTGGAAAAGTAATTCGCTTATTAGATAAAGAAGCCCAGCAAACGCTGGTTAGAAAGCTGATAAGCAGCATTAAAATCGAGAATAAACACATTGCAGAGGTACATTTCAGTTTTCAGCAAAGTTTTAGGATTGGGGGTGGTACGGGGAACCGTATCATAAATGAGGCGAAATTTTTGGCCTTACATACTTGCTCGGTTTGGAAGGTTTATCCGAAGGCATAGTAAGGGATAGGCTACCTTAAAAAAATGTTAGAAACTAAGAGGAAAGTTTACTATTATAGAAATAGAAGCTGGAAGAAATTGATTATTGAGGTGAAAACAGTGCACTTGAAAATGGTAACCATTCGTAATTTTAGAGGTCTCCGTGACGTTTCAGTTCCTTTAGATAAAACTACTGTTTTAATTGGAGAAAATAATTCAGGAAAAAGTTCTTTCTTGGATGCTGTTCGCCTATGTCTTGCCAGAGGGGGAAAGCGGTCTTCCCCGTTTGATGAATATGATTATTATACTAATGAAAACATAAGTAATCCCAAAGACACTGAGGGTATACAAGTACAATTCTTGTTTCAAGAAGAAAAACCGAACGAATGGTCAGAGACCCTCATCCGAAACCTTGGGGAATTAGCTCAACCAGTTGCATGGGACATGAACCCCGAGGAAGCAATTTATACTGTGAGGGTAAGTGTAACATCAAAATATGAGGAAGCGAGAAATGATTTTTACTTGAATATTGAGTTTTTAAACCCTGAAGGCGAACCTTTGCCTCCAAGAAATCAGACTAATACAAGTTGGTCAAACTTCATTCAGGAGACCCCAGTATTCTATCTATCAGCTCTAAGAGATATTAAAGAGTCCTTTGGAGCAAGATCTCAGTTTTGGGGAAGCTTTCTAAGAAATATTAATATTCCACAAGATAAGGTAGTTGAAATTCAAGATAGTTTGCAGAGTTTGAATGAGGACATCTTTACAAATGACGAGAGATTGGAGGGATTAAAGACTACACTTGAAAATATACAAGAAGTGATCGCCCTCGGAGCAGGTGATACAGTCTCAATACAGGCCTTACCTGTACGCATTTGGGATTTATTGTCCAAATCCCAAATTGTATTAAAAGGTCGAGGTGGAAATGTGAGTTTCCCGCTACAACGTCATGGACAAGGAACTCAGAGTTTAGCAGTTTTATTCTTATTTCAGGCATACATAGACGTTTTATTAAAATCTGCATATTCTCGAACAGCTAATGCAATACTTGCTTTGGAGGAACCAGAAGCTCATTTACATCCCCAAGCTGTTAGAGCACTAGCGGATCAAGTTCAAAGAATAGATTGCCAAAAAATTATTACCACTCATTCTCCCTACTTCTTTCAGAATCTTGATTTATTAAATATCAGAGTATTTAAGAAGAATGGCTCAGAAACAAGGGTCCATTACTTAAAGGAGTATGTTTCAACTAGGGTTGTAGCCCATCATGGGTTGGAACGTTTCGTAGAGTCGAAAAAGGGCAAGTTTCATTATAACCTTAGTTCTTCAGAGTTAAAAGCATACGCCCCGTTAAACGAACACGAATTGAATGCTTTGGAAGGAATGAACAGAAATTCCGAGCATTTCGAAAATATAAGTGAGTTCTATTTAAAATCACAGCAAATTTTAGATAAAGATGAAAGAACGGACTTATACACTTTTGCCCAAAGGACAAGAGGAGAATTATTCTTTGCAAGAGGGTGGCTATTAGTTGAAGGACAGACCGAATACATTGTATTAAGTTATTTCTCAGAAGTTATAAATAAATCACTTGATACCAATGGTGTAACCATAATTGATTTTCAGAATAATGGGTCACCTGGAGCATTCGTAAAATTAGCTAAATCTTTATCGTTTACTTGGAGACTATTAAGTGATAGTGATGATCAACTTGAGGGTACATTATCTCAAATCAAAAAAACAGGTTATTCTGAGGAAGAGACAAACAGATTGGTGAAAATCCTTCCGTGGATTGATTTTGAAACTTATTTGGCTAATGAGGGCTTTATAAATGAATATGAGGCAATACTAGGTGATAAGGTTCGTGAAGTAACAGTACCGCGGCATAGTGCTGAGTACCCTATTCATATTGCAAATCTTATTAAGAAAGACAAGGTTGGTAACGCATTAAAATTTGTTGAATACTTAAAAAATCATAATTTTGATAGTAGAAGAATACCCGAATTATTAAGACAGTTGATTAATGAATGTGTAGGTGAGGCTAATGCAATATAAGGAAGCCATAAAGAGAAATATTGAATTGCTTACTGATGTCCAGAAAGAGGCTGCTTCCTGGGATGAGGGACCTTTATTAGTCTTGGCGGGTCCTGGGTCAGGAAAAACCAGGGTTCTCACTTTGCGAATTGCTAGGTTACTTGTAGAATCTAGCGATGATAACTTTCGTATACTAGGACTTACGTTTACAAATAAAGCAGCAGATGAGATGAGAACCAGGATACGCGAATTAATTCCAGGGATGGATAAAAGATTATACCTTGGTACATTTCATTCTTTTTGTGCCGAGGTGCTTAGAAATCATGGCTCCCACGTTGGGGTAAAACCTGATTTTACGATTTATTCCGAAAATGAAGACTTAGATGAAATCGTTTCAGAAGTATACAGTTATTTATTAAGACAGGGCAAGATTAACCCCTTAAACGTTTCCAAGGTTTTGCCTATTATTCAATATTTAAAAAGCAGACTTATTCTACCAGAATCAGACTTGTCTTCTTACATTAGTAATATTGAGGACAGGCAAGCTATAGAAATGATTTACATGAACTACGAGCAAAAACTTAAGGACTTGAATGCTCTAGATTTTAACTCACTCATCATGAAATCCTACGAGTTATTTAGGAAATACCCTTTTGTAGCCAAGCATTATCGAACTATCTATCCATATATTTGTATTGATGAGTTTCAAGATACAAATCAGGGTCAGTACAACTTAGTTCGAAGTTTAACACTAGGAAAACATAATAATTTATTTATTGTAGCAGATGATGATCAAGTAATTTACCAATGGAATGGTGCAAGTGCATCGAGAGTTGAAGAGTTCCGAAAAGACTTCAATGCTCAAGTTATACAACTACCTGAGAACTTTAGATGTCCACCAGAAGTAGTTCAACTGGCTAATAACTTGATTCTATATAATGTAAATAGGAGCAAAGACAAGAAGCCTTTACTAGCAAAAAAACCAATACAGGATTCGTTTGAAGTAAATTTAGAGTACTTTCCTGACTATCCAACAGAAGCAGATTGGGTTGCCGAAATTATCCAAGAAACATACGCTCTAAATCAGAATAAGACGGTAGCAGTCATTGCAAGGAATAGAAAGCTAATACAGCCCATTTTCGAAAAGTTAAAAGCTAATGAGATTCCTGTTGTTATTGGGCAAAGGAAGAATGAGTTCGAAAGTACACAACTATCATGGGTGCATTTTATTCTGCGACTTGCACATAAACGAAACGATAAAAAGTTCTTGAATAAGGTAGTTTCAAACTTTAGCTTGTTAACGGAAAGTACCCTAAATGCAGAGGAGATAATCGCCTGGAGTAAAGCTACAGACGGAGATTATTTGAGGGGTTTTTTAATTGCCGTGCAGAAAGGAATTTTAACTGACGGTCATTTATTGAAGTCACTTGAATTCGACTTGGTTGAAGGGAAAGACTTTTTCAGGTTTATTGAAGTTTGCTTTGGATGGCTTGATGAGCATATGGACATAAGTCAAAATAAGGAGGATGTACTTTATTATGACGAAAAAAGGGTTTGGGACGATTTACAATCTTCACTTCTATCGAGATACGACAGGGAAGAGCTAACATTGGGCATGTTTCTTCAAGAGCTGGATTTGTTATCCAAGGAAGCAGAACCAGATGGTTCAACTGTTCAATGTCTGACGATACACGCATCAAAAGGAAAAGAATTTGATTTTGTGTACCTAGTTGGTATGGTCGAGGATGAATTGCCTTCATTTCAGAGTAAGAAAAAAGGGGATCACAGTATTGAGATGGAGGAAGAACGTCGAAATTGCTTTGTTGCAATTACAAGAGCTAAAGAGATTCTAACAATGACTTACTCGGAAAGGTATAATGGTTGGGTTAAGCAACCTTCCCGATTCCTTTATGAGATGGGTGTGCTTCAGCAAAATGATTAAATTGTGAAAAAACAGTGATGAAAATAACTAAGGAGAGTCCTGTTCAAACTCTCCTTAGTTGTTTTTATTTCCCTTACCTTTACATTACTATGGCGCGCCACGGCAGAAAAAAGTTCGCCTTAGAGATGATACGGTGAACCGTATCACAAGTAACGACGAAAAATAATTGTTGTAGTTCTTAAGTTGCAATACAATTAAAATATGTAAAGAGCTGAGGACTGCATGGAAGAGCATAAGAAATCAATAAGGTGCAACTGAATATTACAAAATACAATTCTAAATAAATTGCTTCTTGGTGCGCACAAGCCAACAACGACAGCTTTTACAGAGGTTTCTTGTGTTGAATAATGGACATGCTGTCGTTTACGAAATTAAGACAGTGTTTGATAATCTTGATCGCCTTGAGTCACAAATTACGAATTATTATAAAGCTTTTACCCGTGTGTCAATTCTTGCTTCTGAGAACCATATTGATACAATACAAAATACAAAAGCGACTTGAGGACTCGCCCCCAATAGTCCAATAACAGGACATTCTAATCTTCAATGTTGCTCTTGACTTGGAGTGTACTCCAAGTTGTAAAGTGATTCTTAGTCAAGTAAATATCACTTTTGGGGGGCGTAATCATGAGCACATCAAAAATAGTTTTGATCACTGGCGGAAACAAAGGTATTGGTCTTGAGACTGCTAGGCAATTGGGCAAACTAGGATTCACAATATTGCTCGGTTCAAGAGACGAAGCAAGAGGACAGGAAGCGACGGCTACCCTGACGGCTGAGAACATAAATGCAAAGGCAATTACCCTGGACATAACAGACTTGGATACAATACAATCCGCAGTAAAACAAATTGATGATCAGTATGGAGCGCTTGATGTTCTGATTAATAACGCTGGCGTGTGCTTAGAAAGTGGTCTTCCTCCGAGTCAACACGAATTAACTGTTCTAAGGAATACTTATGAGACAAATGTTTTCGGCAGTTTTTCTGTCACTAAGGCAATGCTCCCTTTGATTAAAAAATCGCCTGCTGGCAGAATTGTAAACCTTTCAAGTGGCTTGGCTTCCTTGACCGAGTATAATACCCCGGAATCGGATGCCGAAAAATACGGAATAAATTTACTCGCCTACATGAGTTCGAAAACGGCTGTCAATGCACTAACAGTCTTGTTTGCCAAAGAATTAAAAGATACGCCAATCAAGATAAATTCAGCTGATCCAGGGTATACAGCTACGGATTTGAATGGACATACGGGTTATCGTACCGTTGAACAGGGCGCTTCCATTGTCGTGAAACTCGCCACCCTTCTGGACGATGGTCCGAACGGCGGTTTCTTTGATGAGAACGGAGTGATACCGTGGTAATACGTCAGGAGGTGCGGCAAAGTGAGCGACATTCCCGAAACCGTAAGCACAATAAAACAGGCGGCTGAATTCACGGGTCTGTCAGAAGATACGATCCGCTATTACGAGAAGATCGGGTTACTTCCGTATGCCGACCGCAAAGCAAGCGGACACAGAACGTACAGTAAACATCAATTGGATGGCATGGTCTTTTTAACGAGACTCAAAGCAACCGGAATGACACTGGAAGAAATGAAGCATTTCCGTAAGCTTTACGAAATGGGTGAAGCCTCACTCCCTGAGAGAGTCTCCATTCTAATCGAACACAAGAATAGAATTCAGAACGAGATTGACAGATTACTGGAGACACAAAGGATGATTGATTACAAAATTGACAAGTTCAAAGAGGCCCTTGTAAATCCGGAAGTTAACAAAAAATGGAGATCCCCATTTGCCGATTGAGAGCTTTCTTATTGAACGCTTCTGCCCTTTAATCAACGGGTGCCAGTCAAATACTTTATTTTCCTAACACTTTGGAAGGGGGCAAACAGATGTAACAGAGCACGATGGTTGAGCAAGGCTATGCAGGATACTGCGAAACTGAAATATTCTATGCTTCGCTAGGTCGTTCATTCCCGATGCTGGTGATGTATCCCTCAGATACCCCTGAATCGGAGGATCAATTGGGGCCTTATCCGTTGGAGCTCGCAAGAGACGCGGAGCCGGCGGAAGGAACGTTCCCTTTGGTCTTGATCTCTCACGGCTCCGGCGGGACGCCATTAGCGTACCGAACGCTGGCTAGGCATTTGGCGCGAAACGGGTTTATCGTCGGCATGCCTGAGCATCCGTTCAATAACCGGAACGATAACAGCCTGGAAGGTACGGCAAAGAACCTCTCGTACAGGCCGAGACATCTTAGGATGGCCGCCGACTGGTTTTTCGAGAATAAGAGGTTCGATGGGAAAGTGAAACCGAATGCCGTCACGATCATCGGGCATTCGATGGGCGGTTACACAGCTTTGGCGGCGGCGGGCGGCGTGCCGACTTCTTTTCCGCACGAGTCCCCGGACTGTCAACCGCAGCTCATCGAAGTCGAGCCGGACCGCCGAATCCGCTCTCTGGTATTGCTGGCTCCGGCATCGGTTTGGTACCAAGCCGAGGGGGCGCTAAACTCGGTTACCGTTCCGATCCTGCTGCTGGACGCGGAGAAGGATTCGTATACGCCGTTATTTCACGCCCAGATTATACTGGGGGGAGTTGCCGACCGAAACATGATTCTTTATCGTACGGTCGAGAATGCCGGGCACTTCTCCTTCCTAAGCCCGTTTCCGGAGTCGATGATCAACTCGTCGTTTCTTCCGTCCCAAGATCCTCTGGGCTTCGATCGTATACAATTCCAGAAGACCCTGCAAGATGAAATATTGAGTTTCCTTCGAAATCAGCACTCATAAAAAACCGCCCAACCGTCGTACGGTTGGGCGGTTCGTTTCCTGTTCAGCGGAAATCCCGCGGCAGCCTGCGGTTCACGGCAACTTGATGCTGCTCGTCCTGAACATGCCACTCGTCAAGATTTTCGCCAAGATCATCGAGACGCCCGCGAAGTACCTGCTGCCGATCATTGTCGCGATCTCGATCTTCGGCGTCGCCGGGTAATTCCTAAAAGTACTTTAGGGGCCATCAAGGCTGCCACGTGACACACTTTGAGGGTTTTTAGCCGATAGACCCGTTACGCTGAACCGTATCACAAATAAGGGCAAGTTTTAAATATGCTCCCCTTTAAGTAGACAGGTTTAATAAATAAACCGGCTACTTGCAGAGGAGCATATCAGTTACCGTGGATGCCGAAGTCCTTTCGTGTCCTTTAAAATGGTTTTACCACATCATCTGAATCAGTGGAGTAAGCCAGCTCTTTCTGTGCTTCCAGAACGGCCAGTCTGTCCAGTAGGGCTGCCCGGATTTGCTCATAGGCGTCACTGCCCAACGCCATACGCGTCGCACCCTCTCCCTGATCGACACGATGGATAATCTTCTGCGCCATTTTATCCGGATCGCCGACAACCATTTGGTTGAACATGCTCATATCTATACCTGGCAGTTCCCCCTTCATCAGGCTAACGAATTGGCCCGCCTCCGTATCCCGGTATTCGTCCATCCGCTCACCGAATACGGCGTTGCTTGTAATGAAATTCGTTCGGATTCCGCCGGGCTCCACCATAGTGGTCTTAATATTGAACGGAGCCACTTCCTTAGCCAGCGCTTCAAAGGCCCCTTCGACTGCCCATTTCGAAGAACAATACAGCCCCATACCCGGAATAGAATAATGACCCGCCATACTCGAAATCTGTACAATGTGACCGCCGCCCTGCTTACGGAAAAAAGGCAGGACTGCACGCGCTGTACGCAGGGAGCCAAGCACATTGGTCATGAACTGATGCTCAATTTGCCTGTCGCTTGCTTCTTCCACTGCGCCATACAATCCATAGGCTGCATTATTGACAAACACATCGATCGTGCCCAGTTCTGAAAATGCACGTTCCACGACTTCAGCAATTTGCTGAGGGTTTGTCAGATCTAAATTAGCCTGCCATAGTTGGGAGCCATACTGTGCCTGCAGATCATCCAGCACACCCGGCTTGCGTACCGTTGCGGCTACACGGTCCCCCCTATCCAGCAACCGGCGAGTTATACGTGAAGCCAAGCCTCCTGACGCTCCTGTAATGAACCATGTTTGCATGCTAAACACCTTCCAATCGTTGTCTTCCACTGAATCATACAAGCAACTGGAGGGAGCTAGCCACAGCACGTCTATTCTATTAACGGGAGTAACAGTCTACGGGAGCTGCCTGTCCTGCTCCAGTAAACGCAATAATCTCTCCTCCGTGCCAGAACCGGGAACCGGAACAAAGAAACACCAGTGCAGTCCAGGGTCGTTATCAATGACAGCCGCCGAATGGAGCACGAACTCCATCTCCTGTGCGTCAGGAAGACGAAATAATGCGGTGGCTTGGCGCTTTTGCTTGACTTCATATAGCTCCCAGAAATGCACGAATTCTTCGCTTTCCCGTCTCAAGCGTTCGAACCGTTCCATATACAACGGGTTGTTCTTGTAAAGGTCGAAGCTTGCCCGCAGAACCGCTACGGAGTAACGGGCAAAACCTTCCCAATTCAGCAGTCTTGTACGGTAATCCGGCTTTAAAAACATAATGTTCATCATATTCCGTTGGTTGTCCGGCAGACTGCCGAAATCGGCTACGATCAGTTCTGCTGCCCGATTCCAGGCGATAACATCCGTACCTTCGTCCGTGATAAAAGAAGGATAATAAAGTTGATCTACGATTTTCTGCAAAACTCCCGCATCCGGCCCTCCGTTATTCGGCACTGTAACGACACTCGCCGCGTCTACATTGGCCAGATCGAACAAATGCTTCTGCTCATCCTCGTCAAGCTGAAGCGCTTTGCTGATACTTAGCAGCACTTCCGGCGAAGGATTCACCTCCTTGCCTTGTTCCAGCCAGGTATAGTAAGTCACGCTTATATGGGCAAGAAAAGAGACTTCCTCTCTTCGAAGTCCCGGCGTGCGTCTCCGTCCGGGCAGCGGCTGGATCCCGGCCTCTGAAGGCTGCAACCGTTCTCTGCGCGATTTAAGGAAGTCACCCAATGCGGATGAGGAACGATTCATTTTCAACTAGGTCACCTCTATTTGCTCATATGGAAGATATATATCGCGATTAACCAAATGGACCAAAATCACTTCATACACGATTATTATAATCTCTGTCAAGTGTCCGTTACCACAAAAGAGAACCATAACCGAGGCTGTTAATCTTGCTAATAGTATAAACATGATGTGGTTAACCTCCTCCTATCGACGGTACGATTAAGATAATTTACATCAGAGCAGTGCTATCGATAGGAGGTTTTGTATCTTGAACAAGTATGCATATCGAAACAAGCTGGCTGTAGTCACCGGTGCTTCATCAGGAATCGGGAAAGCGTATGCCAAAGAACTGGCGGCACGAGGCTGTCACGTCGTTCTGGCGGCGCGCTCCAAGGACAAACTGGATGCAATGGCGGGGGAAATCAACCGCCAGTACGGGGTGCAGGCCTATGCAATGGCTTGCGATTTGTCCAAAGCGAATACCCCTCGTCAACTGGCCGAACAAATATCCGAACTGGGCTTATCGGTCGATATTCTCATCAACAACGCAGGCGTTGGCACTTATGGCCGTTTCGAGGAAATAGACCCGGAGCGCGAGCAGGAAGAGATTATGCTGAACACGGTTGCGTTAGTCGATCTTACTCATCGGTTGCTGCCTGATATGCTGAGGCGAGAGGACGGAGTCATCGTTAACGTGGCTTCGATGGCCGCGTTCATGCCTTGTGCTTATTCTACAGTTTACGGGGCTACCAAAGCATTTGTATTGTCCTTCTCTGAGGCGCTATGGGCAGAAACGCGTGGGCGAGGCGTTCGCGTGCTTGCACTGTGCCCGGGTGCAACCGAGACGGGTTTTTTCGATGCGGTCGGCAGCGAGGATATGGGAGCGGGTCAAAAGCTCTCGACCCCGGAGAAGGTTGTACAGGCCGGATTTCGCGGAATCGACCAGGGACGCAGCTACATCATCGATGGCCGTAACAACTACCTTATGGCTCAAATGATCCGATTTTTTAGCAGGCGCAGGGTAGCTTGATCATGGAACGCATGTCAAAGCCCAAAAGGCACTTATAGTTAGTTTCAAAGGGCCATCCTGCAAAGGATCGACCTAAACTTGCCGTTACAAAATAATAATGACCCCTCGAAAAGGGGCCATGGCGAAGGCTGAAGATATTTCGGCATAAGCTTTTAGGATAAAGTTCGATCAATCGCATAGCGCAGTTGAACAACGCCACTGCCGAGGGGCTTGCAGTTCAATAGTTGCACCTGCTTAAATCGATAGTTGTCTTTGTCGATCAAGAGATTTAACCCTCTGCCTTCCAATACGGGTGCCACATTGAAAATCACTTCGTCTACAAGTCCTTGACCCAGGAATGAATTGTGGATATCCGCGCCGCCGCTAATAAGAGCGGTCAGATGGCCCTTCTCCTGCAGGTAATCCAAGGCTTCCTCTGGCGATCTCACAACCTTTACGCCCGGGATTTCCGAGGCGTTCTTAGAAACAACAACGATATCGATATCGGCAAAGGGCCCTGGTCCACCGCTGCCACGCATTCCTTCGAAGGTCCGACGCCCGACAATGAAATTTCCTGCAGCTTTGGCGTGTGTAAAGAAGTCGTCCAACGCTTCTTTTTTCGGCGGATTTTCGGGGCCGGATTGTGCATAATTGCCATTGGCGGTTAAGGTTGCCCATAGAATGGTTTTCATAGTCTTACTCCTCCTCGTATTCGATTCGATAATTTTCGGATAGCTGCTGCCACCCGATCCGGACGATCCTCTTGAACATAGTGTGAGGCATCTTCTAGAATATCGGTTTCGTTCATCGGCAAATATTTCTGCCATTTGGCCATCTGTTCGAGCGGGAAGCCGGCGCTATCTTTCGTTCCCCACAAAATCTGTGCAGGCAAATCGGACAAATTCGACAACTTCGATTCAATGTCGGCGAGCCATATTCGTGCTTTGCGGATATACCTTGGAAATACCCATGTCGGAATCCTGGACTTCGGAGTCGGGAACGGATCGGTATAAGCTTTGCGCAAACGATCCGTGACTTTCTCGGTATGATAGATCCCGTGCGGTACGATGACTTTGGCGAAAAAATTACGCTGTGTTTGAAGCCAGTACCCGAAAGGCCAGCCCCCCATGGCGAGCGAGAACAATTTCATCGGCAATATTTTCGCAGGCCATGCCCAAGTATTCATCACGACGATGCCGCGCAAGTTATCTCGATGCCGTACCGCGTAATTCAGGCCGATCGGACCTCCCCAATCCTGAACGACTAATATAAAATCCTTCAAATCCAGACGGCGAATTAGATCCTGAATGGCTTCCGAATGCTCCTGTGGCGTAAAGCGGTACCGTCAGGCGCCTTCGACATCCCGAATCCGGGGTAGTCCGGAGCGATAAGGCGGAACTCTGTACGAAGCTCCTTGATTACGTTGCGATAAAGATAAGACCATGTAGGGTTGCCGTGCAGGAGAAGAATTGCCGGCCCCTGCCCTTCGTCGACGTAGTGGATGTATCCATCTCGATAAGGCAGCCAGCGGTCGGTGAACGGGTACTCCGCAGGGTCTAATTCAAACGGTCTATTCAGGATGATCCCTCCTTTCTACGGAATGCTTAACATGTTTTCCCGTCCTTGCTTCACATCTTAATTGATTTGTGCTACATTTGAAAAGTAGTTACATTAAAGTGCAATAGTTTCAAAAAATGAACTATGGAGTGGTCAAAATGATGGATCGATCCTGCCCTGGTACTGTTGAACCTATCCTGGAAATCTTGGATGGCAAATGGATGCTTCTTCTCCTATTCGAACTGTTCAACGGGAATCGACGTTTTGGCGAGTTGCGTCGTAAACTGCAACCGATTAGTCCGAAAACTTTGACCGATCGCTTGCGACTGTTAGAGGAAAAAGGAATCGTCACGCGTACTCTTTACCCAGGCGTACCGCTGCATGTCGAATATGACCTTACCGAGAGCGGGAAGGCGCTGCAACCGATTTTTGAAGCGATGTGGACGTGGACTCAGGAGCATGGCGCATATCTGCGGAACAAACCGATCGAGAGGGATCAAGAAGCAGAGAGGGTAATGTGAATCGGGTAGTCATATCTTTAAAATGAAAGGGCCATCCCAAACAAGGATGGCCTTAAAACTTGCCTTTACACACAACGCGCTGAACCGTATCGCAAGTAACGGCAAGTTTTTTTGGGGAAGACGTCCACGGCAATTGTTCCTCTTACTAAACAAGGAGTTTTGGTGCTGAGGTCAAATTTATAGTAGGAAATGGACGATTAAGAGAGGCTGCCGATGTGTTCGATCATTTTTTGATCAAGTTTGAATCCGATTTACGCAGTTATTGTCGAATGCTTACAGGAACACCGTGGGATGCCGACGATTTATATCAGGACACGTTACTGAAAGCGTTCAAGGCAAAGGAAAAGCTTTTTCGACATCCATCGCCAAGGGCGCTCTTTTTCCGGATTGCTTCGAACGCCTGGATTGATGAATGCCGACGAAGAAAAGCAGATGTTGGTCTGCCGGACGGCTACGAGGCCTTATCTGCAGAATTCGATGAGTATTCGCTCGACATTAAGGATTCTCTGGAACTGTTGGTTTCCGCAGTTCCGCCATTCCAAGCGGCAGTTGTATTATTAGCTGATGTTTTCGACTATAGTTCCCGGGAAATTGCGGACATACTGGAGACCACGGTAGGAGCGGTAAAAGCCGCGCTTCATCGAGCACGCAAGCGCTTAACTTCTCTTGCCCAAGACTTGGCATTGAAGGATACACACTCCATAAGCAAAAACACAGAAAGGCAAGCTCTATTGATTCAACGGTTTCTGGCAGCATTTCGCCTACAAGAGCCTATGGCGATAGCTGAAGCGTACCATCACCTTACCCAAGTCGGTATTCGCGCAGAGCGCCATTTGCTGCAGGGCAAGCTACATTTTACATTTCGTGATCCTGAAGGAAATGCCTTTACGATTATTGCTGAATAATTCGTATTTTATTATTTCTCTACCGTATCGTTTGTTTGTCTTCATCCGTGTATGAAGTGAGGAAGAACAATATGGAAGGGAGTTTTGAAGATGATTATCAAAAATCGGATCAACACCTGTTTCATTCATCTGAAAGACCTAAAGAAAGGAAAGGAATGGTACAGAATGGTATTTCCGTTCGAGATAGCGGCAGAGGGTGATGACTTCCTCGAGTTCAAGATGGAAGGGACCGGTCTGATATTACTACAATCCCATCATACGGATTTTACACCATTGCCGTATTCCGTATTTTTCTTTGAAACATCCGATGTAGAGCAAGTCTTTCAAGAGTTAACGCAAAAAGGCGTAAAAACCGACGGAATCCAGCCGTTTCCGGATGGGATGCGCGGCTGTCACGTCTTCGACCCTGAAGGCAATATGTTGCTTATTTGCACTCCGCCCAATGCATGACCGAGAAAAATGAATAAGGACCATATCAAATAACGGGCATTCAGGCTAATTGCTTAGCGGAACAAGGCAAGAGCAATCCTTCGGCGGCACATGGCCGCTAAGGGACTGCTTTTTAACCTAATCGGATTAGGATGCGGATGTCGATTCTTGGCCAACTGTATCCGCCTCTTTTCTCGTCAGGACGCCGCCAAGCAAGAACGTTCCGAGCGAAAGCGCCAGACAGACCGCCGAGAAAATGCCAATTGACGAATATCCGCCAAGTTGGTCATAAAGTAAGCCGGCTAGCCACGCACCGAGCGTGTTCGCGCCGTTCATCGTCGAGTTGGCCAGGCTGGAAATCGTCCCCCGAATGAAGGCGTTCAGCGAGGTGAGCGCCTCCATAACAATCGGGAAGATAATTCCAAGCGTCGCGAAAATAATCAGATAGATGATTGTCACGACAGGGAGATTCGCCAGTTGAGGCATAACCGTGTAGAGTACCGCGAGCATCGACAATCCCGCTGCGACTGATTTCGCATGGCCCAGCCTTCGAGTCGCATAGGAGCTAATCATGCTTCCCAGCAGAGTACCGAACCCGAGGAACATCATCACGGTACCGATCTGCCCGATGGTTAGGCCAAAGCGATCGGCCATCCACTTGCCGACGAAGGCGAATGCAGTGCCGCTCCCTAAGTGCAGGAGCAGGTAGGCAAGGAAGCCGCTCCTTGCCTTTCCGCTTGCGATCAGCGGGACATATCGGCGAAGGATCGGCGTCCGTTCGGCCTTGCGCGCACTAGGCTTCATATCGGGCAGCAAGAAGAAGGCAACGGCAGCTAACAGCAACGAAGCGATTCCAATCGTCCAAAACGGAACGGACCAACGGGTACCCGCGAGCCAGCTCCCGATCGGCACGCCAAGCGCCTGGGAAGCAGCCAGGCCTGCGAAGGCGATGCCCATTGTCTTCGATATTTTGGCCGCCGGCATGATGGCGGGAATGGATGCCCATACCTGTGGTGCCGTAAACGCCGCACTGACGCCGGCAAGGAAGCGGAAGAGGCACATCGTCCAGAAGCTATCCGCGAAGCCGCATAGCGCCGTCGATACGGAAAATCCGAGCAAGCCGCCAAGCAGAACGGTTCTTCGGTTCCACCCATCGGACAAAGGTCCGGCAATCAGGGCGAAGGCGGCCGAACCGAGCGTGTAGGCACCGAGCATCCATCCGGCGATCCCCGTCGGAACGCTGAATTGTGTTTGCAGCGTCGGGAGCAAAGGTGAAATGAGAAAAGTATCGGTTCCAATCATGAACATGATGAGAAAGAATAGTACGGTATATTTACTCATGGTCGATCACTCCTACTGGTTATAGTTGCTTGCTGTGTCTATCGTAAGCCATAATGGTGACAGAACCTGTCATGGACTCATTCTTTTTTTTGGGGGGGGGGGGGAACCAGGATGCCCAAGTCCAAAAGGCTGATGGAACTGATGATGACCGTTAACCGGAAGCGGCGGTTCAAGGTTCAGGAACTCGCCGACGAATTTGGAGTCTCAAAGAGAACGATTCTAAGGGATTTGCAAGAGCTAAGCGAACTGGGGGTACCTCTTTACTCGGAAGTGGGTCCGCATGGGGGCTATCAAGTGGTAAGGGAGAGAGTGCTGCCGCCAATCGCTTTCACGGAGGAAGAGGCTGTGGCAATGTTCTTTGCGGTGCACGCTTTGCGCCATTACTCCTCGCTGCCGTTCGAAGCGGAATCCGCTTCGGCGCTGAACAAGTTCTACCTCCATATGCCCGGTGACGTTAGGGATCGTATCGACAGCATGAAAAACCGGGTCGACTTCATTACGCCGACAAGGCGGGGCGATGCCCCTTGCTTGGCGATCCTGCTTGATGCGGCTGTGCATCGGAAGGTGCTCATCATCGAATACGAGTCGAAGGAGGAAGGTGGGGAAAGACGCCAAGTTCAGCCGGTCTGCATATATGCGAACAACGGTTTCTGGTATTGTACGGCCTATTGCTTCCTGCGCAAAGGTTTCCGTGTGTTTCGGTGCGATCGGATACGTTCTGCGGAGTATGACGCGTCCGGCATAAAGCCGCTCGACCTGAGAGACGTGAATCTCAGTCGGCGCGATGCAGCAGAGCCGAGGAATCCTGTCCGCCTTCGCGCGGTGCTGAGCCGAGCCGGCGTCCAGCGCTGCGAAGCCGAGCTGTGGCTTGCTCCAATGCTGCAAGTGCGTGAAGACGGAAGCGGCGTGATCGATAAGGACGTGTCCCGCGGCGACATTCCTTTCTACACGGAATTCTTCATCGGACTAGGGGACGGGGTCGTTTTGGAGGAACCGGCGGAATTGAAAGAAGCGATCCGAACAAAGCTCGCCGAGATGCTGGTCCGGTACCAATGAACGGGCGCGATGCCACACGGATATGCGAGGTTCTCTTATGGCTTCATTCAGATCGTCCGGGCTTTTTTCGAGCTGGGATTGCGCAGAATCGGTAAGCTGCAGAAACTGATTGACGGAACGGTGTTCCCGGACTATCGTAAAAATCGGTTTGCACAGCAGCCGGCATTTCGCGATCAGCTCTCTCGTCAGTCTCTTGTGCGGACTTCATGAACTGGCTGCTTTTTCCGTCTTCCTCCGCCCCAACCGGTTCGTTCCAATTACCCCCGCTATAATGAGTGCCGAGCCAATAAGGTGATACAACGTTACGTTTTCCCCGAGAAACAAAGCCCCTGCCGCAATGGAGACGATCGTCGATAGATTGGCGAATACGCTCATTTTGGCGGCTTCCATTTTGGACAAAATGTAGGTTGCCGCTAAGGCAGTAACAAGCGAGGACAAGATGCCAAGGTAGAGTACCGACGCGATAAAAGTACCGCTGGCGAGCGGTGCGAAAAAGTGGCGCAGCGTCCCGGCGGCCGAATGGCTAACGAGCGAAAAGGCCAGAAATGCGGCGAAGCCGATCCCCTGCATCAAATAAGTAATTTCAGCCGGGCTGAACTGCTTGGAAAGCGAGCGGGCCATAACGCTGTAACCGGCAGATGCGACGCACGTCAGGACCAGCAAAAAAATGCCCGCTATATTCGACAGATGAATAGTGCTTCCCTTCATGACAAAGATGAACACGACGCCGAACACCGACAAGGCAATCGACAGCTTCTGCAGGACGCTTGCAGCTTCTTTCAAAAAGATAGAGGCAAGCACCATCGTCACAACCGGGGTGAACGCATACAAAATGCCGCCCTCGGCAGAGGTGGCGCGCTGCAGCCCGAACGCTTGAAGGGCAAAGAAGCCGAGCGGGTACATGACGGCCAGCAGCAGCGCTTTACATAGCGGTTTGCCGCGGTAAGCGAGCTTGATCCAGCCGAGGCCACCGGGACGGACATGACCGCGAACGAAGCGGCAAAACGAAACGTCAGCGTATCGAGCGGGCGGGCGTATTCGAGCGCCGTTTTGGTAAACAAAAATGAAAATCCGACGATCATCGCGTTCAGCACGGCAAGCGAATAAGCAAGCTTCAGTCCTTTTTGTGTATTCATCATATCTTCCTCTCTCGCGTATCGGTTCTACTTGAAAGGTATGACAAAACGCCGCTCCGGACAATGTCTTTTTGCGCAAAGTGTATCGATACAGTTGGAGGGAGCAGTATAATAGGTTAGAGGAAATAGATGTCCCGCATTATCCGAACAGGGGGAGCGGCGTGAAAAAATATTTGTCCATTTTGTCCGATCTGGAGCAAAAAATGATGGAAGGACAGTACCGTCCGGGCCAAAAGCTGCCTTCCGTCCGCAGCGCCGTGAAGCTGTACGGGTGCAGCGTCAGTACGATCACGCGGGCATACGCGGAGCTGGAGAAGCGCCATGCCGTTTATTCGGTGCCGCAAAGCGGCTACTACGTCGTCGGCAAACCGGAAAACCGCCATCACGACGCGGAAGGCGAAACGATCGATTTTGCATCGGCATCGCCTGACTTGACTGTGTTTCCGTATTTGGATTTTCAGCATTGCTTGAACAAAGCGATCGATACGCACAAATACCACCTGTTCACATACGGCGATCCGCAAGGGCTGAAGAGCTTGCGCCAAACGCTTGTTTCCCATTTGGCCGGCCATCAAGTGTTTGCCGAAGCGGAGCGCATTGTCGTCACTTCGGGCGTACAGCAGGCACTGGAAATTTTGGCGAAAATGCCGTTTCCGAACGGCAATTCGGCCATTTTGGCGGAGCAGCCGAGCTACGATATGTATTTGCGTTACCTCGAGGCGGAGGCGATTCCGGTTTCCGGCATCGCTCGTACGGCGGCAGGGATCGATTTGCGGGAATTGGAGGAAAAGTTCCGAAGCGGCGGGATCAAATTTTTTTACACGATGTCGAGATACCATAATCCGCTAGGTACGTCGTATAGCACGGAGGAGAGGAAGGCGATCGCCGCTTTGGCCGGAAAATACGGCGTGTACGTCGTGGAGGACGACTACATGGCCGACTTGGGCGATGAGCGGAATTTCGACCCGATTTACGCTTACGATACAACTTCGCATGTCATCTATTTGAAGAGCTTTTCGAAAATCGTGTTCCCGGGTTTGCGCTTGGGAGCAGCCGTGCTGCCGGAACCGCTTTTGGAGACGTTCCGCTCCTGCAAACGATACGGCGACACCTCGCTGTTGTCCCAGGCGGCGCTCGAAGTGTACATCAAAAGCGGCATGTATGAGCGGCACAAGCACAAAATATACAGCCAATATGCGGGGCGGATTCGCGCGCTGAATGAGGCGGTGCAGCGCTACAACGATGACGGGATGATCGATGTATCTGATGTCAGGGCCGGTGTCTACATGCAGTTTAAGCTGCCGCAGACGGTCAATTTGGAGCGTTTGACGAAGCGGCTTGCGGCAAGGAAGATCAGTGTCGTGTCCGGCAAACGATTTTATTTGACAGGATACCCGGAACGGGACAAGTTTTTGCGGATCAGCGTTTCGCGGGCGAAGCCGGAGCAAATCGATGCGGGGGTCAAGGCGATCGTCGAGGAGGTAAGGCGGGGCAGGTGGTAATATCCTTCGCATCGCGGCGGAAAATTGTTATCGATAAGATAGAAAATGGTGTATAATAGAAACATTCGTATAGATGGAGGGTCAGTGCGTCGATGATGATGACCGTTTTTTTGACAGTTGCGATCGGTTGATGAACCAACTGAATAGCGCGAATGAATGAGAGAAGCCCGCAACCGTAACCGCTGTGCAGGGTTTATGTTTTCATGGGTTTTTCCGCGCATTCGATTGTCAAAGAACGGAATAGTCCATCACGCTCTTGGCTGAGGCGTCTTCGTATGAAGGACCTTGGCATGTTTGCATAGAGACGCGAATGAACTTTTGTTCATTCGCTTTTTTTGTGCCCGAAATCGAATACGAAGGAGTACGAAGCATATGGCTCACTTGTTTGCAACGGTATTGCCGGGGCTTGAGCACGTCCTGGAAAACGAGATCAAAGTTAAAATCGCCGACGCCAAGCTGCAAGGCTCGGAGCGGGGCAAAGTGTATTTCGCTTCCGGCTGGCCGGCGGAAGCGCTTATGGGATTGCGGACGGCAGACAATTTGTACGAGCGGATTCACCGCTTTCGGGTCGGCCCCCATAAGCTTCACCTGGCTGATATCGAGCGCGAAATATGTCGGCTGGATCTGTCCTGGGCTGCCCGCTCATACCGCACCGGAGAGGTTCTGTTTAAAGTCAACGCCAGCCGCGCAGGGAAGCATACGTACTCCCGGTTCGATGCGGCGGAAGCGGCAGCGCGAGGGATAGCGAGGCGCGACTCCCGCTTCCGGCATAACGCGGACGGCATGCATGAAGTGGAGTTCCGGCTCGACATTCATCACGATGACGCGCTCTTCGCCTTGAAGCTGACCGATGCGTCGTTTCGTTTCCGCAACGGGCAACGAAGCTTCGCCCTCGCCGCGTTGCGGCCTACCGTCGCTCATGCGCTCGTCTGGCTGTCGAATCCCGCAGCGACGGACGTTTTTGTCGACCCGTGCTGCGGCTCCGGTACGATACTTTCCGAACGTCTCGCCTATCCGCATCGTCAAATCGCAGGCGGGGACCTGTCCGAGGAAGCCGTGGAAGCTGCGAAAGCCAATGCCGGCATCCATCATCGTGTCGGGATTCATCATTGGGACGCCCGGCGGCTGCCGATCGATTCCGGATCGGTACACAAAATCGTGACCAACTTGCCTTTCGGCCGGCAAATCGCAGCGGACGAACCTATTCCCGAGCTGTATCGGGGGATTGTCAAGGAAATAAACAGGGTGCTGCACAATAACGGCTCCGCCCTCTGTTTAACGGATGCAGATGCCGAGTTGCAATCGGCCGCCGAGCGGGTGCAGCTGAGCTGTACGAAGGTGGCGGCTCTCAGCTTGAAGGGGCTTCACCCGACGCTATATATGCTGGAGAAACGGTAAGGCTCCGTACGAACCGAACCGCCTCCGCTATACAAAGCCTCTATGCGCTTGCCGGTACGCCCCGGGCGTCAGGCCAAGCTTGCTGCGAAAGACGCGGATAAAATAATTGTAATCGGTAAAGCCGACCGCCTCGGCGATCGCCGGCACGGGCTCGTCCGAATGGGCGAGCCTGCGCTTCGCTTCCTCCAGCTTCAGGTGCAGCGAGTATTGGAGCGGGGTAAGGCCGGTGTGCCGTTTGAGGCAGCGCGTAATGTAGTCGAAATCGAAATGCAGCGCATCCTCCAGCTCGGCGGCGCGAAACGGCTCGAACCTGCGGCTTTCCAGGAAGGCGGCGGTGCGGTCGCTGACGAGACGGGAGCCAGCAGGCTTGGACGAACGTGCGGCGGCCTGCTGCAGCAGTGCCAGAAAGCGGATCGACAGCGCCAGCTCCGGTACGGCGTTTTGCACAGACGGCTTGCGGTGCAGCTCGACCATTTCTTGGAGAATGGGTACAAGCGGCTTCACGTCGATCGTCCCCCATTTCGGGATGACGAGCGTCCGCACCGCCGGCTGCTCGTCGCGGTCGGTGCCGGCCTGCAGCAAGGCCGTCCACGGCACATCCCCGCTGGCGACGCGCCGGGCGGGAACGGGATGCGCATAGTGAATCCAATATATTTCCGTGTCCTCGCCGCAAGGCCGGTGGCCGAAATGCGTCCGCCCCGGCTCCAGCACAAGCCACTGCCCCGCCCCGATGTCGTAAAGCGTATCGTCCTCCGTCATGAACAGCGCGCCGCGCACCACCAGCAGCATGTCGTAAACTTGAAAATTGCGGCGAAAATGCTGCGCCCCGGCCTTCCATACCGAGTGTCCGACCGTGATCAGCTGCGGCAGCGGCGGGACGGTAAGCTGCAGGCAATCCATCCGGTTTCCCCCTTTGGCGAAACGGCAAAGTAAGCTTTGTTTGCGCTTTCAGTATAGCAAATATGGTCGATTTTGTGCTATAGATAGTCGATACCCTCCCTTTTGCAAACGCCCGGGCCGCGCTACAGTGGAAAAGGAATCCATGCTGGAGTGGGAGGCGTTCATTGTGCGGTTCAGACAAGTTCATCTCGATTTTCATACGTCGGAGGCGATCGTCGGCATCGGCAAACGTTTTGACAAAAAGCAGTTTCAGGAGGCGCTGCGGATCGGCGCGGTCGATTCGATCACCGTGTTCTCGAAATGCCATCACGGCTGGGCTTATCATCCGAGTGAGGCGAACGAAACGCACCCCGGGCTCGAGTTTGACTTGCTGGGGGCGATGATCGAAGCGGCGCATGAAATCGGCGTCAAGACGCCGGTCTACATTTCCGCGGGGCTCGACGAGAAGCTGGCGCGCCGCCATCCGGAATGGCTCATGCGCCGCAAAGACGAGAGCACGACATGGGCGAAAAGCTTTATGGAGCCGGGTTACCACCAATTTTGCCTGAATACGCCGTATCTGGACGTGCTGCTGAAGCAAATCGAGGAAACGGTGTCGCGCTACGATCTGGACGGCCTGTTTCTCGATATCGTCGGCGTCCGTCTGTGCTATTGCCAGTACTGCGTCGCCGAGCTGCGGCGGCAAGGAAAAGATCCGCGCAGCGATGCGGATGTGCTTGCGCTTGGGGAAGCGACATACGCCGCGTATACGCGCAAGGTGCGGGAGCTCGTGCACGGTCTGAAGCCGGGGCTGCCGATTTTCCACAACGGCGGGCACATCCGGCGCGGCCGGCGCGACTTGGCGCACGCGAACACGCACCTCGAGCTCGAATCGCTGCCGACCGGCGGCTGGGGGTACGATCACTTCCCGCTTTCGGCGCGCTATGCGCAGACGCTCGGCATGCCGTTTCTCGGCATGACCGGCAAGTTTCATACGTCGTGGGGCGAGTTCGGCGGCTTCAAGCATCCGAACGCGCTGCGGTATGAAACGGCGCTGTCGCTCGCGAACGGCGCGCGCTGCTCGGTCGGCGACCAGTTGCACCCCGAAGGGCTGATGGACCCGGCAACGTACGAGCTGATCGGCAAGGCGTACCGCGAGGTGGCCGCGAAGGAAGCGTGGTGCACGGGCACGGCTTCGGTAGCGGACGTGGCGCTGCTGTCGGTGGAATCGCTGAAAACAAGCGAAGCGGAAAACCACGAGGACCGCACCGCCAAGCCGGATGCGGGGGCGGTCCGGATGCTGCTGGAGGGCCATGTCCTGTTCGATGTGATCGATACGGAAGCGGATTTCGGAACGTATAAGGTGATCATTTTGCCCGATCGGGTGGCGCTGGGGAGCGAGCTGCTGGCGAAGCTGCAGTCGTTCTGGGCGGGCGGCGGCAAAGTGCTGGCGACGGGCCGCTCCGGCTTGAATGAAGCGGGCGACGCATTCGCCGCCGACTTCGGCGTGGAATGGCTCGGCGTCAATCCGTACCGGCCGGATTACTTCCGCCCGCACTTTAAGCTGCGCAGCCTGGAACCGGCAGCTTACATATGTTACACGGAGGGGCAGTGGAATGGCTCGGCGTCAATCCGTACCGGCCGGATTACTTCCGCCCGCACTTTAAGCTGCGCAGCCTGGAACCGGCAGCTTACATATGTTACACGGAG
>NZ_JXAK01000075.1 GCF_000829455.1 Gordoniibacillus kamchatkensis
TCTCAGCAGTCTCTACCTGCTTCACAACAACATATGAATTCCGCATTGACAAATAACGGAGTTAACAACAATATCGTCAATACGGCTAAGTCGTTTATTGGCAGAGTAACTTATCAATTCGGAACACGCGATCAAAGCCGCCTGATTTTCGACTGTTCCTCTTATACCCAGTACGTGTTTCAGCTTAATGGCATTCATATACCATGGGGGTCCAGAGCACAAGCACAAATCGGAAGCTTTGTGCCGAGAGACCAGCTTCAACCCGGTGATTTGGTCATGTTCAGCGTAAGTACCCCCGGGCAAATCAACCACGTCGGGATTTATATTGGCAATGGTCAGTTTATCAATAATTTGCCGCATCGAGGGGTTATCATTTCGGATATGAATAGCTCTTACTGGAATAGCCATTATATTACGGCCCGCCGTGTGTAATGATAAGACGATTCTCATGAAGCAAGAGCCGCCGCGGTGGCTCTTGCTTCGTTTTATGTTTAGCCAATTCTACAAGATCTCTCTTGCCATCACATAACGTTTGAGCAATACGGGCTTCTCCACTTCGTAATCGTTACTCCCGGCGGCGATTTATAAGTGCTCAAAATAAAACAATTGCCAATATCAACGCCTACATGACCGATTCTGTAATGCGAGTATCGATCTCTCCGAAAGAAAATCAAATCACCAGGCTCTATCTGAGCCATTCCTATCGCATTTCCTTGACATGATTGCGAATCGTTTCGTATATACGCAAGTACCTATCGACCATTTTCTTCGTTGTAAATCGGTTTAACACATATTGTCTTAATACTTTGGGCGCAGGGTAGCGTCCTCGTCTTACTTTTCTTATCATTTCCTCTACCGTACTACAGATCAGATTGGGGAAGCCCTTCAGAACTTCAGGTACCGAACCGTTCTTCAAAGCAACGACAGGAGTGCCGCATGCCATAGCTTCTATCATGACAAGACCAAACGGCTCTTCCCAGACGGTCGGGAACAGCAAACAGCTCGCATGCTTCAACAATTGTTGTTTCTTTTTGCCGCCGACAGCCCCGACGTAACGAATATTAGGATTATTCTTGATGCGAGGGGCAATTTCATTGCGAAATAATGCCTCGTCTTTAATAGGACCGGCTATGATCAGTTTCTTTTTTGTCATTTCTGCGATACGAATCGCATGCAAGATACCTTTTTGACGTATAATGCGTCCGATGAAAAGTAAATAATTGTTCTTCTTATTGCTAAATTCATACTCGCTTGGGTTGATGCCGTTATATACATAAAAGCCGCGGTTGTTTCCCATAACTTTTCTTGCTCTCTTGCTGACGTACACAGGGTATTTAACCCACCTTTTTCTAGGCAGATGAAATGTACAAAGCGTCGGAACAAGCAACTTACGCCGTCCTAATGCTGAAGAGAATGTATGATCATGGATGATATCGGTACCCTTAGGCAATCTTTGCGTTACAAAAGAGCCGATACCGAGCTCCTTTAAGCCTTTTGGATAAGTGATGAGTTCCGCACTCGTTCGGCTCCCCTTCGCGGCAAAAAGCAGGACACGATGACCGCGCCGTGCCAGTTCTTCGGTAAGCTCGTAGACGACTTTTTCCGTCCCTCCTTGATTTTTCGGAGGCAGGGGAAGTGCATTAGGCCTATTGGAAATCACCTGAACAATGGTTAATCGCTTTTTAGAAGTATTTACCACAGGGTAGTATCCCCCAATCCGTAAGTGCTGTCAAATACCTCATAATATGCGTCATATCTAATATAAATTTGGACAGTTATCATCTACCTGAGAATTTTGAGTCATATGATCATCTGTCCGCATAAATTCATAGACCTGTTGTGAACAATAGAACTGAAAACAAACAATTTTTCCGTAATACCAATTGAAAGAGTGAAAGCATATTGCCTTGACATCCCGGAACGGATAAATACAAAACAGTACATCCAAGGAATTTTCCGAACCCGAACATGGTGTGCATAGGTGGGCTAATTCCTATAATCCACACCACATCCGCTTGGACACTCGGATGAATGCGAAGGAGCACTCCCTGGTGGCATTGGCCGCTTCTTATGCCCGTCACCGCAAGTTCCAGTAAGTAAGAACGGACTCCTTCATACGGCCCCGATTCTTTCTAGGTACGATGAGCCTCTCTTACGTTATCTTTCGTTTTGGGCCAGATCTTGTGTTCGATTCGTTCATACAGCCTAATACCGACAAGCTGTCCTTTCTGAGCAAACCGTGATTTTACGAATACTTGATGTACACCTGCCGCGGCAGCCACTCCGATCAAGGCCCCGGCAATTACATCTGATGGATAATGAACCCCTGTCCAAATTCTTGAAAATGCTATGCAGGCCGCTAAAGCAAGCCATAATCTACCCTCTTTCTTTCGAAACAACCAGATCGTAGTGGCAATAACGAAGGCGCCGATAGCATGGTCGCTAGGGAAAGAAGCGTTTGCCGGATGTTGGATTAACTGGAACACGGCATGTGTGACAAACGGCCGGTCCCGATAGAAGAAGTCCCCAATCAAACCGCTAATAGCCAGTCCTATGCAGGCGGCTGTCAGGGCTTCTACAATCATGCGCCGATTGGATTCCGTTCGGATAAACCAATATATAATGACGCCGATATAAAACAAATATTCTGCGTGCTGTGCCAAAAACCGCATCAACGGGTTTAAGAAGGACACCGATCCGGCTAGCCCATTGATGATCTGAAATAACTGATAGTCCAGTTGCAACACGATTTCAACCTCCCATTTTCTTTTCGCGAATTGTTTTTATGATGAATCGAACGATGAAGATCAGAATCAGGGCGCAAATTAAATAAGTTATGGGACGGATGAAGGTTTCGACGACTTGCCAATTTTGTCCCATTTTGAAACCTAAATACGTCAATCCAATGTTCCAAGGAATGCATCCTAAAAATGTATAGAGACAAAACTTGAAGAAACTCATTCTCGAGATCCCGGCAGGCAATGAAATGAAAGTGCGGATGAACGGCAAGTTTCTCCCGATAAAAGCGGCCCATTCCCCGTACTTGGCAAACCAATTCTCCGCTTGTTTTAAATGCTTCTTATTCAATAAGATATATGTTCCATACTTGTCCAGGAGATGCCGAGCTCCGCTTGCACCGATCCAGAAAATGATGACAGAACCGATTACGTTACCTATGACACCGGCCGCCACAACTCCCCAGAACGAAAATGTGCCTTGTTCCGCAAAATATCCTCCAGTCAGCATAATGACTTCGCTTGGCAGCGGAATACAAGCGCTCTCCAAGACCATACCGATCAAGATCCCCATCAACCCGAACGAATGTATGAAATAGGTGGCTAACGCCGAAATGGATTCAATCGCAGCATGTAGCATTTTTTGAAATACCTCTCTTATTCAGTTTTGGAGCATGCCGGAATGCTAACCGTTACTGTAGTTCCATAATGTTCCTTGCTCATGATGGTTATTTTTCCGCGGTTCCGTTCCACCAATCGTTTGGCAATCGCTAACCCAATTCCCGTTCCGCCTCCCTCCCGGCTTCTTGCTTTATCGACCCGATAAAAGCGGTCAAATACATAAGGCAATTCATCAGAAGGAATGCCAATACCTGAATCCGTCACTCGGATTTTGACAAAATGGTTTTGCTTCATCCCATTTATCCTCACTACATTGTTGTCAGCCGAGTATTTCACCGCGTTATCGAGTAAAATAACCAGAACTTGTTCCAGTTGGTAAGGCACCACCTCAATGGCATCGGATTCCGTAAAATGCAAATCGGTCTCGAAAACCATGTTGGGGTGCGCCGAAGAGAAACGTTCTACACATTGCTGGACAAACGCGGAAGGTTTCACAATTTCAATAAGAGCTTCCGGATGATCCGATTCGGAACGGGTCAGTTCGAGCAGCTCCTGAACAATTCCCTCCATACGCTGAAACTCTTGAATGGCCGCATCCAAGGAGACTTCAAGTACCTGAGGATCGTTCTTACCCCAACGCTTGAGCAGTGACAAGTGCCCCTTCATGATAGCTAGCGGCGTCCTGAGTTCGTGCGAAGCGTCTTCAACGAATTGTTTCTGTTGCTGAAAGGAAGTCTCCAGTTGGTCCATCATATCGTTAAAATGATGTGCAAGCCGCGACAGTTCATCATTGTTATTCATCGGCCGTACACGTTCTTGCAAGCCTTTTACTTTAATGTTCTGAATCGTTTCCACTAAAGATTGAATGGGATGCAGCAGCTGTTTAGACAGCAGAAATCCACCGAATCCGCTAAAAAAAATCGCACCCAGGCCTGCGATAACCATAACCACCAGAATGATGTTTGAAATTTGATCCAATGTTTCCAAGTTATTTACGATTTCGACGGTACCTTGAAAGTGATCCGTGTGAATCGGACTCCTCAGCACCAACAAATGCTCATTATCATGCCAGACGCTGATGAACAACGATTGATAAGACTCTTCCGGCGGTACCCAGTCGTCGGGCAGACGATTCGATACGGCTATGATTTGAAGGCCATTTTGATCAAGAATACGAATGAGTTGCCTTCTCTCGATTATTTTTTCCAAATAGCTCTTGCTGTTGCGGACTTGATCGACATCTAGGACCGTTTTCTTTTCTTGGTAGTACTCCTGAATCTGAGCCATGCTTTTTTGCATGGAAACTCGCTCCTGGTTATTAAGCCACTGTCCGAGGGTGATAAACTGGGCAGCATTATAAACCGCGAACAGAATGCACATGATACCTGTCGACCACAGCATAATCTTCCATTTGATCGGCAATTTGGATAATAAAGCACATAGAGTCTTCATTATCGCATCACGTATCCTACGCCACGAACAGTTTGGATCATGCTTTCTTGCCCGGGTTCGTCGAGTTTATTCCTTAAGTACCGTACATATACGTCCACCACATTCGTTTCCACTTCGGAATCGTGGCCCCAAATTCGTTCCATGAGCACATCTCTCGAAAGGACAATATTCAAATTACGCATCAACATGACCAAGAGATCGAATTCTCGTTTCGTCAGTTCCACTACCTCGCCTCGAAGTTTCACTAACCGTGCATCTAGTTCGATCGTTATATTGCGATGGCAGATCGTCTCGCGTTCTTGCTCGACCGTCATGTCCAATCTCCGATTTAAAGAACGGATTCGAGCCAGTAATTCTTCGATGGCAAAAGGCTTGGGGATATAATCGTCCGCCCCGCTGTCCAAACCGGATACCCGATCCGCTACGCTATCTCTAGCTGTAAGCATGATAATCGGGGTTGTTTTCACCTCTCGAATACGCCTGCAAACCTCGATTCCATTTAGCTCAGGCAACATGATATCCAGCAGGATCAGGTCCCAGTCCTTTGCAAGCGCGAGCTCCAGGCCCGTTCGTCCGTCAAATGCTTTCGTAACGGCAAAGAATTCGTGCTTGAGCTCCATCTCAATGAACAAGGCTAAATTTTTCTCATCCTCAATAAGCAAAATTTGTTTCACTAAAGGCTTTCCTTTCCTGTTTTCTCTACCTTACCTTAGGAACATGAGAATTTGTTGAAAGTACCCTGTGTTTCAACAAGTATGCAAGCAGCAAAATGCCCCCTATAACTAAAATAACGATGGGATGATGCAGCCACTTCATCATGCTATGCCAGTGATGACCGATCTTTTGTCCGAGAAAGGTAAACCCCGAAATCCAGAGTAATCCTCCGGCCATGGCATAGAAAGCGAATTTTTTGAATGGCATCCCGCTGGCACCGGCAAGGAACGGAGATGCATGCCGAAGCCCTGCCACAAAGTATCCGATCACGATGAAAACTGCACTGGCTTTTTGAAAACGAATCGCCAACCGATTCAGTTTATCTTCATGTAAATGAACATATTTGGTGATTTTACTGATGGGTTTGATTCCAATCGTTCTTCCGAGTCCATAATTTACAATCATACCCGCTAAAACACCGAGCCATGCAATCAAAATCAACCAAACGATATGCAGTTTACTTGCTGCTACAATAGATCCCGCAAAAATCAATATAAATTCTACTGGCAGAGGCAAGCCGATAATTCCCAGCATCATGAATACGAATACTGCCGTGTATCCGTAATGTTGTATGAGTGTGAGCATGGTTTCTTTCATCTTATCCCCCCCCTTTTTTCTACTCCAGAATTCGTGGTCTGATTAATTGACTTCGTCCGATGTACCGGGGACAATTAATATATGTTTGAGAATGTACAGCTTCTCTTGTTCGGATAGATTGGATTTCGCTATCAACTGCACCACTTTTGCCTCGATAAATTGAATCTGATCCAAAAACTGTTGCATTTCTTGAGAACGGTTATCCAACATATTATTCCCCCTTTATGATTAATGGGCTTTACTTCCCCTCCGTGAACATAAGTATAGAAAACAATAATGAAAACTCCATGAGAAAACCATCAAATTACAAACAAAACTCACCTTTAAATAAAGGCGAGTTTCACATATTACGCAGTGACATCCTTTTTCTTAAAGACGGTCCACGCAAGGGCATTAAAGAGAATAAAGTAAACGATAATGACTGTGACCGAAAATGGCAGCGTCATCCCGTGAACGTTAGGGGAGCCTGTCAAATATTGAGTTAAATCGGTGTTTTCAAACAAGTAGTATTTAGCCCAATTAAATTGCGCCAAGAACCCCACAATACTTGTACCGGCGAACATAATTCCCACGGACAGAGCAATGGAGATGGAACTGCTCCGAGTCAAGACCGAGATCATAAATGCCAAAGTAACGACCATAATCATTTGAACCGCTTGGTATAAGTACGTAACTATCGAATGCTGGACGATATTCGTTTCGTGGACAATGCCGTCACTGGAGGCATAAACATAAGGTGCACCCAAATTATGAAAACCATGCATGATTCCCGAAACCAAGAAAGCACTAACAAATAAAACGATAAACAACAAAAACGAAAACATCAGGGCCGATACATATTTCGATAGCAGAATTTTGGAGCGCGATACCGGTCTTATGAGCAGCAGCTTAATCGTTCCATCGGTAAATTCCCCTGCCACACTGTCACCAGCAATAATAACCGTTAATACCGTCACCACAATCATGAGGTCAGCTGCTTGCAATACATTTCCCCACAATGTGTCTTCTGTAGGAGGAATTTGATGATCAAGATGATACTGATTAACATTGATTCGGTTCGTTACATGTGTCCTCCAATCAGCTCCTCTGTCCATATTCGCTAACATCTGTTTATCATTCAGAATCTGCTTCTGCATATTGACCGTCCAATTGGCATTGGCTACTTGAAATGGCTTCACGCTATATTGTTGGGCAACCAGAAACCCAATTGCCGTTAATACCAAGCCGATGACGAACATCCATGTACGCAGACGGCAGTAAATTTTCATATTTTCATTCAAAAGCAGATTAACCAACGGATTCGCCCCCCGTAATTTTCAAAAATTTATCTTCGAGCGTTAGCGAGTTTCTTTTGATTTCGTAGACCTTGATTCCGCCGCGAATCAAACGTTCATTCCCTTCGGCAACCTGCTCCTTGTCCAACCAGCACTCCACACCGTTTTCTGTAACTCTCGCATGCGCGGACAGTTCTTCGGAAAGAATCTTCAGCGCCTTCTCCGAGTTATCGACTTCGAATACGACCGAACCCTGGGTTCCCTCACTCATAAATTCTTTAATCGTTTGAACGGTCACCAATCTTCCATGTTGAATAACGGCTACCCGATCGCACATGAGTTCCATTTCGGCTAGCAAATGGCTGGAAACGATAACGGCGATACCTTCTTCCCTCGTCAGCTTATACAAATAATCGCGCAATTCGCGGATGCCGGCAGGGTCTAAACCGTTCGTAGGCTCGTCCAGAATAAGAACGGACGGCTTATGCAACAGCGCTTGTGCGACTCCCAACCGCTGTCTCATCCCAAGCGAATACGTTTTGACTTTATCTTGAATCCGGTTCTCCAAACCGACCAAGCGAATCACTTCATGGATACGTTCTTGAGTCACTCCTGGAACCATACGGGCAAAATGGACCAAATTCCGATACCCGCTCAAATACTTGTACATCTCCGGATTTTCTACAATGGCTCCTACTTTGACAATAGCCTTGTTATAGTTATGAGTGATGCTTTCCCCATCAATCAAAATGTCGCCTTCCGTTATGCTCATCAATCCTACCATCATACGGATGGTTGTCGTTTTGCCAGCTCCGTTAGGTCCCAGAAAACCGAAGATTTCACCTCTAGGCACTTCGAAATTCAAACGATCGATGATGAGTTTATTTCCAATTTTTTTCGTCAGGTTAGAAAGCTTAAGAATGGGTGCCGTCACGTCCTATCCCCCCAATGCAATTTGGCACCAGTATAAAAAACGAACATGAAAATTTCATGAGAATATCAAAAAAGCCGAGTATCTCGCAAGAAATACCCAGGCTGTCGAGAAAGTCTCGACGGCGTTCTTTGTATTTAATCATTTTATGAGTTGCAACGGTGAAATGCATTTTTTGAATGATTGGGAAATTCTTTCGAGGGGCTAATAGCAACCATTTCCGGCATTTCTTCGTATAGGAATAAAGATGTTTTGTAAAATCCTAGCAAAGGATGCGTTGAGATGAAAATGATCTACCGAAAGCATTTTCCGGAGAGGCTTAAGAAAGCGGTAGCGGTTACTACGCTGAGCTTAGTCGGGTTGCAGCCCGCGGCAGCGTTCGCCGAGACGTCTGCGGTGCAGGTAACCGCCGGAGAGGCAGTATCCGTTTCGGCTACCGGGTCGGCGGTCCCATCTACGGGAGCCGTACAGAATGCCGCCTTACCGACAGCCAAGATCACGAAAGAGCAAGCCGTCGAAATCGTGAAAAAGCTGTTTCCACAGTTTGAGAAGTTTACTGTTTCCAACGTTCAGCTCGGAGACCATAGTACCTACCCTCCGCAGTATCAAAATGTTTGGTCGATTCAGTGGGAATATACGGTAGGAAATAATAGTTACGGGTTTAGCAGTAAGGTCGATTCGATGACGGGCGATTTGCTGTCGACCAGCATCTATCAGCCGATTCCGGGCAAGAACGAGACGTACTATCCGCCCAAGCTGACCGAAGAAGAGGCTTTGGCGGTTGCGAAGGAGTTTATCAAGAAGGCCTCCCCCTCGATACCCGAAAGCGCAATCCGGAAGTCCGATACCGTGTTCGTGCACGCTCCGCAGCCTTTGTTCGGCCCAGTTCTTTACAGTTTTTCATTTGCGATTGACGTGAACGGCGTCAGGAGTCCGAGCGATATTTTGTACATAACGGTAGATGGCAACGGTCAGGTCACAGGTTACAATCGGAGTGTGTCCGGCGATGTGTACCCGTCGGGAACGCCTGCTCTTAGCGCTGAGGAAGCTTCAAAAATCTATGAAGCGTCCGTAGATTATACATTGCAATACATGCCTGTTTATAAAACTTCCTATCGCGATAAAAAATGGATTCTCGGCTGGACGCCCCGCCGTATGGGAGAAGCAAACGTCGATGCGCAAACGGGCGATCTCCTCGATGAAATGGGGAACAAGGCGGACACGCAAAGCGCTCCATATGCGGATGTTGAGAAGATGTCGGCTGTCTTCACTCCGGTACTGGGAAGCGATCACGGTCAGTTGACTGCGGATCAAGCCGTTCAAGCAGTGGAGCAGCGGATGCAGATTCCACAGGACAGGAAGCCCTCCTATCAAACGTTGCGTTCCGACGGTCCCTATTCATTCGGATCGGGCAAGAAGGTCTGGGATTTGAATTGGACGGAACAGCCGCAGAAGCCGCAGCCTTTTCCGAGCAGCACCCATGCTTCGGTGGACGCCATGACCGGACAAATTCTAGAATACCGCCAAAATGCTTTTGGACCGCCATGGACACAGTCGGAGAATCAGCATGAAACAACGTCGCGCATCACCAATGAAGAGGCCAGGAACAAGGCCACGGAGTACATTAACATCTTGTATCCGGATGCCGCCAACGAATTGAAACTTATTACCGCGAGCACAAACCCGAAGCAAGGAGATTCGTCTTTCGACTTCCAGTTTCAACGGTTTTACAAAGGAATTCCGGTCGGCGGAGAAAGCGCGTCGTTAAGCCTAGATGCTTCCGGCAAGCTAACCTCCTATTATGCCAATCGGACCGATGATTTGGACACGGCGCTGGGTAAACTGGAGGCCAAGCTCACACTCGAAGATGCAAAAGCCAAATATTTGACGGATACGACGGAGCAGCTCCAATACAAGAGATTCGGCGGCTATTACCTTGCGTCTAATGGAAACTTTCAGCCCGTTTCGATCAAACTGGTGTATGCTCGTGTCAATCGCAATCCGAATCAAAACGGCTTTGTGCTCAATGCGGCAAGCGGCGAGTGGACGCCGTCTTTTACCGGAACGGAATCCCCCGCGTCCGGCTCGGACCCTATTCCGCAGGATATTGCGAAGCATTGGGCGCGGAAGGAGCTGGCCACTCTGCTGAAGTACGGCGTCATCAAGGCTGACGATGCGGACTTGATTCATCCGGACGAAGCGTTAACCTTCGGCGACTGGATGAACATGATGAAGCAAGCTGTCAATCCGAACTTCGAGCCGCAGGCTCCTTACAGAGCGGACGTCAAGGTGGCCGGCTTCAGCGACGTGGATGCCGCAAGCCCTTATTATGCCGCATCGCAGCTTTATATTCAGAACCGATGGCTGAACCCGGAGACGACGCCGGAACTTCATCCTGAGCAGCCTCTAACCCGGGAAGCGTTGGCTGTCAACCTGATTCATGTGATCAAATACGACAAGCTGGCTTCAGTCTTGGAGCGAAATGCCGCAGAATCTTTCTTGGATCGCAGTGAAATCAGCGACGCCGAACGGGGAGCCGTTAGCCTCGCCGTACAGCTAGGATTGCTGACAGCGACCGCCGACAACCGCTTCGATCCACAGCACAGGGTCACGAAAGCGGAAGCCGCGGCCGTACTGATGCGTCTCGTAACGCTGCAGGGCAAGCTGGATCAGGTTATCGTAAATTAAGGATTAGCGACGCAAAAAGGAGCAGTTTACCTAAGCATAGGCAACTGCTCCTCAGACTGTCGAGAAAGTCTCGACAGCTTTCTTTTTGTTCTCATATTTCATTACGACACCGCGTTAATATGATATAATATAGGTAACTATTTCAAGATCGGATGGTGTCGTCATGTTACGTTCGAAACGGGATAAGCAGCAAAGTTACGAATTTGTTTCCCTTGAGGATCTGGTCCCCCAGGATCATTGATTTTTGCTGTGTTTGCACATCGCCGATTTCATCCTACACAAGGACTTTTCCACAAGTGGCAATTTTACATACGATAGTGAGCGAAACGTCTACATATGTCCGGCTAAACACGAACTTACCTACTGAACAACCGACCGCCACGGTTACCGGCAATACGCCTCGGATCCGAAGTATTGTCGCACCTGTCCGATGATGAACAAATGCACCCGATCCCGGAATAGTCGAAAGGTGCTCGCCCACCATATCTGGGATGAGAGTAAGGAACGAGTGCGTTTGAACAGACTGAGCAAGTCTGGAAAAATGTTGTACCTCTGAGACTTGAACCAATTTATTGCCGCAACGGCAAGGAACTGCTTCAAAGAACCCGCGGCAAAGAAAATGCTTCAAGCCAAAATAAAAAACGGGAGTCGAAACAGCAGCTCCCATTTCATACATCTAACTACCGTACCGAGGGAGTTGAACGATCTTCCATTACAGAACATGAAGATTTTCGTTTCGGAAAAATCGGATATTCTGCATTTTATCGACTAGTACTTCACAAGTTCAATTTTTGATTATCAATGATATCCTGACCCATCGTTGTAATCGATATAATTCATATCACCTATATGCTCAATCAATAATTATTTCGAATTCTGGAATAGGCTTAAACCCACCGATCCCCGAGCTTCCTCACATAGTTTGCAAACACAAAGCGCCAAGGAATGACGAAGGGAAATACCACGACCCACAAGTTAGCAGTGACCATATCCATCGTTGCATCGTCCATCCGACCGGATGTCCAAATTGGTAGTGCAACGATGATCAGCCAGACTGTTTTCCACGCTAATTCCCATAGAAGTACAGGCAGCATCTGCAGGGGATATCTCAACCCGAGGACGCATAATGCCCAGAAGGCGAGCAGCATGCATTGCACGATCCCCTCCATCAGCTCCCACGACCCCGAACGATTGATAAATTCAGGCCATTTCGTGATACCGAGTCCCACGACGATAAGAAGGTAACCCCCTCTCAACAAATAAAGACGTAATAACGATACTTCACTCGGTGATACCTTCTTGGATTGTTCCGTCACGTTCATCATCCCTCTCCCCTATACATATGCCTTCTTCATCCAATCCTTGATGCGAAGAGCCTCCGATTCATGCAATTCTTCCACATCGGCCATTTTAAGCAACGAACCGTCCTTAAGCGCAATGAAGCCGTCTATTAAAGTTTCGATTTCCGCAACCTCGTGGCTAGTCATGATTAAGGTCTGAAATTTCAAGTCAACGTAGGAGATCATGCCCTTCACAATAGAGTCACGTATCATCGGATCAAGCCCGGATAAGGGTTCGTCCATCAGAATGTAGGGTACCTCTCTCGCCAACGTAAGAACGATTTGCAAGCGGCCACGATTACCTTTGGAAAGCGATTTAATTTTCATATGAGGGTCCAAGCGCATAAGCTTCATGATTTCTTCTGCTTTCGCTGGATTAAAGTCGGCAAATTGTGAAGCCTGAAACTGCATTGCTTCTCGTACCGTGAATATCGGATAAAAGAGACTCGACTCGGAGGAATAAGAAACGACTTTGCCGGTTCTTCGATTGGCCGTCTCTCCGTTAACCGTCACACTGCCGCTAGTGGGCAGCGAAAGTCCAGACATTAGCTTTAATAAGGTTGACTTCCCGCTGCCATTGCCGCCCACAATGCCAATGATTTTACCTATGGGTATCGTCAATGAGATATCCTGAAGCGCAATCTGATTGACATATTTCTTTGTAACGTTTGTCATCCGAATCATATCACTCATCGCCTTTCTCAGCGTTGTTCAAATAATCTGTCAGCCCCGACAGGATCTCTGCCGCGCTGTATCCCATTTCTCGCATGACGTGAACGAATTGTTCAATTTGTTCATGTTTCAACTTGTCACGCTGTTGAACCAGGCGATCCTGACGTTCCGGAACGAACGTTCCTTGACCTCGCTTCGTTTCCAAGATCCCTTCACGCTCCAGCTCGCTGTAAGCTCTTTGAACGGTGTTGGGATTCATGTTGTATTTGATTCCCATATCGCGGATCGAAGGAAGCTTCTCGCCAGCTTTCAATTCTCCGCTTATAATTTGTCGATGTATACGATCCGCCAATTGCAAATAGATCGGCTTTGAAGCATTAAATTCATCCATCGTTATCCCTCAACTTTGTTGTCCACGAGCCACGCGGTTATTATGAATAGTCCGACGATAATCATGAGGTCGTATACATACCCGCCTGCGTAGGTTTGTATTGGATCGGATAATAAAGTAGGAAATTTATAAGTAATGCCTCCCCAGTCCATCACATGCCGATACAGTGTAGAGGATGTGATCAAAACATTTAGCCATGCGGATAGGATGGCCGCGCCGGCAACCGCTGCCCAACTCCAACGCCCGATTTTCAGCTTAAGGTATTGGTACAGGGCCCAAAGAACCATCACCCATACGCTAAGTTCAATAGATATCCAAATCACATGAGGAAAGATGAACCATCCCGCCTTCCAGGTATCCGTCCAATACGGCTCAATCAAGCTGAACTTGGGTACGATCAGTAGTCTGGAAAACCCATATACCGAGACTAATGAAATTACGACCATCAGCAAACCGTTCGCCACTTTGCTCAACAACAATTTAACAGCCGGTTGGGGGTTGCTCAGCCATAAGTGCAAATTGCCCTCCGACTTTAACCCGACAAACACAATAAGAGGAACGTAAATCACATGAATGGCAACGGCAATCGCTAAAGGCACGAACATCAGCAAGCTATCGTCCGCTGCCTTCTCCAAGAATAACGTCAGCATAGCAATCAAACCATTGATGACGAGTCCGATGTAGAATACGGTTCTTGTTAACTTGAAATCCTTAATGAACAAAGTTGACCACTGCCGCATACCCGATTCACCCTTTATAAATTAATCGTAGTCTAGTGCACTAATGATATAGTACACTAATTCACTGTAGCATGTAAATGGGTATTAGAAAAAAAAGGCAAGAAGAAGTACCTGTGCCTTTCATGCTTGGCCATTAAAGATCAGCTTTGCAGCTTTTATCGCAAGTTACTTGTTATACGTTTCCCCCGCAATTGATCGTTAACTATCTTGCCCCAGAGCTGAAAAGGCCGCCGATTCACAGCACGTATTGTAATAATTGCGCGCTATTTTACCCAAAGAGCGGAATAAACGGGCTCAAGGGCTAACAGCCTCTAAGGCATTAATGTACCTGTTTCTTCATAAACTTTCTTTCCTTAGACAAAGGCGGCATGGGAAATTGAACTGCACCCCAATTGTTAGACATCATCTAACGATTGGGGTGCAGTTTTTTTGTCCAAATTT
Source organism: Gordoniibacillus kamchatkensis (assembly GCF_000829455.1). GTDB lineage: Bacteria > Bacillota > Bacilli > Paenibacillales > NBRC-103111 > Gordoniibacillus > Gordoniibacillus kamchatkensis. The sequence continues at coordinate 14,597 of NZ_JXAK01000075.1, forward strand.
AATTTAGAATTAAAATTAGAAGCGATTAACCAATATGTGTCGGGAACTGCTGGAGCTAAGAGCATTGCGAAGTCCTTAGGCGTAAATCATGAAGTTCTGCGTATGTGGATCAAGCAATACGAATATCACGGTTTAAAAGCCTTTGAAAAAAGCTATACAGCTTACTCCATCGCATTTAAACTAGACGTACTCAACTATATGAATGAGCATGGGACGTCTCCAAACGAAGCCGCTGTTATTTTCAATATCCCTTCACCAGGGATTATTCGAAAATGGCGCAGCCAGTTCAACGCACATGGTATCGACGCCCTCAAACCAATGAAAAAGGGGCGTCATGGCACGATGGACAAACAGAAGAAAGAACCTGCTGCAGGCTCAATAGAAGCCTTACAGGCGGAAAACGAGCGTTTGCGCATGGAGAATGCCTATTTAAAAAAGTTGAATGCCTTAGTTCAGAACAAGGAAAAATCACCAACCAAGACAAAGCGCAAGTCGTCCTTGAATTAAGGCTTGAATTCCCGGTGATGGAATTACTAGAACTTGCAGGAATCCCTCGTAGCACGTTTTATTACTGGGTGAAGCGGTGTCACAAGCCCAATCCCGACGCAGAACTGAAGATTCTTATACAATCTATATATGAAGAGCATAATGGCCGTTATGGCTATCGTCGTGTCCGAGATGAATTGGTGAATCGGAACCTTCGAGTTAATCATAAAAAAGTGCAGCGGATCATGAAAGAACTAGGTTTGAAATGCGTAGTTCGCATGAAGAAATACCGTTCATACCAAGGGACTGTAGGTAAAATAGCCCCGAACGTACTTGATCGTCATTTTCAGGCGCAAAAGCCAAATGAGAAGTGGGTTACCGATATTACGGAGTTTAAGTTATTTGGCGAGAAGCTGTACTTATCCCCCGTTCTAGACTTGTTTAACGGTGAAATTATTACCTACACAATCGGATCTCGTCCGACTTACTCTTTGGTCTCTGATATGCTGAAACAGGCCTTTGAACGCTTATCTGAGGAGGATGTACTCCTCCTGCATTCGGATCAAGGCTGGCACTATCAGAAGAAGCAATATCAACATGCTTTGAAGGAGCAAGGAATTACGCAAAGCATGTCTCGCAAAGGAAACTGTTACGATAATGCGGTAATGGAAAATTTCTTTGGCATAATGAAGGCGGAATTTCTATATCTCAACGAATTTGAAAGTGTAGACCACTTCAAGCAAGAATTAGCGCACTATATGAATTACTACAACCACAAACGAATCAAGTCCAAATTAAAAGGCATGAGTCCGGTACAATACCGAATTCATGCCCAGCAAATTGCCTAAATAAATATGTCTAACTTTTTGGGGTCACTTCAAATTCCCATGCCGCCTTTTAGGATCATATTTAACAGACTACTACATTATAACCTGATAACAACAGCTTGCACCGCGTTATCCTGCCCGTTACTTTAGCGATGTTGCACAAGATGACATTCAGTACTCAAGGCAAAGAAATGCTTCAATATCGATCAAGCAAAACGTAATACTGCCTAAAATTCAACGGATTTTAGGCAGTATAATACTTCAAATCGTGGCAATAAATTGATTCAAGTCACAACCTCAAACGAAAAGAAAATCTGAGTATCTCGCAAGAGATACCCAGCTTCTTCATCACAAGCTCACTTGAATATATTCTTTAAGGCAAGGAAAAGGTCCATTAAAAATCAACGCTATAGAAATAATGAATTGATAATGGTCATCCAACAGTTTACGTGAAATTTCTTTATGACTGTTTAACAGCTGATCAACCGGTAGCTTTCTAGCGATAAATAACTCATTCATCCATGCATCGTTTTGCGCCAACGATTTTCCAATATTTACTAGGTTTAGTCTTTCCTCTGCTGAGGACTGATCGACCAAATTCGAAAATTGAATATTAAATTCTTTTAGTTTTTCTTTCAAATGTACAATTTCATTTCGACGATTTGCAGTTACTTCCGGCTTTTTCTTCTGAAAAAGCTTTTCCACCTCTCTGATTATTGTTGTGAATGGCACACTGATGCTCCTCCTTCTTTCTTGGGTAACGAAAAAAGGAAGCGAGGGAATTATGCTCAATAATTCAATTAAGAGGATCCTACTCTTTCTACGCTGACGAAGTTAGCTGACGGATTCGGATCGAAAGATGACCCTAACACTTTGTCTGCCGCAACAATTCGGGCAGAATCGTGTACTCACCCCAGAAAACTTGGTTCCCCCGCTTCTTTGATACAAAGAATTAAGCGTAGTAGGACTTGCTATGGAAAATGAACATGAGTAAATTTACCTCAATTAGGTTTTAGAAACAATAGTTATAAAATCCTTATTTTTTCCTCTCTGTAGCCTCTTGCATATGCCTGCCTGGTCCACTATTAGGTCAAATCGCCTAAGAGAATACATAAGTCTAGGATGTCGCTTTTCTACTCTCTACAACAGGTATTAAATCTTCAATTGTACGCTGGACAGTAGAATAGATGGATTCATCATATTTCCCTTATTCGACCATCGTGCCGACGAAGATCGTCGGAATATGATTGACTTCGAATTATCATCTTCGTCCTAAATAGTATTTTGTGCAATTGTTAAATAATCTTTAATGCTCCTTTAATCTTACTATATTAGTGTTATTTTAATCCCAATATAACGTGGTTTAAGAAACAGATATCTTTTATAGATTGTGGGAGGTATAAAAAATAAATTGTGGGAAACCACTACAAAGAAAGGAAATCATGTATGGAAGCGAACCAAAATAACTTGAAAATATTACTTAACAAGGTGCCAGAAGTTACTATTTTCTTCTGGATTATCAAGGTTTTATGCACAACTGTAGGTGAAACATTTGCTGATTTCCTAAATTTCAATCTTGGATTTGGTCTAACACTCACTACAATAATCATGGGAATTGCGTTTTTCATTGTATTGTATTTTCAAATCAGAGCAACTAAATATGTTCCAGGCATTTATTGGCTAACAGTTGTGCTTATTAGTGTATTCGGGACGTTGGTAACTGACAATTTAACAGACAATGTCGGAATACCTCTTGAGACTAGTACTGCAGTTTTCTCTGTGTTACTAGGAGCAACTTTTCTTTTTTGGTATCTTAGCGAAAAAACACTCTCGATACACTCGATTTATACAAGAAAAAGAGAAGTTTTCTATTGGCTTACCATTCTGTTCACATTTGCCCTTGGAACAGCAGCCGGCGATTTATTTTCCGAACAACTCGGACTTGGTTATCTTCACACAGGTATAACAGTCGTTATTATAATTGCTTGCATATTCTTAGCATGGAAATTTTTGAAACTGGATGGGATATTAGCGTTTTGGATCGCGTATGTTCTTACTCGTCCACTCGGAGCATCATTAGGTGATTACCTATCTCAGCCCCAAATTAATGGTGCATTAGGTCTAGGGACGACAGTAACTAGTGTAATCTTTCTTATTGCTATTTTAGCGATAATCGTTTTTCTTGCTGTTACAAAATTAGATGCAGCGATAAAAAGTGAACCGGCAAAAACAAACCAGACAACTGGAAGAAAGAAATATGTTTTGACGCAAACTGTTGTGGTACTGTGTATTTTCTTTGTTGTTGGTATAGGCGGCTACGTTGGGTTAAGCAATAACTTAGCATCGCAAACCGATTCTCCACAAACTTCATTAGTTGGACAATTATCGAATTTCGTTAAAATTGAAGGTGATATCCTAAACTCTGTAAACTCAAATGACATTGCTTCAGCGAAAAAAGGAGCTGACGATTTAGAGCACCAGTGGGATACAGCTGAACCTAAGCTTAGAAAAATAGATGGAAAAACATGGACCCAAATTGATGGAACTATTGACGATGTATTAGCAGCAGTTCGTTCAGCAAACCCCGATGCCAGCAAGTGCAAATCTGCACTTAACAATTCGCTTAGTATCATAAATGGAGCAAATAAATTAGAATCGCAAACTGCTACTACACAAACTACATCAGTTGAAAAAACGCAAAGTGATTCTCCAAAAAATAAATTAGCCGGAAAACTAACAGATTTCGTTAAAATTGAAAGTGATATGCTACACCATGTAGATTCAAATGACTTTACTTCTGCAAAGCAAGGCGCTGATAATTTGGAACATCAATGGGATACATCGGAGCCTGAGCTTAGAAAAATAGATAGCAAAACATGGACCCAAATTGATGGAACTATAGACGTTATATTAGCTGCAGTCCGTTCGAAAAAACCTGATGCCAGCAAGTGCAAATCTGCACTCAACAATTCGCTAAGTATCCTAAACGGAGTAAATAAATAAAATTAAAAAAAGGGTCGTCTATTTCAGATGAATGTAAGGCTGTTGGGGAAGTCTCGACAAGAACTAATCATTTTTCTGTCGCAGAAACGCGACAGAAAATTAATTACTTTTTATTCCTACTCACCATAAATAGAGGATTCTAAAGTACTCATTTTTCTGTCGTTGGACACTTAATGTGTATTTCTTTTCAGACCGGTTTGCAATGCTGCCGCACGGTTACGATACGTCGAGTTTGATGCTTGACCGCATCCAGAACCTTCGTATCAAAATTTCCGTTATTATCTACGGTTGCACTTGTACCGTAAGGATTTCCCCCGGCCTCTTTCGCGCGATTCATTAGCGATATTTGCCCATTGGTAAAAAGGAAAAACCCGGCGGTGGCCGGGCTTTCAGCTATATCGAAAGGTGCATCAATCGTTTACTCTGCAAAATACCGGTGCAGCACCGGCGCAAGAACGGTTGACTTTATGATGTGTGTTTGTCCCTCTATCGTCTGGTGACGCGCATCGGGCAGCACATCCGCCAAGGCTTTCATCGCGTTGCGCATCCATGCCGGACTTTTGCCGCCAACCGCCACTAAAGCGGGAACTTTGACGCCTGCCCACCGGTAAAGAGGCGCTGCTTGACCTTTTTGATAGTCAATGGTCAGCAGCGTATCGTACAGTAGGGTGTGAGCGACTTCTTTCAGTTTCGGCCAAGTAGGCATCAAAGGCATAATGGCGACGATCGGTGCCGGCAAGCCGACTCCTTTGCGCATAAAATGCTTAACCGCCGCGCCTCGGCGCTCCAATGCGATCAGCCTTTCCATCTGCGCCGTATACTCGTCCGGAACCGGCTGTCGGCTGCCGTCGATGACGAACGGCGCTTCGTATAAGGCCAGCTTCTTGATGGAGTCGAGACGAACCGCCGCTTCAAGAGCAAGTGCCGCACCGGAAGAGATGCCGTATACGTAAGCGGATCCAACGGCTTCCTCAATGATGGCGCCCAGATCTTCGACTTCGCGCTCTACCTGATAAGGAGCACTGTCCCCGCTTTCACCGCGCCCCCTGCGATCGTACGTATAGACCGTAAAATATTGCGACAGCAAGGCGGCGAGCGCTCCGTTCGGTCCGTTCTTGCGGCTGCACAATGCGCCGTCTATCAAAATTAGTGGCGCCCCCCTGCCAGCTTTGTCATACGTGATTCGGGTACCGTCTCCGGAAATGACGAAACTCATAACATCCTCCTCATCCGTGGATCTTCTCGTCGACATCAGTGGACGAAACAAATCATGTTTTATTCAATATATCGATTTGATCGCGCAAGTCAGCTTCCAAAAGCTTTAGTCCCGAATGGCGGGGGAGTTCCGCAGCTTCGCAAATTTGGCGCAGCTCGATTTCCCCTTCGCCGAAGCCGTGGGGGTCCGGCAGTCGCATCGCCCATTCGTACGCCTCTTTCTCCGACTCCACCTCGATCATCATCATCCGGCGACCAACCCGTCGATTTCTTCAAAAGGTCCAGCCAATACGTTCGGTTTGCCGCCGGCAACGGGATAAGTCAACCGGATCCCCTTGGAACTCGGACACAACCATTCCGCTGCCAGCAGCACGCCTGCCTTGGACATATCCTCGCAACAAGCGTTCATCGCTTCCAAAAGTCGGCCCGAATGGTTGACGCCGGCTTCGGAATGCCGAGTCGCTTTCACTATCATCATAAATCGCATTCGAGTACACTCCTCCCTATTGTCCATATTACCAACCTTGCCGCCGGCACGAATCTGGAAAAAAGAACGCGGCTCATCCCTCATTCCCGAACTCGAATGCGCGCTTTAGAAGCAATTCGCGCTCGCGCTCATTACGCGTAAGCGACGCCGCACGTTCAAACTCTTGTCGTGCTTCGGCAGTACGTCCAAGCTTAACCAGAAAGTCGCCGCGTACGCTAGGCAATAGGTGGTAATTCTTCATCGAGGGTTCATTGGACAATTCGTCTACCATTTGCAGTCCGAACGACGGGCCGAAAGCCATGGCGACCGCTACCGCGCGGTTCAGCTCCACGATAGGCGAAAGCGTCGCACGGGCCAATGCTTCGTAGAGCGCTGCGATGCGGACCCAGTCGGTTTCCGACGCGGTAGGAGCCTGCGCGTGGCATGCGGCGATCGCGGCCTGCAGAGCATATGGACCTAATGGACGCCCCATTTTTCGTGCACGCTCAAGAGCGGCAAGCCCTCGGCGTATGAGAAGCCGGTCCCATAGCGTACGGTTCTGATCCATCAGAAGAATGGGTTCTCCGGTTGGACCAACCCGCGCCTTGAACCTGGACGCCTGAATTTCCATCAGCGCGACTAATCCGTGAACCTCAGACTCCTCATGCGCAATTTCGGCCAAGATGCGCCCGAGACGCAGCGCTTCCTGGCAGAGCAAAGGACGAATCCAGTTCGCACCCGCAGTCGCGGCATAACCCTCATTGAACATCAGGTAAATAACCTCAAGCACCGAAGATAATCGGGAATCGAGTTCGGCCTTTTCCGGGACTTCGAAGGAGACGCGCGCATCCGCAAGCGTACGTTTGGCCCTCACGATGCGTTGGGCGACGGTCGATTCCGGAACCAGGTATGCGCTAGCGATTTCCTCTGTCGTAAGTCCGCCCAGCAGCCGAAGCGTAAGCGCCACTCGCGCCTCGGCGGAGAGCAACGGGTGGCAGGTCATAAAGATCAGGCGCAAGAGATCGTCGCCTACAGGATCGCTAAGAGCTGCATCGAAGTCCGGTTCATGATGCAAGTCGATCTCATGGCTGAGATCCTCATATTTACGATCACGCAATTGGTTTCTGCGCAGCAAATCGATAGCTCTGCGTTTGGCGGCTGCCATCAGCCATGCCCCGGGCCTGTCAGGAATACCGGTATCCGGCCACCGTTCCAGAGCAACGATAAATACTTCTTGTGCGAGATCCTCCGCAATCCCGATATCCCGTACATATCGCATTAAACCTGCAATAATTTTGGCGGATTCGATCCGCCAGATGGCTTCGATACTGCGGTGAACTTCCGCTTCCTTCATAATTTTTTATGCCGCGTAACCTGCTCCCGCAGCTCAATCTCTTTCGCGAGCGCCTCGGGATCCTGGATCAGCTCGGGCGCTTCAAAAATTTGGCGGAGCTCAATCTCCCCTTCGCCGAAGCCGTTCGGATCCGGCATGCGCAATGCCCATTCGATCGCCTCTTCCCTCGATTTGACCTCGATGATCGTAAACCCGGCAATGATTTCTTTCGCTTCCGTAAAAGGACCGTCCACCACTTTCGGTTTCCCTCCGGGCACGGGATACGAAATACGAACGGCGTTAGAGCTCGGGTGAAGACCTTCCGCAGCTATCAAGACGCCAGCCTTCACCAATTCCTCGTTGTACCTCATCATCGCGTCAATAAGCTCCTTGCTCGGCGGCGTGCCGGCCTCTGTCTCTTTCGTTGCTTTAACTACCATCATGAATCGCATTGGGATACCCTCCTATTTTGTTTAGGCTTTTCATCTCGATAAGAAATATCGGCCATCCTTTAGAACTTTGCATAAATGAGTAATTCCAGAGGCGCCATTCGAATTCCTCTTCCTTCCGTAGCGTCAAACTCAGCCAAGAAGTTTCCGCACTCTCTCATCCCGGATCCATACCGCTCCCCACACCAATACCGCCAGATACACCGGAAACAAAACATTGGAAAATAAAGGAGCATCCACTCTAACTTGGGCCGCCACGGCTCCGCCCAAGTAACCCGTCAACAAAAGCGCACCCAAGAAGGAAGTACGGGGTATGGCGTAAAAAAGGGTCGAAATCAGTCCCAAAATCCACATGACCGCCATATGTCGCTCCGCAAACCCAAGTTCGAGCGTAGCTTTAACAACCGGCGCAGGCCCCATGATTTTCCCGATTCCGTCAAAAACCATGAACAAAATAACAACCCCGCTCATGATCCGTGCCGTCCATAGCCGTCCTTTGGAAACTTCCGTCTTCCCGTTCTTCTTCATTTCCCGTTCGATCATCATCCTCAATCTTATCCTCCTCATTATCGGATCGTTAGACCCGTTAAAAGTTGCTTACATTCACACAACGAATAGGAAATGACAATATCGACAACTTGAACAATTTTTTTTGAGAAAAGCCTTCGGCTTATCTACTATCCCTTGCTGACCGGTTTAGATAAAATAAATACAGTTTCAATGTGGAAAATAACGCGCTGCTTACCTGGAGGAATGTTGAATGTGGAAAGGGTTCAAAGCTTTTGCTTCGAGAGGGATTGCCTGGATGAAGAAGAGGAAATCAAGCTTTTTGACACGATAAATACAAAAGCTAAAGGCATTGGACCTTCTTTAAATAAGTTCTTACCAAGAGACTCAGATGATATTAGTTGGGTCGTTACCGAGCTTTTAGTCCGTAAAGAAAGCCCGTTCTATATGATTGGGAGCATTACAGGTAAAAGAAGCAAAGGACGACATGTAACTCTTCAGAATCTTTATCGCACATTACATTTGTTGACAGCAGACTACCGGTTATCTTCTTTTAAAAAAGAGGAGAATATTGATTGCTATGAATTACTTTAATACTGTGAAAGAGACATTCTTTGACGATTGGAATAACTACAAGGGTTCGCGGTTAATACACATTGTGTGCATAGATGCTTTGTCGATGGCCGGCAATCATGTGTTGTTAAAATGTGTTCAAGAAACAAAAAAGCAAATTGATCTGAATCTCTTACCACGGTTTATTAATAGACTAACCGAAATGGATTGGTCGACTGGTGGCCCTCTAAAATACTTAAAAGGTCTGAGCGGGTCAAAAACATTATCAAATGATCTTAAAGCTATGATGTTACCAAATTAATGACTCTCTTATCACAGTTGAACTTATAAGCAAGTTACTATGTACAGATTTTCTGACTTATTTTAAAATGTATATGATTGGAAAACGTTATTAAAAGCTCGTGATCTTACCTCCGAGCTTTTATTTTATTATGTATAAGGTAAAATGCGGGGGAATAGCATGGAATCAAAAAGCACATTAGAAATAGTGTATGACCTAATTGAAAAATCGAGAAAAAGATATGGGAAACTAAAAAAGTGTGAAATCCATTTCCATACGCCTGCATCTCATGACTATCGATTAATTAGCGATAAATCATACTCAGATTTGTGTATCGAGGAAATTCTCGACATTGGAGTAACTGAGAATTACATAACTTTTGAAGTAGCGAAAGTGATCAAGGATAATATCGAGGAATACACATCAGATGTTTATAAAATAAAAATGATGGAAGAAGGCCGACCATATGAATCCTTTAAAGAATTTTTTTCATATGGATTAATAGCCCATAAATTATACTCTTCTACGGTTGAGGTAGCAGTTATCACGGATCATAATACTGTTAAAGGTTATCCAAAACTAAATTATGCTTTGGATCGTTACTACAAAGAACGGTTAAAAAATACAAAACAAAAACAAATATATTTATTTCTTGGAGTGGAGATATCTTGTTCAGAAAAAAATCATTTAATAGGTATTTTTGATAAAACAAAATATTCAGAGGTTGAGGCATTCCTCGAAGAGTACATAATTAACGAGGAAGAAGGAACTTATAATACTGCTCACTTTATGATGGAGCAGATTGCCAAGGAGCTAGATGGAATCTCCTATATAGCTCATATTAATTCATCTGATTTATTGGGAAGTCACGGTTATAACAGCACTTTGTTTGCTAATGATGAGATGAAAGTAGTAGGGATTACAAGTTTAGATGCAAAACACACAGTAACTCAACGTATAAGTAGTTTCAATAAAGATTTTAGTTCAAAAATGGGCTACATTTATGAAAGTGACTCTCACGAAATTCATACTCTCGGGCAAAAAAATACCTGGATAAAATTTAGTAATATTACTTTCCCAGCTTTAAAAAACTCAATCAACAATCATAACATAAGCATTTATACTGAAAAACCAAATAAAGCCGACAAATTTATTAAGGGATTAGTAATTGAACCTGGTCAAAATGGGTTCCTTAAAAATTTGGACAAATCCAGATTCTTTGTTGTGGAGTTCTCTAAGGATTTGAATTGCATTATTGGTGGTCGAGGAACCGGAAAAAGTACAATTCTTAACACGATAGAAACGATCTTCACTTTACATTGCGAGGATAAGAAAAAATTAAACTTCATTTCGAGAAGTCGCAGAATTTATATCGTATTTACGTTCAAGCAGCATGATTACATTATCGAGTTCATTCCGCAAGTAATAGATGGTGCCAATTTTAATAGCAGAAATATTTATCTCGAAAAAGCATTTAAAGGCGATAATGAGTCCGAGTTAAGTTTCCATTGGATCAAGATATTTAGGATTTTAGGGCCCAGATCTTTCCACGAACTTAAAGAAAAAGAAACTATTGAAATACTTCATAAAATATATCGAAGAGGGTATTCGATTAACGATTTGGTAAGTCGCATTGACTCTGGGAGAATCAGTAGCTTTATTAAAGATACAATTTTATATGGTGTAAATTACGAAGTTATCCCGGAGTTTATAAGAAATCTAAGAGAGAAACCTAAAAGAAGTAGATTACATTTTCTAAGATCAAATTTAACTAAAATGATTGGCGAAGTAGATGCTCGAAAAAAGACCGTTGAGGCAAAAATCCGGGCATTTAACAACAAGTATCGCAACACTATACAAGTAGTTTATTCTCCAAAAGAGAAAGAGACCGAGTATTACCTTGGCCCTTTACTTGGACCCATTTCAGGTAATGACAAAGTCGTAAATACTTATTTATCTTGGAACGATGTAGAGCGCTATATCTATAAAATATGTGAAAAGATTTCATTTCTTGAGTTTTTAGATTACCTGCTCAGAAAAAAATATCGTGAACTGCAAGAGCTACTATCTATCGAATCATTTATTGATGAAACTAAAATTACTCAACGTGATGTTGAAAAGAGATTAAGCTATATTGATGATACTAATAGGCATATTGTTTTTGAACAAATTGCTGAAGTTCTTACATATTTTTTTGATCGATTAATGAAGTGCCTTGAACGATATTTTGAAGTAACCGATGAGTTTACACTTGAGTTTAACGTAAATTCTCGCGAGCTAGTAGATACACCAAAAATTCTAATGAAACCAATTACGGAGTTATCTTTAGGTCAAAAAGTGGTTGCAATGCTTACCTTTGTATTTCAATTCGGTCATCACGTCTACGACAATACACCACTAATTATTGACCAGCCTGAGGATAATCTGGACAACCAATACATTTACAAAAATCTGGTTGCTAGTCTGCGCCAAATTAAAAATACTAGACAAGTAATCATCGTTACTCATAGCTCAACAATAGTAACTAACGCGGATGCAGAGCAAATTATTGTGATGAGTTCGAACAATGAATATGGATGGCTGGAGAAGACTGGATACCCTTCAGATCCTGTTATTCTTAAACATGTTCTTAACAATCTTGAAGGTGGCCCAGATTCCTTTAAGCATAAAGTACAGACTTACAGTAATTTATATTTAAACACCATTAGATAATCT
>NZ_JXAK01000076.1 GCF_000829455.1 Gordoniibacillus kamchatkensis
CACGGCCGGTTGGAGGTTCGTACGTCCTCTCGACCGCATCGCAAATCAAGGGTTCCAGTCCGAAGGCTGGGACCCTTGATTTTTGTTTGCTTAAGTAGAAACCGGGAATCGCCGACACGGGCGGTTCCCGGTTTTCTATTGTCACGGAATTAGCAGAAGCTGCGGCCGATAGGATGCCGTTCCGTATTCCTTTGACGCGTAGTTCACCCAGCCGTTCGAGCCCGGATTTGTCGGTGACGTAACCCGCAGCGTGAGCAGCTTATCGCCGGTGATCGCTGTATTGACGGCATCTGTGACGTCGAAGCTCACCGCATCTCCGGGGTCCTGCACGACCCACCCGGCAAGCATAGCGCCGGCGGCGGGCTGGTTGTTCCAGGTGATCCCGGTCTCCGTCCAGGAGTCGCTTGCCCCTACATAAGCTTGATTGACGATCCCCGCCATCCCGACGGAGGCCGGCACGAGCGTCACCCGCGCGGCGCTGACCGGCGACGAGTACGCGGACAGGTCGAACTTCACGAACGAGTTACGGTTATAGCCGGTGCCGTCCAGCTTGACAGTAAGCGAAGGGTCCGAACCGTAGTTGATTCCGGCATATGAGCCGTCCCGTACGTAAGCGTCCGCCGCGGGACTTATCGCAGTTCCGGTACTGCCGGACCCGGTCAGGCTCAGCTTCGCCACAAACGATTTGCCTTTGGCACTTTTAACGTTCACCGACACTTTGACGGTAGGGCTAAGCTGCGTCACGGTGACGCCAGGATCGAGCGAGATGATGCCGGCCGCGCTGCGGTTGATCTCGACGTTGATGAGCCCCGTATTCGCCTGTGTCGGATCGGCGACGGCGATTTCCAGCGTGCCTGACGTTTCTTGCGTCAGCACTGACGCTTTCTTGTCGCTCGTCGCATAAGGAGCGCCGCCATCGTTAACCGTCTTCGTGATATCGTTCCAGAAGTTGATTCCGACGACACCAACCGACATATCCTTAACGGCCTGAGCGTCCGTCCCGTTTTCCAACACGACGATGTCCGGATTGGCGGCGTAGGAGGCCATTGCGCTTGCCGATTTATTCGGCAGCACCGCATAAGCATAAGATGCGTTCGCCGGGCTAGTTCCATGCGGGACGGCCAGACTAAGGAAGCTGTTCGTCCGGCTGTCCGTGGTTCCGCCGGTATTGATGTCGCTCCATTTCCCGGAGCGAGCCTCCCTTAATCCGCTCACGGTCGCTCCGCCAGGGAAATAATACCCGATATCGGAGCCCGCTGCGCTTCCTGCGAGCTGAGCCCACGATACGCCGGTCATCGTTTCCGACCAGCCGCTAGAAGTCGGCTTAGCTGTCCCATTGACGGTGAGCGCATTGCTGCCGCTCCCGCCGAGCTTCCGGTTGTCGACGATCGTCTCGATCGGGCGGCCGGATGCGCTGGTAATGCCGGCGCCGAGCGCGACGAGCTTATCGGCTAACAGGAACCACGACTTTTTGCCGGTAAGATCGGTGCCGATCGCGCCGAACTGCATGCCGACTGCGCTGTACGTCCCGTCCGTCGCGCCGCCGACCCAATTGTACGAGGAGCGCGAACCTTGCCCTAGCGCGTTCGTAAGCGACACGGGATCGACTGTCGTCCCCGGCAGCCGATACGGGTTGACGGTCGCCCAATAATCTTGCCCGTACTGGGGTAAGTCGCCATTATACAGGTAGGTCATGCCGTCGCCGGTATGCCAGCCATGCAAATTTTCCCCGTTGATGGACTCGTATCGCGCGATGCGGCTTGACGACAGGCTAAGCCCGAAGCCGAAGCCCGGCCTCAGGTGGACGGCTCGGTCCATCCCGGCAAACACGAAGCTTTTCACAAGCTCGGGAGCCGGCGATACGGAGCTGTCGCCAACGATGGCCTTCAGCTGCACGATGTCGAAAATGCCCATGTTCGCGTAATACCCGCCGGGGAACGTCGTATCCTGCTGTACCCAAGCTTTGACCATGCTCTTGAACAACGCGGCTTTGTCCGCCGGTGCCGACAAGGCGAGCCGCTCGATGGACGCTACGATGCCGCGGCCCGCCTGATGGTCCTGCGACGACTCGCGCGAAATCGCCCGCCCCCGCACCATGTCCATCATCGCACCCTTGTACTCGAGCGGCTGGAACGAGTCCGTCACCCACTTGTATACGTTGCCCAAGTTCGGATCGGTTACGGCCCACGTCGAGCCTTGCAGTACATACAACAGCCTCGCCATGTCGCCGAGCAGCACGGCGCCGTAGCTCCCGGTATACGCATAATAAGTATGCTGAATAAAAGAGCCGTCCGTATAAAATCCATCCCCGCTCGTCACGTACAGGAAAATTTGGCTGAGCGCGTCGCGGCCTTGGGCTATTTTCGCGGAAGATTTGCCGACGATGCCGCGCACGATGACGACCTGCGCTTTGTCCGCCCGATTGGCGCCCGTTTCCGTTACGCTGCTGCTGTTCGTCCGTTTGGTCGGATCGGGGACGAAATGATCGATCGCGCTGAAGTAATTCGAAAGCTGCGTCGAGCTTAGCTGGTCGTACATAAGCACGGTCGTGTCGTTCAGCGCCTGCGGGGTGCCGATTTCCCAATCCCACCAGTTGTCCGTTTCGCTTTGGCCGGCATTGTACTTGTTCGTATACATCCAATCGAGCCCGCTTACAATATCGGCCGCGAGCCCTGCGTTGCCATACAGCGACGAACCCGTCGTGCCGTAAGCGATGGCCATGCTTTTAAGCCGGTTGTACGAGCTGGTGATCGTCGCCGATTTTGTCCAGTCGTTCAAATCGCTCCAGAGCGCCGTGCGGCCGGCCGATGTATCCATCGACGTCCAGTAACCGTTCGCCGTATCCGTGATGACGCCGATTTGCGCCGCCACATCAGGGTCGCTCGTGCTGTAAGTTCCGCCCGTCAGCAGCTGCAGCCACTTGGCCCGAAGCCCGTCGTACTCGTCTGCAGCCCGCGCCGGCGCCGCCAAGCCCGCCATCAGCAGCGCCCAGCAAAGCAGCCCGGCGAGCAGCGCCGGCATTCGTCTTCCTCCCTTCCTCACTTTCAACATCATCATCATTCCTCCTTGTTACCGTTTTCTTTCCGCCTTACAACCCGATCGTAACGGAGGCAGCCGTCCGGCTCAAGGAACAATTATTGCGCTCGGCGAATGACAAAAAACGTTCCTTGCGCATTCGCGAATCGCGGCAATTTCGCCGGATTTGTCCATGCAGCAGCTACACCCCGGCTCATTTTTTGCCGCGGCCGCCGCCTCCGCAATTATTGGTCATTGAAGGCAGGCGTTCCCATCCCGTAAGATGGGCCCATGACAATCAAGGGCACCGCATTGGACAGCGCGACCACCGTGCGGCTGCGGTACATCAGGGGGGACTACGATTGAGGCAATCGACGCAATCCGCGCTCAAACGATCCGAAGCTCTCGCGGCGGACGCGGAAGCAAGCCGCGTAAGGACTGCCGGCAAGCGGCTCGGCGGTTGGCCGGAGGCGCTGAAGAGGGACCGCTACTTGTATTTGCTCATTTTGCCGGGGCTGCTGTTCTTCTTCATCTTCAAATATGTGCCGCTGTGGGGGCTGCTGCTCGCTTTCAAAAACTATTCGCCCTTCCTGGGGTTCTGGGAGAGCGACTGGGTCGGACTGAAGTATTTCCGGGAGTTTTTTACGAGCCCCGATTTCGGCCTTCTGTTCCGCAATACGATGGCGATCAGCTTCCTGAACATCGTGTTCTTTTTTCCGGTGCCGATTATTTTGGCGCTGCTGCTCAACGAGGCGCGCCTGCTTATGTTCAAGCGGTTCGTGCAGACGGTCATTTATTTGCCGCACTTTCTGTCATGGGTCGTCATTGTCGGCATCTGCTTCCTGCTGCTGAGCCAAGGCACCGGACTCGTGAACAATCTGATTGTGCAGCACGGAGGGAAGCCGGTTCCCTTTTTGACCGAGCCGGGCTATTTCTGGGCGATGCTGACGGCGCAGTCGATCTGGAAGGAAGCGGGCTGGGGAACGATCATTTTCCTCGCGGCGCTTGCGGGTATCAATCAGGAGCTGTACGAAGCCGCGAAAGTCGATGGCGCGAACCGCTGGCAACAAATGTTGAACGTTACGCTTCCCGGCATCAAGAGCACGATTATCGTCCTGCTCATTTTGCGGCTCGGGCAAGTGCTTGACGTCGGCTTCGAGCACATTTATTTGATGACGAGCAGTCCGGTTTCCAGCGTCGCGGACGTGTTCGATACTTACGTGTACAGGCTCGGCATCCAGAACGGACGGTTCGGCTACGCGACGGCGGCGGGCATTTTCAAATCCGTCGTCGGGCTCGTGCTCGTCGTAGCGGCGAACCGGCTGGCCAAAAAGTTCGGAGAGGAGGGGCTGTACTGATGAAACCCGGGTTTGGAGCAACTGCCTTCCATGTGGTCAATTACGGCTTCCTCACGGCGGTGGCGCTTATGACGTTCGTGCCGTTCCTCTATGTCGTGCTCGTCTCCTTCGCCGATCCGACGGAATATTTGACGAACCCGGTCATGATCGTTCCGGCGCATTGGAGCCTGTCGTCGTACCGGTACATTTTGTCGACAAGCATGTTCATGCACTCGATGGGAGTCAGCGCGATTCTGGCTATCGCAGGCACAATCTTCAGCCTGATCGTAACAAGCGCGCTGGCCTACGGCCTGTCCCGCAAACGGCTAAAAGGGAGGACGTTTTTTTCCGTCGCGATTCTGCTCACCATGCTGTTCAACCCCGGCATGATTCCGAATTTTTTGCTCGTCGACAGCCTGGGGCTTATGGACACGATCTGGTCGCTTATTTTGCCGGCGCTGACGAGCGCTTGGTACGTCCTGCTGATGGTCAACTTTTACAAGGAAATACCGGACGAGCTGGAGGAAGCGGCGAAAATCGACGGCTGCTCCGACATCGGCGTTTACTTCCGGATCATGCTGCCGGTATCGGTGTCGGCGCTCGCGGCGTTCGGCCTGTTTTTCGCGGTTGCTTATTGGAACACGTATTTCAACGCCATTCTTTACATCAATCGCGATTCGCTTCGGCCGATGCAGGTCGTTCTGCAAATGATGCTTATCGCCGCTTCGACGCAGGTGGCCGACCCGGCTGCCGCCGTCATGCTGGAGAGCGAGCAGAAAATTCCGCCGCAAGTGATCAAGATGGCTGCCGTCGTCGTTTCGTCGCTGCCGATCGTGGCGGTATACCCGTTCCTGCAAAAATATTTCGTCAAAGGCATGATGGTGGGCTCGGTCAAAGGATGAGCGCTGGCTGCCCGATTTTCGAAGGAGGTGAGCGCGGTTTAACCAGACGGGATTAGAGGAATTTCGGAGCAAGGAATCAAATTAGAAGAAACGGGAGGTCACACGATGAAACGAATGGGGAAAACGATCACGGCGGCGCTTGCGTCCGCTGCGCTGATCTCGATGCTGGCCGCGTGCGGAGGCAAAGCGGAAACGGGCAAACAAGGCTCGCAGGCTTCGCCCGGCGCCGCGGCGGCAAAGCCAGTCGACATTTCGATTACGACAATTACGTTCAATGCTTCGCCTAGCAGCGATCTGGCAGGCTTTCAAGAGGTCGACAAAAAATTGAACGTCAAGCTGAACGTAAATTACATACCGGCGAACAATATTACCGATAAGCTGAACGCGCTGCTTGCTTCCAAAGATTTGACCGACGTCATGTTCGTCGAAGATTTGAGCTATACGCCGGCGTACGCGACGGCGCTCGATCAAGGCGCGTTCTGGGATTTGACGCCATATATCAAGAACTACCCAAACCTGGCGAAATATCCGGAGAACATCTGGGAGAACGTGAAATATAAAGGCAAAATCATGTCGCTGCCGCGCGTCCGTCCGCTCGACGGCCAAAACTCGATGATTATTCGCCAGGATTGGCTGGAGAAGCTCGGCCTCAAGGCGCCGACAACGCTCGACGAGCTGTCCAAGGTGATGGAGGCGTTCACGAAAAACGATCCCGACGGAAACGGCAAAAACGATACGTACGGCGCGGTATTTATGGGCGCTCCGAACCCGGCGTTGCCGTACTATATGTTCGGCACCGGCAACAACTGGACGAAGGACGCCGGCGGCAAGCTGATCCCGGACTGGTGGACGCCGCAATACAAGGACGCCATCGCCTATTTCGCCAAGGAGTACAAGGCAGGAACGATCATGCCGGACTTCCCGGTGCTGAAGAGCACGCAGGTGCCGGAGATGCTCGCGCAGGGCAAAGCCGGAATCGCCTTCGTCAACGTCATCGACGCTTATAACCGGACCGTCGATTTGCAGAAGTCGAATCCGCAAGCGAAGTTTACGGCGTACGAAGTGCCGAAGGCGGCCGACGGCAAGACGCATTACAACCAGTCATCCGGCTTCTATGGGCAAATGTTCATCAGCAAAAAGGTAAGCGAAGAGAAGCTGAAGAAGATTTTGGAGGTGTACGATTACACCGCTTCGCAGGAAGGGTACAACCTCATTTCTTACGGCATCAAGGACAAGGATTACAAAGTGCAGCCGGACGGCAGCATCGTCCAGACCGACGAGGGCAAGAAGCAGGGCTATCCGGATACGAATCAGTGGCTTTCCGGCTACTACAACAAATACCAGCGCGCGGAAATCGTAGGCATTCCGGCCGACGTGAAAGAGTACAACCACAAGCTGATCGACGCGATCACGCCGAATTCGATTCCGGATCCGACTTACGGCTTGCCGCAAACCGAGGCGTACAAGGAGAAGGGAGCCGATTGGAACAAGAAGCGGTACGACATGATTACGAACATCGTCATCGGCAAAAACACGCTCGACGATTGGGACAAATTCGTGAAGACGTACCAGCAGGATGCCAGCTTCCAGAAGCACGTGCAGGATACGAACGACAATTACAAGCAGAAAACAAGCAAGTGAGTGGCAGGGGGGCGCATGCCCCCCTTTTTTTGCATTCGTGCGAAATGGAGCAACAAATGGGCATTGAGGTTTTGGAAACAATCGGTTACGATGCGGAGGAAGCTACTCCATACGGGGACGGAAGGACTGCATCCATGAATAGGAGATTCGCGCTGTTTCGCAAGGAGCGCTGGTTCCCTCATCGCAAATCGGTGCTGCGCGGCATGATTGTTTTCTCTTTGTTCGCCTCGATCATTCCGATCGTGGCGGTCGGCTTCGGCAGCTACGAATTTTCATCGGCCGCCATCCGCAAAGAAGTGAACCAGGCGAACGGGCGCCTGCTCGATAATGCAGCTTCGTCTGTCGATACGATGATGCAGCGCATCGAAAACAACGTGATCCAGATGCTGCTCGGCTCATTTTTCGGCTCCAATTTACAGGAGCTGAAGCGCAGCAATTACGCCGGGTTTTACTCGAGCATATATCAAAATTTGTCCGCTCTTCAGAACAGCAACAAAGAAATTCGCGATGTGACGCTATACGTCCCGGAGGACGGATATCTCATTTCCCCGTCGACCGGCGGCAGGCGGCTGAGCGACGAAGCGACCCGCAGCCAGCTCGCCGAACAGATGGCTGCGGAGCAACCGGTCAGGTGGACGTACGCCCCGTTTCCGTTCCTGAGCGAAAACGATCCTTACGGAGTCACGCTCGTAAGCAAAGTGCCCCTTTATGCGAAAGAGCCGATCGGACTGCTCGTTCTCCATCTTGACTCCGGGCTTCTCCAGCAAATGATCGCCCGGTACACGAGCTACGACGGGGAAAATATGCTTATCCTGAATGCCGACGGTCATATCGTCGCTTATTTGGGGGATGCCGTCGCCTCCGGCGGCCTTTACTCGTCTCTGAAAGGCGCAAGCGGCCCGGAAACGAGGTTTACCTACACCTGGAACCGGACTCCTTATCTCGCC
The DNA here is from genome assembly GCF_000829455.1 of Gordoniibacillus kamchatkensis. Lineage (GTDB taxonomy): Bacteria > Bacillota > Bacilli > Paenibacillales > NBRC-103111 > Gordoniibacillus > Gordoniibacillus kamchatkensis. Next base: position 7,843 of record NZ_JXAK01000076.1, read on the forward strand.
ACCTCCGTTACTTCGCCCTATAGCGGTTGGATCTATGCGGACTTGATACCGGTTCGGGCTTTGAACGCCAAGTCGAGAGGCATTGCGCTCATTACGGCGGGCATGGTCGCGGGCTTCCTGCTGCTCGGATTATGCCTGGCCCTCTGGGGGAGCAGACGGGCGTATCGTCCGATCGCCAGGCTGCTTGCCCAAGTCAAGGGCAATGATGCCATAAGCGCCGATCTGGACGAGATCGGCTTTGTCCAGATGCGGTGGACGGAGCTGAGCGAAACGACGTCGCTGCTGCAAAACCGGTTGAACGAACAGCTCCCGTTCATCATCGAAATGTTCGCTCTGCAGCTGATGCAGGGACATTTCGCCCATTATTCGGACAGTCAGCTGCGAGGAGTGCTGGAGCAGAGCGGCATTCCGTCCGGGCGGGAGGGGGCCGTCTTCCTGCTCGCTTACGACCGGGCGGAGGGTGGAGAAGGGCGGTTTACGGCGAACGACCAAGGCTTGATCGTCTTTACGCTCAAAAATATCGCCCAGCACATGATGGAAGAGTACGGGATGAGCGGCATCGCCGTTCATTTGCTGAGCGAGCAGGCGGCGGTGTGGATTTGGGACGATGCGGAGCCGGAAACGGATGGCGGCGACTGGCAGGCGCGTTTTAAAGCGTTTGCGGAGGCTGTCAGGAAAGCTGCGGCAGGCTATTTGAAGCTGCCCGTGACGGCGGGACTGAGCGACTGCGGCGTTCCTTCGGAACTGCCGAAATTGTACCGGCAGGCGGCGATCGCCGTGCGATCCCGCATCCTGTACGGTTCGGGGGTGTCGATTGCGTATACGGGCAGCCTGCTCGAGGAAGCGGACGATTACCGCTATCCGATCGAGATCGAAGCCCGGTTTGACGATGCGCTGCGGCTCGGAGATGCGGAGGAGACGGATAAGGTGCTGCAGGAGTTCGCCGCCTACATGCGCAAAGCCGGCGATAAACCGGAGCTTATCCGGATGTCCTATTGCCAGCTGCTCACGTCGGCGCTTCGTACGGCGTATTTGATCGGCGCCCGGCAAGCGGAGCGGCTGGACGAGGAACGGACCGGGCTTTACGCGGATATCGGCCGCTACCGCACGATCGCCGATTTGGACGCGTTCATTCGCGGCAAGATCGTCGCTCCGATCGTCGAATTCGTGCAAGGCAAGCGCAATCAAGAAAACGAGCGGCTGATCGGCAAAGTCGTCCAATTTATCGATACGAACTATCATCTCGATTTGTCGCTTGACCAATGCGCCGAGCTGTGCGGCCTAAGCCCGTATTACTTAAGCAAGCTATTCAAGAAAATGACCGGCGCATCGTTCATCGAATATTTGACGGCATGCCGCGTGGAGCGGGCGAAGGCGCTGCTGCGCGAATCGGAGCTGCCCGTCGGCGGCATAGCGGAGCGGGTCGGTTACCAGCCCAAAAATTTTATCCGCGTGTTCAAAAAGGTGACCGGCATGACGCCCGGACAGTTTCGCGAATGGAGCGGCGAAGCAAGATGAAGCGGGCAGTCTCGCAACCGGGAAACTCTATTTGGGAGGGAATGAAGTATGAGCATGAGCGACGCGAGAAATAGACTGTGGTATTCGCGGCCGGCGAAAGTATGGACACAGGCGCTGCCGATCGGCAACGGCCGTTTGGGCGGCATGGTGTTCGGCAGCATCCAGGAAGAACGGATTCAGCTGAACGAAGATTCCGTCTGGTACGGAGGGCCGAAAAACCGCGACAATCCCGCTGCGGCGGCACATATCGGCGAAATACGCCGGCTGCTGTTCGAAGGAAAGCCGCAGGAGGCGGAACGGCTTGCCCGGCTCGCGATGACATCGGTGCCGGAGCATTTTGCCCCGTATCAGACGCTGGGCGATTTGCAGCTGATTTTCGAAGGATTGGACGGCGAAATCGGGGATTACGCATCCGAGCTCGATCTGGAGACCGGAGTCGCCTCTGTCGCGTTCCGCTGCGGCGGGACGGAATATCGGCGGGAAGCGTTCGCCAGCGTTCCCGCTCAGGTGCTCGTCGTCAGGCTGACGGCAGCGGCGCCGGGCAGTTTGACGTTTGCCGCCGCCCTCAGCCGGAGGCCGTTCGACGGAACGCTGGAGCGGCTCGGAGACGATACGCTGGCCATGAGCGGGCAGTGCGGGCCGGACGGCGTCGTATACTGCGCCGCGTTGAAGGCGGTCGTGGAAGGGGGAAAGGCGGAGACGATCGGCAGCTATATTTCCGTGGAACGGGCCGATGCCGTCACCTTGATCATCGCCGCGCAGACGAGTTTCCGCCATGCGGACCCGCGCCGCATATGTCTGGAGGAGGCGGGCGCCGCCGCATGCAAGCCATATGACGATTTGCTGCGGGCTCATGCGGAGGAGCATCGGGCCATGTTCGGGCGGGTCGCATTGGAGCTGCATGACCCGCACGCAGAGGTGCGGTGCCCGCGGCCGACCGATGAACGGCTGCAGCGCGTGCGGGAGGGAGAGACGGATACCGGGCTGGAGGCGCTATTTTTCCAATACGGCCGGTATTTGCTCATGGCGAGCTCCCGGCCCGGCAGCCTTCCGGCGAACTTGCAGGGCATCTGGAACGACAGCCACACTCCCCCGTGGGAAGCGGACTACCACCTCAACATTAATTTGCAAATGAACTATTGGCCGGCGGAAGCGTGCAATTTGGCCGAATGCCACGAGCCTGTGTTCGATTTGCTGGAACGTCTTCGCACGAACGGGCGCCGAACGGCGAAAACGGTATACGGCGCCCGCGGTTTCGTCGCGCATCACGCGACTGATTTGTGGGCGGATACCGCCGTACAGGGATCGTATATTCCGGCAGTCTTTTGGCCGATGGGAGGCGCTTGGCTGGCGCTGCACGCCTGGGAGCATTTTCGGTATGGGGGAGATACGGCGTTTTTGGCTGAGCGGGCTTACCCGGTCATGAAGGAAGCGGCCGAGTTTTTCCTCGATTTCTTGACGGAGGATGAGCAGGGGCGGCTCGTGACGGCGCCTTCCCTGTCGCCGGAAAACAGCTACCGGCTGCCGAACGGCAACATCGGGCGGCTGTGCGTCGGGCCGTCGATGGATTCGCAAATTTTGCATGCGCTGTTCGCAGGCTGTCTGGAAGCGAGCCGGCTGCTGGGGGCGGACGAAGATTTCCGCGCGGAGCTGGAGCAGGCGATGCGGCGGCTCCCCAAACCGGAAATCGGCCGCCACGGCCAGCTGATGGAATGGTCGGTCGATTACGACGAGCCGGAGCCGGGACATCGGCATATATCGCATCTGTTCGCGCTCCATCCGGGCGAGCAAATTACGCCGGACGGCACGCCGGAGCTGGCCGAGGCAGCAAGGGCGACGCTGGAGCGGCGGCTGCGGCATGGAGGCGGCCATACCGGCTGGAGCCGGGCCTGGATCATGAACTTCTGGGCGCGGCTCGGTGAAGGCGGTCAGGCATACGATAACTTGCTCTCGCTGCTGCGCCGTTCCGTGCATCCGAACTTGTTCGGCGATCACCCGCCGTTCCAGATCGACGCCAACTTCGGCGGGACGGCCGCCATTGCCGAGATGCTGCTGCAATCGCACGGCGGGGAAATCCGCCTGCTGCCGGCGCTGCCGAGCGCGTGGCCGGACGGACGCGTAACGGGCTTGCGGGCAAGAGGCGGCTACGAAGTTGACATTGTATGGCAGGACGGGCGGCTTGTCGAAGCGCGCCTCCGGGCAAGTTGCGACGGCATTTGCGCCATTCGCTGCGCCGAGCCGCTCGCAGTATCGCCGGAACGGGAATCGTTCGCAGCCATTTTCTCAGCCGTGCCGCGCGACGGCGGGCAAGAGCCGCCGGCAGCAACCGGCGGCAAGCCGGAGCCGCTTCGCTTCGCGGCAAAAGCGGGCGGCAGCTATGTGGTGCGGCCCTCCGGCCGAGCGTGACGGTTGAATCCGCCGAAGCCTCGGCATGTGCTTGGGGCTTGGCACTGCTATTTTCTTAACAATCGCTGATCGATTCCTAAGGTTTGTGGAATGTTTCGGACTGCCATGTTTTTTATAATGATTGGCAAACAACGACGCAAACCGGAAGGATGGGATTGGAAACGATGATCATGGACATCAGCCGGTTCGATGTGCGGGACGACGACTGCACGCTGGCGGCAATCCGGGCGCTCGAGGCGTACAGGGAATTATTAAGATGAAGAGTAAGAATTAATAGGTCCTCAGCTTTACTTCGCAAATAATCAGGCTACACAACTATGATCTTAAAAGGAGAAAAACATGCCGCCGGCCACATCTGGAACCGGGATTTGATCTGCGCTGTTCGAGACGGTCGCCATAGGCCGGCACACGTTTCCCTGATCGCCACCGGTCCCTCCAGCGGCTTTTTTTTTTTAGGCCTTTTCCCTTTCGTGATTGATCGGCACCTTACGCCTCCTTGGCAGCCCAATCGCTACAAGCGCACCTGCCATTGATAAAGCGCTGGAGATGCTGATTGCAGGTGCGAATCCGGCGTTAAAGGACTGGGCAGAGCTATAATTGCCATTTGCGGTGAACACAGTAGCGATGATCGCAATGCCAAATACGCCGCCGAGCTGCCGCAGCATATTGAATGCGCCGGATGCTTTTCCGACCTCGCTTGGCGCAACCGAACCGACAACGGCACTCATGGAAGTAGGTTGTACCATGGATACGCCGAATCCGGCGACGATAAGCGGTGCAATGAATTTAACGTAGGCGGTGCCAGGATCCGCGATAAGCCCGATCCACATCATTCCCAGCGATTGCAATAAGAGTCCGAATACGATAAGCGGACGCTCCCCGATCCGGTTGACCAAATTGCCCGCTACCGGCGCGACGAAAAATAATGTCGCGGTCCAGGGCAGCATTCTCAGCCCCGCATCCAGCGGTCCATATCCCAGAGCGATCTGCAGATACTGTGCTAGAAAGAACAAAGCGCTCACCAGCGAGGTATTGAGCAAAAAGTTAGCGGCATTGCCTATCAAAAACGCACGGGAGCGAAACAAGCGCATTGGCAGCATCGGTTCCCGTGTGCCTAGTTCCCAGTTCACAAACAAAATAGTCAATAAGATGCCAACGGCCAAAGTCGATAACACTTCCAGGCTGTTCCAGCCGGCGCTGTTGCTGCGAATAAGCCCCCACACTAGCCCGAGCGCCCCGCCTGTCGCTAACAAGAGACCGCGAATGTCTAGGGCGGTGTTTGTTCCGAAGCTCTCTCCAATCCGGCTCCAAACCGGCAATATAATGAGCAGCCCAATCGGGACGTTGAGCCAGAAGATCCATTGCCATGCAAGCCCTTCGGCGACTGCTCCTCCCACAACAGGACCCGCCAGCACAGCCAATCCCGTAACACCGCTGAAAACGCCAAGCACTTTCGCCCTCCGCTCAGGAGGGAATGCCGCGCTCAGGAGGGCTACGGATAGCGGCATAATCAGTGCCGCACCTATACCTTGAACGGCTCGAAATGCGATTAGCCACCCCAGGCTCTCAGACAGTGCACACGCTGCCGATGCAACCGTGAACACGCCTATACCGGCTGCAAACAAGCGACGGCGGCCGAACCGGTCACCGAGAGCCGCAGCTGTCAATAAGAACACCGCGAAGCACAAACTATAGGCGTTCACCGTCCATTCCAGTCCTTCAATTGAAGCCCCGAGATCCAACCGGATCCTGCTCAGAGAGGTTGAGACGACCAACGTGTCCAGCGCGACCATGAACGATGCAATCGAGGCCAGAAACAAAACCCATCTGTTGTTAGTTTTGACATTGGATTCCGCCAAAAATACTCACTTCTCTCCATGTAAAAATTTACTAAGGCAAGTCAGTTTTGATGAAATTATGTTCCTCGCTCGAACACTCCTTCAATAACGAGAATTCTTTCTTCATTGAGGTTCGCAAACACATTGCGAAACATCTCATTAAATGCTGGGCCGAAAAGGAGATGGGGACCAAGCGTAGAAGAAGATTTTCCTTGTGACGCGTTGACGCCGGCTCGGAACCAGTCCAGCGCTTCTGCACTGCAATCCCGCCAACTCACCTCTTTAAAGCCCGTATTAGCCAGCAATTCGCGAAGATTTTCGGGAATAATAAGAAAGCTCAGGGCTGGATCGGTTGCCCAAGGAACGGGAAAATGAAGGGGCTGCACCGGGCCGGCCACAATATCGAAGAACGCAAAATGCCCCCCCGGTTTTAGGACGCGGAAAATTTCTTGGTAGAGTCGAGCTTTATCGGCTATATTTAGCGAAGCATGCTGAGTCCAGACAGCGTCGAAGGCGTCATGTGAAAAAGGCAAATCGAGGGCATTGCCGTGTTGAAAAAAGATGAGATCGCTTAACCCTGTTCGTTTCGTGAGCATCTCTCCAACCCGGCAGTATTCCGCGGTAAGGTCGAGAACGGTGACGTGACATCCCTGCGACGATGCGAGTAATCGGGCAGTCCCTCCCATTCCGCCGCCCACATCCAAAACGTTCATATCCGCTCTGAGGGGAGCGCGTCGAAGGAGGTCAAGCGTCGCTGCTTTCCCGCGAATATGAAGCTGATCTATAGCTTCAAGGTCGTCAAGCTGAAGATGATCGGGGTCTTTGCCTAATGCTTGTAAAGCGGCAATGATGGTTGTACCCAGGTCCGCCTTTCCATAATGCATATTTACCTCTTGGTCATAACGCATAGCTGCTTAACACTCCTTTCGGTGGTGGAGATCCGGCTTTCAGACTTAAAAAAGTTTACTCATGAACTAGGACGAACGCTGTCCTGGCATGGGAAAAAGACCGATTTGCCGCAGAAAACCCAGATCATCGCGGATAGCCCAATGTTCCGCGATCTTACCGTTCTCCAAGCGCAAGATATGGATGTGTTGCACGGCGACATACTTGCCGGACGGTTCGATTCCCGGGAGAGGACCCGGCCCCAGATGCGTTCCGCTCCTTGTCCCGCGATACCACACCTTATCTCCCTCCGCCCCCATATCTTCAATTTCCATACGGTGATCGGGAAACGCCACAAACAATGCACCAATTGCCCGTTTGAAATTTTCAAATCCATAACGCAACTCGGCAACGGGTACGGCATGATTGACTACATCCGGCATAACCAAACGATCCAGCACCGACAGATCCTGCTTGTTGAGCACTTCATCCACCCAACGTCTCACAATCGCTTTGTTTTCCAAAATCGACATAACGAAGCACCGTCCTTTTCGAACATATAGTATGATTTTCTAACTAATTTTTTATGTTATAATAGTATGAAAATCGAACTAAATTGTCAAGTGCTTGGAGGAAAATACGATGACCATGAATCAACAGCCTCAAAATCCCTTGATTGGCCAACACATAAACACCATCCTGCAGGCCATCCTCAACCGGATTCTCTCCGTTCTCCATCAAGCCGGGTTTGAAGACATCCGCCCTGCCCACCTTTCCATCTTTAGAAACCTCGTCCCCCACGGTCTCCACGTCAGTGAGCTGGCCAACCGTGCCGGCATCACGAAAGCCTCGGTAACCTATTTGATAGATTATTTGCAGGAGCGGGGATATGTAGAACGAGTGCCTGATGCCAATGATGGACGTGCAGCGCTAGTCCAGTTCAGCGAGCGTGGTTGGTCAGCCTACCATGTAGCTTGGACAGCAGTCCAGCATCTCCAAGAAGAATGGGCCCAACTTGTAGGCCAGAACGAAATGGATCATTTTATCGCCACTCTTACCTATTTAGCAAACCACGTTTCCGAGACGGAGCAAGAAGAGCCAAGCGTTGAACAGGGGCCTCGCTTACGCGGGAGACGCCATACTGGCCTATAAATAAGCGGGGCCGGTTCACCCGAAAACATGGGAAAATATGTATTATCCTGACCCCAATATATGAAGCAGCGGCAGTCTTGGACAAGAAATAAAGTCCTGGACTACCGCTCTTTATTTATTTATTAAGGTTTAAATACTCTCGTTTAACTCGCCTGAATTTCAGGTAACTCACAAGGCGCCAAACGTAAATGTTGACTACAATAACGGTAATATACATGACGATCATGAGTTCAACGTCGGGAATGTGCGTATTTGGAATAAAGACCGGGTTTTGATTGAAGAACCATGTAAAACCGACATACTTTCTTAAAAAAGGGATTCCCAGAAGGAAAAGATACAAAACCGGATTTCGCTTAAATTTGAGTGCACCCTTTTCGGTCAAAACGAATTTTGTCGATAAAATCAAAGGAACAGCCAATATTGCACCAATAGCTACAGGTAATACGATTTCCATTATCGATGCTTTTCGAATAATAAAGACATAGATGATCCATGGAACTGCACCAAAGAAATGTGCGTCCCCAAGCAAAAGGAGCAATCCTTTGCCGTTCACTTTCATTGGCCGGGTAGTTTCCCACACTTCGATCAGTACGGTCAAAATGATGCTCGCCGTAATAAAATTGGAAACGATATTCAAGTTCTGCGGATTAATCATTTTCCATATCACCTCATTGTTTTGAGCTTGCAAGTTATACTATAGCAAGTCACTTCGTTCGTTGGCGTCTAGCTATGAGGCGATTTTTACACCCAGTTATCTATATCTGCGGGTAGATGGACAGAATGACTCTCGTCTTGATAAAATCATGAAAACTTCACGCAGATTTTCAAAGGAAGTGACTATGCTTGTCTTTTGTGGATGAAATCATGAATGGACGTTTCAATCGCGTTATCGCAACAATTGCCGTTCTGCTCATTTTCTTTCGAGAATACGAGATCCATGAACTACCGGCAGCCATCGGATTGTTAGCCGCCCTTTTATATACCGTCTTGCTCTGGACTCGGGAGAAGTGGTGGAACGCAGTCAAATATATCTGCATTTCGACATTCATGATTGCCGCGGCAGGTATCCTTCACTACTTTTATGGAGTCACAGAATCAAGTCTCCTATGGCCTTTGGTATACATTTTGGCTACAGTACACGGGGAACACGGTCGTTTGGCGTCCATTCTCGCTACAGTCACGATAGCTGCTATTCTCTTCCTGTCATACCCTTATTCTTCTCCGATAGAACTGTTTTTTGCCTTCGCAGGGTTATTCGTTGGAGTACGCAGCCGGAGAATCCGTCAAGACGCTTACCGTATTAGCCAGCTCCATTTAGAGGAACTGAACGAAGCACATAAGAAATTGCAAGAAACATACGCCGAACTTCAAGAAGCAACCGTCCATTCTATGAGGTATGCGGCACTCGAGGAGCGAACGAGACTCGCACGTGAAATTCACGACGGACTCGGCCACGAACTGACTTCTCTCATAGTTCAGTTGCAAGCGCTCGAAATCATGCTTCCGCAAAACCCGGAGAAAGCATCGCAAAACGTTTCGCAATTGCTGGATATATCCCGGCAGGCAATGGCTGAGGTACGCATGGCGGTGAGGGAGTGGTCGGATGATGATACGGGTCTCGGACTTATTGCATTAAAGGGACTAGTATCGAAAATACGAGGACGCTCATCGGTAGCATGTGAATTCGTTCTGGATTCAGAGGTCTCGGAATGGCCCGTTGAAACCGGGATCGTTCTATATCGGGTATTGCAGGAATCATTAACCAATGTTTTGCGTCACTCGAATGCGACATCGGTTCTCATTCGTCTCAAAGAAGCAGATGAGCGAATTGTTATGACGGTCTCTGATAATGGCCAATATACAGATCATACGCCGTTGATACCAGGTTTTGGACTAAAGGGAATTCTAGAACGCTGTCGTTTGCATGGTGGCACTTGCTCGTTTTCTTCGGAAAAACCGCATGGTCTCCGTATTGAAGTAGCGCTCCCAATCGTACCAATTGAGAGTGGCGGGATCGATGATACAGGAAAAATCGACTAATGTACGGAGGGGTACATCTGTGGATACTAATGATAGAATTCGAATTGTGATTGCGGACGATCAACCGGTCGTCCGCCAAGGATTGCGATACATTATCGAATCCCAGCCCGACATGGAAGTGGTCGGCGAAGCGGGGGATGGTGAATCCGTCGTAAAGATCGCGATAAGTTCCATGCCCGATGTAGTCCTGATGGATATACAGATGCCAAATCGCACGGGCATCGAGGCTACTCGCAATATTTTGAAAACTGTGCCAAATGTCAAAATCGTGTTATTGACCACTTTCGATGTTCAGGAATACGTTTTTGACGGAATCCGTGCTGGGGCGGCGGGATATTTGTTAAAGGACACAGATACCAAGGAACTCCTCAACGGCATTCGTTGGATTCGCCAAGGTCAGGCCCTCTATCGAACCGCAACGGCCAGCAAGGTGCTTGCACAAATGATGGAACGAGAAATAGTCGCCGAAGAACAATATGAGAATCGTTTGGAACTTCGCGAGCCCTTAACGGAACGAGAAATTGAAGTGCTGCAACAAATGGCTTATGGGAGAAGAAATTCGGAAATTGCGGATATTCTTCAAGTCTCGCAAGGCACGGTCAAGACCCATGTCCACCACATCTATCAAAAGCTGGGCGTTGAAGACCGCACCCAAGCAGTCGTGTTTGCGTTAAGACAGGGAATCGTCAAGTAAAGTATTACGGGTCTATCTCCGGATAGAGCTCTCTCGTCAGAAATTCATCCCCAGGGCAGACGCAAGCGCCACGGATCCCCTGTATACTCTGTCATAGAACAGAAGGAAACGCCTTGTATGTCAGAAGGGGGATGTTGAAGAAATGAACACGAATGGGGTCATCATTACGCTGATCATCATAGGTGCGGTGATCATTGCCATCATACGCCAAGTTATGCCTCAACGAATACGGCTGCTGCCGTTTGTGATTCTTCCGGCGATTGCGGGTTACGAATCGTATCGTTCCTTGCCGAGACCGACCATTCCAATCGGACAGATCGTCGAATGTCTGCTTATCGTCGTTGCGGCGGTGATGGCCGGAGCTATTCAAGCCGCGTTTACTCGTGTATATTACAAAAGCAATCAACTTTACATGTGTGGGGGATTCGTTTCACTCATTGCTTGGGTCGTACTGATGTTCTTCCGTTTCATCATCGGCTTGTTTTTCCAAGGATTCGGCATGTTCACTTCCTATCAAAGTTTTGAGTGGATTTTATGGGCAGGAGTCGCCGCAACCTTCGGTACCCGCAGCATTATTCTGTACATGAAGCATCCGGAAATAGGAGGGGCTTTGGCCGAAGAACGGGCCAGTAGACGTAGGCGAAGACAGCGCTGAACATGAAGCGTAGACGCCGCTTAACGGACACATTACGCACCCGGCGCAGGTCAATTTGAACCGGGCCGGCCGCCATTTTTTCTATATTTTATCCAACCTGCTTCGCTTTACGCCGCAAAAAGACCCGAAGGCACGTCCCCTCCGGGCTTCTTTTTTTTGACAACGTTCCGCGATGATCCGAGTCGGCGGCGGAATGGCCGCTTGCCGTTTGGGATCGAGTCGAGCGGAGGATCGCGCAATTTGACGGCTAGTGGTAATATGATAGAGTTGTCATTTTAACCCGGAAAGAATGGAGAAGAAACGATATGTTCGTAAAAGGGCGGCTCCGCGCCTGGCTTGGGCAAGCCCGCGCACGGCGTTTTTGGCTCGGAGACGTCGGCGCCGTCACGCTGCTGAACGGTTGCGTGGCGGTGCTCGCTTTCGGCAAAGACTTGCTGACGGCTTCGTATTTCGGCACTTCGTTTCAAGCCGACGCGCTGACGCTGGCCTACTTCGTGCCCGATACGATCGGTAACAGCGTGCTTGCCGCAGCGGTTGGCGTCGCTTGCGTGCCCGTCTTCGCCCGTTACGCATCCGCTCAAGACTGGCCTGCGCTCAGGCGCAGCACGATCGTCTCGCTCGCCGTTTTCAGCATGCTGGCCGTCGCCCTTACCGCAGTCTTATACATGGAGAGCGGTAACGTTGCGGCCATGCTTGCGGGAAGCGGGAATAGCGAGCTGGGCCGCCGCGTGCTGGAGCTGCTGCGTGTGCTGCTGCCGCTAATTGTGCCGTATCCGGCCATCATGATCGGTTCCGCCCTGCTGCAAGCCATTCGCCGCTTTACATTGCCGGCAGCGGTGCCGCTCATCCCGCATACAACCGTTATTGCCGCGCTGGGATTGTGCTTGGCGGTGTCCGCTGCAAAAGATACGGCGGCTTCGGTCGTCGCTTCTGCCATGCTGGCGGGCAGCGTGGTCATGGCGGCGTTTACTTGGGCGGGAGCTCTGCGCAGCGGCGTGATGCGCCGCTGCACCCGCACGGCGGAGACGGAAGCGCCAGCTTTGTCGGCAGGGCTGAGGGAAATCGGCAAAGTGTTCGTTCCCTTTATGTTAATTTTATGCACCATGCAATCGGTCTACGTCGTCGAACGGATGCTGGCGTCCCGATTCGAAGAAGGTACGGTGGCCGGATTGAACTATGCGTTCCGGCTCGCTCAGTTTCCGATTTTGGTATTCGTAGCCGCCATATCGGCTGTCGTATTGCCGTCGCTATCGCAGGATCTCGCCATTGGCCGGGCGGATCGGCTGCAAAGAAAACTGGGCCGCGCCTTTACCGACATTTTGATCGTCGCGGTGCCGACGACGCTGCTGTTTTTCTTGCTGCGCGAGCCGATCGTCGCCGCTTTGTTCCAGCGCGGCGCTTTTACCGCCGATTCGGTCAAGATCACTTCGGATTTGCTCGCCGGCTACGCCCTCACTATTGCACCGCTGGCGCTGTCCGCCGTCGGCCTGCGTTATTTCCTGGCGGCGGGGCGCGTCGGCTTGCCGCTTGCCGTGTCCGTGCTGTCGGCTGCGATAAATATCGCGGCGGACTATGCGTTCGCAGCGAGGCTCGGAGCTGCCGGACTCGGATACGGAGCGGCTCTCGGTTCGGCGGCGAACGCCGCCATGTTGCTGGCGCTGCTGGCGCGGGAGCTGAATTATAACAGACGGACTGCTGTCCGGGCTTTAGCTGCAGTCGCGGCGGCCAACTTCCTCCCGCTCGTAATGCTAATCGTGATTTCGATGGCAACCAGCCGCTTGGAATGGCTGCGCCAAGCCGGAGGTTTGTTGCATGACTTCGCCCGTATCGGGTTTGTCGGAGCCGCTATAATTTTTGTCGGTGGCGTTTATGCCGTCTGCCTCGTGAAATTCAAACTGCTTGGCCGCAAATCGGACTAGCCGTCAACCATTCGGAAAAAGGTGAAATCTCGGAACTCAGGTTTTGCCTTTTTCTTTTGCCGCCGGAAGGTAAAATGGGAACAAGAACAGAACAGACAAAGACGGGGTGCCGGAGGAGAGATAACGATGCTGGGGGTTTGGAGGGAAAGATGGAGGCAGTCGCTGCGCGCTTATGATACGGCGATTTGGATTCGCGTGCTGGGAACGGCGCTGACAAGCATTACGAATTTTATGATGAGACCTTATTTGGTGCTTTATTTGCACGACAGGATGGAAGGCTCGGTGCTCTTGCCGATGCTCATCGTCGGTCTGCCGCCGCTGTGCGGCATGCTCGTCAACCTGTACGGCGGCACGCTAAGCGACCGCTACGGCCGCAAGCCGATCATGCTCATATCGCTCTGGATACAGGCGGTCTGCATGCTGGGCTACATGCTGTCGTCCGAAATTTGACAATTCGCGCTCGCCGCATCGTGCATGGGGCTGGGCAACGCGATGTTCATGCCTGCGGCGAATGCGCAGGTGGCCGACGTCGTACCGCCCGAGCGTCGGGCGAAAGTGTTTGCGCTGCTCCATACGGCGCTCAATATCGGCGCTGCCGCCGGCCCCTTGCTCGGACTTGTCATGTTCGCATGGAAGCCGTCGGTCGTGTTCCTGATTTGCTCCCTGTCGACGGTTCTGTATAGCGTACTGGTTTGGTGGAAGGTGCCGGAGACAAGGCCTGCGCGGACAGCGGACGAACCGGCTCATGCCGGAGCGGGCAAGCCGGCCGCGGCAGAGCGCGGCGGAAGCGGCGCGGCGTTGGAAAACGAAGCCGGCGCACAGACGCAGCGCACTCGGGCGGCGGCTGCGGCAAAAAGCTCGCGGCTGCAAAAATTGGGCTGGTCCGAGCATAAAACGCTGTATTTGATCACGTTCTGCTCGCTGATGATGAATTTTTTGTACGCTCAAGTGGAAACGACGCTGCCGCTCCATTTGCAAAACCGCTTTGCCGATTACCAGTCGGTGTTCGCGACGATGCTGACGTTCAACGGATTTGTCGTCATCGTGCTGCAAATGTGGATCGCCGGGAAGAGCGAGTCGCTGCCTTCTTACGCCGTCATGGGCGCTGCGTTCGGCATGTACGCGCTCGTCGCCCTCGGCTACGGCTTCGCGCCTTGGCTGTGGCTGCTGCTGGCAACCGAGCTGCTGTTTACGATCGGCGAAATGCTGTACGGACCGCACGTCCAGAAGGTAGTGTCGGCGATTGCTCCGGCAGACAAGCGCGGCTGGTATTTTTCCGTATTCGGCATGAACTGGCAGCTGTCGCGGGCGGTCGGGCCGGTGCTGGGCGGCGCGGTGTTCGGGGCGCTCGGCGGGGAAAACATGTTTTTGATCTTGAGCATCGTCATAGCCGCAGCCGGCGTGCTCATCTTCTCGGTCGTACGGAAAGCGACAACTGCCCAGACGGAGATGTCATCCGTCCATGCTCTCGGGAGCAAGGAATCGGTTACGGCAGAAGGGTAATCGGCGGGGGATACGTATCCCCACGGCATCCGCCGAACTTTGTGCGTGCTGCACCCGCAAGGCGATGCTTACAGCGCGCCGAGAAGCTAGGATGCATAGCTGTTCGACAGCATCCGGCGCCGCAAAAAAGTGTTGTATAATCGGCGTCGGTATGCTAAGGTTATGGGTAAAAAAAGCGGATTTTGTCGAATCGCAAACAAGGGGGCTTCTCACTGAGAAGTCCCTTCCTACTTTCCGAACGTTCGCCAAATTCGTTCCGTAACCGAGGTGATGCCGGTGCTCATGCTGCTTAAAGAGGTGCTGCTGCAAATATTTTTTACGATGTTCCCGGTCATCGCGTTTTATGTCGGATACCGGGACGGGAAAGAGACGAACCGGACGTATGCGTCTATTTTTGCGGCCTGCTTGTTATCGATCGCATGCTGCATCTATTTCGGGGTGCGTTACAGGGAATTTTTCGTGCTCGATATGCGCCTTATCCCGTTACTCATCGGCCTGCTGTACGGAGGCTGGCGCGGCGGCTTGCTGCTGTCGGCCGCATACTTCGCTTTGCGTTATGCGCTGCTAGGCGGCGACAGTTATATCGCTTTTTTTGCTGCCTAACCTCGCCCTGATACCGTTCGCCCTCCTCTATGCCCGTAAATATCGTCAAGCCAATCTGCACAGCAAAATGTTGACGATGTCCCTGTTTCTATTCGTCTTCATTATCGTATCGACCGTTCGTATCGCGCTTCAGGTTATGGCGCAGCCCAATGCTCCGTTGAACGAGGCGGTGCCGGTCTTCGCTCTGTTCTTCGTATTCAGTCTAGTTGCCGGGAGCGCTGTCGTTTTTATGATCGAAAGCATCATCGACAAGCATATGCTGCTGTTTTCGCTGCGGCAATTATCGGATTCCATGCCTTCGTCGATCGTTACCGTGAATCGGGACGGGATTATTACGTCGGTAAACCGGGCGTTTTTGCACGAATACCCGCTTGTTGCGGATATCCCGGTCGTCGGCCGGCATTTTCGCGTCGTCACAGACTTGTACGGGGTCGATTATCGACAGACCATGCTTTTCCGGGCGCTGGCGGGGGAGGAGACGCGCAACGCCGTGGTCGACTATCCCGAGCATTGCCTGCTCATCAATGCGTATCCGCTGCGGAGTCCGGCAACGGGCGATATCGAGGGCGCCATTTCCATTAGCCGCGACATTACCGAAGTGCGGGAGCTGCGGGAAAAAATCGACGGTCTCGACCGGCTCAGCCTCGTCGGCCAAATGGCCGCCAGCGTAGCGCACGAAATCCGCAATCCGATGACGTCGATACGCGGCTTCGTTCAGCTCATGAGCGAAAGAGACCGCGATTCGGACCATTCCCATCACGGCTATTATCCGATTATTTTGGAAGAACTCGACCGCGTCAACGGGATTATCGAAGACTTCTTGTCGTTATCGCGCAACCGCGTCGTGCATAAGGAGCCGCTCAACCTGAACGCGCTCGTCGAAGAATCGCTGCCGCTGCTATGGGCGGAGGCGAACATGAACGGCATAGAAATTAAGCTCGGGCTGCCGGAGCAGCTGCCGGAGCTTTCGCTCGACCGCAAGGAAATGAAGCAGCTGCTGCTGAATTTGACGCACAACGCGTTCGAGGCGATGGACCGCGGCGGGACGCTGACGCTGCGGACGGAGGCGGATGAAACAGCGGTATATTTGCGCGTGTCCGACACCGGCTGCGGCATGCCGCGCGAAATGATGGACCGGCTGTTCCAGCCCTTCTTCACAACGAAGCAGAAAGGCACGGGACTCGGGCTCGCCGTTTGCAAAAACATCGTCGACCGGCATAACGGCCGGCTCGACGTCCGTTCCGAGCCGGGGCAGGGGACGACTTTTACGGTCGTATTGCCGTTAAAATGAATCGCGCGAAGGGGCTCTCCCATAAGTCATCGCAGATGACTGAGGGCAGCCCCTTTTTGCCATGTTAGAACTGGGCATTCTGACCGGCGTGAATTGCTTTCGCTTACGCACGTTCATGCTTCGTTGAAGGGGGATTGCGCCCGTCCCGATGGACCTCTTTTATACTTTCGTAAGGATCGAAAGGTGCCGCTTACGATATAATGGTATCGACAAATAAGGTGACGGTGCCATATGAGTTGGACGTTTCTGATTGCCGGTGACGAAAACGAATACTACAGGTTGCCCGAGAAAGGCGGAACGGAAATGCCGGGTCAGAGAGCGTAGCGTTGCGCCTTTGAACTCGTATTCCTACCTTAATTCCGTCTTCATTGGAACACGAGTGTGGGCGATGCCGGAGACCCGCATTTCCCATCCGCAGTGCAGCCATACTTTCTTGGGCAACCTGCCTATGCGCACGCTACTTGCAGCGGTTGCAGATGCTTCCATATGCGCCGGCCATTCTGATGACAAAACATACTTGACCGCGGCGTTCGCCGAAATTCTCGCCCCCGTGAGGTCATAACGGAACGGCATTCCGCTATTTTCGAAAATGAGGAGGATTCCGGCAAAATAACGGATTTCCGTTCCGCTATGTGGCCCAATTACCGGATCAGTTACGTGTTTGCACTTTGTTAGGAGGTAAATAACGGATTGCTGTTCCGCTAATTTTGGGAAATAACGGGAAATGGCGGGGATAGCGGAACTGCGTTCCGTTATTGTCTCGCATCCAAATTTTCGGAGGCGAAGCATAGCGGAAAAACCCGCCTTCGCACGTTACCCGGGTAATTTTTGCAAACCGTTTTTAGCGTTATTGCGTTATTTTACATGTGAATCTTGATGAGCGGGGGAGCGAAGATGAAGGTCAAGTACGAGCCGAAAGCTTGGTTCAAAGAGCCGTTTGGCAAACGGCTGCGCAAGCTGCATGCGTGGAACGCCTGGACGGTAGCGCTTCTGGCGGCGAGCGGCATCGCTTTGTACGTACCGGCTCTGCGGCAAGTGCTGGGGGAAGCCCGGGTATGGCTGAAACAGCTTCATATCGGGCTAGGCATATTGTCGGTTGCCCTGCTCCTGGCTTACGTGCCGATGGTGCGCAAGCATTGGGCGCAAATTCGCGGCAAATGGTATCAGCGCGACAATTTGCTGCTCGTACTGACGCTGCTGATCGGGTGGAGCGTGTCCGGGCTCGTGCTGTGGCAGTTTCGCCGTTTTCCTCCGGAGTGGAGCGGGGCGGCGCTGTTCTGGCACGACCTGTTTACATGGGTCGGCGCGCCGTATGCGCTGTACCACTCGATCGCGCGCAGCCGCTGGGTGAAGCGCGCCTCGCGCGCAGCGGCCGGCCCGGCGGTCGTGCGCTCCGGCGCGGCGCAGCCTGCTGCGCAAGCCGCGCCTGCAGCGGCGGACGCCGCCGCGCATCCGCTGC
>NZ_JXAK01000077.1 GCF_000829455.1 Gordoniibacillus kamchatkensis
CAATCGTGCTTGGCGGCCGCTCCAGTCTCCGCTCCAGTTCCGCTTTGCGCACCTCGATGCCGCGCTGCTGCTCTTCCCATTTGCCGCGCTCTTCGTCGAGCCGCTCCAGACGGCGGACGATCGCCTCCGCCTGCTGCTCGCCGTAGCGGATGCCGCTCTTCACCTGCGCCATCTGGTTCAGCTTGTCCAGCAGCTCGGCTTTCAGCTGTTCCTCCGTGCCCATGCTGAGATCGCCGGCAACGCCGAGCAGCCGCTGCTCTTCGGCGCCAAGCTGGGCCTGCAGCTCGAACAGCTGCGCCTGCACGGCAGTCAGCTTGTCCCGCGCTTCGGCAAGCTCTGCCTCCTGCTCCGCCTTGCGTTGTTCCAGCAGGGCAATCGAGCCCGTCAGCTGCTCGCGCTGCGCGCCGTAGTTTTTCTTCCTTTCCTTCAGCACCTCGCCGTAGCCTTCGCACTTCTCGAACTCTTCGGAAATTTGCAGCAGCTCGTTCTGCAGCTTGTCGAGCTCGGCGTCGAGACGGCGCGTCTCCGCGCGGTGCGTCTCCAGCTCGGCGTCGTGCTTGCTGACGACCGTCGACAAGGCCAGCTGATCCTTTTTCAGCCGCTCCGCAATTTCGCTCGTTTCCTTCCACTGGGCGTGCACTTGGTCGATCTGGTGCACGTACATCGCGATTTCGCTTTTTTTCAGCTCCTCGCGCAAGCCTTTGTAACGGATCGCTTTTTCCGACTGCTCGCGCAGCGGCTCGATCTGGTCTTCCAGCTCGGATACGAGATCGTGGATGCGCAGCAAATTTTGCTCCGTATCGTCCAGCTTGCGCTCGGCTTCCCGCTTGCGCGATTTATATTTCACGATTCCCGACGCCTCTTCGAAAATCGCCCGCCGGTCCTCGGATTTGGTGCTAAGTATTTCTTCGATCCGGCCTTGGCCGATAATCGAATACGCTTCCTTGCCGATGCCGGTGTCCATAAACAGCTCGGTGATGTCTTTCAAGCGGCACAGCTGTTTATTGATCATATATTCGCTCTCGCCGCTGCGGTGCACGCGCCGGGTGACAGTCACTTCCTGAAAATCGAGCGGCAAAGCCCCCGACGCGTTGTCCAGCGTCAGCGATACTTCCCCGTAGTTGACGGCCCTTCTCGCATCGCTCCCGGCAAAGATGACGTCCTCCATCTTCCCGCCGCGCAGCGACTTCGCGCTTTGCTCCCCGAGCACCCAGCGGATGCCGTCGGAAATGTTGCTTTTGCCGCTGCCGTTCGGGCCGACGACGGCCGTAATCCCTTTCACGAATTCCAATTCCGTTTTATCCGCGAACGATTTGAATCCGGACAGCTCGATCCGTTTCAGAAACATGCTCTTCCCACCTCTCGCCTATTGTAGCAAGAACCGCGCAAAATATATAGAGTCCGCAAAGCTAAGGATAAACGGCTTACGCCGTCCTTATGGACGAGCGCGTTTACCGCAGCGGAGTCAGCCTAGTATAAGCGCAGCTTATACATACTGACGGAGCGAAAACAGCCCGGCCCCGGCACTCCGGTTCCGAGCTGTTTCCAGTCCGCATCAGCCGATCGGCACGCCCATCGCCGCAAGCGCCTGAGAAGCCGCCTGCTGCTCCGCTTCCTTCTTCGAACGCCCTGCGCCGGCACCGAGCAGACGGCCGTCCGCCGCGTACACTTCGGCGACGAATTCCCGTTCGTGCGCAGGACCGCGCTCCTCTACGATGCGGTAATCGAGCGGCCCTTGACCGAGCTGCTGAATATGCTCCTGCAGCTGCGTCTTGTAGTCGGCGATGCGCGGCTTGCCGAGCTCGGGCAAATGCGCAAACATGTGCTCCCGCAAAAACGATTGCGCCGCCTCGAACCCTTGGTCGAGATACAAGGCGCCTACGAACGACTCGAATACGTCGGCGAGAAGCGCCGGGCGCGTTCGTCCCCCGGTTAGCTCTTCGCCCTTGCCGAGCAGCACGAACGCCCCGAATTCGAGGCGCTCCGCAAAGCCGACGAGCGAAGGCTCGCATACGATCGATGCGCGCAGCTTCGTCAGCTCGCCTTCCGGCCGTTCCGGATACGTATGGAACAAATAGTCCGAAACCGCCAGCTCCAGTACCGCGTCGCCGAGATACTCGAGCCGTTCGTTGTCTTGCCGCGCCTCCATGCGGTGTTCGTTCACGTAGGAAGAATGCGTGAATGCCTGCTTCAGCAGCGCCGGTTTGCGGAAGCGAATGCCTAAACGGCGCTGCAGTACGTGCAAATCTTTGTTCATCGTTCACCTCTGACGTCGGGGCGGCCGTGGCTTTCCCCGAGGCCATGGCCGGATTTAGGCTTCGTACTTGCGCATAATGATCGTCGCGTTGTGGCCGCCGAACCCGAACGAGTTCGACAGGACAACGTTCAACTTGGCGTCGCGCGGTTTATGCGGCACATAGTCGAGATCGCAATCCGGATCCGGATTGTCCAGGTTAATCGTCGGCGGTATGCGATCATTGACGAGCGCAAGCGTGCTGATAATCGCTTCCACGCCGCCTGCCGCGCCAAGCAAATGGCCGGTCATCGATTTCGTGGACGATACCGCCAGCTTGTAAGCGTGATCTCCGAACGTCCGTCGAATCGCCTCTGTCTCGGATTTGTCTCCCGGAGGGGTCGAAGTTCCGTGCGCATTAATGTAATCCACTGCCGTCGGTTCGATACCTGCGTCCTTGAGAGCCTTGTTCATGGAACGTGAGGCTCCATCCGGATCCGGATCTGTCATATGGAACGCGTCGCCGCTCATACCGTAGCCGATCAGTTCGCCGTAAATGCGAGCGCCGCGCTTCTGAGCGTGTTCAAGCGACTCGATGACGAGGACGCCGGCGCCTTCGCCCATCACGAAGCCGTCGCGGCCCAAATCAAACGGACGGCTCGCTTTGGTCGGCTCGTCGTTGCGCGTCGACATGGCGCGCATCGCACAAAAACCGCCGAGCGCGGTCGGTCGAATGGTCGCCTCGGCACCGCCGCAAATCATGACATCGGCTTCTCCGCGCTGAATCATCCGCATCGAATCGCCGATCGCGTGCGAGCCGGTTGCGCAAGCGGTTACGGTCGTCGTGTTCGGTCCCTTGGCACCGGTCAAAATCGACACCTGACCGGAAGCCATATTGGCGATCATCATCGGAATGAAAAACGGAGATACCCGTTTCGGTCCGCGTTCGAGAAGCGTTTTGTGCTGCTCCTCCCACGTAGCGACGCCGCCGATGCCAGAGCCGATCGCCACTCCGACGCGTTCCGGATCGGCATCGTTTTTCACGTCGAGACCGGCATCCCGCAGAGCTTTAATCGCAGCAACGGATGCGAACTGCACGAAACGGTCCATTTTGCGGACTTCCTTGCGGTCGATAAAGTCTTCCGCGTTGAACTCTTTAATTTCCGCGGCGATGCGGGTCGGGTACTCGCTGACGTCGAACGATTCGATGTGGCTTACACCGGACACACCCTCCATCAAATTGCCCCAGAACGTATTCAGGTCTTGCCCCAGCGCGGTAACGACTCCCATGCCGGTGATAACGACTCGATTCACTCTGCCCACCTCGTCCTGACAATTGGTAACGCGTCTAAATGAGGAGAAGTCCCGTGCGAGACGGGACTTGTCGGTTACGTATGAGATTCTATGTATTTGACTACCTCTCCTACGGTGGTGATCTTTTCTGCATCCTCATCAGAAATTTCCATATCGAACTCGTCCTCGAGTTCCATCACCAATTCTACTACATCGAGAGAATCAGCGCCTAAGTCGTCTTTGAAATTCGCTTCGAGGGTGACTTCCGATTCTTCTACCCCAAGACGATCGACTACAATTCGTTTCACACGATCCAAAACGTCGGACATCCGGTTCTTCACCTCCTCCTTGGTATTATACGAGAAACTTGTACAGAATGCCAGTGGCTCCCGCAAACCCCTTTCATAGTGCCGCCCGGAAGGCTTAGCCCATGTACATGCCGCCGTCGACGTGCAGCGTCTGGCCGGTCATGTATGCGGCGTCATCGGACGCCAGGAAGCGGACCGCTTTGGCGATATCTTCCGGCTGTCCGAGGCGGGCGAGCGGAATTTGCGTCTGCAAGCTTGTCCGCGTCTCTTCCCCCAGCTTGTCGGTCATATCCGTCTCGATAAATCCCGGCGCCACGCAGTTGACGGTAATGCCGCGCGAAGCGAGCTCGCGTGCCGTCGCCTTCGTGAGGCCGATGACGCCGCTTTCGCCGCAACGTAGTTAGCTTGCCCCGGATTGCCGAGAACACCCACGACCGAAGAAATATTGACGATGCGTCCGGAGCGCTGCTTCATCATCGGCCTCGTCACCGCTTTGATGCAGTTGAACACGCCCTTCAGGTTCGTGTTAATGACGTCGTCGAACTCCTCTTCCTTCATCCGCATGATCAAGTTGTCGCGCGTAATTCCGGCGTTGTTGACGAGAATGTCGAGGCGACCGAACGCCTCGAGCGTTTGTTTCACCATTTCCTCTGCCTCTTCGGCGCTGGCGACGTTGGCTTTCAGCTTGATCGATTTGCGGCCCATTGCTTCGATTTGCCGCACGACTTCCGCAGCCGCCGCCTCGCTGCCGGCATAATTGACGACGACGTCGGCCCCGGCTTCGGCCAGCGTCAGCGCGATGGCCCGGCCGATGCCGCGCGAAGCGCCCGTTACGAGCGCTGTTTTCCCAGTCAGCATATTCGCAGCACTTCCTCTCTCCATACAGATCAAAATGCTTCGTCCTGCGCGTTGCGCACGCGACTCACGCGCCAGCCCCGGCGATAAACGCGTCAATAGCGCTGAGGCTGTTGATCGAAACGGCTTTCACAGACTTGTCCGTCTTCTTGATGAGCCCCGCCAAAACGGTCCCTGAGCCGATCTCCACGAACGTGTCCACGCCTTGGCTGACGAGCCAGGCAACCGTATCTTCCCACAGCACCGGCGACACGACTTGCTCCACGAGCAGCCGGCGGATCGTCTCCGCCTCGGTCACCGGACGCGCCGTTACGTTGGCGACAACGGGCACTTTGGGGTCTTGCATCGCCACTTCCGCCAGCGTGCCGGCAAGCCGGTCGGCCGCGGGCTTCATGAGCGACGAATGGAACGGTCCGCTCACTTCAAGCGGAATGACGCGCTTGGCGCCGATCTCTTTGCCGCGCTCGGCGACGGCCTGAACGCCTTCCTTCGAGCCGGAGACGACGATTTGCCCGGGACAGTTGACGTTGGCCAGCTCGACGAGCGCGCCGCCATCCGTCACCGCCGCGCACAGCTGCGCGAGAGCTTCGCGTTCGGCGCCGAGCACCGCGGCCATCGCGCCGCGCCCGCCCGGCACGGCGTCCTCCATAAAGCGGCCGCGCGCCCGCACGGTGCGGATCGCATCGGCATAGTCAAGCACGCCGGCGCGACGAGTGCGCTATATTCGCCGAGGCTGTGCCCGGCGACATAATCCGGCGTTACGCCGGCTGCGCGGAACGCCTCCAAATAGGCGATGCTCGTCGCCAGCAGCGCCGGCTGCGTATTGGCGGTCTGCCTCAGCAGCTCGTCCGGCCCTTGAAATATGATGTCCGACAGCTTCTCGCCGAGCGCCGCGTCCGCCTCCTCGAAACGGCGCCGCGCCGCATCGCTCGCCTCATAAGCGTCTTTCCCCATACCTACCGCTTGCGCGCCTTGTCCCGGAAATACGAAAGCCAGTTTACCCACAAATGATCTCTCCCTTATCGCACTTGCGCCTTTACCAAACGAGCACGGACGCGCCCCATGTGAGGCCGCCGCCGAAGCCGACCATGACGAGCACGTCGCCCTCGCTTACTTTGCCGGCTTCCGCCGCTTCCGCCAGTGCAACCGGAATCGACGCCGCCGACATATTGCCGTAACGGTCGATATTGATTTGGCACTTCGACTCGTCCAGCTCGAGCCGGTTTAAAGCCGATTGAATGATGCGGATGTTCGCCTGATGCGGAATGAGCAGGTCGATGTCCTTCTTGTTCAGCCGCGCTTTGCGCAGCGCCTCTTCGGCAGCCGTCCCCATAATGCGCACGGCGAACTTGAACACTTCGCTGCCGTTCATGTAAATATAGTGCTGGCGCTCGTCTACCGTCAGCGCCGACGCGGGGGAACGCGAGCCGCCGCCCGGCAGCTTCAGAAGCTCGCCGCCGGAGCCGTCGGCGCCGAGCTCGAACGAACGGAAGCCGCGCCCTTCCGGCACTTCCCCGATGACGACCGCGCCGGCGCCGTCACCGAACAAAATGCACGTGTTGCGGTCTTCATAGTCGGTAATGCGCGACAAGCAGTCGGCGCCGACGATGAGCGCGTATTTGTACATCCCCGTCGCGATGAAATTGGAGGCGTTCGCCAGCCCGTAGATGAAACCTGCGCAAGCCGCCCCCAAATCGTAGGCCGCCGCCTTTTTCGCGCCGAGCTTGTTTTGCAGCAGGCACGACGCCGACGGAAAGGCCATATCCGGCGTAATCGTAGCAACGATAATAAGGTCGATGTCCTCCGGCTGAATGCCCGCCCGCTCGATCGCCTTCTTCGCAGCTTCGTAAGCGAGATCGGATGTCGCCTGTTCCGGCGCCGCGATGCGCCGTTCGCGTATGCCGGTGCGCGTAACGATCCATTCGTCGTTCGTATCGACCATTTGTTCCAGCTCGCGGTTCGTTAGTACCCGCTCCGGCACGTAATACCCCGATCCCAATACTCCGACCGGCTTCAAGCTCATTGTGCTCCCCCTGTCTCCCACTTGCTGAATTCGTCCTTGATCGCTTGCACCAGGTTATTGTTCACGGCAAGACGGGCTTGCCGCACCGCGTTTTTGATCGCTTGCGCGCCGGACGAGCCGTGGCTTTTCAGGCATAAGCCGTCGATGCCGAGCAGCGGCGCCGCCCCGTATTCGTTGTAATCGAGCTTTTTGCGGAAAGCGGAGAGTCCGGGCTTCAAAATGAGCGCAGCCAGCTTCGTCATGATCCCCCGGGTAAATTCCTCCCGCAGCACGGAGAAAATGGCCGACGCCGCCCCCTCCACCGATTTCAGCATAATGTTGCCGGCGAAGCGTCGCAGACGAGCACGTCGCAAGCCCCCTTCAGCACATCGCGCGCTTCCACGTTGCCGACGAAGTGGACAGGCGCTTCTTCCAGTAAAGGATACGCCGCTTTCGTCAATTCATTCCCTTTGCCCGCTTCCGTACCGACGTTGAGCAGGCCGCACCGGGGTCGCTGCAGGCCGTCGACGCGGCTGCGGTAAATGCTGCCCATAATGGCATACTGCAGCAAATGCTGCGCCGAAGCGTCCATATTCGCCCCGAGGTCGAGACAGAGCGTCCCGCCTTCGCTCATCGACGGCAGCATCGGCGCCAGCGCAGGACGTTCGATGCCGGGGATGCGGCCGACGACGAGCAGCCCCGTCGCCATGAGCGCGCCGGTATTGCCGGCGGAAATCATCGCTTCGCACTGCTTTTCCTTGACCAATGTGCCGGCGACAACCATCGACGAATCTTTTTTGCGCCTTACGGCCCGCACCGGCTCGTCCTCGGCTTCGATCGTTTCCGAAGCGTGCCGAATCGACACGTTGCCGGGCGCCCCTTGCAGCAGCGGCGTAAGTCGCGCCTCATCGCCGACGAGCGTGAGCCGGGTGTCCGGCCACTCTTTGGCGGCTTCGATCACCCCTTGCACGATCGCGTCCGGTGCATTGTCTCCGCCCATAGCGTCTACCGCGATGTTCATTCCGTGCTGCCTCCTTGGGTATTGCGCTTGTCTTTTCGCGAAT
Organism: Gordoniibacillus kamchatkensis; assembly: GCF_000829455.1. GTDB lineage: Bacteria > Bacillota > Bacilli > Paenibacillales > NBRC-103111 > Gordoniibacillus > Gordoniibacillus kamchatkensis. Next base: position 7,756 of record NZ_JXAK01000077.1, read on the forward strand.
GGTAAATGAGAAAATGTCCTTGAAACACCGTCTCCTCGCCAATCACCGTCAGTACCTCCACTTTCGCTCTGCCGCGCGAGATGGAGCGCACATACGCTTTGGCGATACATTTTTCGCCGAGCCTGACGGCGCGCAGGAAACGGATGTCGGCGGAGGCGGTTAGCGCCACCTCGTCGTTAATGACCGCCACCGCCAGCGAGTTCGCCTGAGCGAAAATATGGTGGCCGCGGGCGATTTTGTTCCGGGAGAACACGTGCTCTTCGCCGATTTCAAATATCGAGATGCCGCTCGTATCGAGCTGAAGATCGATGACTTCGCCGATCACTTCGTGCAGCGGCAACGTCCGAACTTGATCGTACGATTTCTCTGCCATGCTTTTGATCCGCTCGCGCAGCTCGGGAATGCCGAGTTCAAGCCGGTCGAGCCGGACAGTCTGAATGCTGACGGCGAACGTGCGCATCAGCTCTTCGTCGGTTACGAACGGGTTGGCTTCAATCGCCGCCAGCAGCTTCCGCTGCCGCTCGCGCTTTGGAATGCGTTCCATCGCTCTGGCCCCCCCTCCCCCATAAACGTTGGTCAAATATGTATAGCACCTCTTATAACCAAGTACTAAACTGTAGTATATTAAATTATGCTCGCGAACGCAAAAAAAATAGCACTTCATTGGCGTATGAAGTACTATTGTTTGCGATATGGACTTACCCTTGGGATACGATTTCCCGGCCTTTGTACGTACCGCAGTTTTTGCAAACGCGGTGCGACAGCTTCAGCTCTCCGCATTGCTCGCATTTCACCATGCCCGGCACTTCCAGCTTAAAGTGAGTGCGGCGCTTGTCGCGGCGAGTTTTGGATACTTTTCGAAAAGGTACTGCCATCATTCCCACCTCCTTCAAAGCGATTCGCTCGCAAGCGGAAGCTGTTTCCCTCGCGAACTACATGTTAATCGTTGAAAAAATCCGCCAGCCCGGCCAGACGGGGATCGATTTTTTCCTGTTTGCAATCGCATGCTTCCTTGTTGCGGTTTTTGCCGCAGACGGGACAAAGCCCCTCGCATTCATCCTTGCAGAGCGGTATGTAGGGAATGCCCAGCTGTACCGCTTCCTCCACATAAGGATCGAGAACGATTTTTTCCTCGTCTACGAGGTTCAGTTCATCGTCTTTCTCCGCCGCTTCGGACGATATGGTGAACGATTCCTGAAAAGGAATGCGAAGCTGCTGCTTTACCGGCTCCAAACAACGCGCGCAGCGCTGTTCGACCTCAATGGAAACTGTGCCGTGAACGACGACGGCTTGGCCGGCCGGAACGGCTTCGAGTGACGCTTCGGCTGCCCCTGCCTGCACGACATCGCCCCGCGCGCGCAGCGACTCGGACAAGTCGATGCGGCCTTGGAGGCGCACCGCAGCTTCCTTCGTTGCCACTTCCTTCATATTCAACAGCATGTGCATCACCCCAAACAAACAAAAATAATTATAGCGACATTCCTTCTATTTTGTCAACCTGCCCTTTGTTTTAACCGCTGCCGCGTCAGCCGCTTTTGGCGGTAAGCCCGTCCAGGTAGCGAAGCGCATCGTCCATCGTCGTTACCGGTACGATTTTCATCTTCGAACCGATCTTTTTCGCCTGCTTCACAGCTGCGCTGTAATTCAGCACCGGCTGGAACTTCTCCCCTTGCTTCGGGTACAAATCTTGCGGCGCGAAAAAAACGTCCGCGTGCTCCCGTTCGGCCGCGACAATTTTATGTTCGATGCCGCCGATCACGCCAACTTGCCCGTTCGGGTCGATCGTGCCCGTGCCGGCGACGCGGTACCCTTTCGTCAAGTCTTTGCCTGTCAGCTGGGCGTACATTTCGAGCGAAAACATGAGCCCGGCCGAAGGCCCTCCGATATCTTCCGTCTTGACCGCCAGCTGCTTGCTCGCATCGCTCGCTTGCACCGACTGCACGTCGCCCGGCACGAAGCCAAGTCCCGGTCTGGGCGGCAGCGGCTTGCCCGCGGCGTCCTTATCTTGAGGCAGCGTCGCCAGCGTCATCGTCGCGGAATCGTTCGCTTTATTGCGGCGGTACGCAATTTTGACCGTATCCCCGGCCTTTTTCCCCTTTAAAAAATCGAGCAAATCTTGCGCTTTACGGATCGGCGTCTCGTCGATCTGCAGCAAATAGTCGCCGCCGCGCAAAATGCGTTCCGCCGGATAGCCCGGCAGCGTCCGCAATACCATGACGCCCTCGTTTTTGATCTCGTAAGGCACCCCGGCTTTGCGGTAAGCGGCCTGCATCGCATCGCTCTGCGACGTCAGCATGACGTACTCTTGCCGCTGCGAGTAGTCCTGGATCGATTCGTCGCCGAACATGTCTTTCTTCTTGACGAGCTCTTCGTTCGGATCGACCAGAGCGATGAAATAATTGAGCAGATTGGCGTCCCTGCCGCCGACGGTGGTAAGCAGGAATACGCCCTTTTCCGCCGGCTCGCCTTGCGCCAGATGGACCATCGGCTTGACCGGCTCGGCCGAGCCCGGCATCAGAATATAATACGGAAGCGGCACGAAAAGCAGCAAGTAAGCGGCTGCGAAGCCGATGAAGGCCGCCAGCAAATAGCGGCGCAGCTGCGCCAGTTGTCTGGGCATCAAGATTCCCCCTTCTCGTAAAAACGCGGTGCCATCCAAGCAGAGCGCAGCTCAGGTCTAAACGCTCGGACAAGCGCGTACACATGTAGCAACTCCGTCCGAAGAAGGTGTGGCTATGTCCGGCAACAGGCAAGCGGCAAGCAGCCGGCGCGTCACGGCGCTGCTTGCTCTCGTGGCGGCGCTGCTCGTCGTCTCCATCATCGCGTATCCCGATCAAGCGTTTGCCGCTTCGCTGCACGGCTTGACCGTCTGGTGGAAGTACGTCTTTCCGGCGCTGCTTCCTTTTCTCATTCTATCGGAAATGCTGCTCGGCTTCGGCTTTGTGCACGCACTCGGGGCGCTGCTCGAGCCGCTTATGCGCGGCATGCTGCGCATTCCCGGCGTCGGCGGCTGGGCACTGGCCATGGGCGGGACGATCGGCCAGCCGGCTGCGGCGCGGGCGACGGCACTGCTGCACAAACAAGGGCTGCTCAGCAGGGGCGAGGCCGAGCGGCTGCTCGCCGTATCCCATCTTTGCAGTCCGGTGTTCATCGTGACGGTAGTCGGCACCGGATTTCTGCATAGCGGCCGGCTCGGGTTGGCGCTTGCGGCCATTCACGCGGCGGCGGCGTTCGCCGTCGGACTGACGTTGCGGCTATGGCCGATGCGCAGCGCCTCGGCCGAGACGCCGGCGCTCGTTCCCGTCGCCCAAACCGATTCTGCTGCGCTGACGCCACCCGCAGCACACGTACCTGCTCCGGGCGGCGCTTTGCTGCGCCGGGCTTACGACGCTTTGCGCGAGGCGCATGCCAAAGACGGCCGCCCGTTCGGCAAGCTGCTCGGCGACTCGGTCTCCGCTTCCGTGCAAACGCTCATGATGATCGGCGGGTACATGATCATTTTCTCCGTAACGGTGCAAATTATCGACATTACGCAAGCGATTCGGCTGCTCCAGGAAGCGGCGGCGTATGCGCTGCAAACCGACAGCATCCGGGACGCCGTGCGCAGCGCCGTAAGCGGGCTGCTCGAAGTGCATATCGGCTCGTACGCCGCCTCCCAGCAATCGGGCTTCGCCGGGGCGCCGCTCGCAGCATTCGTCGCCGCGCTGCTCGGTTGGGGCGGGCTCTCGTCGCACGCCCAGGTGCAGAGCTTGACCTATGAAGCGAAGCTGCGATACGGTCCGTTTCTCGCCGCCCGTTTGCTGCACGCCGCTTACTCGTACGTGTTCACCTTCGCTGCGTGGGGGCCGCTGTCCGTTTGGCTCGGGGCAGAACCAAGCTTTGCCGATGAGGGCTATGCCGCGCAGCGAAGCGCTGCGGCGCTCGCGGCATATCCGCAGCCGCTGCCGCCGCTTATTTTGCTGGCGCTGCTGCTAGCGGCCATGCTTGCGGGTTCGTTCCTCGTTAGCGCTATGCGGGCTCGGCGCAGCAGCGTGTAACGGCTACGGGTTGCTGCCGAACTTGCGCTTTAACGCCTGCTCCACTTCGTCCGGCACCAGATCGGTAACGGGACCGTGGAAACGGGCGATTTCCTTCACGATGCTCGAGCTCAAATACGAATACGTCGGATTCGAAGTCATAAAGAACGTTTCCATTTCGCTGTGCAGCTTCTTATTCATGGACGCCATCTGCAGCTCCAGTTCGAAGTCCGACACCGCCCTGAGTCCCCGCACCACCACGTGCACGTCGCGCGATTTTAAGTAATTGACGAGCAGGTCGCGGAACGAATCGATTTCCACGTTCGGCACGTCTTTCGTAACCTGGCGCAACAGCTCGACCCGTTCTTCGACCGTGAAGAGCGGGTTTTTGCTGGAATTGTTAAGTACGGCGACGATCAGTTTGTCGAACACTTTCGCCGCGCGGTGAATAATGTCAAGGTGCCCGTTCGTCACCGGATCGAAGCTTCCCGGATAAACCGCCACCGTAATGCCGTGCTTCCAATTAGACTGATTCATGGCCTCGCTCCTTATCTTCCGCGCCTGACGACGGCAGCGGCTCCCGTTCGTACTCGTAATGAAACAACGTGATGGACGTCTCGCCGTAATCGGCGCGCTTGCGCGGTACAAGCCGGCCTACCGGCAGGTCGTGCACATCGCCTGCGTCATGCTCGACGACGACCGTAGCTTCCGGCTTCAGAAGCTGCAACGTCTGCAGTTCGGTCAATAGATCGGCTATAATCTTGAGCCGGTAAGGCGGATCGAGAAAAACGAGCTCGAACGCCGCATTGCGCTTCGCCAGCGCCTTCAGCGCCCGGAACGCATCGTTCCGGTACACTTCCGCCCGCTCCGCAAGGCGCGTCGCCTCGAGATTGCGGCGGACGACGTCGACGCTCCTGGCATCGCTGTCCACGAACACCGCCCGCTCCATTCCCCGGCTCAGCGCCTCGATGCCGAGCCCGCCCGTACCTGCAAACAGATCGAGCGCTGCGCCGCCGTCAAAATACGGCCCGATCATGCTAAACAACGCTTCCTTGACTTTGTCCGTAGTCGGCCTCGTGCCCATGCCGGGCACCGCCTTGAGCGGCCGCCCTTTGGCGCTGCCGGAAATGACCCTCATCTTCGCTTCTCACCCGTTTCATCTCTGTTGTCTTTCGCTATATTAGCACATTCGCTTAAGTCCGCACAAAAATTTTCCTGCCCGCGTATAAAAGCTGGCAAACGTGTCCATCCTTGGAGTATCGGCATCTGAGATGCCGTAGACAACCGCGGAGAAGACTTACGTTTCCCCATAAGCTCTTCGTCCGGTTTCTCCTCTCCCATGAAGGCTCCCGTAAGGGAGCCCGAATTTTTTTGCAGCCAATAAAGTCAAAAGAGCCGACACGTTCGGCTCTTTTCCAATAAATTTATTCCATTTCTTATTACCCGTTTTAGCTGAGCGCGGTAGCAACCATCCATACATGACCGAACGGGTCTTCAATTTTTCCCGCACGGTCTCCATGCGGCAAGTCCTGAATTGGTCTGAGGGATATAGCGCCTTCATCTACAGCTCTTTGCACTGTATCATCGACATTATCGACGTATAAATAGATGATGACGGGTGTGCCGCCGAGCGATTTTGCAGAACGATTGTTTCCGGGAAATTCGTCCGCAATCATAATGCGGGCATCACCTACTTTTACCTCGGAATGTTCAATTTTCCCGTCGTTCGTAATCATTCTGCTTATCTCTACGGCACGAAAAACTTTTGTGTAAAACTCAATTGCCTGGTTGGCATTATGAACGGCCAGCATCGGGATTGCAGCAGAAGTGCCCTTACTCATTGCTTAATTCCTCCTCAGCAATGTTTTTACTTCCATTTTACGGAACATACGTTCCTTTGTCTACCATTTTTACCTACCCATCTGGTTTACTAACCAAACAAAATGAAATAGCCCCCTTCCAACGCAATCGGTCTACTTCCCGACTAATATCCGAAGCCGACCGGCTTGGATGCGTTCAGGAGCATATTTCAAAAGAATGACGTACCGCCACCGTGGCGAACGCGCGGGAAAAAACGTTTTCCCTCTCTCAATTCGTCCAAGCACTTCATAGATTAGATCATAGAATAAAAGCAGCAGGAAGGGAAAAGGCAGAAACGGTCGGGGCCGCTCCCCCTCGGTTTCGCCCGCCGCCTATTCCCGATCGCTCTCCTTTCCCTTCTTGCCCCCCAAAACAGCCGACCCAATCCCATCCCCATTCGGGGTTATACAATCATAAAGCTCTAACCCAGTCTCCGCAGAGGCTGGGTTAGAGCTTTTTGTAGCCAGTCAAGCCGGTTATCAGCTGCCGCTCGATTGCATATTTTGCCGGAGCTGTTGCGTCGTCTGCTGCGCTTGTTGAACTTGCTGCTCGATTTGCTGTATTTGCTGCTGGGCGTCCTCAATTTGCGCCGAAGCAGCGCCCAATTGAATTTGCTGCGCGACTTGCTTCGTTTTCTCCGCCGCGTTTTGGGCTTGCTGCGCCGCTTGCTGCACTTGTTGCAGCTGCTGCTGATTTTGCTGTTGTTGATTTTGCTGCTGTTGATTTTGCTGCTGATCTTGTTGCTGTTGATTTTGCTGGGCCATCGTCCCATCCTCCTGCTGCAAAATGTATCATGCTTAGTCGTTTGCAATTTGTGCCTCCGCTATGCAGCCGTTTCCGATTATCCGGTCCGCGACCGGAAAAGCACACGATTGCCTAAGCCAGCATACGTTGTTCCAACAAATAAAATTGGAGGTACTTCACGATGGCACTTTCCCCTTACGCGTTTCCGTATACCCCTTTCCCGGGACAATATGCTAGCTCTTATCCTGGCGCATACCAGATGCCCTACTACGGATATTCCCCCGGCACATACCCAATGATGCCTTACTCTAGTCCTTACCCCACCAGTCCTTACACCGGCCCCTACTCCGGGCTATTTCCGGGCACATACTATGGGCATGCTCCGGGAAGCTATTCTCCGCAATTCACCGGAGCTTCCACGACAGGCGGGACTTCGCCGGGGACGATCCAATATTCCGGCCCGCAAACCGGCCAAATATTCGTGCCGCTCGCGGGTTCCGGCGGCGGATCGCGGTAAAATAAAGAGCCGCATGACCGAGACAGCTTGCGCTACCCTCGATCATGCGGCTCGCTCTTGTTGGTGCCGGAGTTACGATAATTCGAAATGGTAAATGGAATTGCGCGTCAGCACTCTCATATCGATGCCTTCGATGTCGATCGCCTGCACGGTCGTCGTTAAAATCGGCTCGTATTCCCCTTCCGGAAAAAGCATCATATGGTCGCCGACGCGGGTCGGTTTCAGCTCACGAAACAATTTGCCCTGCATATGGTCGTAGTTCCAGCGGCTCGACCGGTGCTTCGGCGTAATCCCGTCCACCTCGAATACTTGCAGCAGCTTCATTCGCTTCATCCGGTTGTGCCCGCCTCCTTGACCGTTCTTTTTACGTAAGACGCGCGTTTTATCCAAAAAGTTGCGCACGAAGTTCGTCCAAACGGCGTCTGGCCTGGCCGATTTTGTTCAGCAGCGCGGCGTTTTCTTCCTCCGTCCCGGCGCTTTCCGCCATCCATCGCGCGAGCTGAAGTTCCAGCGCGGCGATTTCTCCGGCAAGCTGCGGATCGCCGGTCAACGCTGCGCGCCGGTTCACGGCTTCCTCATACTCGGCCAACCCTCCTTCGAACAGCTCCGAGCTGCCGTCGCCGGGCAGAAAAAGCAGCCGGTCCGCCAGCCGCCGCACCAAATAACGGTCGTGCGAAACGAGCACCAGCGCTCCCGGATAGCGCTCCAACGCTTCCTCCACCCGCTCTCTCGTATCGACGTCGAGATAGTTCGTCGGTTCGTCGAGCACCAGCAGATTGGCCCCGCTAAAATATAGGCGGAGAAAGGCGACGCGGCACTTCTCACCCATGCTCAGCGAGCCGATGCGGCGGAACGCATCGTCGCCGCCGAACATAAAGCAACCGAGCAGCGTGCGCGCCGTAGACTGCGTCATGTCAGGTATGGCGAGCAAACTGTCCAATATCGTCTCCTCGGGCGCCAGCAGCTCGAGCTCTTGCGAGAAATACCCGATTCGCGTCTGCGGGCTGCGCAAGAATGCTCCGGACGTCGGCTGCAGCTGGCCGATGAGCAGCTTGAGCAGCGTGCTTTTGCCCGCGCCGTTACGTCCGAGCACGGCAAGCCGGTCGCCGCGCTCGACGGCCATCGTCAGCCCGCGCAGCAGCTCCTTCCCGTCCGCCGTCCAGGCGAAGCGGACGCCCTCGAGCCGCAGCAGCGTTTGCGCCCGGAATTCGCTCGTCTCGAACCGGACTTTCAGCTGCGCAGCATCTCTCGGCTTCTGCACCGCTTCGCTCTCGAGGCGCTCCAGCTCTTTCTCCTTGGCGCGCAGACGAGACGTATGTTTAGTGGCTCGCGCTTTGTAGTACGATGCTGTAATTTTCACTTCGCTTTGCTTTCCCGCGTCCCGGTCGGCTTGCCGGTACCATTCGGCATACATGCGGATGCTTTCGAGGAGCGCCTCCCGCGCTAGCTGCTGCTTGCGGTAAAGCGCCTCCTGTTCGCGCCTCTCCAGCTCTTTCTGTTCGCGGTATTTCGTATAACCTCCCGGGTATTTGACGCCGCCTTTGGCGCTCAGCTCATAGATCGAAGTCGCGATCCGGTCGAGAAACGCCCGGTCGTGCGAAACGAACAGCACCGTGCCCGGATAAGCGTCCAGCCACTGTTCCAGCCATAGCAGCGTGTCGGAATCAAGATGGTTCGTCGGCTCGTCGAGGACGAGCAGCTTCGGCTTTCGCACAAGCAGGCGGGCCAGCTGCGCCCTCGTTTTTTGCCCGCCGCTAAGCGTTTCAAACGGCATGTGCCACAGCTCGGGCCCGAGCTTCATCTGCAGCAGCGTCCGTTCCGCTTCCGCTTCCCATACATACCCGTCCGCCTCCATATATCGGTCCAATGCCGCCAAATAGCGCTCGTAGCCCGTCGCTCCCGGATCAGGCTGGAGCTCCGCCTGCAGCTTTTCCATCGTTCGCTTCAGCTCAAACCGAAGCGGATCCGAGCTGTAAACGAATTCCAGCAGCGGAAGGTCGGTAACCGCCGAGTCCAAATGCTGCTCCATCCACCCGCATTGCTCTGGCTGTACGTCCAGCTTGACTCTGCCCGCGTCCGGCTCGATCTGCCCAGCAGGAGCGAAAGCAGCGTCGTTTTGCCGCATCCGTTCGGTCCGAACAGAGCGACCCGCTCCCGTTCCCCTACCTCAAGATCGACATTCTCGAAAATCGTCCGTCCGTTCCATTCTTTACGCAATTTTTCAGCTATAACAATTGGCATCATATCGTCCCCCTTTTGCTCAGCAATGCACCATGGCCGTCCTTCTCGCACGGAATTCAATCAAGTAACAGGCTCGGCTTATACTTTCTGACGTAGCAAAAAAACCGCTGGGCGCAGCCCGGCGGCGAAAGGGAACGTGACGTAGGCGGAAACGACGGCGCAGCGGGCCGTTAGAGTCTTGCAAAGACATGTTCGGCCATGTCTCCGCCAGCCTGCCGGCCTGCCTTCATCGTTATAACTTCGCCCGAAGACGCACTTCTCCCGTCGCCTGCCGCAAAGCAGCAGCCCTATCCATAAATAGGCGTTAGCGATCAGCGAGAAAATGCGATTACTTCATGGCGTTAGTGTACCTCCGCGCTTGATTTGTGACACTTAGATTAAAGTATATCCTAAAGACAGATCCTTGGACACGGACAGTTTCGTTATGAAGAAAACTTTCCTGCGCTGGATGTGCTCGCCCTGTCTGCAGAAGCGTCCTCGCGCAAGCCGAGCGCCTTCGCTACAGCGGGCGTCGTGCCTGCTTGCAGCAGCAGCGTCGCCAAAATGGCAACGAACGTCACCGCCGCCATCAAGTCGCTGCCGGGCAGCTTCGCGGCTGATACGATCCCGACAAGCGCAGCGGCAATGACCCCGGTCTCGCGCGTCCAGAAGAAAAACAGTACCTCGCGGGCTTTCCACGCCGCTTTGCGGTCGGGAAGCAGGCTGGCCAGCACGGTAATCGGCCGCGCCGCGAGCATAAAAACCGCCACCGCAGCAATGCTGAGCAGACCGTATTCGCGCAGCACGGCAAAGTCCACCTGGCTGCCTAGTGCAATAAAAATAAGCATTCGCAGCTTCAGCGAGATCGTTTCCAGAAAGTCGTGGGCCGCATGCGCTTGCTCTGGAAGCACCGTGAGGCCGATGCGGGACGCGTTGCCGACGACAAGCCCGGCGGCGAACACTGCCATAAAGCCGCTGGCGTGCACCTTCTCCGCCAGCAAATAGGCGGCCAGCACGGTCAGCACCGTAACCATTGGCGTATATTGCTTGAGCAGGCCGCGATCGTTTTCGGAAATCAGGAATGCGGCGATAAAGCAACGACGGCGCCGATCAGTATGCCGCCGAAGGCGAGCTGCACGAACTGCCAGCCGATGGACCATACGCCGGTTGACGTGCCGGAGGCGATCATGCCAAATACGATCGTTGTCATAATCGCGCCTGTCGCATCGGTGAACGCCGACTCGGTAATGACCGTCTGCGCGACCTTCGGGCGGATCGGGAATTTTTGGAAAATCGGCACGAGGGCGGCGGGATCGGTCGAAGCCAAAATGGCTCCGAGCAGCAATGCGCTGAGCAGCGGAATGCCGAACAGCCAGGTGACCGCGCCGGCCATCACGAAAGCGGTTATGGCGACGCCTACGGTGGAGAGCAGAGTGATCGTCACCCATACTTGCCGCAAAACACCCAAACTCGTAATCGTACCGCCATGAAACAAAATCAAACAAGCGCCGAACACGAGAACGAGCTGGTTTGCAACCGAATCCGCAGGCAAATTGACAACGCCGAGCATTTGCGGCCCGAGAGCTATGCCAGCCAAGAGGAACAAGGCAACGTCCGGCAGCCGGAGCCATTCTGCTGCCTTGCTCATCAAAGTACCGGTAATAAGCAAAATAAATGCGGTAAACAACCAGTATTGAGCGATTTCAAGCGTGTGCGAATGCAAATGTGCTACCTCCTGCGAGTCCATGAAAACGGCAAAAAGAGGCCGTCAGTGACAGCCTCCTCCATGTGACCCCGATATAATGATGTCATTGGTAGATTATACGGGATCTCTGGCCTGCAGGCAAGAGTTCGTTTCCCCGCCGGAGGGAACGCTCCTGCATCGCGACGGTCAGACGATGAAGTTCTGGCCGTCGTTTTTCTGGTTGACGGTCGGGCCCGCCGAAGTGCCGGCTGCCGAACCCGCAGCGTTCGTTCCTGCAGCTCCGGTCATGCCTGCGGCACCGGTCATGCCTGCAGCTCCGGTCATGCCTCCTGCTCCGGACATACCGGGCGATCCCGTCATGGCGCCGGCGCCTTGTCCGCCCTTCATCATGCTTTGAATTTTGTCGACCACTTGAGGCGCGGAATCGATCAGGCGCTCCCAAATATGCGTCTGGTTATCGAGCGGAACGACTTTGACGCCTTGCTTGCCGACGACAAGAAAAGCAATCGGCGTAATCGATACGCCGCCGCCGCTGCCGCCGCCGAACGGGAGCATGACGGACGCGTTGTGAACGTCCCCGCGTTGAACGGCTGTCGTCGTTAAAAATTCCGACTCCCCGTCGACCTTGAATTCGCTGCCGCCCGCCGCGAATCCGAAGCCTACTCTGGAAATCGGCATAATGACGCTGCCATCCGGGGTTTCCACAGGGTCGCCTACGATCGTATTGACGTCGACCATTTCTTTAATATTTTCCATCGCCACTTTCATTAAACCTTCGATCGGATGGGTGGACATGCTTATTCCTCCTTGGGCTAGTGTTGGTGCTCCTTATACGGAAGCGATATAGTTCTTGAGATCATACACGTGTAGCATGCCCGTGGCGGCGAAAAGTATGAGCCTCGCGCCGGCGTCAGCCCGTTCCTTTCAGGCGCGGCCGCGAAAAAATATGCTGCCACGATTCCCAGTCGCGTTTGCCTTTCCAGATATGCGGCAGAAGCCGCATAACCGCCCCCAGCACATGAATGACCCGAATTTGCAGCCTGCACGTCAGTTCGGACGAAAACGTCTGCATATTATATTGCGGCGATACTTGGATGCCAGGCTTCGTTTTCAAGCTGATGCGTCCGAACATGAAACGCAGCAGCGAAGCCTTGACGCCCCACACGAGGCCGGTAACAACGGCCGTCTCCGGGGCATCGCCGATGCCGACGCGCGTGCTCCATACAAAATGCGTGCATTCGATCCGATGCAGCGTCTGTTTCATCCAATCTTGCAGGTTGAATACGTTTTTGGTCAGCAGCCTTATGCGTTCGTAATAAGCCATGATGCGTTCCCGCGTCAAATGAACTTCCGACGCCCCCTCTGCCGTCGCCTTTACCGCATCGTCCGTCTTTTTCCTGAACGTGAAACCGTCGTACAAGTTGCGAAAATTGATCATCGGCACATGGATGCGGTAACGAAGCAGTCCGAACAGCCCCTGTACATCGACCGTAATGCGATCGTTGCTATGAAAACGCGAAACGACGAGCTCGGCTTGAATGCGGCTGCCGAGAACGACCGCGATGGCCGCAGCGAGCAACACGATAACGAGAAGCCAAAGTGAAAACGATGCCATACCGCCATGATCCTCCTGAAAGCACAAAACTCCGACCGCGCTATGTACAGCGGATCGGAGTTAGTATGGCCCTCGTTGGCGAAAACATTCGGGCAACCGAGGCGGATCGCAGGTAGCCCGTCAGCATAAGGCAACTCGCACGGCGGCTATTCTTCTTTGGCCACATCGTCGATCGTCATTTGCTTGTTATCGTCCAGCTTGTCGAACAGCAGCCTCGTTTCTTCTTCCAAATCGAACATGTTTTCAAAAGCCGACGACTCCGGCAAATCGTCCAGACTGCGCAAACCGAAATATTCCAAAAACTGCTTTGTGGTGCCGTACAAAATCGGCCTGCCGACGGCTTCGGCTCGTCCGACTTCGTGGATCAGCTCTTTGGCAACGAGCGTTTGCAGCGCGCGATCCGATTTGACGCCGCGGATTTCCTCGATTTCGATGCGCGTGATCGGCTGTTTGTAAGCGACGATTGCCAGCGTCTCGAGCGCTGCCTGCGACAGCGAAGAGCGCGTCGGCGCGGCTGCGAGACGCTCGAAATAAGGCGCATGCTCCGGCACCGTTGTCATCTGGTAGGCGTTCGCCACTTCGACGATTTGCACGCCGCGGCGGCCCCGCCTCAGCTCGGCTTGCAGCTCCTGCACGAGCTCCCGGACCAGATGCGCATCGACCTCAAGCACGTCGGCCAGCTCCTTGGCGTCAAGCCCCTCGTCGCCGGCGGCGAACAGCAGTCCTTCAATAGCTGATTTCATCGCCCCAAAATCCATCTGCATTCGCCCCTTCTCTCTTCTGGATGACGATATCGTCAAACAACCGGTGCTGGTAACACTCGATCTGCTTCACCTTCATCAGCTCAAGGAGCGCCAGGAACGTCACGATTATGTCATCCTTCGTCTGCTCGCCGTCCAGCAGCTTGGAGAACAACAGCTTGCCTCCGCGCTGATCGAGCAGCTCGACCACTTGCTTCATCCGGTCTTTGACGGAAATTTCGTCGCGCTGAATTTTGGCTACCGCATTGCGGGTCACCATTTTGCGCAGCGTTCGCCGGAAAGCCAGCAGCAGGTCGGCGATATCGAGGCCTTCGACCGGGTTTTGCGGCACTGTCGGTTGAAACGGCGTCAAATCTTCCGGCTCGCGCGTATAGATGAGACTCCGGTCAAGCTCCTTTTCCCGCAGCGTATCGGCGATCGCTTTATACTTGCGGTATTCGATCAGCTTTTGCACGAGCTCGGCTCGCGGGTCGAAATCCTCGTCCATGTAGTCGTCTTCGTAGTCGAACTCGATCACCGGCGGCTTAGGCAGCAGCATTTTGCTTTTGATCGAGAGCAGTGTCGCTGCCATCACCAGAAACTCGCTCGTCACATCGAGCTCCAGCTCCTGCATCGCATGCACGTATTCCATATACTGATCGGTAATTTCCTTGATCGGGATGTTATAAATGTCGATCTCGTTCTTGTCGATGAGATGAAGGAGCAGATCGAGCGGCCCTTCGAAAATTTCTAATTTATACGTTACCTTCATTATTCCATAAACTGCTGCGCCAGGTTCGCCATCTCAATCGCCGTCGACGCCGCTTCCCAGCCTTTGTTGCCGGCTTTCGTGCCGGCGCGCTCAACCGCTTGTTCGATCGAATCGGTCGTCAGGACGCCGAAAATCGTAGGTACGCCGGTCTTGAGCGAGATAGCCGCTACACCTTTCGCCACTTCGTTGCACACATAGTCAAAATGAGGCGTCGAGCCGCGGATCACCGCCCCAAGCGTAATGACGGCGTCGTACTTTTTGCTCTCCGCCATTTTTTGCGCAATGAGCGGGATTTCGAACGCACCCGGTACCCAGGCCACTTCAATTTCATCCTCTTCTACGCCATGACGCTTCAGGGCATCGAGAGCGCCGCTCAGCAGCTCGAAGTGATGAATTCGTTGAAACGTCCGACAACGATGCCGTATTTTAAGCCTTGCGATACTAATTGTCCTTCGTACATTTTCATAGTAAGGTTCCTCCGTTGTATGTTTTTTTGGCAGGCTAAGTTAGGTTTAGGCCGAAAGGGCTGCGCGGCGGTGGAAATGAACCTCCGGCCTCCGTTAAAGTCGCGTTCTCCGGTTCATTTCCATCCTCTGCTCCGCGATCGGCCTTGTCTCCGATGAGGGCTCTTGCCCTTATTTCAGCATATGGCCGAGCTTCAGCTTTTTCGTACGCAAGTAGCCCGCGTTGTCTTCGCCAGCCGGTATTTGGATCGGCACCCGCTCAACGACTTGCAAGCCGTAGCCTTCGAGCCCGCGGATTTTGCGCGGATTGTTGGTGAGAAGGCGAATTTTGCGGACGCCGAGGTCTTTCAAAATTTGCGCTCCGATGCCGTAGTCGCGCAAATCGGGAGCGAATCCCAGCTTTATATTCGCCTCGACCGTGTCCAATCCCTGCTCCTGCAGCGAATATGCCTTCAATTTATTGATGAGGCCGATGCCTCGCCCCTCCTGCCGCATGTACAGCAGCACGCCCGAACCGTAGTCGTTGATTTGCTGCAGCGCTGCGGCTAGCTGCGGCCCGCAGTCGCAGCGGTGGGAATGGAACACGTCGCCGGTCAAGCATTCGGAGTGAACGCGCACGAGCGTCGGGGTATCGCTGTCGATTTTGCCCTTGACAAGCGCAACATGCTCCTTGTTGTCGACCTCATTCGTATAAGCGATCGTCGTGAACGTGCCGAAATCGGTCGGCAACTTCACTTCGACTTCGCGCTTTACGAGCTTCTCTTTTTCGTTGCGGTAATGAATCAGGTTCTGAATCGTAACGATTTTCAAGCCGTGCTTCGCGGCAATTTCCATCAGATCCGGAACGCGGGCCATTGTCCCGTCTTCCTTGATCACTTCGCAGATGACCGCAGCCGGATACGATCCGCACATGCGCGCCAGATCGACGGCGGCTTCGGTATGGCCGGCGCGGCGCAGCACTCCGCCTTTTTTGGCGATGAGCGGGAAAATGTGCCCCGGACGGCGAAAATGCTGCGGCCGCGTGTTCGGATCGATCATCGCGCGCACCGTTTGCGCCCGCTCGAACGCGGAAATGCCGGTCGTCGTCTCGACATGATCGACGGAGACGGTAAAGGCGGTGCCATGGTAGTCGGTGTTATGGTTCACCATCGGCGGCAGATCGAGCTCTTGCGCCCGCTCCTCGGTAATCGGCACGCAAACGAGTCCGCGCCCTTCCTTAATCATGAAATTGATCACATCGGCGTCCGCTTTGTCGGCAATCGCAACGAAATCTCCCTCATTCTCGCGGTCTTCGTCGTCGACGACGATAATGACTTTGCCCAGGATGAGGTCGTAAATCGCTTCCTCGATCGTGTTAAACCGGAATTGGTCTCTCATCTTGTTCCCCTCCCGAATATTGATTTTTATGTTGTTTATGCTGTGATTCTCTGATGCTGCCTAGATAAAACCATGGTCGGCCAAAAACGATGCTGTGAGCTTGCCCCCCGGCGAAGCGCCGCGGACTCCGGCAGGCTCGCGGTAAGTGAGCAACCGCTCCACATATTTGCCAAGCACATCGCATTCGAGATTGACCGCATCTCCTGGGTGTTTGTGCTGCAGCACCGTCTCGGCTAGCGTATGCGGGATAATGGAGACCGAGAAAGAGACATCATCCACATTAACCACGGTGAGCGATATGCCGTCGACGGCAATCGAACCGCCGGGCAGCACGTATTTGAGCGCGGTCGGCTGTTCCGGCTCGATCCGAAAGACGACGGCGTTTGAGTTCAAGGACCGTCCGGAGGCGATCCTGCTACGCCATCCACGTGGCCTTGCACGATGTGGCCGCCAAGCCGCGTGCCGACGGCCACCGCCCGCTCCAGGTTGACGGGGGTGCCGGCCGCGAGCTGTTTCAGCGTTGTTTTGCGGTACGTTTCGGGCATAACATCCATCGTAACGGATCCGCTGTCGAAAGCGATGACCGTCAGGCAGACGCCGTTCACCGCAATGCTGTCGCCGAGGCGGACGTCCTCCGTCACTTTGCGCGCGCCGATCGATAGCACCATCGCTTGGCCTTGCTTTTGAATGCGGCGCACAACGCCGATTTCTTCGATCAGTCCGGTAAACATCGCCTATCCTTCTCCTTCCGTCGCCTCTTCCGCATATACCGGGTACCCGGTCAAAAGTATGTCTTCACCGCTCCGTTCCATCGTTAACCGCGTAAGCCGGACGGCGTCGCTCATTCGTTCGAAGCCTTCGAACTGGAAGGCGGACGGTGCACCCGGGCCGCCGATAATTTTCGGCGCGATAAAGAGGATGATTTTGTCGACGAGCTTCCGCTGCAGCATTGCTCCGTTCAGCGTGCCGCCGCCTTCAAGAAAAATCGAGACCGAT
>NZ_JXAK01000078.1 GCF_000829455.1 Gordoniibacillus kamchatkensis
CCGGAGCCCCAAAACGCCACCTCAACATGCCCGATACAGGCATCCAAAATATCCCAAGCAAGTCGCATGAAACATACGGCGAAGCTATGCACATAAACGTGGTGGCCTTGCATATTGATTGTAGTACGACTTCCGACGCAGTCGCATTGGAATGGAACGAGGCCGGCGAGCCTCCGGCAAAAGGCACCCGAGCAATGGGCGGAACGGAGGTACAGTCGGGCGGCGATTCCGGTCGTCTCGAGCGGAAGCCTGCCATTTCTCATCCGGGAGGTTTCATACTCATGCATCAAGGAACGGTCAAATGGTTTAGCGCGGAGAAAGGATACGGCTTCATCAAAATGGACGACGGGGCAGACGTATTCGTGCATTACTCGGGCATCGAAGGCAACGGCTACAAAACGCTGGACCAAGGCCAGCGCGTCGAATTCGAGGTAGTCGAAGGTCCCCGCGGGCCGCAAGCGGCGCATGTCGTTAAGCTGGCGTAACGAAGCGGCAAGCAACATAGCTGCAAATAACTTTGTTTATTAAATAGACAAAGTCCTTTTGCGAATGATATGATGAACGTGAAATCATTCGAGGGAGGAATTCCTGTGGCTTATTTTGACGGCGTAGGAAAGATCGAATTCGAGGGGAAAGGCTCGCGCAATCCGCTCGCTTTCAAACAGTACAATCCGAAGGAAGTCGTAGCAGGAAAAACGATGGAGGAGCACTTGCGCTTCGCCGTCGCGTACTGGCACACCTATACCGGAACGGGAGCCGATCCGTTCGGCGTCGGCACCGCGGTGCGCGGGTGGGACCGTTACAGCGGTCTCGATCTGGCGAAAGCGCGGCTTGAGGCGCATTTCGAATTCATGGAGAAGATCGGCATTCCGTTTTTCTGCTTCCACGATCGGGATATCGCGCCGGAAGGCGATACGCTGCAGGAAACGAACCGAAACCTCGACGCGATCGTGGAACGGATGCAGCAATATATGAAGTCGAGCGGCGTCAAGCTGCTTTGGAATACGTGCAACTTGTTCACTCATCCTCGTTTCGTGCACGGCGCTGCGACGACTTGCAACGCCGACGTGTACGCATATGTCGGGGCGCAGCTGAAAAAGAGTCTGGAGATCGGCAAGGAGCTCGGCGCCGAGAACTATGTGTTCTGGGGCGGCCGCGAAGGCTACGAGACGCTGCTCAACACCGACCTTAAGCTGGAGCTGGACAATTTGGCGCGGTTGTTCCATATGGCCGTCGATTATGCGAAGGAGATCGGCTTCAACGCCCAGTTCCTGATCGAGCCGAAGCCGAAAGAGCCGACGAAGCACCAATACGACTTCGACGCGGCAACGACGATCGCGTTCCTCCAGTCGTACGGGCTAAAGGATCACTTCAAGCTCAATCTGGAAGCGAACCATGCGACGCTGGCCGGCCATACGTTCGAGCATGAGCTGCGCGTGGCGCGCCTGCACGGCATGCTCGGCTCTCTCGACGCCAATCAGGGCGATCTGCTGCTCGGCTGGGATACGGACGAATTCCCGACCGATCTGTACGCGACGACGCTAACGATGTATGAGGTACTGCAAAACGGAGGCCTCGGCCGCGGCGGCGTCAACTTCGACGCCAAAGTGCGCCGCGCTTCGTTCGAACCGGTCGATCTGTTCTACGCGCACATCGCCGGCATGGACGCCTATGCGAAGGGGCTGAAAGTGGCGGCAAAGCTGCTCGAAGACCGCGTCTTCGAGGACGCAATCGCGAACCGCTACCGGAGCTTCCGCGAAGGCATAGGCGCCGACATCGTCAGCGGCAAGGCGTCGCTGCGCTCGCTCGAACAATACGCGCTGCAGAACAAGCCAATCGTCAACGAATCCGGCCGTCAAGAGCTGCTCAAAGCGACGCTGAACGAGTATTTGTTCGGATAACGTAAGGACGCCCCTATAAAAAGGCTTGCCCGGTTCATCGCGAAAACCGGGCAAGCCTTTTTGGCATTGCCAGTCCTAAGTCTTAAAGGTTATAGACATAACGCTAGGACGGGAGGAGTACGCATGGATGCTCGGTTGCATGCGTTGTTTCGGCCGGTGCAGGCCAACGGGAGAGAGCCGTCCAATCGTTACGTTGAAGTCGCGCCGTCCCCGCTGCTGAAGCCTTACGTCGCCTGCTACTGGGCGTCGGAGCCGGCCGGTCGCCCGCTCGGGGCCGCGGGAGCTGCGATCGACCGGGTGCTGCCGGACGGCTGCACGGACATTTTGTTCGGGCACGATGTGGCTCGCGACCGTTACAGCGCGCATTGCTGCGGCATTTTCGACCGTCCCTTCGCAATTTCCTACGACGCGGAACGGCCGATGCGCAAGTTGGAGTCCGTTTTTTTCCCGGCGGCGCACACCGTTTGCTCCGGCTGCCCCTTGCGGAGTTCGCGGACGAACTGATTCCGCTTGATTTGTTTTGGGGCGGCTTGGCGGGGCGATGGCGGAGAAAGTATGCCAAGCACCTACGCTGGCGGCGAAAGTGCAAGTCATAGAGCGCGAGCTGATGTCCATGCTGGCGGCAAGCGATTCTGCGGACGATCCGGTGATGAAAAACGTGCTGCACCGCATTTTTGTATCCGGCGGGCAAACGTCTGTGCAAGAGCTCGCTGCGGCCGAAGCGATCAGCTGCCGCCAATTGCACCGGAAGTGCGACGTGGATCGGCTTAGGCCCCAAAAAGTTCAGCGAAATCGTCCGGTTCCAAAATGTCGTCGCCGCCATCGGCGCAGGGCGGGTTGCGGATTGGCCGGCGCTTGCTTTGCGGCACGGATATTTCGATCAGGCGCATTTTATCCGCGACTTTAAGCAGTTTTACGGCGATACGCCGATGGCGGCGGCCGAGGAATACCGCAGCATGCCGGGAAAATGAGCCATCTGAATTCGGCTGTGAACCTGCAGGTTCGAAATGATTGAATTTGCCGGCGAGCCGGTGCACAACATGTCCGATTTATACAATCCGCAGCGTCGCCAAGCTGTTATGATAGAGTCGTTTCGCTCAATAATTTTAAATTGGGGAGATGACGTCAATGAACGGCGTTATGGCGATTCGGGATCATCTGTTGGAGGAACTGGAACTGGCAGTCCGTACTAGCGAAGCTCTGATCAAACGCATTCAACCCGGGGAATGGGAGTATCGGCCGAAAGACAACATGCGCACTTTGCTGCAGCTTGTCCGGCATTTGGCGGCGATTCCGGCTTCGGATATGGCGATTATGCAGGAGAAAACGCAGCAGGAAGTCGAACGGACGGAAAACAGCATGCAGCATACGACGGATGCCCATGAGCTGGCTGGACGGCTGCGGATCAATTACGAGGAGCTAAAGCGGTACATCGTATCGATGAACGAAGACGAGCTGCTGCATAAGGCGACGCAGGCATTCTACCACGATCACGGAACCGTTCAAATCAAATGGCTGATCGAGATCGTTACGCATATGTTCCATCACCGGTCGCAGCTTTACAACTATTTGAAGCAACTCGGGCATGAGCTTAATTTTTTCATGCTGTATGCGTGAGTAGAAAGGGGCTTTTGAGTTATGGCATCAGTATACCGTTCAAACACGCTTAGCGTTTCCATCGAACGCCAGGCGGACCAAGTATACGAGTATATTAGGGAAGCACGGAATTTACCGCACTGGGCAAACGGCTTATGCCGGTCTATCCGGGAGTCGGACGGGGAATGGGTAATCGAAACGCCGGACGGTCCGGCGACGATCAGATTCGTGGAGCGGAACCGGTTCGGCGTGCTGGATCATGTCGTTACACTGCTGTCGGGCCGGGAGACGCTTGTACCGATGCGGGTCATGGCCAATGGCGGGGGCTGCGAGGTCATTTTGAGCGTGTTTCAACTGCCGGGCGTTCCCGACGCCGCTTTCGCGGATGATGCGGCCTTAGTGCACAAGGACTTGCAGGCTTTGAAAAGCGTGCTGGAAAGATAGACGCGCAATAACCCGTTGCTAAATTGAAGCATGTTCCTGGCCGCAAGCCGGGAACATGCTTTTTTTCGCTGCTCGCGGCGGTTCGCATGCGAATTCCGGGTTTCCCGGTTGCGGGCGATCCTTGCTTAGCTTGCCTAGCGGGATTTGCCTTGCCGCGGCGTTCCGTAAAACCGCTTCTTCCACTCCAGTCTGCCCGCCCGCTTCTTCAACCAGCCGTCTATCATATTGATAACTTGAGCAGACAGAGAAAGCGGAAACAACAGAGCGTATCCGAGGGGCAGCCGGAGGGCGGAGATCAGTCCGACATACATAACGATGAACGAAAGAGTTTCCAGAATCGAAAGGATAAGAAAGGCCATACCGAAAGCGGAGAAGCCGGAAGCGAAAAGCTGGCGGGCGTTCCACAGCGGGAGCAGAAGCGGCAGCCATGCGAAGCCGAGTATTTTCAGGATATGAAGCCACATTGCGACGCCGTTCCGCAGCGTGGCGAATCCTTGACGGCGCAGTCCTTTCCACGCTTCGGAAATGTTCGTATACAGCCGGATTCTCATGAATCGTTCCCCGCCTATCCACATGTAGCGATAGCCGCTGCGTTTGACATGTTTCGGCAGCTCCACGTCCTCGATCATGACGCCGCGAACCGCTTCGTGCCCGCCGATTTTGTCATACGCCTCTTTGCGGAACAGGAAAAACTGCCCGCACCCGCCCCCGGCTTCCGTCTCTTTGTTGGCTTTGGCAATGCTGATCTCCAGGCTCGAGGAAAAAAAGAACGGCGGAATAAGAAAACGTTCGCCGAACGTACCGAACGTATGGCGCAAATTCAGACTCAGCAGCCCGAGATCTCGTTCGGTCGCAAACGAGACCGCTTCAACGAGCAAATCCGGTTCGGACACCGTATCTGCATCAATGAAACACAACCATTCTCCATCCGCGTGAATTGCGCCCGAAAAGCAGGCGTTGTTTTTCCCGCACCATCCCGGCGGCAAATCCCTTGCCGCCACAAGCTCCACATACGCAGCGCCGCGCTGCATCTCCCGCACGATGTCTGCCGTCCGATCCGTCGAATGGTCGTCTACGATCATAATTCGAAGTTTGTCTTTCGGATAAGTTTGGTCAATTAGGCTTCTGACGCAAGCTCCTATGTTCCGCTCCTCGTTACGGGCCGGTATGATAACTGATACACAGGGCAGCTCGTTTTCCCGCCGGGCGCCTCCTCCAAACTGTCCCAGCCCGTATGTCATCCGCAATTCGCCCAACATTTTCGCCAAAGCGTCGCTTACCGCAAACATCCAAAGCAGCGTAAGCAGCCAAATCCACATCATCCGTTCACCTCGTCGCCGGTGCGGGAACGCTCATTCAGGCAAATTCGTTCCGCAGCTCGTCCAAATGTTCCAGTCCTGTCATAACGTCGTGCGTGTCCACACCGAAGTCTATCAGGCAGGCAATCTCGTCGATTCCGATGCTTCGAATTTGCTCGGCGATTTTCAGGCATTGCCCGATATCGCCGAACAGGGCGGAGGTCCGGTAATACCTTTCGAACGCGAAATCGAGCACGCGGTCTTGTTCGCGCTGGGAAAGTTTCCCGAGTGCGGAAGAAGCATGTTTCCATAAATCAACGGAATCCCGCAAATACGCCTTGAACGGTTCCTGCACTTTACGTCGCACGGCAGCCGGATCCTTCCCTACGAACGTGTGAAGCATCAAGGTGACTTTCCCGCGGCTTCGGTCATAGCCATTCGCTGCGAGCGAGTCGCGGTATAGCTTGATTTTGGCTTCGAGCTCCTCCACCGTCTGAAACAGAAGTCCGGTCAGCACGTTCGCACCGATTGCTCCGGCTTGGATGAAATTGTGTTCGTTCTTGGTGCAGGTGACCCACACTTCAAGTTCCTTCTGTACCGGCGCCGGGTACAACCGGGTCCGGAGCAGCTCGCCGTTCCCGTTCAAGCCGGCATAAGGCTCGCCGCGCCACAGCTCCCGGATGCGCCCGATCCCTTCGTACAGGAGCCGGTTCCGTTCCGTATACGATTCGGGCGAAAACACGAAATCGTTAGCGTTCCAGCCCGCTGCGAAAGCCAAATCAACCCGGCCGCCGGACAACTGATCGACCATCGCCCACTCCTCGGCCACACGCGCCGTATGATGCAGCGGCAGGACGACGCTGCCCGCACGGATGCGAAGCCTGTTCGTCTTTACTGCCAACGCGGCACTGAGCACCGATGGATTGGGAAATAAGCCGCCAAACGCATGAAAGTGCCTTTCCGGCAGCCACACCGCTTCAAACCCTCGCTCATCCGCGAATTGTGCCCCGTCGAGGACGAGCCGGTAATTGTCTTTAGTTACAGCCAATGCTTTGCTGGAAAAGTAAAGCAAGCTGAATCGCAGCTTCGGACTGGACATGTCTTTTCTCCTTTATCTCGAAACTTGCAAATAACACCAATACTTGTGTGGAGGCAAGTTCCATACTATCATAGAAGAAAAAAAGATATAGAAAGGATTACATATAATTGAAAATATTAATATTATATGAAAATACAGGGATGGGTCATGAGCGGAACGCAACGATTCTAGCAGATATCTTATCCGGCATCCCTGATGCAGAGATCGTCAAAACTAGCGGCAGCGAATTGTTCGATTCCGCGAACTTGAAAATGGTAAGCGCTCTGTGGAACTACCTTATTCGCCGAAATCGCATACGGACGGCCGATATCGTCATGAATTTCCTGATGCGTATATTCCTGTTGCCCGTCGGCGAGGTGCTGGAAATCGACCATTGTCTGAAGAAGCTGGACGGCGTCTCCCCGGATTTCATCATCAGCACCTCCGACGCCTCCAATAAAGTGCTGGCCACCTACGCGAAGGAAAAAAACATTCCGTTTTTCATTTTTTTATCCGAAATATCGACCTTCATCGACCTCGTAAACCCCTATGCGCTACACCTTTGCTGCTTGCCGGAAACGGCTAAGGCGATTCGCAACTACGATATGGGCGAAGCCTATTTTGCTCACCCTCTCGGCCGTTCCGCGTCATGGTTCAGCAAGATTTTTTATGTGTCGAAGGTCTGGAGCGAGTACGCGCTCCGTCCCCGCAAGCATTCGATTTATCGCAACGGGTCGCCCTGCTTGCCGGAGCGAAACCGCAATCGCGTCGAAGTGATCGGGCCTTTGGCGGAACGAAAGTATTTTGCCGCAAAAAACCGCGGGTTGCTTCGCGAGCGGTTCGGCATCTTGCCGAACGTCCCCGCCGTTGCGGTCGTGAGCGGCAGCATCGGCGGCTCGCTGCTAACGGACACGGTCCGTCAGCTGTGTCGCCGTTTCCCCGGGCCGCTTCACGTCATGGTCATATGCGGCAGGGACGAGTCGGCACGGCTCGCGATCGAGTCGTTTGCCGTTCCGGCGCATATACGCGTTCAGGCATTTGGGTTCGTGAACAACTTGGACGAGTATTTACGAGCCGTCGATTGCGTCGTCATTCGCCCGTCTGCCAGCGTCTTCATCGAAAGCCTGTTCAGCGGAACGCCGATTCTAGCCGTCGGTAAAGTTCCCTCGAACGACAGGGGCTCAATCAGCACGATTGATCTATATGAGTTGGGTAAAAGCTGTGAAGATCCGAGACATGTGGCGGATACCCTTATCGCGATGTTGGAGCGCCTAGATATGTACCGGCAAAATATTCGCTCCTTGCTCGCCTCTTTCCCCGCTACTTACGAAGAGCGGGCCGATCATCTGCGGCAGTTGGTGCTCGATCAAATGATTCGCTCCTGACGGAGCAACTGAAGCGTGTCGCGAAGCGTCTCTTCGGCCGAACGGAACTGGACCCCCAATTCGACCCTGGCTTTCGTATTATCCATCATCCAGTATCGGGTCGCATAAGGGATGACATCGGGTTCGAACGGCAGCGGAACGCCCAGCCTTTTGCCCCACCGTGCTGCAAAACGGATCAATCCGTTCGGCAACGTCCAAACCTTCTTGCGCTGCTGCAGGATGGATACCGTCATCAACGCCAGCTCGCGAATCGTCAAGTTCTCCCCGCCCAAAATATACCGTTCGCCGCTCCGCCCTTTCTCCAGCGCCGCCACGATGCCGGCTGCCGCATCCTCGACGTGGACGATGCCAGTTCCTCCGGAACAGATCAACACCGGATTGTTCTTCGCCATATCGACAAGATTACGCGCTGTAACGAGACCGAAATCGAGCGGACCGTATACTTCGGCAGGATTCACGATGACGACGGGAAGCCCGTCGTCCGCCATCCGGCGGCACATCTCCTCGGCTTTGCGCTTTGACGCCGCATAGGCGAAATCCGGATGGTCCGGCAGCTCATACACCGTCGTTTCGTTCATGATCACAGGAGCGGCTGTCCCGTTAACGGCAGCCAGCGTGCTAACGAACACGGTGCGCAAGCCGCCGTTCAGTCTGGCGCTTTCCAGCACATGCCGCGTCCCTTCCTCCACGATGGCCGGCATCCGTTCGGACGCGATGTCCTTCCAATTCGACAGCCCAGCCATATGAACGACGCCTGCGCAGCCATGCATACCTTCACGAAGGGTGTCAGGCATCAAAATATCTCCTACTACGCGTTCCACCGGCACATGATCGATTCGCGACGTGTCGCTGAAGGGGCGAAGCAAGCAGCGCACCCGGTAGCCCCGCTCCGCCAAAAGGCGGACGACGCGGGAGCCGATGAACCCGTTGCCTCCCGTAACGAAAATCGTTCCATTCTCCATTTTTCGTCTTCCCCTCCCAGGCATTACACGGGCAAAGCCCGCATACAGCGATCGACCGCATCGACGGTAAACCGGATTTGCTCCTCCGAATGCTCGCTCGTGATGAAAAAGCGCAGCCTTGCCTCTTCTTCGGCGACGGCCGGAAATAAGAACGGATGCACGTTCACGCCCTCGCAGGCAAGCATTTCCGCAAGGTTCAAGCTGGCAACCGAATTGCCCACTATGACCGGCACGATCGCACTTCCTCCGCTAAGACCGGTGTTTAACCCTTTGCTCTTCGCAAGGGTCAGGAACAATTCCGCGTTATGGCGAAGCTTGGCTACGCGTTGCGGCTCTGCCTGCAGCGTCTCGATGGCTGCAATCGCCGCTGCCGCATTGGGAGGCGAGATCCCCACGCTAAACAGAAACCCTGGAACCGTATAACGCAAATAATCAATCATAGCGCGAGAACCGGCGATGTAACCGCCGCAGCTCGCCAGCGCCTTGCTGAGCGTTCCCATCCATAGGTCGACGGAAGCCGGATCGAGCCCGAAGCGTTCGCCAATGCCTTTGCCGCTGTCGCCAAGTACGCCGATCGAATGTGCCTCGTCTACCATAAGCAAAGCCTTAAAACGCTCTTTAAGCGCGATGAAAGCCGGCAAGTCGGCGATGTCGCCGTCCATGCTGTATACGCCTTCGACAACGATCAGGCAGCGCTCGTGCCGCATCCGGTTGTCGCGCAGTATCGCTTCCAAGGCGTTCGCGTCGTTATGTTGGAACGAATACAGCTTCGCCCCCGACAGCATCGCTCCCTGGATAATACTGTTGTGGCAGTAAGCGTCGACGACAATCATATCCTGTTTGCGCATCAGATGACCGATTGTCGATTCGTTGGTGGAATGTCCGCCGACGAACACAAGGCTGTCATCCGTTCCGATCATATCGCTATCGCCTGTTCCAAACGCCGGTGAAACGGCTTCTCGCCGCTCGCGATCCGGCTTGCGGAAACGGAGGTGCCAAACCGATCGATTGTCGCTTTCGCCTTCTCCGAGACGCTCGGATGGCCGGACAAGCCTAAATAATTGTAGCTGGAGAAACTGATCAGCTCCCGCTCGGAAACTCGTGTCGTACCGGTTCTGATCACATCGTGCACCATGAAATACGGATTCTTGACCCGCGATAGGCTCAGCCCGTTTAGCTGTTCCTTCAGCGCGCGGTATTCCGGAAAATATTCAATTCGATAATTCTCGTCGGGAATCGCGGGTTCGGCTGAATCCGATGGGGCCTGCGGCCCCGCTTGTTGGTCCAGCAGCATGACTCCGATTTTCCCGCTAAGCGACCGTATCGTCGGATAATCGTAAAACAGATCCGGTGTTAACGTCAGCTTCAGCTGTTCTTCCTGTTCCGTGGCCATGGACATCATTTTGAGCGAGTCGATGCCCATCCCGGTCAGCGGCTCGTCGATACTGACTTGTCCGGCATCCAGCTTCAACTCCCGGGCGACATGCAGCACGATCATGTTTTTAACAAGCTGGGCCTCCACGGTTTCCGCAGCGGCGTTAACCACTACCGCCCGATCCGGCTCCTCCCGTGCTGTTTCGTACTCGTTCGACCAAGCAAACACGGTGTCGAGTGTGCCGGTCATATACTGCTCCTTGCAAAGAAACCGCTGTATTTTCCCGCTCGAAGTCTTTGGCAGCGAGACTGGTTTGACCAATATGACGTCATGCAGAGACAACTCGTGAGTCGTCTGGACGTTTCGCCTGATCGTCTCGGCAATTTGTTTCATGTTGCCTTTTCGCAGGAACGTTCGTTCCAACTCGCAGACCAGAACAATCGCTTCCCCCTTGCCCAAGTCTACCGAGAACGCGGCGCACTTGCCCGGTCGAACCGCTTCGTGACTAGTGCCGGCCGTTTCTTCGAGATCGGTCGGATACACATTTTTTCCGTTCAGGATGATAAGATCCTTGATCCGCCCGGTGATGAACAGGTGGCCGTCCCAAATAAATCCCAAATCCCCCGTGCGCATATAAGCGCCTTTTCCGTCCAGTTCATTCAGGAACGTCTCCTGCGTTCCCGGCGCGTCATTCCAATAACCCGCCGCGTTGCCCGGCCCGTTGATCCAAATCTCGCCAACCCGATGAGGGGGACACGGCGACTTCGAAACGGGATCGACGATGCATAATTCCAGCTCGGGCGGAACAGCGCCGCTGCTCACTAGCTCAGTCGATGGACCGTCTATATCGGCTTGGAAAACCATATTTTCCTCAAGCAATTGAGAATCGATTTTGATCAACGTCGGTTCCAGTGACACGGGCCTCCGGTAACGAACAATGCCGCTTCCGCCAGCCCGTAGCAGCCGTAGAAACTGCTGCGGCGAAAGCCCCGGGATTGGAAAGCTTGCTGAAAACAGGTTAACGTTCTGCCGCGAATCGGTTCCGCCCCGACGAACGCCAACCGCCAGCTCTTTAAATCAAGCGAGGCTGCTTGCTCCGGCGTTACTTTGTCCGCGCATAGCTGGTAAGCAAAATTCGGGCCGCCGCTAAGTGTCCCTTTATAAGTAGTGATCGCCTGAAGCCAACGGACCGGCCGCTGCAAAAAATCCATCGGAGAGAAGAATATCATATGGATTCCGGAATAGAACGATGTCAACAAATTGCCGATCAGCCCCATGTCGTGATAGGGGGGAAGCCAGCCGATTGCGACATCCTCCGGCGTAATGGCGAACTGCTTGTGAATAAGCCGCAAATTGCTGAGCAAATTGCGATGCGTCAGCATCACGCCTTTTGGCGCGCCCGTGGAACCTGACGTAAACTGAAGGAAGGCGAGCGAATCGCCGGAAGCGGCCTGGGGCTTCCACCCGTCGGATAATCCACCAAGCGAATCGAGCTCATCCGTGTTTAGCCATTGCAGTGAACCTAATTGTGCTTTGGCGCCGCCCATCCTCTGCAAAATCGCCGTCTCCGTAAGAGCGGCCGTCGGTTTTGCATTGCGAACAATCGCCTGAATGCGCCCCAGCGATTTGTTCTGGCGCGGCGGATAAACCGGTACTGCAATCGCCCCCGCATACAAACACCCCATAAATGCCGCAATATAGGCGATGCCCGGCGGATAAACCAGCAAAACCCTCTCCCCGGCGCACCCGTGCTCCTGCAGCAGGGCAGCGATTTTACTTGCTTGAGCGTCTAGCTGCGAATACGTGATGTACGCTTCATTCGATTCGCCATCCTTCAAAAATGTATAAGCCTTGCGATCAGCCGATAGCCAAGCCCTTTCCCGCATGCACTCGATTAATGTTTCCCCAGCAATCATGCTCCACCTCTGATATTCATGATGTTTCCGGATTTTTTATCGCAAGAGGAAACGGCTTACGCCGTCTTTAAGACGAGCGCGTTTCCCGATGAAATATAAGCACGGTTATTGAGCGCATCGATAGAAATTCTTATATTTTAAAATAATACCGGCTTTACTTTAAAATCCGTTTAAAACCGGCTGAATTTTCTTGGAGGCATCCGGGAAGTGAGGGTCTCTTCGGTCCCTCCAACAAATTTTGAACAAATTCGCTTCCGGCAGGTCGATGTGGACATGGAGGAAAGCAGAAAAAAAAAAACCTGTACTTTATCTTGGTAACGTGGTAACTTGGTAATATACTATAGCGACCCAACGCTAACCAATCCCCGCCCCACAAACCAACGAAAGGATGCTGATGACGATGAGCTTACAACCTACTCCCGCAAGCGCACAAAACGGACCGGAGGTGCGCGAAGCGGTCAATCGGCTGAAGCCGTACTCGCCCGGCAAGCCGATCTGGGAAGTGCAGCGCGAGCACGGACTCGACCGTGTCGTCAAGCTCGCTTCCAACGAGAATCCGCTAGGGCCGTCGCCGCTGGCGCTGGAAGCCATTGCCCGCAGCGCTGCGGAGCTGCATCGCTATCCCGACGCCGATTTCAGCCGGCTGCGGCAAGCGCTGGCGGCGAAGCACGGCGTTACGCCCCAGCACATTATCGCCGGCAATGGCGCCGACGAGCTGATCAAGCTTGTGGCGGAAGCGTATCTCGAAGACGGCGACGAGGTCGTCGTGCCGATCCCATCGTTCACCGAGTACGAATTTACGGGACTTCTCATGGGCGCCAATATCGTCACCGTGCCGCTCAAGCCTGATTTCGGCTACGATGTCGACGCCATTCTCGGCGCGGTCACGGCACGCACGAAGCTTGTCTTTGTATGCACGCCCAACAACCCGACCGGGACGTATATCCCCGCGCCGCAGCTGCAGCGCCTTTTGGACGGACTGCCGGACGGCGTGCTGCCGGTCATCGATGCCGCTTACAGCCATTTTGCCGCGGCGGCCGATTACAGCGACGGACTCGAGTTCATCCGGCAAGGGAGAACGGCGCTTATGCTGCAGACGTCTCCAAAATTTACGGCCTGGCCGGCATCCGCGTCGGCTATGCCGTTTCCCAGCCGTACGTCATTGACGCTTTGCTGCGCGTGAAGGAGCCTTTCAACGTCAATGCGCTGGCGCAGGACGCGGCGATCGCGGCGCTGCAGGACAACGCCCATGTCGAACGTACGCAGCGCCTTAACGCGGAGGGCCGGGAGCTGTTGATCCGGCGCTTGAACGATCAAGGCTTTGCTTCCACGCCGAGCGAAAGCAACTTCGTACTCGTCCGCCTCGGACCGCAGGCGAAGGAGCTGTACGAAGGCTTGCTGCGCCGCGGCGTCATCGTCCGGTACGCTGCGATCTGGGGGCTGCCGGACTATGTTCGCATCTCCGTCGGCACGCAGGAGGAGAACGAGCGCCTGCTCGAAGTTTTAGCCGAACTGACAAGCGGAGCGCAGGCCGGTTAACCGCTCCGGCTGCCCAACCATATGCCAACCCGGGGATAACGGTTCAAGCCCCATCTGGGACGGTCAAGTTTGCCATACTGCGGAATTAGCCGCGTACAAGCCCGGCCTTATACATCCGATAGAACGAAAAAGACTTCGCCGAAGCTTCGGCGAGGTCTTTTCGCTTCTCCGCGCGAATAAGGTATAATTTGACTAACGATTTCGCGTTGCGGGGGGATAAGCCGTGCTGAAGCTAAGCATTCTCGATCAAGCTCCGGTCGCTCCGGCGGCTCGCACCGGGCTGCGCTGGCACAGACGGTGGAGCTGGCGCAGGCGGCGGACCGGCTCGGCTATACGCGGTTCTGGGTGGCGGAGCACCATAGCACCCCCGGCATCGCCAGCTCGTCGCCGGAAGTGCTCGTCGCGGCGCTGGCGGCGCGCACGTCGCGAATCCGTATCGGCTCCGGGGGAGTGCTGCTGTCGCATTACAGCGCACTGAAAGTCGCCGAGCAGTTTCGCACGCTCGAAGCGCTGTACCCCGGCCGCATCGACCTCGGGATCGGCCGCGCGCCGGGCGGGATGCCGCGTACGGCTGCCGCTTTGCGCGACGGCCGGCCGGACGCGCCGGAGCGGTTTCCCGAGCAGCTCGGCGAGCTCGCCTGCTTCTTGACCGACACGGTGCCGACTGGCCACCGCCATGAAGGCATCAGCGCGGTGCCGCTGATCGATTCGGCGCCGCAGCTATGGCTGCTCGGCTCGACGGACCGCAGCGCACAGTTCGCGGCGGGGCTCGGGGCGGCGTTCGCGTTTGCGCATTTTATTAACGGCAGCGGCGGGGAGAGCGTCGTGCAGTCGTACAAGCGCAGCTTCCGGCCGTCCGCTCTCGGCGCCGTGCCGGAAGCGAGCGCTGCCGTCTACGTGCTGTGCGCGGATACGGACGAAGAGGCGGGGCGGCTCGCCGCTTCCGCCGACTTGCAGCTGCTGAGGCAGGAGAAAGGCGAATTCGGCGACGTGCCGTCGCCAGCGGAAGCGGCCGCCTACCCGTACGGCAAATGGGACGGCCTGCGCATCGCCGAAAACCGCAAACGGATGATCGTCGGCGGGCCGGAGACGGTCAGAAACCGGCTGCTCGCGTTCAGCCGCCAGTACGGCGTCGGGGAAGTGATCGTCGTGACGACGGCCTATGAGTTCGGAGCGCGGCTGCGCTCTTACGAGCTGCTGGCGCAAGCGATGCGCCTGTAACCGAAACGCGCACCATGACGAAAAGAGAGTGATCCGAATTGAGAAAACGTTGGCCGCTATGGCTGACTTTGGCGCTGGTCGTCTATGCGGCCGGCATCTGTCTGTATTTTACGTTTGGAAACTTGTACGCGCCTTCTCCGCAATATGCCGGCACACCGGCGGATCCGGGCACATTCATGACGCCGGAGCAAATTCATAAAGGAGAGTCGCTGTCGCGCATCCATTCGCTGGTCTACTTCATCGCCACGCCGCTTCATGCGGCGGTGCTGGCGCTGCTGCTCGGCTTCGGCGTGCGGCTGCGCAACCGGCTCGAAAGCCGCCTGCGCAGCTCGCTGCTGCGCACGGCTTTGTTCGTGCTCGTTTTCCTGGCCGTGATCGACCTGCTGTTTTTGCCGCTTGACTACGTTTTGCTGCGCGTTGACCGGGGCTATGGACTGTCGAATACGCCGCTCAGCACGTTCCTGTTCGACCACGTCAAAGATCTCGGCGTGGAATGGGTGAGCACCGGCTTCGTCGCCATCGTTTTGCTGTGGCTGATGAAGCGCAGCCCGAAGCGCTGGTGGCTGTGGCTCAGCGTGATCTCGGTGCCGCTGGTCGTGTTCGTCACGTTCCTGCAGCCGGTCGTGCTCGATCCGCTGTATAACAAATTCGAGCCGCTGCACAACGCCAGCCTCAAGGGCAAAATTCTCGCGCTCGCCACATCGGCGGACATCCCGGCGCATCAAGTGTACGAGGTGAACATGTCGGCGCGAACGAACGCGGTCAACGCGTACGTTACCGGCATCGGCCAAAGCGCGCGTATCGTGCTGTGGGATACGACGCTGAACAAGCTGAAGGACGACGAAATTCTCGTCATTATGGCTCACGAGATGGGGCATTACAAAGAGAAGCACATCTACATCGAGACGGCGGTCGGCATCGTCGTGACGTTCGCCCTGCTGTGGGCGTCGCAGCGGCTGCTCGAACAGTTTGTGCGCCGCGGCGGCCATCGTTTCGGCATTCGCCGCGAAGGACCCGATTTGGCGGCGCTCCCGGCGCTGCTGCTCATCGTCACTATGCTCGGCATCGCGCTAACCCCTGCGCAAAACGCCTTCTCGCGTTACCTCGAGCACCGCGCCGACGCGTATGCGATGCGCCTGACGGGGGACGGCGACGCCGCGATCCGGGCTTTCCAAAAAATCGCCAAGGACAACCTCAGCCCCGTCAAACAGCCGCCGCTCGTCGTCTGGTTCCGCGGAACGCATCCCGATTTGCAAGACCGCATCGTCTTCTTCGAGCAGTTCAAAAAATAAAGCAATTGCAGAAAGACCTTCGACCCAAGCCTTTAGCGGCGGGATCGGAGGTCTTTTTTCATTCAAGATATTCGTTGAATGATTTGCGCAATTTGCCGTTCCATCTCCGCGTCGTCCACCGTGTCCAGCATGGCCGGCGCGATCAGCTGCTGCTTTTTTAACAGATAAAAATCGATGAGCGCTTGTTTCAAAGTCAAGTCGAACTGGATCGAAAACGAAGGCTCCATAATGCGCCGCAGCACGGCATCGTCCTGGACCAGGAACAACGTCGCGTTGATCCGGTTGAACACGCCGCTGTCCGCACCCGATTCGAAAAATCCGTGCAAGCCTTTGATCCGCTCTTGCTGCGACACGACAAGCTTATCGAATAAATGCGGATAAACCTCTTTCAAATCCTGTACAAGAATGTCGGGCATATAAATGACGGATTTCAAGGAGTGTTCGTACATTTTTTGAAAACGCTGCGCGTACGTCAGCGTTTCATCGTTCATGACCATCTTTTCGTACTTGAAATAGTCCACGCAATGATCCACGAACATCGTAATAATTTCGTCTTTGGAAGAGAAGTACTTGTATAACGTCGCTTTGCTGATATCCATATGTCTGGACAAGTCGTCCATATTGAGCTGGCTGAATTTGCTTTTTCTCAGCACAGGTTTGATTTTATCGAAATATTTGTTTTTGCTGTCCGTCTTTTGCATCGAAAGAGACCTCCTTTCGCTTCATGACTTGTAGTATAGCACAACAAAAGACAAAGTAAACAAAATGAATGAAATAAACCGAATTAAACTAAAATAGTATATTTCAGTTTACTTTGTATATCGGTTGTTGTATATTTTGGTTATTCCAGTATTCTACATGAGCAGAGGAGAGAGTGATTCGAAGTGGGGAAAAGCTTATACGCAATATTGGGCAAATGGGCCGCGAGACGCCGCTGGCTCGTCGTCGCGGTCACGGCGGTGTTTATCGTTTTCGCTGGCGTATGGGGGAGTGGAGCGTTCGGAAGGCTTACCGGCGGGGCCGGGTTTGACGATCCCGGCAGCGAATCGACCCAAGCTGACGAGCTGCTGGCGGGGCCCCTCGGACGCTACGCAGCCGATGTCGTTGTGCTTTATGAGAGCCGGGACTTGACCGTTGACGATGCTGCTTTTGCCGGAGCGGTGGAGCAGGCGCTCTCCGCCGTTCCGCGGGATGCGGTCGTCCGGATGCAGTCGTACTGGTCGACACGGGACGAGGCGCTCGTCTCCAAAGACCGGCACGCGACCTACGTTGCTGTCCAGCTACCTTCGAACGACGATCAGGGCCGAGTCCAGCAGTTTAAGAAAATCAAAGACGCGTTCAAGGCCGAAGGGCTGACCGTCCGGTTCGGCGGGCTTACTGCGATGACCGAGCAAGTGAATGCGCAGACCGGCAAAGATATAGCGCTCGCCGAAACGTTATCGTTGCCGCTGCTCGTCGTTTTGCTGGTGCTTATTTTTCGCAGCGCAGTCGCTGCCGCTCTGCCGCTGGCCATCGGCGCCGTGGTAGCGGTCGGTTCGTTTGCGGTGCTAAGGTCGCTTACGGCATTCGTCGATATTTCCACGTTTTCGATCAACGTGATCACGATGCTGGGCCTTGGCCTATCGATCGATTACGCGCTGTTCTGCGTCAGCCGTTTTCGCGAGGAGCTCGCTCATGGCAAGTCGATCGACGATGCGGTGGAACGGACGATGGCTACGGCCGGGCGCACCGTCGCTTTTTCCGGGCTGACGGTGGCCGTTTCGCTGGCGTGCCTGATCGTGTTTCCGTCGCGATTTTTAAGCTCGATGGGTTACAGCGGCATGGCTGCCGTGCTGTTCGCCGTGCTTAGCACGCTGTTCGTGCTGCCAGCGCTGCTTCGGTTTGCCGGTCACCGGGTCAACTCCTTGCGGATGCCTTTGCCGAGGCTTCGGAAGAAAGGAGCGGCAGACCGGGATTTTGATGAAACCAAAGGCGGCTGGTACCGAACAGCGCACGCCGTCATGCGCCGGCCGCTCGTCAGCACGCTGGTCATCGTTCTTTTTCTCGTTGCGCTCGGATTGCCATTTCTCGGCGTGAACTGGGCGCGGCCCGGGGATTGGGTGCTGCCTGTCCAAGCGGATGCCCGTGCGGTGACAGACAAGATGAGAACCGACTTTCAAGCGGACCCGGCCAGGATCGTTACCGTCGTCGTGGAAATGCGGGAGACGGCAGCTTCGCCGGAAGCGCAGTCCGCGCTTGCGGATTACGCCAAGCGGCTGGACGCGGTCGAGGGCGTAAACGGCGCGAAAGTGACGGGGACGCATGATCGTTTGGCGCGGCTCACTCTCGGTTACACGATGGATCCTCAGTCGCGCGAGGCGAGCCGGATGGTGCAAGAGCTGCGGGCGCAGACGCCTCCGCCGGGCGCCAAAGCGCTCTTTACCGGCATGCCGGTCTCCAGAGTCGACATCGTCAATATGATCGGCTCGCGGTTGCCGTGGATGGCTTTGTTCGTCGCCGTTGTTTCTTTCCTGGTGATGTTTCTTGCTTTCGGTTCGGTCGTTTTGCCGCTCAAGTCCTTGGTCATGAACCTGTTGTCGCTGTCGGCCTCGTTCGGGGCGATCAAGCTCATTTTCCAGGACGGCTATCTGCAAGGGCTGCTTCATTTCGTACCGGTGGGCGCAGTAGATGTCAATTTCCCTGTGCTCATCGTAGCGATGGCTTTCGGGCTCTCGATGGATTATGAGGTGTTTCTGCTCTCGCGGGTGCGCGAGGAGTGGGTCCGCTCCGGCGATCCCGTCGAATCGGTCGCACTGGGGGTGCAGCGTACGGCGGGCATCATTACGAGCGCCGCATTGCTGCTCATCGTCGTGGTTGGAGGATTCATGACGTCCGGAATTACGTTCATGAAAATGATCGGCGTCGGGCTCGTTGTCGCTATCGTGGTCGACGCCACCATCGTGCGGGGGCTGCTCGTACCGGCTACGATGCGCCTGCTCGGCAAGCGGGCGTGGTGGTCGCCGGCAGCCTTGGCCGGATGGTGGGAGCGCTACGGAATCAAAGAAGGGGAAGAGCCGACCGCTGGTAAACGGATCGGCTCCGGAATTTAGCGAGCGGATATACAGGTTTTCGCAGGGGGGATGAGCTATGATCGATGGAGTCTTGCACGACAAGTGGATGTTTCTTTTCAAATATTTTCGCGCTTCCCGGCAGATCGGCAGCGTGACGCCAAGTTCGCAAGCACTTGCCGCCAAAATGGTGGCGCACGTGCCGTGGGACGGCGTAAAGGCTGTAGCCGAATTGGGCGCGGGAACGGGAGCAATCACGAGTATGATTCGGAAGGCGAACCGTGGGGGCGCCGACGTTTTGCTATTCGAGAAGGATCCGGATTTTCGCCATAAGCTGCAGCTCGAGTACCCGGAATATAGATGCTGCTCCGATGCGCTGCGAATTCGCGAGGAAATGGAGACGAACCGGATCGGACAGCTTGACGCCATCGTCAGCGGACTGCCTTTTTTCAATTTTGCGGAGGAGATGAGGCGGCAGCTGCTTGAGCAAATCGACCTGGCGCTAAAGCCGGGCGGCCTGTTTGTCGCGTTCCAGTACTCGCTTCAGATGAAAGCTGCGTTGAGCCGAAAATGGACGCTGGAGACGATCTACTTCGTCCTATGGAACCTGCCGCCCGCATTCGTTTACGTTTGCCGCAAGGGTGGATAGGGAAACGGGCGGCCTCCTCTAACCAAGCGGGAAGCAAACTTGTCCCTGTATGCGATTCGCGTGCCGGCGAGCAAGCTGAGCACGAGCTCGGATAAAGCCCCGTGAGAGCTTGAAGTCTCGTTCCGCTTTCTTGGAAGCGACACGGTGCAATGATTTAAGGCGAATTCGCCGGACGCTCCCTAGTTTGAAGGCCGGCGGCGTTACTCGAGATTACTTCAAATTGTCCGGATTGAGCGGCTCCAGCTCGGGCACGACGAACAGCCCGTCTTTGCGGATCAGGCGGCCGTCGAACCATATTTCGCCGCCGCCGTAGTCGGGGCGCTGAATGTTCACGAGATCCCAGTGCACGGACGAGTGGTTGCCGTTCGGAGTCGAGTCGATGCACATCCCGGGCGTGAAGTGGAACGAGCCGGCGATTTTTTCGTCGAACAAAATATCTTTCATCGGCTGCAAAATGTACGGGTTGACGCCGATGGCGAATTCGCCGGCATAGCGCGCGCCTTCGTCCGTATCGAAAATTTGGTTCAGCCCATCGTTATTCGCCGCAGCCGACGCTTGCACGATCCGGCCTTGCGAAAATTCGAGGCGGACGTTCTCGTACACGTACCCGCCGTACGGCGAAGGGGTGTTGTACGTGATGACGCCGTTCACGGAATCCCGCACCGGGGCGGTGAACACTTCGCCGTCGGGCAAGTTGTTTTGGCCGGAGCACTTGACCGAGCCGATGCCCTTGATCGAGAACGTGAGATCGGTGCCGGGGCCGACGAGGCGCACTTGATCGGTGCGGTCCATGAGCGCTTTGAGCGCGTCCTGGGCGCGGTCCATTCGCGCGTAGTCCATCGTGCATACGTCGAAGTAGAAGTTTTCGAACGCTTCGGTGCTCATATTGGCAAGCTGGGCCATGGCCGAGTTCGGGTAGCGGAGCAGCACCCATTTCGTATTCGGCAGCCGCACGTCAAAATGAATTGGCTTCAAATACAGCTTTCGGTACAGCTGCATCCGCTCCGCCGGCACGTCCGACAGCTCGGAAATATTTTCGCTGCCGCTGAGCGCGATGTAGCCTTGCATTTGTTTCATCAGAGCGAGATCGTTTTCGGCCCACAGCCGGAGCTGATCTTCCGTGGCGTACTTCAGCAGCTGGCGGGTGATGCGCTGGTTGCCCGTTTTCACGTACGGCTTGCCGCCGCGCTCGGCGATGCAGCGCATCAGCTCGAGCGCGAGGGCGGGGTCGGACGTGTTGTTGTCGATCCAGACGTTGTCGCCTTCCCGGACATCGATGGAATAAGAAACAATTAGCTCGGCGATTTTGGTGATGCGGGAATCATGCATGGGCGGTTCATCCTCTCTTCGTCGTCAAAATGCCGCGGCTACCGCGTGTCGTCGTTACGCCGCGTCATCTGCTGCCACACCGAGCCCTCGGCGGCGCGGCCGCCTTCTATGCGCTCGAGCGCGAGGCGGGCTTGCAGCCGCACCTCGAATTCCGGGTCGTCCGCCGCTTCGCGGAGCGCGGGCACAGCCGTTTCGTCGCCGACCTCGTACAGAAAGCGGGCGGCGCGCCAGCGGACCAGCTTGTTGTCGTCGCGCAGCGCACCGGTCATGGCCGGGATGGCGGCGGGATCGCCGATGTCGGACAGCGTGTCGCCGGCCGTGCGGCGAACGGCCGGAGTTTTGTCGCGCAAGGCGCGGTACAGGTACGGCAGCGCTTCCGGCTCGCGCACGTCGCCGATATAGACGACGGCGAGGCGGCGCACCGAGGCGTTGTCGTCGTCCAGCAGCGAAGCGAGCAGCGGCAGCGTTTCCGGCGACGGCTTGATGCGCTGCAGCGCGGCGTAGCGCTGCTTCCAGTCGGCGGAGCGAAGCTGCGCGGCAAGCTCCGCTTCGCTCGGGGCGGCGGCGGTTTGCGCCGCGTCCGCCGCTTCCGCTGCGGCGTCGGCGTCGCCGCCCGCCGCATAAGAAGCGGCGACGAGCTGCTGAAGCCGCTCGTCCGAATACGAGGCGTCCAGTTCTTGGACGACTTCGTTCAGTACGTCCTGCAGCTCGCCGTAGCGGACACCGAGCTCTTCCAGGCGGCGCTCCTTGATCAAGTTCGGCGCCGCTTTGCCGGCTTCGACCGCAGCGGCGCGAACCGCTCCGGCATGGCGATGCGCGCTTCCTGGCCGCCGCCCTGCGCCCGCACCTGCAGCGGGATGCCGCGGAACGTCTGCAGCAGCACGGTGACCTCGCCGAAGGCGGCAACTTGGGCCGGGGCTGCAGCGCTTTGGTTTGCGGCGGTAGGGTTCGCGGCGGTTTGGCCCGTGGCGGCGGAGCTGGGGCGCTTGCGCCGCTTTGTCCGGCGGCGGCGGGAGCCGCACCGCTCGGCCCCGCTGCGGCAGCGTCGGGATCCGTGCCGGCCGCCGGGCTTCCCGGCGCCTCGCCCAGCACATCGCGGGCGGCGCTCAGAATGGCTTGCCAATCGCCTTTCGGCATCCGGTCGAGGGCGATAAAGTCGGCAGTATGGAACAAGCTCTTCACTCCGGGAATTTGCAGCAGGTTGCGCGCATAGTCCGGCGCCTCTCGTGCTTGCTCCGCCGTGAACGTGTACCGCTCACCGGCGGGCAGCGATTCATCGAGGTTGAGCTTCATCGAGTTCGGGCTTGGAGTCGGTTCGATCGATACGATACGCATGGGGAATCCTCCTTCTGGCTTGCGAATGCCAAAAACAAAGCAGCCCCGGCTCCAAAGATGAGCCGCAGCTGCCATGTGAATATGTCGTTGCGGCGCCGTCTGCGGCCCGCCGGCTTAGTCAAGATCGAGCAAATTCCGCTCCAGGTATTTGTCGAGCGTCTTCGTCAAGTCGAACACCGTATGCGCCAGATCGATGTTCTCGAATGCATGCTCGCACTCGTCCTTGTACGCCATCTCCTCGTCGAAGTGGGACATGAAGCCGGCGATCTGCTCTTCATTGTAGCCTTTTTCGCGAAACCGCTGCTCCACGAGCCGGCGATCGGCGTAAATGAAAATGCGGACGACATGGTCGCCGTACAGCTCCTTCAGCTTTTGCGCGCCGTAACGGTTAAGGATCAAGTAAATAGAGCCTTTGGACCGGAACCGCTCTTCAATATCGCGGCTTTTGACACCGTACAAGTTGCCGTCGATCTCTGAAATTTCGAGAAATTCGCCATTTTGCTGCGCCTGGAAAAACTGCGCCGGCTTCAAAAAATGGTAGTCCTGGCCATCCACTTCGTTAGCTCGCGGGGGGCGGGTCGTATACGAAATGACCTGCTTTACGCCCAGCGTAGAACCGGACATGTCAGCTACGGTGCGGCGCCCGGCTCCGTTCGGACCGGTGAAGACGAAAATCATTTCCTTTTCCTTCAATTCGTACATAGGCCTACCTCCTATAAGTGGGAATGGGGGACAACGCTGTGGCAAGGATGCGAATTCGCTTACCCGATAGCCGCTGCCGGTGGATTCCTTTTATTTTACCACAAGTCAAAATCATTCCTCCATCGCGAATCGTGTCGAGCCGACTCAGGCACAGATGCGCCAACAAAAACGGACATTCGAACCGGGAGTTCGAATATCCGTTTTTGTTGCAGCGTCACAACGTATAAGACTCGGTTGTACCCGTTACGGGAAACGCGCCCATCTCTAACGTCATCGTAAGCCGGTTCCTTTTGGAACTAGCTCCCCCGTTTCCGGTGCTTTCGCGGTCGCATCTTTGCGGCCGGAAATTCAGGCGCTGTCGATTGCGCGGCTTCTCCGCTTGTTTCGTTTCCTTGCCGCGCATTCGTCTGGCGACAGTCGATGGAGAGCGGTGTTTGAGCGGCACTCAAGCGGTACTCGCGCAGCAATCAAGCAGCATTCAGGCAGCACTCAAGCAGCATTCAGGCAGCACTCAAGCGGACCGTATAGCCGTTATTCGGCCTTTTTCCTTGCATGGGAGCTGCAAGGGACCTGAAATCCGCTATTTGGCTTTTTCGACGGGCAACGAAGCAGTTTTTCCCGGAATAACGTCTTTTGAGTCCGTTAACCTGAGAACAAACGCCGTTCTGTCATGGATAACGTACCCGTGGTCCGCAAGATCTGCCTATAAGGCCGAAAATTCTGAAGCGGCTCCGAATAGTTGCGTTTCTTAATGACGTTAACTAGGCATTAACGGAAAGGAATGTATGTTACCGATGTCATCGAGCTTGTTTGGGCCTGCTCCCAGACTCCGTTATCCGCCCCCAGTTGCTCGTATCCGGAGGGCGTTCTGTCCATTGTTTTCCTTCAGGGTTTCTCTTGCTTCTATTTATATATGTGCACTTTGCGGGGGCTGTATTCGCGCTTTCTCGAGCCTATTAGGCACAGAACCCAATCAACGTTCTTCTTATCTTATCGGGAAGCACTGTTCATCTCGCAGGAGGCGTCTAATCCGTTGGAGCACCACGCATCATCCGAAAGAAAGTGTAAGCCGGTGCTCCCATCATGCCGCTAATTTAACAGCCCGGGCAGTAGCTGGTGCGGCAAATGCAGTCGTAGCGTGAATGGCTCTGCTTGCCCACAATATCGTCTGCCGGCTGTCGTACAGAAAGGCGTCCTGCCTAACCAACGTCTGCCCGGCCGCCGCACAATAGGCACCCCGGGTTGTCGCCACGCCGGCAACTTAAGCTAAACGCCGGCCGCCCCGCGCTAGCGCTGGC
>NZ_JXAK01000079.1 GCF_000829455.1 Gordoniibacillus kamchatkensis
CTGCTCCGCGAGGAGGCACCGGCCCGCGGGGCAACGCGTTCGTGGCCCGCTCGCGGGAAATAAGCGGCATAATCGACCAGTTGGAGAAGGAGTGAGCGAAGCGGATGAATCCTGTCAATAGTGTCATAGAAGCGATGGAGCAGCGGCTGTATGGGCAAGGCCTGAACGTGCGGCTGCTGCTGGCGGCGCTCCTGCGCCGGCGGCCACGTGCTGCTGGAAGGAGCGCCGGGGCTCGGCAAGACGAGGATGGCCCGCACGCTGGCGGAGCTGACCGGCGGCGAGTACCGGCGCGTGCAGTTTACGCCGGATTTGATGCCGGGGGACATTACCGGCAGCGTCATTTTCAATATGCGGGAGAACGATTTCAAGACGGTGCTCGGGCCGGTGTTTGCCAACGTGCTGCTCGCCGACGAAATTAACCGCGCCGGGCCGAAAACGCAGGCGGCGCTGCTTGAGGCGATGGAGGAGCGGCAGGTGACGATTCAAGGCGTCACGCACCGGCTGCCCGATCCGTTCATCGTCGTCGCGACGCAAAATCCGGTCGATTACGAGGGGACGTACCCGCTTCCGGAGGCGCAGCTGGATCGTTTTCTGCTGAAGCTGACGCTCGATTATCCGGGACATGACGATGAAGACGAGATTTTGAAGCGGCACGTCCCATATACGTCCGAACGGGAGCAGCCGCCGACCGCACTGCTGACTCCGGAGCTCGTACGCGAGCTGCGCGCCCAGGTGGCGGACGTCGTCGTGGACGATTCGCTGATCCGCTATATGACGACGCTGATCCGCAAAACGCGCGAGTCGACGCGCATTCAGCTCGGCGCAAGTCCGCGCGCAGGCATCGCCGTGCTGATGGCCAGCAAGGCGTGGGCGCTGCTGGAAGGCCGCCGCTACGTGACGCCGGACGACGTCAAGCAGGTGGCGAGACCGGCTCTGCGGCATCGGCTGCTGCTGTCGCCGCAGGCGGAATTGGAGGGCGCGACGAGTGACCACCTCATCCAAGAGACGCTGGCCGCCGTACCGGTTCCTCGTTAAGCGGCTGCTGCACGAGTTCGTCGTGCCGACGAACCGGCTGCTGCTGCTCGCGGCGGCGGGCGTCGTCCCGCTCGGCACCGGCTATGCGCTGGGAGCGGGCACGGCCGCGTTCTGGGGCTGGAACGGGCTGCTGCTCGCGCTCGGCATCGCGGACGTGGCGATGCTGCCGAGGCGCCGCCATATGTCGGTGCAGCGGCTTATGCCGGAACGGGCCGATCTGGGGCAGCCGTTCGAGGTCGAGTTGGAGCTGAAGTGCGGCGAGCCGCGCCGGCTGCATGTCGAGCTGGCGGACGATTTGCCGCTTGTTTTCGGCGGCGCGCTGATCGGCGTCGGCGACCCCGACACCGACCTCGACACCGATCCCGACCGCGCCCGAACGCCGGTCCTTTGCGGCCGGATGGAGGCAGGCCGGCTCCGTTTGCGCTACGAGACGTATGGCGGAGAGCGGGGGACGTATCATTTTGCCGCGGTAGGGGTTCGCTATTCCGGCGGTCTCGGCCTGTGGAAAAAGCAGGCCCGCCTAGAATGCCCCGGCGACATCCGCATCTACCCGGACATGTCGCGGGTGCGTGGCGTGCTCGGCTCGATGCAGGCGGCGCTCGTGCTTGACGGGAACAGGCACTCGCGCCGGCAGCGCGGCGGCTCGGAGTTCGAATCGATCCGCGACTATCAGCAGGGCGACGACGTGCGCCACATTCATTGGCAGGCGACGGCGCGCACAGCGAAGCTGATGACGAGCGTCTGGCAGCCGGAACGCGGCAAAACGGTGACGCTGCTCCTCGACTGCGGCCGCAGGACGGGCACGTGGCTGGACGGGCAGACGAAGCTCGACCGCGCGCTGGAGGCGGCGCTCACGCTGGCGGCCGTAGCGCTGAAGCAGGGCGACAGCGTGTCGCTGGCTGCTTTTTCCGGGAGCATCAAGCTGGCGGTGCCTGCGGATAAAGGTCTGCGCCACTTGCACACACTGACCGAAGCCGTGTTCGACTTGCGCAGCGAGCCGGCCGAGGCGAATTACGGCGCGGTGTTTTCGCACGTGCTGCAGACGCAAAAGAAGCGGTCGCTGCTCGTACTGTTTTCCGACATGGAAAGCTACTTGCACGACCGCGAGCTGGCTGCCTACGCGCTGCGGCTAAGGCGCAGCCACTCGCTGCTGCTGCTTTCGCTCAGCGATCCGCTGCTGCACGGCTGGTCACGCGTCATGCCCGATTCCAGCCGGACCGCTTACATCCGGAGCGCGGCCGCGAAATTCACGGCCGACCGGCGCGCCTACGTGCAAAAAATGGCCGGCCAAGGCATCCCCGTGCTGGATGTCCCGGCCGACCGGCTGGCGCTCAGCGCCGTTAACGCATATTTGGATTTGAAGGCGAAGGATGCTCTGTAGCGTTCCGTGCGCTGACAAGGCCGTAAACGTAGTAGGCGGCAACGAGCAGCAGCGTCACGCCGGCTACGGCGTATTTGGCGGCGAGCGGCATCGTGGACGGCGTAA
The DNA here is from genome assembly GCF_000829455.1 of Gordoniibacillus kamchatkensis. Classification (GTDB taxonomy): domain Bacteria; phylum Bacillota; class Bacilli; order Paenibacillales; family NBRC-103111; genus Gordoniibacillus; species Gordoniibacillus kamchatkensis. The sequence goes on from NZ_JXAK01000079.1 coordinate 2,522, forward strand.
TGTAGCCCTCGATAATGCCGGCGATGACGAACAGCGGCACGGTGCCCATCAATAGCTGCACCGATTCCTTCGCCGAGCGGAGAAACTGCCGCCTGCGCGGGAATGGGCCGGGAACGAGAAAACGGTAGCCCATATACATGCCCGCGCCGCCGGCGATAAAGATCGCCGTCAGCTCGATGATGCCGTGCGGCAAAATGTAAGCCCAGAACACGTAGCTGCGCCCGACTTGAAAGAACACGGCGGCAAGCGCGCCGAGCAGCAGGCCGTTCGTCAGCAGCAAGTAGACGGTCCCCGCGCCGAGCGTGACGCCGCCGATAAAGGCAAGTACGGCGACGCGAATGTTGTTGGACATAATGAGCGTCGACACGATCGGGCTGTGCAAATTGTCCCGCGGCTTATCCGTCTGCGACGGGTCCACCGAGCTGGCCATATTGCCCGGCAAAATGACGTGCGCGTTCAGCGGGTCGATCCGCACCGCGAGAAAACCGGACAAAGCGCCGATCAGGAACAGCAGCAGGGCGGCTGCGATGAACGTTTGCCTGCGCCGCAGCATGTCCGGGAACGTGCGGCCGAAAAAGTCGCGCAGCTGCGCCCCGCTGCGGCCCGTTTCCTGATAAAGGGCGTGGTGCGCCCGGGAGACGAGATGGTTCAAGTAGACGGCCGTTTCGCCGGCGCCCTTCGCATCGCGCACAGACGACAAATGCGAGGAGGCGGCTTGATACAGCTCGGCCAGCCGGTCGATGTCGCTCGATTGCAGCCGGCCCCGCCTGCTTCCGAAGCGCTGCAGCAGCTGTTCCAGCTCGCTCCAGAGCGGTTTGTTCGCTTTGATGAATCGCGTCAATTCCATAGCGTGATTTGCCCCTTACTTGATCCATAGGAAAGTATAACGCTTGCGCTCTACCCTTGTCGGACGGGGAGCCTTTTCTCATACCAATAAGCAAGACGCAGTTTGCAAACATTGTTGTTTAATTGGGTGCAGCCTTGGCCGCCTGACCGTCTGCTGTTGCGGGAAAACCTCCAGTTAATTTTGACCATAAGCTCGATATAAGGTAGTTAGCTGGAAAACCTCCAGTAAAATCGGCTGTAGGTCCCTGAATCGGAGCAATCCGTTGAAATTAACGGCAGGTTTTCCTTGTAATTGAATAAAATCGCTTCAACCAGCATCATTAACATGAGGAATTCCAGCAAACCCTCGTAAAATATCACCCATGTATTGAGTGCTCTACACCGCAACTAATTTAAACCGCGTTAATTAGGAATGTTTATGTTCTCTATGGCGATAAAGCGCTGAGAAGAGCATTCCTTACGACATGAAAAATTGCCGCTAAAAAGCGCATCTTTGAAACTACTTCGCTGGAAGTTTTGCATACTTCATATCGTACCACATAAATAGCGATGATGAGGAGTAGGTTGCATGTACGATACGTTGAATAAGGAGCTTGTCGTGACGACGCCGGAGCAAGTGCAGCTCCGCTTCCAAACCGCAGGCATCGGCAGCCGCGCGATCGCCAAGCTGATCGACAATTTCATTGTCGGCGCGGTGAGCGCCATTGCCGTCGTTGCCGTATTGCTGGCTACCGTGCAGTTTCGCGCCCGAACGATGGGCGCCGGCTTCGATTACGTCGTTGCCGGGGCCGTCATTTTCATCGTGCTGCTGAATGCCGGCTATTACATTTGCACCGAGGCTTTCATGGGCGGGCGGACGGTCGGCAAACGGATTATGGGGCTTCGGGTGCTGCAGGACAACGGCCAGCCGGCGACGTTCTTATCCGTGCTCATCCGCAATTTGTTCCGGCTGCTGGACATGCTGCCGACGATGTATCTCGTCGGGCTGACCGTCATGCTGTTCAGCAAAAAGGACAAGCGCATCGGCGACCTCGTCGCCGGCACCGTCGTCATTATCGAGCAGCAGCGCCAGCGGGAGCGCCGCCGGCAGCGCATCGACAACGCGATCTGGCGCTGGGCCCAGCGCGCCCAGCCGTTCGTCCTGAGCGATGAGCAGCGGAGCCGGATTCGGCCGGACGAATGGGAGCTGCTCGCCATGTGGATCGAGTATATCCCGGTCATGCCGCAGCAAAAGCTGGAGGAGCTTGCCGCACCCATTGCCGGCCACTTGGCCGCGAAGCTGGAGCAGCCCCGCAGCGGGCTGGACGCAACCTCTTATCTGGTGACCGTGTACTTGCAGCTGCGCGACGAGTGGGACGTCTGACCGCCGAGGTCCGCGGCTTCGCTGCACTGGCGGCTTCCGGTCAGCTCCCGGCATCGCGTGCTCCTGCTGCTAAGCGTGCCTTGGCGGTTAGCACGCTCGTCGGTTTAGCGGCTATGCAGACCTCGGCGGCATAGCTTGCCCCAGCTTCAGCATGCGTCGGCCTCATGCATGGCTAGCCTTATGCGCAACATGCGCCAGCCGCAGGCACGGCTGCCTCAGCCTTACCCGTGACCGGCGTCAGCCAGCGGCCAGCTTCCTCTTCTGCACCGCCAAATAGCCGACAAACAGCAGCAGCACGACGGCTGTCCCGATAATCGAGGTATCTGTCGCCACACCGGATTCGGACAATTTCGTATATACGGAGACGCCGCCCAGCATGAGCAAATTTTCCACCAGGTTTTGAATGGCGATCGTTTTGCCGGGTCCGACGATGCGATTTTGCTGCAAGGCCGAGTTCAGCGGGATTAAATAAATGCCTCCGCACGCGCCGACAGCCAGGATCAGAACGACCGTCACAGCCATATGAAAAACGAGCGGAAGCAGGAGCAAAACCGCAACCATCAGCAATCCGAACCGGTACGAGTTGTAATACTTCCCGGCCGGGACGATTTTAGGCGTAAGGAAAGCTCCGATCATAATGCCGATAGCCGTAAGAGCGACGATGAGCGAGATGAGATCGACCGATTGAATGCCGAGATGAAGCGGTACCCAGGCGACAACGGCCAGCCGCACGACGGCGGACGCCATCCAGAACGACCCGGTGCCGGCGAGGGCGAAGCGCGATTTGGCATCTTTGAACAAAGCGACCGTATCTTTGAAAAACAGCGCCGCGTCTTTGCCGTACCGAATATTCCGGTTCCCCGGAGTGTGCGGGATGAATGCAGTCATAAGCAGGGAAACGGCGTAAAAGCACAAACACGCCGCAACCGCAGCGGTGACGGACCAAGCCGCCATAACCCCTCCCCCGACCGACCCCGCCAAAATAGCCATAATCGTATAGCCCTCGATCCGGCTATTGGCGCGCAGCAGCTCTTCCCCGCCCTCAGTCAGATAGACGAGAATCGAATATTTCGCCGGCGAATAGACGGCCGCCCCGATGCCGGCCAGGGAGTAGCTGACGGCCGGATTCAGCCCGCACAGCAGACCGATGACGCCGGCTGCCTTAAGCGCGTTGCCGGTCATCAATACCGTCCGCTTGGAATGCTTGTCGGCAAAAGCGCCGACAAACGGAGCGAGCAGGACGTAGGCAAGCAGGAAGCACGTTTGCACGACGCCGATGTAATACTCCGGAAAAGCGCGGTCTTTTAGCAGGGCTAGAATGGCGAACAGCAGCGCGTTATCGGCAAATGCGCTCAAAAACTGGGTGAAATACAGAGCTTGAAGCGGCTTTCCTTTGACCTGTGCCAACGGGATCGCATTCATCCGGCATTCGCTCCTTCTTCGTATTGGGCCATGCTTTTTAACGTTACGTAATCCGTTTTGCCGCTTCCGAGCAGCGGGAGCTTTTCCATATACTTGAGCTGCGACGGCATGTACAAGGGAGAGTGCCCGCTTTCCTTGAACCGCTCCTTGAGCACGCCGTACTTGGCGCCCGCATCCGTATGGAACAAAACGACCCGCTCCCCTTTGCGCGCATCCGGAACGGTAACCGCCGCGCACATCGCGCCCGGCAGCAAGCCCGCGAACAGCTCCTCGATCAAACCTAGCGGCACCATTTCGCCGCCGATTTTCGCGAACCGCTTCATTCGGTCCTTCAGGAAAACGTATGGCGATTCCGGAGTTGCGCCTGCGCAATCGACGGCCGCGAGGTCCCCGGTTTCGTGTTCGCCCCGGCACGGAACAAACCCTTGGCCGTGAATCAGATACCCTTTCATCACCTGCGGGCCGGATACGATGAGATGACCGCCGTCGGCGATTCCCGGCACCGGCTCCAGCCTGTATTCCGTGGCGGGCAGCAGCCGTCCGACCGAGCCCCGCCGATAATCGGTTTTCGTGTTCAAGCTGATGATGGGCGACGTTTCCGTCGTCCCGTATCCTTCCAGCACCGTTATATGGAACTTTTCCTGCCACGTTTGGCGAATGTCGTCCTTCAGCTTTTCCGCGCCGGCGATCACGTATTTGAGCGAGTGGGCGAAATCGTGACGGTGCGCGGTTCGGGCGTAGGCCGCAAGGAACGTAGGCGTGCCGAGCAGAATCGTAATATTTTTGTCGTACACCAGCTCCGGAATTACTTTATAGTGAAGCGGGCTAGGATACATATACACCTTCAGCCCCGTTACGACCGGGAGGAACAGCTGCGCGCACAGCCCAAGCGAATGAAACAGCGGCAGGCAGCCGAGAATGCGGTCGCTGGAATTGAACGGGATCACCGCTCTTACTTGCTGGATGTTCGCATAAATGTTGGCATGGGTTAAGATGACGCCCTTGGGCCGGCTCTCGCTGCCGCTTGTGAAAAGCACGATTTCGCCGTTTGCCTCAGGCGCCCGCTTCCTGGCCGCATAGTCGAGCATGCCTTTGGCTTTGTGTTTGAAACCGAGCGTCGCCCGGAGCTCTTCCATGTAAACGATTCGGCAGTTTCGCGCAAGCAGGCTGACGGTATCGGCCAGACCGGCTTTGTCCACGAACGACTTGGAAGTGAGGATCGTCTTCAATTCGCCGGTTTCGCAGGCGTCTTGGATCGCTTGCCGGCCTGCGGAATAGTTCAGCATCGCCGGGGTTTTCCCGAGCCGGAACAAGGAAAACAGGGCGACGACAAGAGCGGCCGAGTTCGGGAGCAGCACGCCGACCCGGTTGTCCGCGCGCAAGCTGTCGCTTAGCCTGGCGCCCAGCACGTACGACGTTTTCAGCAGCCGGCCGTAAGTGAGCGCAGCGGCGGGCCCGGACGGACCGAGCGGCACGGCGTCTTCGCATACGGCAAAAGACTTGCCGTAAACTTTAGCGGCCTCGATCAGCTCGTTAAAGAAATGACGTCCGGCTTCAAGCGGCTTCTTACCAGATGGTCGATCATGCGGCAGCGGATTTGTTCGGTTGCCCTTTCTTTTTTCAGGCGCATCGGATCGCCGGAACGGTCGACGACGTCAAACGGTTTGCCGATCCGGACGGAGACGCCCGGGAACCACCGCTGGCGCACCTTATTTTTGAGGTACGACAGCTTCGAATATTCCAGGCCGCCAATGGCGATCGGATAAAGCCGGGCCTGAGTGCTTAAGGCGAGATAGCCGATGCCGCTGTACACTTTCATCATCGTTCCGCCCGATTCGACGTTGACGCGGCCTTCCGGAAAAATGCACAGCGGCCGGCCGGCGCCTACCTCGCGCAGCATTTTGCGGACGGAATACGGACTCAGCGGATCGACGGCAACGGTGTTGCGGAACGTCATGAGCCACGAGAAACGTTTGGAAATCCCCGTATTGACCGCAAACGTCACCTGTTCGGGAAGGAACAGCGCGAGCAGGATCGGGTCCAGGAGCGAAACGTGATTGGGGACGAGAATCGCTTTTTGGCTGAAGTCCAGATGCTCGATCCCGGAAACTTCGAGGCGAAACATCCGTTTGACTAGCAATTTGATAAGCGGAATGGCTGCGGAGACGATGCGGTAAAACAACGCTTTCCCGATTTTCCCCATAACACCGGTCATGTCGGTGCCCTCCCATTGTTTTGGTCATCTTATAGCATCAGGTCCTAATCTGATCTTACGATCCGGCGAAGCGCGGCAAAGTACTAACTTGCTCTAGTACCCGATCATTTGCTCCGGATGCGGCAGACAGCAGGAAACGGGCCGCCAGCCGTTTAATACTTATTGAATGATCCCCTGCCGGCAATTGTGAACGATAGCATGCGCCGCTTTCCGGAAGACCGTCGGCAAAATAACGAAGCTCTGAAAGAGAGGGAGAGGCAGCTATGCATCTCTATGTGATCCGGCGCGCCCAGTCCGATTATTTGGGCGAATTTGCGGGAAGACGAACGTAATTGCGGCTCCGGCGAAACCATAAGGTTCGGTAGCATGACTCTCTAAGTGGCGGGTTAGAGAGTCATTTTCGTGTACGCCGGACTCCTGACGGCTTTGGAAAAATTCACGAAGAAAAATAAGTAAATTTTACAAAAAACAAATCCGTGTTATATTAAAAAAGACAACGAGCGAAGGAGGGTAGCCATGATCGGATTGAAGGACATTGCCAAGCTTGCGAATGTTTCGGTGTCGACGGTGTCCAACGTGCTTAACGGACGCAAAAACGTAGGTCCGGAGACGAGGGAGCGCGTGCTGCGAATTTGCGCCGAACACGGTTATTCCAAAGAGTCGGGCAAGCAAGCGAAATCGTCCCAAGCCAATGCGATCGCGTTCATTTTCAGCGACTTCGACCGCGACTTCTATCTGAAAATTATTCAGGGCATCAGCGATTATTTGAACGAAAACGGGTACGATTTGATCGTCTGCACGAGTAAATCCAGTAAAAATTTGATGAAGCGCGATGTTGTAAACGGTTGCATCAGCCTGGACAGCAATATGACGGACGATTATTTGATTTCGATCGCCAGGCCGGAGTTTCCCATCGTCCTGATGGACCGGGTCATCGAGCATCCTGCCGCCAACGCCAAAAGCGTCATCGTCGACAACTATCCCGTCATGTGTGAATTGGTGCAGGCGCTGATCGGCAAAGGGTACAAACGGTTTGCTTATATCGGCGGGCTGGACTTCACCCTGGACAATAAAGAACGGTTCGCCGGTTTGACGGATACGCTGGCGAGAAACGGCATCGCGTTCGACCGCCGCAGCTATTTTCACGGCAATTATCGCGAAAACAGCGGCTATCAGGCCGCCAAAATTTTAATTTTGAGCAATGCGCTGCCCGATGTGCTCGTTTGCGCCAACGACAACATGGCTTTCGGAGCGATCAAGGCGCTTGAAGAAAACAACATCAAGGTGCCGGAGGACGTCGCCGTTACCGGATTCGACGACTCGGACGCCGCGGCTATGGCCGGTCTGACGACCATCTCGATTCCCCGCTACGAAAGCGGCTATCTGGCGGCAAAGGAGCTGCTCCAAATGATTGACGGCACCGCCGATAAGGAGCCGTTTAAGCTGAGCGCAACGATTAAATGGAGAAGAACTGTAAAAATGTAACGTTTTATTTGATATTCAACTAAATTTTACAAAGAATTTTACTGAATACTTGTAATCGAATTCATTTTGTGTTGACAATACGCGGAAACAGCAATAAGATAAGTTTGTAAACGTTTTACTAATAAGCGCTCATGGGGAGGCGTAAACATCTTGAAACAAGTAAAAAAGGTATTTGGTTTATTGACGGCGACAGCTTTGGTTGCCGCCATGGCTGGCTGCGGAAGCGCCAACAACAACGCTTCGGGTTCCAGTGCCGGGTCGGCTTCCGCTCCGACACCTGCTGCAGGATCCGCGGCGCCGGCTAAAGAGAAGCTCAAAAAGATCTCCATTTTCCAATCCAAGGTTGAAATTACCGACGCTTTGGAAGCGCTGGCAAAGAAATATACGGCCGAAACCGGCAACGAAGTCGAAGTGTGGGGCGCAGCGGGCGATGCCTACATGACGCAGCTGCAGGCCAAGCTGACCGCCAACCAGGGCCCGACCGTATTCAGCGTCGGCACGGGGGCGCAGGCGGACAAGCTGAAGTCGTACCTCTACGATCTGGGCAACGAACCGTTTACGAAAAATATTGCGCCTCACATGGAGCTGAAGGAAGACGGCAAAGTCGTCGGCGTTCCTTACGGCGTAGAAGGCTTCGGTCTCGTCTACAACAAAGACCTGGTCGATCCGAAAAACGTAACCGATCTTGCTTCGTTCACCAAAACGATGGAAAAGCTGAAGGCGGACGGCAAAAATCCGCTGAGCCTGTCTCAGGAAGCGTTCTTCCTGATCGGCCACATCCTCAACACTCCATTCGCCTTGCAGCCCGATCCTAAAGCCTTTATCGACAAATTAAACAAAGGCGAAGTCAAGATGGCCGACACGAAAGAGTTCCAGGAATTCGGCAAATTCATGGACGTCATCAAGGCGAACAGCAAAAACCCGATGGAAGTCAAGTACGATTCCCAGATGGGCGACTTTGCGACGGGCAAGACGGCCATGGTTCACCAAGGCAACTGGAGCTATTCAATGCTGAAGGATTTCGGCAATATGGACGCCAAGATCGGCATGATGCCGTTCCCGCTCGCCGGCAACAATAAAATCGCGGTAGGCGTCGCCAGCAACTGGGTCATCAACAGCAAGGCGAGCCCGGATGAAATCAAGGCGGGCGAAGCTTTCCTTAACTGGCTGTTTACCAGCGATACCGGCAAAAACGCGATCGTGAACGACTTTAAATTTATTCCGGCGATGACGAATATCGAAGCGACCAAGCTCGATCCGCTGTCCAAAGCGGTGTACGACGCCACGAAGAGCGGGCAAACGATTCCTTGGGCGACGGCGTATTACCCGTCCAACATCGTCGTCAACGATTTGGCGCCGGTGGCGCAGGCCTACTTCCTCGACAAAAACATGACCGGCCAGCAGCTCCTCGAGAAGCTCGACGCCGCATGGGCGAAAGCCGCAAAATAAGCTTCACGTTCACCTAAAAAATAAAAAAAGCGAAAGCCTAACCTCAAACGTTGCATACATTGAGCGTTAGGCTTTCGTTTACTTTTTCGGTAAAGGAGGAACGGAGGAATGAACAAAACGAAGGACCGGGCGTGGTTTGCCTTGTTTACGGTCCCGCTTATTTTTATCTTTACGACTGTCGTCATCATCCCATTTATCATCGGCATCTATTACTCTTTCGTCAAGTGGGACGGCATCCCGGCCAACCCCAAAGTGTTCGTAGGCTTTGACAACTATGTGCAAATATTCAAGGACGAACGGTTTCTCGCATCTGCGTGGCATACGGTCAAATTCACCGTCCTGGCGCTGCTGTCGGTCAATGTGCTGGGGCTTGTCTTTTCCTTGCTCGTAACGGCGAAGCTGCGGGTAAGCAACGCCGCGCGCACGATGTTTTTCATGCCGAACCTCATCGGGGGCTTGATTCTCGGCTATATATGGCAGTTTTTGTTTACGGACGCCATGGAGTTTATCGGCAGCAAAACGGGCCTCGGCCATATTTTCTTTAATTGGCTGCTAAGCCCGCAGTTTGCATTGTACGCGATGGTGGTCGTTTTCACTTGGCAGATGGCGGGATATACGATGATCATCTATATTGCCGGCATCCAGGGCATTCCCGACGAGATGATGGAGGCCGCCAAGGTGGACGGCGCGAACTTGTGGCAGCGCATCACGAAAATCATTTTCCCGCTGCTCATGCCCGCCTTCACGATTTGTTTGTTTATGACGCTTTCCGGCGCTTTCAAAATTTACGATGTCAACTTGTCGTTGACCAAGGGCGGACCGAACAACGCTACGGAAATGTTCGCCATGAATATTTTCAACGAAATTTTCGGCTACGGCCATTACGGGCTCGGCCAGGCCAAAGCCATCGTCTTCTTCATCATCGTAGCGGTGCTCACCCTCACTCAGGTTGCGATCACTAAAAAAAGAGAGGTGCAAATGTAATGAAAAAAACAAGCAGACTGTTGTCCGAAGTCTTACTTGTCGCACTTGCACTTGCCTTCCTCTCCCCGATCTATATTATGGTGGTCAATTCCTTCAAAAGTCGTGCTGAGCTCTATGAGAACGCGCTGGCTCTGCCGTCTTCGATCAGCTTCGAATATTACTCCAAAGCGTTGGAGAAGATGAATTTTTTCACCGCTTTCGCTAACTCCTTATATGTGACGGCGATTTCCGTCGTGATCGTCGTGATTTTGGCTTCCATGACGGCGTGGATGCTGGCCAGGACGGACCATAAGCTGAGCAAAATCATTTTCATGGTTTTCGTCGCGACCATGCTGATTCCGTTCCAAACGCTGATGATGCCCTTAATGCAGGTTATGGACTGGATTCGCACCAATCTGCACATCCCGATGCTGAATACGCGCGAAGGCTTGATTTATATGAACGTAGGCTTCCACGCCAGCATGGCGGTATTTCTTTATCACGGCTTCATCAAATCGATCCCGGTCGCCTTGGAGGAAGCCGCTACGCTGGACGGATGCAGCAAATTCGGCCTTTTTTGGCGAATCGTCTTTCCGATGCTGAAGACGATTACGGTCACGATCGCCATATTGGACGTGATGGCGATGTGGAACGATTATTTGCTGCCTTCTCTGACGCTTTCCGACAAAGCGCTGCGTACCATCCCGCTGTCCACGTTCTATTTCTTCGGCGAGTTTACGATCGTGTGGAATTTGGCGATGGCCGGGCTTACGCTGACGATAATACCGGTCGTCATTTTCTACGTGTTCGCGCAAAAATATATTATTAAAGGGATAGCGGCAGGGGCCGTAAAATGAAGACGTTGATTACGAGAGCGGACGACTGCGCCTCCAGCCGCGCGGCCAATCTGGCGATCGCCCGGGCGGCGGATGCGGGATTTATCAAAAATGTGTCCGTCATGGCGGCCGGCCGGTATGTGGATGAAGCGGCGCAGCTGCTCGCGAAGCGCAAAGACATCTGTTTCGGGATGCATATGACGCTCAATGCGGAATGGGACAACGTCAGGTGGGGGCCTGTCAGCCTGAAGGCGCAGGTCCCTTCCCTTGTGGACAAAGACGGTTATTTTCACCAGGACCCGGCATGGTTCACGGAGAACCGGCCTGCCGTGGAGGAAATTATCGCCGAATTGAACGCCCAGCTGGACAAGCTCGCGCGGGCGGGCTTTACGATTTCCTACGTCGATTCCCATATGCGTCCGGAACGATATGTGGAAGGGCTGCCGCAGGAGCTGGACCGCTGGATCGCGGAAAAAGGGCTGATCAACCACAATTTCTTTTACAACCGGCTGCCGCAAAACGACGATTTCGCGTCCGTGCCGGGCTTGTTTGAGCAGGTGCTGGCTCGGCTCGGCGACGGGCAGTATTTCTTTTTGTCGCATCCGGCGGTCTATTCGCAGGAAATGGCCGCATGCGGCAACGCCAAAGTGGACGGGGAGCAGCTGGCGCGGGGACGCGACCGCGAGGCGGACTTTCTCGCGTCGCCGGACACTCTCGCGATCTGCGAGCGCTGCGGCTTCCGCCCGATTCGGTACGACGAAGCGGTTCCCTTGTAATGATTAGTATGCAGCCGTACGCGCGGCCGAGGGGGACCTGAAGCCGACCGGCATCCGCCGCCGGACGGCCTGCGGCCAACTCGCCGACCCGGCAATTTCGGATCTCTTCATTGGATAGGAAAGGACAATAAGATGAATATCGTGCTGATTCATACCCATGATACGGGCCGCTTCATTCAGCCTTACGGCTACGCCGTTTCCACTCCCAATCTCATGCGGTTTGCGCGGGAAAGCTTGCTGTTTCGGCATGCTTATTGCGCAGGCCCGACATGCTCGCCCAGCAGAGCCGCACTGATGACCGGCATGGTGCCTCATTCGGCGGGAATGTTCGGGTTGGCCCACCTGGGGCGCCGAGCTGGACGATTACGGCAAGCATTTGGTCCGATACTTAAGCGGCCATGGCTACGAAACGGCGCTGTGCGGCATACAGCATGAAGCGCCGCAAGCCGATATGATCGGTTACGGCACCGTTTTGGGCAATCCCGATTACGACATGAGCGTGTTCGATTTCGATTCCGCCGGCTGGGACAGGCACAATGCACAGGCGGCTTCCGCATTTATCCGCGGACGCCATGACAAGCCGTTCTTTTTATCGTACGGCATGTTTAATACGCACTTGAATTTCCCGAAGGCTTCGGAGGAGTTCGATCCGGATTACGTCATGGCGCCGTTTCCTATGTACGACAACCGCACGAACCGGGAGCAGTGGGCGGCTTATTTGACTTCGGCCCAAATCGCTGACGAATGCGCGGGCATCGTGCTGAACGCCATCCGGGAGGCGGGACTTGAGGACGACACGCTGGTCGTATTCACTACCGACCACGGCCTGCCCTTCCCGCGGAAGAAATGCAGCCTGTTCGACACGGGGATCGGCGTTTCGCTGATGCTCCGGACGCCGCAGAAACTGCGCAAAGGGGAGGCAACGGATGCGCTCGTCTCTCATGTGGACCTATTCCCGACCGTGTGCGAGCTTGCCGGGCTCCCTAAACCCGACTGGCTGCAGGGGAAGTCGCTGCTGCCCGTTCTTCAGGGAACATCGGAATCGGTGCGCGCGGCCGTCTTCGCCGAAATCAACCATCATGTCGAGTACGAGCCGATGCGCTGCGTGCGCAGCGACAGATACAAATACATTCGCAATTACGGGGCGACCGCCTATTTGAAGCCCAATCTGGATACCAGCGAACACCGTTCCTTTTTGCTCGAGCACGGCTTCCTGAATGCGGATAAGCCGCGGGAGATGCTCTTTGATCTGTATTTGGACCCCGTGGAAAGAGAGAATTTGGCGGAGGACAGCCGCTTTGCGGACGCAAGCGCTCTATGGCCGGCGCGCTCGACGAATGGATGGAAGCGACCCGCGATCCGCTCCTTAAGGGCGACGTGCCGCTTAAACGTTGAGGTGCTCGGTGCGGAGCATTGGGCGCCCAACATGCGAAGAAGGAAGTGGTGGACGGTGAGAATCGTCATCTTGGGGGATTTTCATTTACACCCCGAACAATATGAGGCAACGCAAGCAGCGATGGAAGACATAAAGATGTGCCGGCCCGATCTCATTGTTCCGCTCGGAGACTTCGGAAGCCAGGGGAAGATCGGCACCGTGAACGGCCTGGAAGAGGCGGAGCCCTTTCTGCGCATGCCGGGAGCGACGCTCCGGCCGATTCTCGGCAACCACGATCTGGAGCGCGAATCCGGCAAAGGCGAGCAGAAGAAAGGGACGATGCAGGAGCGGTTCGTCCGCATGTTCGGCCTGGAACGGCCGTACGGCGTCATGGAATTCGACGATTTCCGGTTTTTTTCGCCTCTACGGAGCCGCAGAGCGAAGATTCCTGCTACGACGTGCAGGAAGTGTTCGCGTCGGACGAGCAGTTCGACTGGTTGAAGACCAAGCTCAAAGAGCGGCCCAATGTCCCCGTTATTTTTTTCACGCACGCGCCTCCGATAGGGTGCGGGCTGCGCACCGTGCCGCGCGTGCACGTGCGCTCGACCAACGCGTATCTCGATCAGAATCACGATCCGTACCGGTGGTATCATTTGTTCAAAAACAGTCCGGAAATCGTCATGTGGTTTTCCGCCCACTATCATCTCAGCCATATTCATCCGGATTCCCACACGGTCCGGTTCGGCACCCACTTTTTTATGACCGGCGTCCACGGCGTTTCGTTTACCCGCGACGGCATGAGGCAGTCCAGAATACTGGATATCGGCCGCAGCTCGGTCAAAGTGCTGACTCTTGACCATATCAAGCGCGAAGTGACGGAGGAGGGCGGATGGCACGGCGAGGGCGGGGCTATCGGATCGCTCGTCAAGCGGCCGCATGCCGTTTTATCCCGCGTCGGGTCGTTCCCGGTCGGCGAAGCGGCGGCTGCCGCGCAAGGGATTGCGCCGCTGTCCGCCGAGCGCTGTCTCGTCTCGACGATGGACGGCTACAGCTGGGAAGCCGAACCGAAGAGCGAGGCGGTATTCGGCACCTATCATATAGGGCCGGTCTTGACCGGTACCGCCGCCGCGGGCAGCGACGTCTGGCTGGCTTGGGGCAGCCAGGTCGGTCGAAGCGATCGGCGCAGTCCTTGGCGGTTCGTCCGCGACGTTCGCGGCGATTGGCCGCTGGAGAAATGGGAGCTGGAAGATCGAGTGGATGCCATTGCGCCTCATCCTGACGGGGGCATATGGGCGGCTGCAGGTACAGGCTTATGGGAAATCGGCACTGCCCGGCCGCAGGGGAAGCCGGCCGCAGAGCGCATCGCCGCGCTGCCGGAACCGGCCCGGGCCGTCGTGTCGGAAGGCCGCCGCTTGTGGCTGACCGCCGTATCCGGCGCATTGTATTTGTACCGGGACGAACTTCGGTCGTTCGAGCCGTACATGGAAAACGCAGCGGCATGGGATGCTTGGCACGGCTACTCCGCCGCCGTCGTCCCGGACCGGGGCGATCTGCTGCTCCAGTCGCGGGACGGGTGCAACGAATACGTGCTGCGCTTGCCCGTTCAGATCGAGGATACCGGGACAGCCGGCGTTCAGGCGGTATGCTTGGGGCTGCACCGCGTCCTGGTTCTGGCCGGCGGCCGCGTATGGTTTGCCGAAGCCGCTTCAGGGACGATGCGCCGGCTCGACATCGGACTGGGCTTGGCGACGGCGGTTTCGCGAATTTATCACGACAGCGGCGACGACGACTGCCCCGGTTTTTACGTTGCGGCAAGCTCCGGGCAGGACAACGTTCGCCCCCGCCTAGAATTGTGGCGGATAAGCCGGCCTGAAACTGTATAAGATTGGTGAGCGCAACTGGTGTTGCGCTTTTTTCCATTTCCAGACGGCACTTGTCATTGCCGACATGCAGCGGAACAGACAGCGCAGAAGAGCGGGAGAGCCCCTTGTACGCTAAACAGAGACGCTGCAGACGCTGATATTTAGCCAAAATGGAGAAAACGTCCATTAGTGACTCGAAGGTCGCTCCATCCGAATTTTCGTCGCTATGTTTGGAACAATAGGTCCTTACACGTTCCTTTCGTCAAATCGGCGTTTATTAGCGTCCCGCATGTCGCTGAATAGCGAAACCAATTGTTTAAACAGCCCTGCCTACCGGAACAAAGCCGGCCAATATCCATAACCGCAAATGTGTTAGATCAACTCGTGCAGCTTCGCGGCAGACAGAGCGATAAGCAGACTGTTACTTATGGAAGTGCTCTTTTGCTCTGACATTCTTTTAATGGAACTCAATGTCGATCCGCTTTTTCGTATCCGGGTTTGCTTTCGGCATGCGGATTTCGAGCACGCCGTTGCGGTACGAAGCTTTGACCCCTTCCTCGGTAACCGGAGCGGGCAAATGGACGGAGCGCTGCACACGTCCGGTAAAACGCTCCTGCCGGTGCATCTGCTCCTCCTTCACTTCGTTTACGCGGTTAATGACGGCGCTGACGGTCAATACGTTGTTGTCGATGTCGATATGCACGTCTTCTTTCCTCTCCAAACCCGGCAAATCGCAGGTCGCCACCACTTCGCGCTCGGTTTCGTGAATGTCGACGTTCATGTTGCCGAACTGGCCGAAGCTGGTGCGCAGCGCGGGAAAATCGCCGGCGAAGAAGCGGTCGAGCTCCCGCCGCATATGTTCCAAATGGCGGAACGGTTCGTAAGGGATCAGTGACACGGTACGGATGCCTCCTATCGGATAGTTCAAAATTTACCGTGAATATCATCTCTCCGAGGCAGCCGCTTTATGCATCACACCAGCAGACCGCGTCTCTTCCTGCGCCCATGGCCCACCGCAGCCAGCGGCCCGCAGCCGCGCCCGCAGCCCGGCGGCACCACCGCCCGACGCTCGCCGCCACCGCCGCCAGCAGCCCGCAGCCAAAAACGAGCAACGGCGTGCCGCTTACAGAGCGACGCGCCGTTGTTTTTTCTCCTTGTAATAGACCCATTCCTTGTAGCCGATTTCCTTCAGCTTTTGCCGCACGCGGTCGAAATCTTCACCGATCCGGCCCGGCTTGTGCGCGTCGGAGCCGAACGTGATGTCGACACCGTAAAAATAAGCCCGCTCCAGCATCTCATCCGACGGATACCAGCCGCCGACGTCCTTCGTCGAGCCCGATGTGTTGACTTCGATCGAGACCCCGATCTCGCCGATCAGCTTCAGCGTCTCGTCGACCTTCGGCGTCGGGATGTCGGAAAACGCCGGGAAAAAGCCTTTCATCGCGTCGATGTGGCCGAGAATGTGGAATATGCCGCTGCGCGCCGATTGCTGGATCAGGTCGTAATACTCTTCCTTCTGCTCGATCCGCTGCCGCTCGTTCAAGCCGTTCCAGCGCCGCCTGTTGAAAATGCTGACGCCGCCCGACTGGTGCACGGAGCCGATAATATAGTCGAACGGATATTTGTCGTATTCCGCCCGGTACAAGTCCGCATACTCCGGAAAAAAGTCCGATTCGACGCCGAGCAGCACGTCGATCTTGCCTTCAAATTCCCGCTTCAGCTCCAGCACCTGAGCCACGTATCGGGGAAATTCGCTCTTCGCCATCGCAATTTGCGGATGCAGCTGATCGGCCTCGCTGTAAAAGTACGGCGAATGGTCGGATATGCCGATCACGTCGAAGCCGGCGTCGATCGCCGCTTCGATGTAGTTACGGATCATGCCGTCCGCGTGGCCGCACCGCTCATGATGCGTGTGCAAATCGAATTTCATGCCTCTTTGCCTCCTCCGGGAAACCGTCGTCATTCCGAACCGAGAAACTGCGTCTCCGGCATCCCTTTCAAATCGTTTAAAAACTGCTGCATCGCCGAACTGAGATAACGCCCCGATTTGTACACGACGCCGACGGGATGCGTAATGTCCAGTTCGGAGACGTTCAGCATTTTTAGCGTACCCAGCCGCAGCTCGTTTGACGCCGACATTTTGGAAATGATCGCCGCACCGAGATTCAGCTCCACCATCCGCTTCACTTCCTCGCTCGACGACAGCTCCATCACGATTTGCGGCTTAATGTCGAATTCCTTGAACAGCTGATCGACGAACCGCCGGCCGGCCGTTTCCGGCGACAGCATGATGAACGGGATGTTGCGCAGCCTTTCGATCGACAGGTGAGAGAAGCGCGAGAGCGGATGCCGCGTCGAGACGATGAGCTGGAACGTGTCGTAGTACAGCACGGCGGTTTCCAGGGCGGGATTCCTCTCGAACAAATAGGCGATGCCGATGTCGACCGTGCCGTTCTCGACGGCAGCCATAATCTGGGAAGAGGTCATGGAATGAATCGTCGTCTTGATGAGCGGGAACTGGTCTTGAAAGTACGACAGCACCCGCGGCAAAATTTGCATCGCAATCGATGTCGTCGTGCCGATGTGAATATGTCCTTGCGGCGTTTGCTGCAGATCGGCGAGACGCTGCTTCAGGTCGTCGACGATGCGTAAAATTTTTTCAGCGTGCTCGAGGAACAGCTTGCCGCTGTCGGTCAGCGTTACCGGCTGGTTGCGGTCGACAAGCGTCGTCCCGAATTCGTCCTCGAGGCTTTTAATTTGCGCCGAAACGGCCGGCTGCGTCAAGTTCAGCAGCTCGCCGGCTTTGCGGAAGCTCATCGTTTTCGAGATCGTCAGCAAAGTTTCCAGCTGATTGAGGTTCAAGCGCCCACCTCCGATTCCGTTCGCCGCGAAGATGAAGAGAGTTGAAGATAATAGACAAAATTTATCGCAGCGATTAGAAAAAGATATTTCTATTATAGGCGTTCAGGAAGCGCGCGGCAACTTTACAAAGCTCACATCTCCATATCAACTTCGAGCCGTTTGTCCTTGAGGGATGCCGAATAATATGACATAAGATGACATATATGAGGTCTATAATAGGCGGTAGATCAACGAAAGGAGCAACAGAACTTGAAACCGCTAAATGGAAAAGTAGCTTTGGTGGCAGGCGCAACGCGCGGCGCCGGCAGAGGAATAGCTGTCGAACTAGGTGCCGCCGGGGCCACTGTGTATGTGACAGGACGCACGACCCGAACACAACGCTCCGAGTACAATCGTCCCGAAACGATTGAAGAAACCACTGAACTTGTAAATCATGCGGGTGGCCAAGGAATAGCGGTTCAGGTGGACCATCTGGATCCCGATCAGGTTCAGGCGCTAATTGCCCGCATTGAGAACGAACAGGGGAGACTGGATATTCTGGTCAACGATGTGTGGGGAGGAGAGCATTTGATGCAGTGGAACGTGCCTGTCTGGGAGCATTCCCTTGAACGGGGATTTCGCCTCCTTCGGCTTGCGATCGACACGCATATTATAACGAGCCACTTTGCCCTTCCGCTATTAACCCGAAACAAGAACGGACTGGTCATTGAGATAACGGACGGCACGGCTGAATACAACGATAAAAACTACCGTGTATCGCTGTTCTACGATCTCGCCAAAACGTCTGTCATTCGTATGGCTCGATCTTTAGCCCATGAGCTTTCACCTTATCATTGCACCGCAGTAGCGGTGACTCCGGGATGGATGCGTTCAGAAATCATGCTCGATCACTTTGGTGTCACGGAAGAAACCTGGCGCGACGCCACTGCGAGTGAGCCTCATTTCGTCATTTCGGAGACGCCCCGTTTTGTAGGGCGTGCTGTTGCCGCGCTGGCCGGAGATCCGGAAGCAGCCCGGTGGAACGGTCGCTCTGTTTCAAGCGGAGAGCTCGCACAGATATATGGTTTTTATGATCTTGACGGCTCTCAGCCGGATTGCTGGCGATATCTCGTTGAAGTGCAGGATGCAGGCAAACCGGCGAATGCTTCCGGTTACCGCTAAAGCAGCGGCGGTCCAGGGCTTTATTTTCAAGTCCTGGTCCGCCGCTGTTTTGTTCTTGGGGCGCTTACGCCAGCGGCAGCTCGACCCAGAACCGGATCTCGCCTTGGTCGGTTTCGGCCCAAATGCGGCCGCCGTGCGCTTCGACGATGCTTTTGGCGATGGCGAGACCGAGGCCCGAGCCGCCGCTTTCGGACGAGCGCGACGTATCGACGCGGTAAAACCGGTCGAACAGCCGCTCGAGCTGATCCGGACCAAGCGGGGCGCCGCGGTTGGCGACGCAGACGAGCGCCCGCCGTTCGGCCTGGAGCAGGCGCACTTTGACTTCGCCGGGCTTCAGGCTGTACTTGATCGCGTTCGTGAGCAAGTTTTCGAGACGCGGATCATTTTGTCCGGGTCCATGCGCACGAACACTTTGTCCGCAGGCAGCGAACGGGACAAGAAGAGCCGTTCGTTCTCGGCGACGGTGACGAGCTCTTCGGCAAGCTGGTCGAGCAGCTCGTTCAGGCTGAGCGTCTCAAAGCGGAGCGGGATGTCGCGACTCTCCAGCTTCGTGTATTCGAACAAATCCTCGATCAGCTGCTTGAGCTTCTCCGCCTTGCTGTACGAAATATGCAAGTATTGCTCGGCTTGCTCGGGGCTCTCGTAGTTTTTGTCCTTGAGCAGCCGCAAATATCCCATAATGAGCGTCAGCGGCGTCCGCAAATCGTGCGACACGTTCGTGATCAGCTCGCTTTTCGTCCGCTCCGCGCGGCGCTCCTCTTCGATCGTATGCTGCAGCTCGTACGCCATCAAATTGATGTGCGTCGCCAGCGAGCCGATTTCGTCGCTGCTGCGCTCGGCGACGCGGTGATCAAGGTTGCCGCGGGAAATTTCCTTCATGCCGGCGGCGAGCTCCTCGATGGAGCGCATTTTTTTGCGCGTCATCCAGTAAAACAACACGATGAACGCAAGCGCAGCGCCGAGCAAGGAGAGCGGGCTTTGCCCTTTGCGCGTCACGATGGCCGGCTCCGTGTAGCCGGAGGCGACAAGCAGCAGCTTGCGGCCGCCGAGCTCGACCGGACGGATGGCTGTGGCCTCGCCCTCGCGCCTGCGGTTGTCGTCCAGGTTGCTGAGCAGCGCGAACACATCGACATGCGTCTCCGACACGTATTGGGTTTTGTACTTCACGTCGCCGTTCATGTCGACAAGCATCATTTTCACTTTGTTTCCAGGGTAGCTGCTGCTTGCAAAAGCGTTCCGGATCATGCCGTCCAGCTGCGCATCCCGAGCAGGCTCAACGGTTGGGGCGGAGGGCTCCGCGGAGCGCTTGGCCAGTCTTTGGGCCGAGGCGTCCGGCTGGGCGGTCGCCGAGCCCGGAACCGGGGCGGCGTCTGCAGCTTGTCCCTGGCCCGTCGCCGGAGCGGCCGGCTGGGCTGCTGCCGTGCCGGGGACCGGGACGGCGCCTGCAGCTTGCCCCTGGACAGCCGCTGCGGCGTTCGGGACGTTGGACAACTCGAGCGGCGGTGCGGGGACCGCCGGAGCCGGCCGGGCGGCAGCCTGGACGCTGTGCGAGCGTCCCTCGTTCCCGCTCTCTTGTAGTTTGTCGCGCTCATAATCCTGCAGGCGTGAAACCATATTGTCGGCCTCGTTCTCGACCCGGCTGTAGCGGCTGGAATAGTCCAAGTAAGTCGTTTTCGTCACTTCGCCGAACAGGTTCGTGCTCACGCCGTAAGCGACAATTGCCGCGACCGAGCAGACGGCGAACGTCAGCATAAGCTGGATGCGGATGCTGCGCTGCACGTTCGTCTTGATCAGGATGAGCACCTCGACGGCAAAATGGATCAGGCCGCCGAGCAAATGGAACGGAAACCGCTCTTTGAGCTTTTTTTTAGCCATCGACTTTGTACCCTACTCCCCATACGGTTTTTATATATTTCGGCTGGCGCGGGTTGTCCTCCAGCTTCTCGCGGATTTTGCGGATATGGACCATAACCGTATTGTCCGACTCGAAAAACGGCTCGTTCCACACCTTCTCATAAATGTTCTCGATGCTGAACACGATGCCCCGGTTTCGTGCGAGCAGCTCGAAAATGGCGAATTCGCGCGGCGTGAGCTTGATGTCCCGGCCCTCGCGCCTCACTTCGTGCGTCGCCGTATTGATAACGACATCGTCGACCTCAATGACGCCGCTCTCGGCAGGCTGCACGACGCCGAGCCGCTTGTAGCGGCGCAGCTGCGATTTGACGCGGGCGAGCAGCTCCAGCGGATTGAACGGCTTCGTTACGTAATCGTCGGCGCCGGTGCTGAGGCCGAGAATTTTGTCCATATCCTCGCTCTTGGCCGACAGCATGACGATCGGCACGTTGCTCGTTTTGCGCATTTCGAGACAGGCGGCGATGCCGTCCATGGCAGGCATCATGACGTCGAGCACGATCAGATCGATGTTGTGCGCGCGCAGCAGCTCCAGCGCTTCGGCGCCGTTGTAGGCGCGCAGCGTGGCGTAGCCGTCGTTTTTCAAGTAGATGTCGAGCATGTCGACGATTTCTTTCTCGTCATCGACGAGCAGGATGGTTTCTTGCGCCATAAGGGGATAGTACTCCTTTCCAAACGGTGGTCGCCGAACGTACGGCAAACTGTGCCGCCTCCACCGCGATTACGGCGCCGACGGCGTCCATGAACACGTGCTGCTTCAGGAAAAAGGTAGAGGCGATAATCGTCAGCGAAAACGCCGCCGCCGCCGTCTGCGCCGCCGCGCCCACGTTCCGGCAAGCGGCGTAGGCGCGCAGCAGCAAGTAGGATGAGGCGACGTGGATGCTGGGGAAGCAGTTGTATGGAGCATCATGCGCCTGCATCCAGCGTACCAGCCGGGGCAGTACGCCGTCGCCGGCAACCGGCGGCCGCGGCACGGCGTCCATGAACACGTGCTGCTTGACAGGAAAAGGTAGAGGCGATAATCGTCAGCGAAAACGCCGCCGCCGCCGTCTGCGCCGCCGCGCCCACGTTCCGGCAAGCGGCGTAGGCGCGCAGCAGCAAGT
>NZ_JXAK01000080.1 GCF_000829455.1 Gordoniibacillus kamchatkensis
CAGCCCCTGCAATTCTTGAGGAGAGAGTCGTAAATTAAAGGTGAGCTGCGGAAACCAATATTTTTACGGGCCGGACTCCGGATTAAGGGGGCCTAGCCGGAATTTCCATGTAACTGCACGGAATCGGTAAACCCGTCATCATAATCGGGAGGAATTCCAGTTACTTTTTCAGCGGACAGGATAACCGCCCCTTGCGACTCCTCTGTCGCGACACACGCGTTCCCCGAGGGCGCAGCGACCGAGAATGGCGCAGAAGGATCTTACGCTCCGTTTTTAACTCGAGCGTGTAATTGAAAAAGGCTGCGTTCCATCTTTGAATGCAGCATCCCTTTTCGGCTCTTGACCATATCTTCTGTTATTTGTGAATAAAGTTGTTTCACAATTCCTTCATTGTTGAACAAACAGGCAGGATAATGGAAGTACGAGGAGAAAAAAACGGCAAACGTTAATTGAATAATCCGGCCCCCTGATCTTGATCCCGCTCCCAAACAGGCAGCTCCGCTCAGCGATAAAGCCCGTGTTCGCTGAATAAAGCCTTAGTGGACGCTGATTTTGCGCCAAAATGGAAAAACCGGTATGTAGCGACGCGAAAGTCGCTCCGTGCGAATTTTCGTCGCTATGCAGCGAACAGTCGGTCTTTGCACCGTCCTTTCGTCAAATCGGCGCCTAACAGCGTCCCGCAAGACGCTACATAGCGAATCGGTTCTTTGCCTAACTGAAACTGCCTCGCCCACTGGAACCATATGGTTGACCGCTGTCATGCCGAACCGGTGCCGGAGCGCACGGTTCACGCCAGCCTGCCTCCCTCGCCGCCACCCGGCGGCGCCTTAGCCTAGAAACGACCGCCGGTTTGCCTTCCAACAACCGGGAAGCATTTTATGCATAAGGCACTGCGATCCGCAATGCACAGTTTTATCGCCTGCCCTTCCCCTGCAACTAAAAAAGCGGCCTACTTGGCCGCCAGCTTGACGATTACTTTTTTTGCGTTGTCCTGATGCTTCGAATTGCTTGGGATGAAAGCCGTCAGCCCTTTGCCATTCAGACCTTGATCTTTAAACCATTTGGCATCGTCGAGCGGAACGCCGTACAGGTGCGTCTCGACTTTGCCGTTGTCGTTCGACTCCACGATGCCTGCCTTGTAATCGTCCTTGTTAAACAAATCTTCCAGCGGCACGAGTCCGCCCTGCTTGGCCAGCGTTTGAAACTGCTCGTTCGGCAGCACGATAATGTCGTGCTCGCCGGCGGCCAGCTGAACGATCATGAGCTCCATCGAAAACAGCGGCGCCGCTTGCAAATGCACTGTCGGCGATGCGCCTACCGCCGCCGTCAGCCCCGACTGCAGCTTGTCCGCCGCTTCCTGCGGCACACCGTTTGCAGCCATCAGAAATACCGAAACGTCCGCCTTCGGCTTGCTGCCGCAGCCTGCCGCGAAGACGGCGAGCGCCGCGAGAAGGGCCGCCAGCGCCGGCAATGCACGGAAACGTTTTGCCTTCACAGGTTAGCTCTCTCCCTTATGTCGTTAATCTCAGGCTGCCCGAGAAAGGCGGAGCGGAGGATGGGGATATAGGCGTATGAGCACAGCGTGCGCCTTTTGAACTCGTGTTCCCGCCATGTTTCAATTTCGAAGGGAACACAAGTGTGGGCGAAGCAGGAGACCCACATTCTTAGGTCCGCAACGCAGCCATACTTTCTCGGGCAGCCTGTTAATCTCCGTATATTGTATCATCGCTTCGGCTCGGGTGGCAAAAGAAAAAAGCCGGCGTTCACCGGCCCTTCCTCACTGAATTCATATATTCGTTGATCTTCCGATCAAGCAGCATGCTGACTTCCACAACGGCGTCCGAAGTCATCGTCCGGCCTTCGACGACCATCTGTTCCAAGCGGCAGCGGAGCGAGTGAATCTCCTCTTCCAGAGCGATTTGAGCCTTCGACTTGCGATTTCTGGCGAACGGCCAACGGTTTCCGGTGCGTTCTCTTGCGAGCAGACCCTGATAATCCGTAAGCTGAACTTCCATGAATGCCATGTCCTCCGACTCCTTTCCCGGCTTTGTGCTGCGGAACGTACGATGCATACAACGAACCTTGAATGCCGTCCTCTATGTTAAAGATACCAGTTTTTATCCGAATTGAAAATAACTTTTTTCACGTTTTTTTACAAAATCGGAAAGCATAAACTTCTTCGGGCTGCTCCCGGATTCGGCAACAAAAACTTCCGCTAAAATGCAGTCGCTCATCTCCGAAAATACTTCGATATAAGTTTTTCCTACAGTTTGCGCAAAAACCCGGAAATGCGCTCCAACGCTTCATTCAGCTGGCTGACGGACGAGGCGTAGGAGCATCGGACGAAGCCTTCGCCGCCGAGTCCGAACACATGCCCCGGCACTGCCGCCACCTTCGCTTCGGCCAGAAGCCGGTGCGCGAATTCGTCAGAGCTGAGTCCGGTCGACTGGATCGACGGGAAAGCGTAAAAGGCGCCTTCCGGCTCGTGGCATTCGAGGCCGATGTCGCGAAAGCCTTTGACGACGAGACGCCGCCGCTGATTGTACGATTCGACCATCCGGTCTTTTTCCTCCAGGCCGTTTTTCAGCGCTTCGAGGGCGGCCACCTGCCCCATCGTCGGGGCGCACATGACGGTATACTGGTGAATTTTCGTCATCGCCGAAATGAGCTCGCGGTGCCCGCACGCGTAGCCCATCCGCCAGCCGGTCATGGCGAACGCCTTGGAAAAGCCGCTGACGAGAATAGTCCGGTCGCGCATGCCCGGCAGCGAAGCGATGGAGACGTGCTTCGTGCCGTAAGTGAGCTCGGCGTAAATTTCGTCCGAGATCACGATCAGATCGTGTTCCTGCACGACTTTGGCGATCGGCAGCAAGTCTTCGTACGTCATGATGCCGCCGGTCGGATTGCTCGGATAGCAGAGGATGAGCACTTTGGAACGCGGTGTCAGGGCTGCCTCCAGCTCTCTCGCCTGCAGCTTGAAGTTGTTGGACGCGCTCGTCTCGATGCCGACGGCTTTGCCTCCGCCGATCGTGACGATCGGGCTGTAAGAAATGTAGCACGGCTCGGGAATGAGAATCTCGTCACCAGGCGTAATGAGCGCCCGCAGCGCGAGGTCGATCGCTTCGCTGCCGCCGACGGTGACGAGCACTTCGTCCTTCGGCTCGTAAGCGACATGGAAGCTGCCGTACAAATATTCCGCGATCGTTCGCGCAGCTCCGGTATGCCGCTGTTCGGCGTATACTTCGTCTTGCCGCGCTCCAGCGAATAGACGGCGGCCTCGCGCACGTGCCACGGCGTGGAGAAATCCGGCTCCCCGACACCGAGCGAAATGATGTCTTTGCTGGCGCTGACCAAATCAAAAAATTTGCGTATCCCCGACGGCGGGATGTCCCGCACGAGCGGAGCCAAATAGTCGCTCATCGACTTGTGCTGCAGTTTTATGCTCTCTTGGCTCATGGCGATTCACCCTTTACGGAGAAATCGGCATCCGGTGATCGTCTTCGTGATCCTCGAAAATGATGCCGCTTTGCTTGTATTTTTTCAGAATGAAATGAGTTTTCGTGGACAGCACGCTGTCGATCGGGGACAGCTTGTCGGAGACGAAGGAGGCGACCTCCTTCAAATTGCGCCCTTCGACCTCGACGAGCAAGTCGTAGGCGCCGGACATCAAATAAACCGATTTCACTTCCGGATATAAATAAATGCGCTCCGCAATGCCGTCAAAGCCGCGGCCGCGCTCGGGGGTCATCTGCACCTCGATCAGCGCCGTCACCTTCTCGTCATCGACTTTGCTCCAATTGACGACGGTCGCGTACTGTACGATAACGTGGTCCGCTTCCAGCTCCTTGATGGCCGCAACCACTTCGGCTTCCGCCGCGCCCAGCATGGTCGCTATCAAGGCAGGGGAGCGTCGCGCATCCTCTCTCAGCAAATCCAAAATCTTCAGCTTCAATTCGTTCATGATCTGGGCCTCCTCGCAAATATAAAAACAGTTTACACCCAATGTGCGTCCCAATTCAATGAAAAATGAATGGCGAGCTCCGCGGTTCGGCGGAGCTCGCCATAGTCGTTAACAGGCGCTGCTATTATACGCAAATCTTGTTTAGGCTGTGCGGCTGACGGCTGCGCACCCCAAGCAGCTTGCGGATGTTGACGTCGATTTGCCGCTGCGCGTATGCGGGATGCACTTGTATGCAGCATCCGTCTTCAGGCTCGGCTCCTTCCTGCACGAAGCCGAAGCCGATCGGCTCGTCGCCGTCGTAGGCGGTGACGGCGCAGCCGGATCCAGCTTGCAGCAAGGCCGTATCGAGACCAAGCCGAGTCAATTGCTCGCTCGAAGGAACGCTATATTCATAAGCGATTTTCAATCGGATCACCTTCCGAGAAAAAGATTACACTTATAAATATACACGTATTCGAATAATTATTCAATTATTTTTTTAGCGCCGCAGCCGGAAGCAGACGGTCCAGGCCATATATATTCGCCAGCCGCGCCGCTGCCGCGCTCGATCAGCTCGCGAATCCGCATCGCAGGCAGCGGATTGTTGACCGTCATTAACGTCGCGCCGCAGCCTAGCGCATAGTGCACCTGCTTGTCATCGTCCGGACAATAGCACCACGCCAGGAGCCCCATCTCTTCAAACTGCCGGACCAGCTGCGGCGTCAGCAGCTTCATGCTGATGCCGACCGCCCACATTTTGGAATAGCTTCCTTGCTCGCCCGGCACAAAGTTATGCATGAGCTCTCCGGGGAAGCCTTGCGTCTTCAGGTTGTAAGCATCGTGGATGTAGGCCAAAACCGCTGCATCGAAGCACGTAAAAACGCAGCGCGGCAAATAGCCGTATTCCCCTAGCAACGCGATCGCTTTGTCGGCCGCTTCCCCGGCATCCGGACTCGGCTTGATTTCGACGTTGAGCAGAACGTCCGGATATGCCGCAAGTAGCCGGCACAGCTCCTCCAGCGTAGGAATTTTCAGCCCTTCGAATGCGCTGCCGAACCATCCGCCCGCATCGAGCCGCTTCAGCTCGGCCACGCTATAGTCGCTAACTTTGCCGGTGCCGTTCGTCGTACGCTCCAGAGTTTCGTCGTGGATGACCGTCAGAACGCGGTCTTTGGAGAGCCGCAAGTCGAACTCCAGCATATCCGCGCCGAGCTCCAACGCCCTTTGGAAGGCGAGCAGCGTGTTTTCCGGATATGCGGATTTCCAGCCGCGATGGGCGGCCACAACGATGGAAGTGTTGTTTTGAAGCCGTTCGATCATGGTACGAAGCCGTCCTTTCCCGCCAGCGTAGGCCGCAGCATGCCGCTTACTTTTTCAAAAGTCTTTCGGTTTCCTTCTTGAACGTCTCCAGCGTCGGCTCGACCGGCTTGTTGTCGTACATGATGGCCTGTATCGACTTGAAAAACTCCTGCATCACTTGCGGCCAAGCAACGGCCTTGTTCGTGTCGACGGCATACTGGAGCTGGTCGTAGGCCACCTTGCGGTTCGGCTGCTTCGCCCACAAATCTTTCATCTGCTGGGACTCCACCATCTTTTTGGTGAACGGCAAGTAGCCGGAATCGAGAATAAACTGCAGGCCGCCTTGAGGGTCCGTCATCGTCCAGCGAATAAATTCCCAGGCCGCGTCTTTGTTTTTGGAGCCGGCCATGAGCGACAGGTTCGCACCGCCGGTAGGCGTCGAATACGCTTTGTCCATCGGCAAGAAAGCGGTTACGTAATCGAACTTGACGTTGTCCAGAAGGCTGCCGATGACGCCGGTGGACTGGAACATCATGCCGACTTTGCCGCTTGTAAACATTTGGTTGACAATATTGCCGGAGTCTTGAGCCGGAGGGTAATACAATGCCCCCGTGCTCTGCTGCTCCTTCAGAAATTGGAACGTCCGGGCAGCCTCGTTCGTGTAGCCGACGGAGCTCGTCGCATCGTTAAAAAATTTGCCGCCCGCCTGGCCGATCATCGCGATCGGATACCACGTGTCTAAGGCATCGTGTAGCCGTACCGCTTGTACTCTCCGTTCTCTTTCACGACAAGGGCGGTGGCTGCTTTCTTCAGATCGTCCCACGTTTTCGGCACGGCCAGCCCTTTTTCATCGAGCATCGTCTTGTTGATATGCAAAATCGGGGTGGAGCGGTTAAACGGCAGCGATACGAGCTTGTTATCGAAGATGGAGTGCCCCATCAGGCCGGGAACGAAGTCGTCCTTGGACATGGAGGACTTTTTCAAATACGGGGTCATATCTTCGAGCACGTCCGAATCGGCGAACATCTGCACGTAGGCGCGTTCCAGCATGGTGACATCCGGCGCGGTTTTGGCCGCAACCGCCTGCTGCAGCTTCGTCACCGTCTCATCGTAGGAACCCTGGAACGTGCCGACGACTTCAATTTTGTCGTGGGTGTCGTTGAAGCGCTTGATCATGGCATTGATGTAATCGCCGTTTTTGCCGCCCAAAGAATGCCAAAAGTTGACGACCGTCTTGCCGCCTGCGCTCGTCGTTGCGGGCTTCTGCGCCTGTGAGGCTTGCGGCGACGGGGAAGCCCTTGGTCGCAGCGGCAGGCTGCTGCTGGCCCCCGGAGCAGCCGGCCAGCACGCTCGCGAACAGCGTAGTCGCCAGCAAAACGGATGAAACCTTGTTTCTCATTAGGAACGACCTCCAGTTCATGGAAATGTTTTATTTAATCCCTGAATAAACGAACGCCTTGACGATATGTTTGGAAGCTATTGCGTACACGAGCAAAATCGGCACGACCAGGACGACGTTGCCGGCCATAATGATGTGCCAGTTGCTGATGCCTTCCGTCTCCCTGAGCACGGCGATCCCCATCGTCAGCGGCCGGACGCCGGCCGAATCCGTCATGACGAGCGGCCAGAAATAATCGTTCCAGTGGCTCACGAAGCTAAACAGGGCGATTGTCGCCAGCGCCGGCATCGACATCGGTATCATGATTTTCCGTATGATCGCGAACTCGCTCGCATTGTCCAATCTGGCCGATTCGATAATTTCTTGCGGAATTTGCATAAAGTACTGGCGGAGCAGGAAAATGCCGAAGGCGCTCGACATGAACGGAATGATTTGCGGCAGCAGCGTATCGATAATACCCCAATCGGCCAGCATCAAATAAACGGGAATGAAAGTGACCTGGCCGGGAATCATGAAGGCGAGCAGCACCATGGCGAACAGCGCCTTTTTCCCGGCGAACTTGTACTTCGCGAACGCGTACGCCGCCGGTATCATGACGATCAGCTGCAGCGCAATGACAGAGAGCGTAACGGTGACCGAGTTTCTGGCATAAGTCAGAAACGGGCCGGCGCTCATCGCTTCCGCAAAATTAATCCACTGCGGCGCTGCCGGAATCCAGGTAGGCGGAAACGCCAGCGTCTCCTGAAAAGTTTGCAGCGAAGTCGAAACCATCCATAGAAACGGGAAAACAAACACCGCCAGCACTACGGCCTTCAGCACAAAACCTAACGTCCGCTCCACAGGCCTCAGCTCCGATATGTAGCGCACCGCTTCCCCCTCCCTTTGTCTCGTGATCTGAATCACTTATTGATAATGCACCTTGCTTGCCAGCAAGCGGAAGTAGACGAATGTGAGCAGTGCAATGATCGCCATCAAAACGACGCCCGTAGCGGAGGCATACCCGATGCTGTTCGTTCTGAATTCGTAAATGTAATACACGAGCGTCGTCGTCGCGTTATTGGGGCCGCCGCCGGTCATGATTTTGACGGTATCGAACACTTTGAAGGAGCCGATCGTCATAATGATCAGGATGAAAAACAGCTGCGGCGAAATGAGCGGCAACGTAATTTTGTAAAATACTTTGAACTTGCTGGCGTTGTCAAGGGCGGCGGCTTCGTAGATGGTGGGCGGAATGCTTTGCAGCGCAGCGACGATAATGAGCGTGTAATAGCCGATGCTCTGCCATACGGATACGATGATGACCGAAATCATGGCGGTGCTCGAGCTTTGCAGCCATTGCGACGTCGGCAGCCCTATCGCCTTGAGAAGGAAGTTGAGCAGGCCGTGACTCGGTTCCATGAGCCACATCCACACCAGTGCGATCGATACGATGGAAATAATATGGGGCGTGAAGATGCCGGCTTGAACGATGGCGTTGAAGCGGCTTTTTCGGTTCAGCCAGACGGCGATCAGCAGCGAGAGGATCATCGTCAGCACGACGACGCCCACGGTGTACAGAACAGTGTTCAAGAGCGCGCTGAAAAAATCTTCGCGGCTGAAAATTTGCTTGAAGTTGTCGAGCCCGATGAACTTGCTTTTGCTCGCGTTCATCAAGTTGTATTTGTAAAAACTCAATTTGACTAAATAGATGACGGGATAGATGACAAACAGGATAATCCCGCCCATGGCGGGCAAAATCATGACATACGGGCGAACCGCTTCCCACACCGGCTTGTTATTCATGGCTGAGCCCTCGCAAGGCCTTCATATAGCCGTCGAAACGGGCGTCGTCCCGTTCGATCCGCTTCCCGTCTGCCCCGAAGAAAAACATTTTGTCGGGCTTCACCCCGAGGCACACTTCCTGATCGACGGTAAACAAGTCCTCCGTGCATTTGACCATAAAGGAATGGCGCGCGGATCTCACTTGATAGATCGTTTCCGATCCGAGCATTTCTCTGGTGACAA
This sequence comes from Gordoniibacillus kamchatkensis, assembly GCF_000829455.1. Lineage (GTDB taxonomy): Bacteria > Bacillota > Bacilli > Paenibacillales > NBRC-103111 > Gordoniibacillus > Gordoniibacillus kamchatkensis. The sequence continues at coordinate 8,643 of NZ_JXAK01000080.1, forward strand.
TTATCCCTCGCACGGAAAAATGATTGTCGCCGGGTTCTGCCGACAGCACAGCGTTCTCCGGACGAAATCCGAACTTGACGCCGTCTTCGCCCAAATCGCCGACGTTCATCGGCGGGACGCCGATAAACTGCGCCGCAAACAGATTGCTCGGCAGGTGATAGATAGTTTCCGGCGGAGCTTCCTGTTGAATTTGGCCCTGGTTCATGAGCACGATCGTGTCGGCCATGGACATCGCTTCTACTTGGTCGTGAGTGACGTAAACGAACGTGGTGCCCAGCTTTTTGTGCATTTCGATCAGCTCGACGCGCATTTGCACTCTAAGCTTGGCGTCAAGGTTGGAAAGCGGCTCATCCATCAAAAAAACGGACGGCTTTTTCACCATGGCGCGTGCCAGAGCGACCCGCTGGCGCTGGCCTCCGGACAAAGTGGCGGGCTTCCGGTCCAAGTAATCCTGCAGCCCCACGGTGGCGCTGATGCTCTCTACCAAGCGGGTTCGCTCTTCTTTCGGCACCTTGTTGTTCTTCAGGCCGAATTCGATGTTTTCCCGTACGGACATCGTCGGGTAAATGGCGTAGTTTTGAAACACCATAGCGACGCCCCGCTGCCCGGGGGCAACGCGGGAGACGTCTTTGCCGCCGATGAGCACCGAGCCCGACGTCTGCGGGTCGAGCCCGGCGATCATGCGCATCAAGGTCGTTTTGCCGCAGCCCGACGGGCCTACGAGAACGGTGAATTTGCCGTCCTCGATTTTCAAATTGAGGTCTTTGATGACGACATGCTTGTCAAACGACTTCGTCACATGGACAAACTCGATGGACGCCAACGGTCAATCCCCCTTTACTGGCTCGCTTGCCGATCTTAAATGTGCGTATTTTTTTGGCCGCAACACCCGCTTTCTTCGAATGAGCATATGTACTCGTTTTTGTTCATTTTTTGCCCATTTGTATGTTAAAAATGAAATGTTTCGGGAGTGTTATGCGCATATGAAGAAAGTATGAACGCCAATTACGAATGTATTCGCTTACAAAACAGGTTTGCTTGATACCGGTTGCCCCGGTCCTGCTCATTAACAACATCCTTATTCTGTGTTACAATCTTATTTGGACTTTCACTGCGTCACCAGCGAAAGTCCAGAATTGTTTTTTTCCAGTCCCGGTGAGCTATGGCGGACTCCATTGCGCCAGCGAAGTCGTCCGCCGTGCTCACGGCCGTATACGTTTCCGGGATGAGCCGTCTCAGCGTGCTTTGGCACCCGGCTCCTCCATAACGCCAAACACTCTCGTAAGTCGCTCACCGAACTGCGGCTGCTGCCGTAGAGCGCAATTCCTTTCTCCAGCACATCGCGCGTATTGATCGGTACAAGCTCCTCGCTCACCCCCATCGCAACGAGATAGCCGCCGGGCTTGAGCACGCCGATTCCCTGATTGATGGCGGACTCGCTGAACCGGCCTCCCGTGCATTCCACCACAATATCCGCCTTTTCGCCGGCTTGGAAATCGTAGCTTTGCACCAGCTCGGTAGCGGCGAACGAAAATTGCTCCAGCTTTTCCCGGATCGCGCCGAACACCGTCAGGCGGTCTTTGCCGATTCGGTAAGTATGGTGCAGCATGGCCGCCGTCAAATAGCCGACCGGTCCGTCTCCGAACACGGCGACCCGGGCCCGGTCCAGCAGATGGCTTACTTTTCTGAGCGCCCTGTACGATACGCTGCATAATTCGGCCAAAACGGCGATCTCGTCCGGCACCGAGTCGGGAATCGGAATCGCGCACGCTTCCGGAATAACGAGCCGGCTTTGGGCAATACCGTCCGTGCCGCTGCCCAGAAACTCGGAGCGGTAACAATAGTTGTCCTCAATTTCGCCCCGGCATGCCGGACAACATTGCTCCGGTTCGAGCCCGTGCAGCAAATGGCCTGGCAAATTGGGCACGATGACCACCCGCCGTCCGCGGGGGAGCTGTGCGGAATCGCTTTCAACAACGGTTCCGATCCCTTCGTGCAGCAAGGCCATCGGCAGCTTTCTGGCCAGTACTTCAGGCTTTCTCAGTCCGCCGTAATAACGAAGATCGGCGTGACAAATGCTTGCCAGCGTCGGCTCGACCGCTACAAATCCGTTGCGGACGGTTCGTTCCACGAGCAGCTCCTGAATTTCGCGGGGCCGGGTCAAGCGCCATGTGCGCGATTGCACTCTTCTGCTCGCTAAGTCTACCACTGCCTGTAACACCTCCGATGCATGATTGATGGTATATGAAAATTCCCCGGCCAGACAGAACGGCCGCGGAACGTCCATCGGAAGTCAGACGGTAATGACGTTGATGCCGGCATCTTCGAATTGTTTAATGTCGTAGTCCGGCGCCTCTTTTCCTGTAATCAGCGTATGAATCGCGCTGTTCGGGGCGACTTTGTACAAAGACAGCTTGCCGATTTTCGTGTCGTCGGCTACGACGATAACTTCCTGTGCGGAACTGATCATCCCTTGCTTGGCCAGAACGAGCTGCGCCTCCGGATGCATCAGACCGTGCTTCGGATGAATGGCCGGCGTGCCGATGAAAGCTTTCGATACGTGCAGCGAACGGAGCACATAATCCGTGAACATGCCGTTCAGCATGTAGCTCGAGGGATACAGCTCGCCTCCGGTTACCGTCACTTTAACACCCGGGGCGTCGCGCAGCTCGGCTGCTATGTTAATGTCGTTCGTCACGACGGTAATATTGGTGTGCTTGGTAAGATTTTTGGCGATATGAAGCGTGGTCGTACCGGAATCGAGAATGACGTGGTCCCCGTCTTCGACGAGGCTGGCAGCCATTTGGCCGATGCGCATTTTTGCTCCAGCTGGACGCTCGACCTTTCGTTAAACGACGGCTCGTTATTGGTGTGCCGCTCGACAATGACGCCGCCGTGCGTCCGTTTCAGCAAGCCCTCGTGCTCGGCTTCCGCCAAATCGCGGCGAATGGTCGATTCGTGCACGTCGAATTCGTTGGCCAGTGCCGTAACCGAAGCGGCGCGATGCCGTCTGACATACTCCAATATTTTCATTTTTCGTTCCGCAGGCAGCATGCCGGTCGCCTCCAAATAAGCATTATCTATCATAAATTTAGAAATCGTTGTTTATTTCTGCTCGTTTGTGCTCTTTTTTTATCTTACCCGCTTCAAAACATTCCTGTCAATACACGAAATGTTTGCGGGCGCCGGCATTCCGAATGTTCAGGCTGTTTGGCGATAGCGCGCGAGTATGCACGCTATGGAGCAGAAACCGCTAAAACCCGTTCGGGACTTGCACCCTAAAGATGACGTCCATGCCGGGCGTAAAACGAATGGCGAGCTCCGCAGTTCGGCGGAACTCGCCATTGTCGTAACAGGCGTTGCTATTATACGCAAATCTTGTTTAAACTGTGCGGCAGGCGGCTGCACGCTCCAAGCAGCTTGCAGATGTTGATATCCGCACAGCGCAAGTTGTACCGGCCCATCACTGGCAATCGTTCGCGGGAATGGAAGCCCGCAAAGCCGAATGGAACGTAATCATAAAACGAAACCTCATGTCTTCTTCAAACCACATCGGGAAGTTGGTTCCCCAGACGTTATTGTGCAGATTAAAGTGCATCCCGCCTTCCAAAGGGGCAAACGTATTGTCAAATCGCAGCATTCTTCTCTCTCCGGGCGAAAGCAGCGGTGCATCGAGCGTTTCAATCTCCACCTGGCCGTCTGTCCCATGGTAGAAAATGCCTTTGTTCAACGCATGCAAGTTGCGTCCGCCGTTCTTCACGACCTCCAGAGGAGACAGCAGCATTCCCATCTTATCCATCTTCCACAAATTCGGATTATCCAGCTTCAGAACAAAAGAGAACCAGCTTGCTTCAGGCAGCCGGTAAGCGGGCTTGTTCCGCCAAATGAACTCCACCCCGATCTGGCCGCCGTTCTTATAAAACACATAATCGATCGACAATTTCTTTGGCGAGCCATGCTCATCGCCCGCATCATCGGGCATAATGAGTTGCGTGCGAACGACGTCGTGGTCCTCTTCGTTTGATATTTCCAACGAAATCAGACGGGGACTGTAGGTTCTTCCTTGCGGCTGCGGGTCGGAAAGCTCCATTCCCGGTTTGCCGAAGTCGGAATCGGACCAACCGTACGTCTTGTTCCGATTCGAAACGTATTGCTCGAACCAGGTATGATAATGTTCGATCCCGAACGTTTCATATGCAAATATCCCGAGGTGATGGCTCTCGTCCGCCCATTCTTTGCCGTTGCGGTCGATTAATCGGGAGATGGAGCCATCGCTCGCAAACCGTACGTCGAACCCGCCGAGGCGATACATTGCGTCAACCTGTACCTGCCGCGGACTGCCAAGCGGCTTCGGCTCCGGCTCCATCGCTGCGAATGAGTCTAGAACCTCCGACCGTTTCGATGAGCTGAGCGCATCGACCGCTTTTTGGACATATTCGCGCTGCTCGCGCCAGGAGCTTTCAAAAAATTGATAGCTTCTCTGCACTTCGGGCGGATTGATTCTCAAATATTGGTACTTAGCGGGCACAGCCTCTTGCGGGATCAGGTTTGCCTGTCTGGCGGAGTCAAACATCGATCGCGAATAATTGCGATAGTCCGGCAAATACTTCTGCAGATTGAGCCCCCATGTGTGTTCCGCGATAAGAAGAAGATAGTTGGAAAATTGCTCGCATTCTTCCGTTTGCCACGGTTCTCCAACCTCGAGCCACCGTTTTCTTAATCGCAGCAGTTCCCGGTAACGTGCCACCTTCCAAGGGTCGGTCGCAATGCCGTGAATCCACGAATCGCCGATCTCCTCGTGGACGACCGGCAACCGGTGCTTGATCGCAATCACGTTCTCCGCATAGGCGTCCAGCGTGGACGCCTGGATCGAAGCTCCGGGGTACTGCTCCGCCAGTCTGGCGAATTCCTTCTTTATTGCCTCCAGGGAAGGGGGGCCGGAATTATCCCCGGTATGGGCAAACACGAGGACGTCACGCAGCCCTTCGAATTCCAGGCTTTTCCCGTAGTTATCGGCATAGTTTACAATCAGTTCGGAGCCATCCTTCGCTTTCCAAACGAAAAGTCCGGGCACGCTCGGCACTTTCGAAGCCGGGTTTACTCCCAGATGCAGAAATTGAATGCCGCTGCGGGCAAGATGAGGAATGATCGCTGCGGTATGTCCCGGAACGTCGGTCATTTTGGCGGCTATTGTGCTCTTGCCGAAGGCGGCATCCAGCTTTTTCGACAGTGACAATCCGAACTCGAACAATTCCGGATCCATGAGCTCCGTATGGGTGGTGAAGGGCAATCCATGCCATGCGATATAGCCTCTGGATATCGCTTCCCTCATCTTCTCCGCCTGCTCGCGGTTCGCTCTCTTCAAGTATTCATGAATCAACCAGGAGCCCGTCGTCCAAACAAACTTGCAGTCCCCTTCCTCCGCCGCAAGCCGCTCGGACAATTCCATCGCCATCGGGATAAACCGGTCGAAATACTGATTCGCCACATGTTCGGCCAAATCCGTAAAACCAAGATCGAGATGTGTCTTAAAAACAACGTGCACCCGCTTGACAGGTTCCATGAAACCCCTTCCCTTCCTTCAGCAGACCATTACTCTTTCACCGAACCGAGAACAATGCCATGAATAAAAAATCTTTGCAAAAACGGATAAATCAGCAGGATCGGAATCATCGCCACGACAAGCTTCGCTGCGTTCAATGTTTTATCCGAGGCCTTCATCAGTTTGACCAGTTCATCGGTCGTAAGCGACTTCATCAATTCGGGATCGATGATCACGACAAGCTGTTGAATATACGTTTGGAGCGGGTATTTGTCCGGCTTGTTCATATAAATGAGTCCGTCGAAAAACGCGTTCCAATGGCCGACGACGCTAAATAAGGTGACGGTGGCAAGCGCGGGGACCGACAGCGGGATATAGATCCGCAGCAACGTCTGCCACGCGCCCGCGCCATCCATAGTTGCCGCTTCGTACAGTTCCTTCGGCAGGCTGCGAAAAAAGTTCATGACCAGGATGACATTGAAAATCGGCACGGCCCCCGGGATGACCAAAGACCATATACTGTTCTGCAAACCTATCGTGGTAACGGTAATATAAAGAGGAATGAGCCCGCCGGAAAACAACATGCAGAAGACCAGGTACCACATATACAAATTTCTCCCCGGGAACAGCTTTGCTTCTCTCGATAAGGGAAAGGCCATGATAACAGTCATCACGAAATTGATCGCCCCGCCCAGAACGACCCTTTTGACCGAAATGCCGAAAGCTCGGAAAAACTTCTCGTCGCCCAGGATGATATGATAGGAGGAGAGGTTGAAACCGACAGGCCAAAAATGAACCATACCGGCATTCGTTGCGGATTTGTCGCTGAACGAGACGGCAACGATGTACCAGACCGGATAAAGACAAGCCAATGCGAAAATAGCCAGCATCAACAAAATCGCGCTGTCTTCGATGCGGTTTGTTAACGTTTGTGATCTTACCATATCGGGTTCCTTTCCACGTTAGAATATGCGGTAATTGGCAAGCTTGTAGGCCAACCGGTACGAAACTACAATCAATATGAGCGCCACAACCGACTTGAGCAGTCCGACTGCCGTAGCCAGCCCGTACTGCATCTGAATCAGGCCGAGACGGTACACGTATGTGTCGATGATATCGCCGGTAGAGTAAACGAGCGGATTGTACAGATTGAATATTTGGTCGAAGCCTGCGTTCAATATATTGCCGATGCTTAATGTCGAAAGCAGTACGATGGTCGGCAAAATACCGGGCAGCGTAACATGAATCAGCTTCTGCAGACGGCTCGCCCCGTCCATTTCGGCCGCCTCGTAGAGAGACGGATTGATCCCGGTCAAGGCAGCCAGGTAGATGATCGCGCTGAAGCCGAACTCCTTCCAGACATCGCTCCATACCACAATGTGCCGAAACCAGGTGTTGCTTGCCATAAACAGAATCGGCTTCACGCCGAAGAGCCCCAGAAACTGATTGACGACCCCGTCCAGGGAAAGCATGTTGGTAATAATCCCGGCGAGGATGACCCACGACATAAAATGCGGCAAATATACAATCGTTTGAATCGACCGTTTAAACCAACGGATGCGCGCTTCATGGAGCAGCAGAGCGAAAGCGACCGGAACCACGAGGCCGGCGACGATTTTCATCGCGGCGATGATGATCGTGTTCAGGAAAACTTGCCGGCCGTCCGGCATTTGCAGCATAAAGGCAAAATTCTCGAATCCTACCCAGCGCTGCTTCCAGATCGACTTCCCCGGAATAAAATGCTGAAACGCCATAACAATCCCGAACATCGGAATGATATGAAAGATAAATAGCAAAACAGACCCCGGCAACAGCATCGCATGATAGCTGAACAACGCGCTTTTACTCTTCATTCCCGTCTCCTCCGTCTCCCGCAAACTGGAAAAGGCGCGAAGTGCGGACACTGTGCGCCTTTTCCAGCCAAACCGTAGCGAGCGATTACTTCCTGTTCGCTTCTTTTTTTACTTCGTCGGTGATTTGGTCTCCGCCGACCTTTTTCCACTCCGTTACGAAGCTGTCGAATTTGTCGACCGGCTCTTCGCCCAGAATGATTTTGAGGAACGTTTCCTGCTCCAGCTTTTGCAGCGTGGACCATTTCAGTTCCATCGTCTTCGTTTTGCCGAAGAAGGCGTTGCGGACGATATTGATGTTGTCCGAACCGAGAACGTGCAAGCCGTATAGTCTCGCCATGCTATCCGCCCAAGCCGCCATATCCTTTTTCGGATTCTCGTCGTTCTTCTTCACGCTTTCGTACCACATTTTTTGCTCGTCGTTCAGCTTGGACGGATCTTTCGCTTCCCAAGCCTTTTCCAGCTCAAGGTGCGTTTTATAGGCGGTATCCTCTTCGTTAAGGGCTAAGCGGAACGGCCACTGCACCCAGGAAATGTTTAACCCTTTGTAAATATCTTTGGAGCCCGGGTCAAGCTTTCTGATCCCTTCGGTTCCCACATTCAATACTTTGGCGACGGCCTCCGGGTGTTCGTAGCCTTTCCTGACGACCAGAAATTGCGTGACCGGATCCTGGTCATACATATTAAACTTTCCTTGCGCATCGAGAGGAGCGAGAAGCGGTATCCATTCCGCCTTCGGATCGTTCTTAACCGAATCGGAAAGCGAAGCGTAAGGCTCCCACCAAGGGCTAAAGTCGATTCCCACCTTGCCGGCCGCTATCAGCTCCTTCGGATCTTTGCGAACCGCGAATTCCTTGTCGATGAGCCCGGACGCGTACATCTCGCGAAGCTTGGCCAGAGCCGTCTTCATCTCGGGCATGATGGAGCTGAAGGTAATGTTGCCATCCTTATCCTTCAGCCATTTATCTTTATATGCGTGCAGAGCGGCAAAGATCGGATCGAAGCAATGCTCGCCCAAACAGCCCAGGTTCGAGCTCCCCGTAAACCCGTAAGTGTCATTTTTGCCGTTGCCATCCGGGTCTTTTTCCACAAACGCCTTTGCGACTTTCTCGAGATCATCCAGCGTTCGGGGAGCTGCAGCCCCAATTTGTCCAGCCAGTCCTTGCGAATCCACATGATTTCATTCTCGCCGGCGATGAAAGTGTTCGGGAAAGCCATCAACTTTCCGTCAAACTTCGCTCGCTTGAGGACCCGGTCCCCATAAGAATCATAATATCCTTTGATTAACGGGCTGATCGTGCTGGCATAAATACTCGACAAATCTTCGATCAAATCCGCCTCGACGAGCTGCTTCAGCTGCTGTTCGTCCACGATGAAAGCCGTCCGGAAGATCCCGCCCCCAATCGATACGGACACTTTCTGCTGATAGGCGTCCGGCGTTTCCACCTGCCACGCATGCGTGACCTTCACGTTCAATTTCTTTTCCACATACCTGTAGTACTCGTTGTTGTCGACCGTGTCGCCGTTCGGCAAGTTGGTATCCTTTGTGCTGATCATTTTCCCAATGCTAAGCGTCACAGTCTGGTCGTACCGGTCGAATGGCCCCAGTTTTGCACCGTTGTTCGCTGCCGCTTCCGGCTTGTTGCCGGTTTTACTCTGGTTGCTGCATGCCGAAACAATGGTTATACCGACGATAAGCAATAGCGCAATCCATTTGTTCTTCATCTGCTCTCCCCCTTCGTTTTATCTGAACTTCAACGCCATTATAGTGCAGCTCCGAACGGAGCAGGGAGAGAAAACGGTCGATCCGGGTGCGGAAACAGGCCTGGCTTGCGGCAACGTCATGACCGTTTTCCTACCGGAAGCAACGATTTTCATACTTGCTCTTCCGGTTCAATCGGGATGAGCAGCGTGATTGCGGTACCTTGACCAACACGGCTGTCTATGTGAAATTGGCACGAATCTCCGTAATGCGCCTTGATCGTCCGAAGCACATAGCGGAGACCGATCCCGAGTCCGACCTTTTTCTCCTCGCTCGCATCGTCCGCCAGTAAAGCTTGGATTTGATTTGGTGCCATGCCGTTTCCGCTGTCTCTGACCTGAATGACCACATGAGCGTTGTCTTCCGACCGGATCGTTACTTCGATTGTGCCCTTATCGTCCTTCAGTCCGTGGTACAAGGCATTCTCCACGAGCGGCTGCAAAATAAATCTGGGAATGGTCACATTCGCAAGTCTTTCATCCACTTCAAAACGCACGTCGAAATCATAATCGTAACGGATGCGCTGTAAGGCAACATAATCCTTAAGCGCCTCGACTTCCTTTATGAGCGGCACGACTCCGCCATCTTTGCCGAGATTATAATGGAGCACTCGCGTGAAAATCGAAACCAGCCGGTCGATTTCCTGATGGCCTTCCATTCGGGCAAGCCATTGAATCGTATTCAACGTATTATGAATAAAATGCGGGTTGATCTGATACAGAAGCTTCTCCACTTCCAATTGGGCCCTTATCCGCTCCTTCTGCTCGATTTCCCCAAAAAGCTCGAGAATCCGGTTTCTCGCCCGAAGAAACTCGTCCAGAACGTAGTCGAACTCTGTAATCCGGGTCAATTTAATCGTCGAATTGAATTTGCTGTCCGCCATAAAGCGAATCTCTTTGTGGATGCTTTTCAGAGGCCGGTACACCGTTCTCCACAAGAGCAGGGCCAGCACGATGCTGATCGCCAAGCAGAATAAGGCGATCCCGCCAATTTTAAGCAGCAGCTTTCGAAACTCCTTCTCAAAATCTGCTTTTCTGATCGCAACGGCAATCGACCATCCCTGATTGCTCTTTTCGCTAAAAAAGTAATGCTCCGAATTTTTTATATCCAGGATCGCGGTGCTTGCCGTTCCGATCGGGAATTCCCGCTCGTCATCGCTGTAGGCGATCGTTCCCTTTTGATTGAAAATAATGTGCGACGCTTTCATTCCATACTGCTGTTTATATAAAATTTCCTCAAATAACTTCAGATTCGTCTCAATGTACACGTAAATGGTGTTTTGCTTCGTGCCGGGAATATGTATGGGGCGCGCCAGGGAAAAGACCGTGTTGTGGCCGTATTTGTACATCGTTTTATGCGGTCCGTAAAAAAAACTCTTCCGCTTTGTTCGCCAAAACCGGAAGCTGGTCCAAAGAAAAGTTGTTTTGCACCTCCAGATTTTGAAACATAATCCGATGGTCGTCCTGGAAATAATAAAACATCAACCCCAAATAAGGGTTCGTGAAATTGACCAGATTGATATTGCGCTGGATTTCCTCAGTCGTTTGCATTTGGTCGAAATAGCTGCTGGAAGTGAGCAGGTTCTCCAGCTTCTGGCCAACGCTTCCTTCGTTGGAAAGCTGAAGCGAAGCATATTCCGCATTGCTCAGCATGTTCTCAAGCCCGACCTTTGTTTGCTTGAGCGTATTACGAATGCCGTTCTCGATTTTTTGATGGAAGATGGATTCGATGGACAAGTAAGCGACCGTGCCCAGAAGCGAGAGGGGGATGAGGGCATTGAGCAGAAGAATGACGATCAGTCTTGTTTTCAAGGAGTTTAACGGGAATAAGCCAACTTTCACAATTCGCTTTCGCTCCCTTTGCATAGTTTTCTGTATTCCATCGGATTCATGCCGACACGGGAACGGAACAACTTGCTGAAATATTTTTCGTCCTTGTATCCCGATTTTTCCGCAATCCAATAGATGGGGAAGTCGGTTTGCCTGATTAACGTCTTCGCTTTTCGGATTTGAAGCTCCTTCAAATATTCGCCGTACGATTTCCCGACAATGTTTTTGAAGCATTGGCTAAAATAGCCCCGGCTCATACCGAATCGGGCTGCGAGGTCATCCCGGTTCATCATGAAATCTTCGGTTTGGTGAATATACCGAAGTACATGGACAACGTTGATGACAATGTCCCGGAAATAAGGAAGCCGCTCTATGTTATTCCGAAGATTCGTGCGGATTTTCGACAGCAGCCGAACAACTGCGGGCCAAGACTGAAGCGCGAAGAGCCGCTCAAGATCGCATCTCAGCTCCTCGTCGTTGAAGACGACCGGACAATGCTCCAAAGAAGCGATAATGCCTTGGGAGATCGGATCCTCCTTCGAATGAAATGCGTAATTGCACAGCTTATCAAATAATGCATCGTTATGGATCCATTGCAGAGACAACCACTGCTCCTTTAGGGCTGGCCATTCCTTTTCTTTCCTACTCTCTTCTCCGCCTTTACCGGTCGTGGCGGAAAGCGAACCGGAGGCAGCCGCTGACGATATTCGCAAAGACTGTTCGTAACTAACCCTGAGGGCAATTCGCGAAAGGACTTCGTCCATACTCTCTTGTTCCAATTGAGTTTTGACAATATAATCGATCGCTCCTAAACGCATCGCCTTCTGGATATAGTCGAAGTCTTGATGGCAGGTCAACACGACGATCAGCGTTTCGGGAAAATCCGCACGAACGGCTTCGATCAATTCAAACCCGCTCATGACAGGCATCGTCAAATCCGCGAAGAGAAGGTCCACTTTGCTTTTATGCATATAATCAAGCGCTGCTTGTCCGTTGTTCGCCTCCCCGACGATCTGAATATGGAATTTCTCCCAAGGCATCGTCGAAATGAGTCCCTTTCTTACCAATTTTTCATCGTCAACGATAAGAGTTGATATCATCTGGCCTTGCTCCTTTCTCCGACATAGTTTACCTTCCGGCACATGAGCGCGTCTGAGCCCGGACCGGCGATTTGCCTTTGGAGATGCGGTGGCTTGTAAGCTTTTTCGTTCTTATTCGGATAAACGTACCCGACATGCTGCAGGACGTATTGTCCAGTTCCTCTTTTGGGAACAACTATATCATATTTGATCATTTTCATACTATTAAGTTTGAGAGACTTCGCGATTGTCTAGGCGCTGATCGGTCTGGGCCCCCGAAAAGAGATGATGCGGTTGAAGCAGCTGCAGAATGCTGCCTCAAACCGGTGGTAAGGTGAAACTGGATGGCGGCCGGTATGCACCTCAGCGATGCACCCAATCCAACAACGTAACTCGCCGCCTTGTCGCTGTGCACCTTCGTACATCAACAGTCTCAATGAGCGGGGTCAGACGTCGCAGCTGAAATCGGCGGAAGTTGGCGGGTTGTGCCGTCGCAAAAAAAAACAAACACCCCGACTCGCAAGCGGAGCGTCTGCTTTTTATAATCAAGCTATGTTGCATCTTATTGCTGATTAAATACGTCCTATTCACCGGGGTTGTTACCGGCAGCCGCTTTCGCTTCCCGGTTCGTCGCGTAAGCCGAGTCGATGCAAAGCACGCCCGGCAGCATGGAAATTTTCTCAAGCGCGGCAATGAACAGCGCCGGATTATGAGAGCCGATTTTGATTCGCAGTTCGACGATGCCGGTCGCGTTATCGATGCCCGACAATTCGTCCAGAGGCTTGATTTGGATGTTTTTGATCTGCAGGCCGAGCGCTCCCAGCTCGGTGGCGATGACGCCGAGCATGCCTGCCTTGTCGGGCACTTTGATCATGAGCTCGTGGTTTCGCCTTTTGCGCATCGCGAACTTTTCCCATTTGTTCAAAGCGAATAAGCTGATCAGCGCCAGCAGCGTTGTCAATAAGGCGGGATAGAAAAATCCGGCGCCGACCGACAGCCCGATAGCCGCCACTACCCAGATGGATGCGGCCGTAGTGAGCCCGGACACCGTCGAGCCGTTGCGCATAATGGCGCCTGCGCCGAGAAAGCCGATGCCGCTAATGACTTGTGCCGCCAGCCGCGCCGGGTCGATGCGGACGTTCGTTTCATTAACGAATTGTTCGAAACCGTATATGGACAGCAGCATGATCGAAGTAGCGCCCAAACATACCAGGATGTGCGTCCGAAGGCCTGCGGCATGATTGCTCCATTCTCGTTCGAAGCCGATCAGCCCGCCTAACACTGCCGACAGAAGCAAGCGCGCCGTTAATTCCCAACCACCGATATGCCAAATGCTCCCGACCAACTGCTATTCCCCCTCGCCCAAATTCCTCGCTGCGCTTCGTTGACGAGACCTGTGCCGGCCTGGCAGCCGAACGGGTGCCGCACCGGACGGGACAATGCCCAGCATAATCCAACTCGTTGAAGTTAAGCCATTGTAGCATGCGTCATGGCGCTTGGCAATAGATGTAAAAAACTTCTATCGAACTATTTTGATGTGGGCGTAGCCACGTTTAGCGGTTAGAAAATCTCCGCTTCGAAGCCTTCTCTACGATGCATGACCATGCGCAAGAGGCAGCTTTTCATGCCGATTGGAAAAATGCGCCGGCTGCCGGCGGGCCTTTTGCGCAAGCTGCAGGGGCCTGGGCTGATGCTGAAGAAGCTTGTTCTTGCGGTAACTATGGACACGCGGAATTTAGTCCTGACCCAACGGCCGCAGACCGCCGCCTGCGCGAACAAGGGCGACTCCCTCTTCGCATACGCCATACTGCAGCCACGGGCAAGATGCGCACCATAGGGGCACGTCGGCCGGCGACACGGCCGCTGCGATGCGGCGCAGCAGCTCGCTCCAGGCGAGCGACTGCCCGGGCTCTAGGCCGAGCCGCTCCAGCACGGCGGCATCCCGGCGCGCTACGGTGTCGGAATCGCAGTGATACGGCTGATCCGCCGGAAAGCAGGAGCACAGGTCGTCCGCGCCGAGGACGAGGGCGACGGCCGTCTCCGGCTCCGTTCGGAGCCGCTCGTGCACGGCGTTCATATTGGCCGCATATTCAGCGGAGTAGCCCATGCCTCTATAGCCGAGCAAGCAAAGCAAGTGATGGCCCCGCAGCTTGACCGGTTTCTCCGAACGTTTCACCATATTCTCCTCCCTATTGCGCATTGTGGCGCGAGATCGTGACGACTTCCAACAGAGCCAGCCCGGTTATCGAATGAACCATAGCGCGGTCGCCAGCGCGGCGCCGGCCGCGAGCGCGAGCCAGTCGCGCCCGGTCCAGCGCAGGACGACGCTCGCCGTGCGCGGCTGTCCGAGCCGGTAGCCGCGCGCTTCGACCGCGAGCGCCATCCGCTCCGCCAGCTGGAACGCTGCGACAAGCAGCGGCGCCAGCACGGCGGGCATGTCGCGAGCAGCCACGCGGCCGGGCTTCGCGGCCGATTTGCCGCGCAGGCGGACGATGCGCGAGAACTTTTCCCATTGGGCAGACAGCAGCGGTATGAACTGGAACAGCATCGCGGCCGAGAACGACAGCACTTCCAAAGGGAGGGCGCGGTGTTTGCCGGGTTGATGCGGCACGCATTGCTCGAGACCGCGTTTCAGCTCCATCGGGCTCGTCGAGTGAGCGAACAGCAGCCCTACCAGCATGGCCGGCACGAAGCGAAGCAGCGACAAGGCGGTCGGCAGCGCCTCGTCCCCGGCGATCGATATCCATGGCGCTCCGCCTCCGGCATCCGTCGGTGTGAACCGCATGCCGGAGACGAGCACAGATATGCCCGAAAACAGCAAGTAAGCTTGCAGCAGCTTGCTGTAACGCCGCAGCGGCAGCCTCGCCGCAGCGGTGATCGCAAGCGCCGCCGCGGCCGACCACGCGATGCCGCTCCAGCTGCGCTGCATCAGCATCGCAGTCGTAACCAGCAGCATAACCAGCCATTTGACCCGAGGGTCGAGCCGACGGGCCCAGCCAGCGGTCTGCGAAGGGACTTCGTCCGCCGGCTGCGGCGCGGCGGGGGCTTCCGGCTCTGCCGATCGGCCGCTGGGAGAGGCAGGCTGATCCTCCGCATGGCGATTACCGGGCAAATGCGAGTCCGGCTCAGGCTGGTTGCCGACTGGCGAGGCAGGCTGAGGTTCTGCCGGGTGACTGCTGGGACAGGCAGGCTGAGGTTCAGCCAAGTTGCCGCCGAGAGAAGAGGGTCGTGCCGAAACTAGTAGCTGCCGGGCGAACCGGCCTCCGACTCAGGCGGCTGACCGCTGG
>NZ_JXAK01000081.1 GCF_000829455.1 Gordoniibacillus kamchatkensis
GGTTGTCGCTTTTTCGAGCAGGTTCGGATCATGCGCCATCAAGTCTAACACCTTCGGATTGGCGGGATAATTGACCGCCGCCGCTTCCTGCAAGCCCGGCTCGATGTAGGGCAGGGCATACAGCCGCGCGCCTTGCAAGTAGGCATCGATGATCGCGCTTGAAGTCCGTAATAGATCCAGCTCGTTCATTTCCAGCCAGATGACATTGCCGGACAACTCCCGCGCCTTCTTCTTCGCCAGCAAGACAAAATCCTCGCCAGTCGGGAAGTTGATTCGCACGTCGATGTACTGTCCCTTTTGCAGATTGGAGGGAAGCTGAATGACTTGAAACTCCTGCACCCGCAAATCCTTCGGGATTGGCGCGCCCTCGTACAGCATGGAAGGCATCAACGGCGTGCCTGGCTCTAATTCGATTTTGGCGCTTTTGCCAATGACCGCGTTCTGATCAGTAATCATTCCTTGCGGCACCAGATTCGCAGGCAGCGGAACAGACTTGAGGTCTTCCGCCTTCACGATGCCGCCGGCCGGAACAGTGTGCGCCACAGTCCAAACGCTTCTGCGCGATTGTTCCTCTATCGTTTTCAATTCTTCGATTTGCCTTTCATAATGTTCCTTCATTTGCTGTTGTTGCTGCTCTTGCTCTGATTGCTTGATCAGAGAATAAATGGCCGCAGCAGCCAGTAAACAAACGCTTACGGCAATCGCCGCGATGATAAGCGCCTTGCGGTGCCGATACGTCCACGACATCGCTCACGTCTCCTTTCAAACCAAAATTGAAGTGCTGTCGATTGACTTTACCGGGCTTCGTCACGTTGCTTCGGTTTTTGCTGAGTTCCAATCTGATGCTGCTCCAATTTTTCTTGCGCCCATGCAGGCATATGCTCCGGTTTTATCAGACCCATAAAATCCTCTCGATTCCAGCGAGCCTCTTCACCGGTATATAGATTTAACACGTAGACGGCGCGACCTCGGGAATTGGCAGAGGTGCCAAAGCCGCTTAGCGCCAGCACAAGCTGGTTAACAGCGGTGCGATATTCAGGTCGCAACCGTTCCGGCCGGATGACGACAACCTGGTTGTCAATGCGCATGTCTTCGCGAATCGGCTGGCATTGGGCTTGCGTAAGAGGAGATAGGGGGACCTTGACACTGGCCCTTTCTTCTTTGAGATCCTCCAGTCCCCATTGCACGCGGGAAATAAAGTCATGCACGGCTTCAAGATATTCCGCGCCGGCCGCAATCGCGTAAAATTGCTCGACACCCAACGAATTGTTTCGGGTGCAGGTACAAACCATGTACGGACGTTCGGCATTGGATTCGTCTATGCCAAGCAGTACTTCCACCTTCCCGATGGAGATGGCCTGAACGACTTCATAGTTGTCCACCATTCGCTTCATTTTTTCCATTGCCGTCCTCTTTTCCTGGAAAATTGCGGTCATTCTTCGTTCCCCGGTTTTGCTTTGATTGGCCGACATTACGAGATTTCTTGTCTCGCGTGTGCGGCTGCTCGATCTCATCCTCCAAAACTTCAAAGCGGTTGAAACCCGGCTTTTCTTGCATCAGGCGCTCATATTGACGACGCCTCCCTTTTGTGAAATACATCATGAATCGCCTCCCCAAAAATGGGCATAAAAAAGCTCTCCGTCTAGGGGAGAGTGCCTGCCGAACTGGATTCAGGTTAACGTTCCAGTTCCCGTTGCCGTTTTTTATACCAGCTTTCCAACAGTTGTACGATCAGGTCTTCCTTTTGCTTTTCGGTAAAGTCCTTCGGGAAGAAACGGTCGATCCGCTCGCGCCGAATGATCATCTTTTCTTTCTGGTTCGGCTTCTCCTCTGTGAGAATCGAGAAGATGACATCCACGTTAAGCCGTCCGTCCTGGCTCAGTTTTTTCATGCGCTGCGCCTGTGCCAGCGAAGGTGTGCAGTCCTCGGATTGCATCGTTTCGTACAGGGCATGCTGTTCTTCTTCGGCCAAGTAAGATATCTCTACGGCGGGATTGAAGGCGATTCGTTTATCATCCACCATTTCGAGAATAGAAGGAGTTAGTTCGGTAAGGCGGATATAGCGCTGGATTTGTCTGCCGCTTTCTCCCACCTCTCGGCCAATAATATCAGCGCTCTCTAACCTCCCGACAACTTGTCGGGAGGTTAAGTCAGTCCGTTGACCTTGCCGATTCATTGCCTCCAGCTTCATCTTATAGGCAAATGCTTTCTCACTTGGCGAAATGTTTTCCCGTTGCAAGTTGCTGTCAACCATAATAATGATCGCCTGGTCATCGTCCAGTTCTCGAACGATGCAGGGCATCGTTTCTTTGCCTGCCAGTTCGCTCGCTTTTTTTCGTCGATGCCCGGCTACCATTTCGTAGCCGCCATCCGCCTTCGGACGTACCAGGCCGGGAACAAGAACGCCGTATTGCTTCACGCTGTCCGCCATTTCCAGCATCGCTTCATCCGCCTTCACCTTGAACGGATGGCCGGGAAAGTCGCTGATTTCCGACAGAGGAATATCCATCACCTTCTCCCGCTTTTCATCGGCGCGGCTCTCCTCCGTGGAGAATAAATCAGCGACTGTGGTCAGCTTGATGCTGGCGCGCATGTCGTCTTTCTCTGCCAATACTCTGCACCTCCTTCGTAAAGGCGGCATAAGCCTCCGCAGCTTTCCCATCCGGATCATGGACGTAAATGCTTTTCCCCTTGGCGCTTGTTTCCGCCGCGCGAACGGATAAGGGGATTTCTGTGTTGAACACACGCAGCTTGTCACCGTAGTCGCGTCGAAGAATGAATGAAATATCCTTGGCGAATTTCGTCCGGCTATCGACCATTGTGAGCAGCACGCCGTCCAAAACCAACTTCGGATTGATCTGCCTGCGAACACGGGCAATGGTCTGCAACAGTTGGGTCATTCCTTTGGCGGGCAAATAATGTGCCTGAACGGGAATAATCACGCTGTCCGCCGCGGCAAGCGCATTAATGGTCAACATGCCCAAACTCGGCATGCAGTCGATCAGCACGTAGTCGTAATCGGCTTTAACAGAGTCGATGTACGAACGCAAAATCGTTTCTCTGCTCATCGTGTTGACGAGCGATACCTCAACAGCGGACAATTCAATATTGCCTGGCATCAGGTCAACGCCTTCATGGTGATGCAAAATACCTTCCCGCGCTTCATAGGATTCTTCCAGCATCGTTTTCGTCAGCAATGTGGCCAAAGATACCGACAGATTATCCGGTTCGTGGAACCCTAACGAATCCGTCAGGTTACCTTGCGCGTCCGCATCGACCAGCAAAACCTTTTTCCCATCCCCAGCCAAACCGATCCCCAGGTTGACCGCCGTTGTGGTTTTGCCCACGCCGCCTTTCTGATTGGCGAGGGCGATCACCTTGGTCATCCTTACACTTCTCCTTTCACGCAAAAAGCCGGCTGCACTGAATATTTCAGGGCAACCGGCTTTTTACATAGTATTTATATAAAAAGAGAACACCGCAAGAAGGGCGTTCTCTTGAATATTCATAATATAAGGCTGCTAAACAAACTCTAACGAATTTTTCGGTATTACAGAGCTACAATTCAACTATCGTATCCGATAGTTCAACAACCTGGCTTACAGTCAGTTTGCACCTACCACAGGGTGTGGTACATACGGCTCCTCTAGGTACGCAATTTCTTCAGGCGCTAACTTCAACGAAAGCGCTCCTACAGCATCTTCAAGGTGTGACGACTTCGTAGCACCGACGATAGGTGCTACAACCGGTTGTTTTTGCATTAACCATGCAAGAGCGATTCGAGAGCGGGGAACTCCGTGTTTTTCTGCGAGTTCTGCCACGCGATTTAGAATTGATTGATCAGCGTCAGCCATTGCATCGTATTTTCGCCTTTGAACTTCGTCGGTTTTGGAACGTTCTGTCGTTTCCCCACGATCACGCGTCAATCTTCCTGATGCAAGCGGACTATATGGAATCACGCCGATTTTTTCTTCCTTACAAAGAGGCAGCATCTCGCGTTCCTCTTCACGGTATATTAGGTTTAAGTGATTCTGCATGGATACAAACCGTGTCCACCCATTCTTCTCTGCAACATGCAGCGCCTTCAAGAACTGCCAGGCAAACATCGCTGAAGCACCAATGTATCTTGCTTTGCCCGCCTTCACGACATCATGCATGGCTTCCATAGTCTCTTCAATAGGCGTAGTGTAATCCCAACGATGGATTTGATACAAATCAACGTAATCGGTTCCCAGTCTCTTAAGGCTTTTATCAATTTCACTCATGATTGCCTTTCGGGACAGCCCTGCACCGTTTGGACCTTGATGCATACGCCCCCAAACCTTCGTGGCGAGGACAATTTCATCCCGATTAGCATAATCCTTTAGCGCACGTCCAACAATTTCCTCACTTGTCCCATCTGAATATAAATTTGCCGTATCAAAAAAATTAATACCCAGTTCAAGCGCTTTTTTAATAACCGGACGGCTATGCTCTTCATCAATGACCCACGGATGAGTCCACCGTTCTGCTACACCAAAGCCCATACAACCAAGACAGATTCGAGAAACCTCCAAACCCGTGTTTCCAAGTTTCGTAAACTCCAAAAACGGCACACTCCTTCCCATTTGTCATTAAAAAGGGGGTGAACTGACAATTCACACGCTTTTTAGGTTCAATCATGAATTTTACGGGTAGCGATCCATTTCACCATTTCAGGATCGCGATGTGAAAAGAACAGGCTCTGCTTCGTATCTAACGCGGCAATCTTCTCCATATCCGTCTTGGCGTAACTCAAAGTCGAAGATGTTGAAATTTTCGACGATTCTTTCTTTGCGAACAGACTTTGGAATGACAACGACTTCTCTTTGAGTTAACCAACGTAGTACCACTTGAGCGACCGATTTATTATGCTTTTCGGCTATGGACACCAACACCTCATTTTGAAACAGGTTGTTTTTTCCTTCAGCAAAAGGTGCCCAAGACTGGATCTGAACATTGTTCTCTTTCATGAATTTCGCATTTTCGATTTGTTGGTTAAAGGGGTGCGTTTCCACCTGGTTTACGGTTGGAACGACTTCATTATGAAGAATTAAATCGATCAGACGATCCTCATGGAAGTTACTAACGCCGATTGCACGTACCTTTCCTTCTCGATACAGCTCCTCCATAGCACGCCAAGAGCCATACACATCGCCAAATGGCTGATGAATTAAATACAAGTCCAAATAATCCAATTGCAATCGTTTCAGTGATTTTTCAAATGCCTTCTTGGTGCGCTCATACCCCGTGTCCTGAACCCACAGTTTTGTAGTGATAAATAGTTCCTTTCGTGCTACGCCACTCCGTTTGATTGCTCTGCCAACAGCTTCTTCGTTTAGATAAGAGGCAGCTGTATCAATCAGCCGATAGCCTGCCGTTATGGTTCGTAAACACTTTGTTCACATTCATTTAGATCAGCCATCTGAAAAACACCAAAACCGAGTATTGGCATTTCAACACCGTTGTTCAAAGTTACATTTTTCATATGAAATCCTCTCCTAATTGTACTCGCGACGACGAGGCAACGAGAACCACAGTTCATCGAGCCACGCCAAATCTTCTTTTGTCAAATCAGCCGTTTGAGCCGCACGCAAACTCGCTTCTAAGTGCTCAGGGCGGCTCGCACCGATTATAGCGGACGTGATTCCCGGCTGTTGTGTTACCCAATGCACCGCCGTCGTGACCGGATCGTAGCCAAGGTCTTGGCACCATGCTTGATACCGTTCAACAGCGTTAAAATTGGCTTCTTGCCAGTAGCGTTGTTGATATAACTTACCCACATTGTTTGCAAGTCCGAAATGGGTTCCCTCTACGATAGGCGAATTTTTGTTATATCGTCCTGTAAGCAAACCGCCCGCAAGCGGATTGTAACAGATAATGCCGATTCCTTCGTCGATTGCCATGGGAACCAAGTCATCCTCAATCATTCGGAACAACAGATTGTAACGTGGCTGAACACTCACAATACGAGCGTAGTCCCTTCGGTTGGCAATTCCATTTGCTTTCGAAACTTGCCAAGCCCGCCAATTTGAAACTCCGATGTAGCGAACTTTGCCTTGCGTTACGAGATCGTCAAACGCACGTAACGTTTCATCCATAGGCGTGATCGGGTCAAGTTGGTGCGCCTGATATAGGTCGAGATAATCCGTTTTTAGGCGGCGAAGACTTTCCTCGACAGCGTCATGATGTGCTTTCGGCTCAAACCCTGATCATTCGGACCGCTTCCCATTGCGCCAAAACACTTGGTTGCGAGAACTACTTTGTCCCGTTTACTTCCCAGCCATTCCCCGATAATCGACTCGGTTGTACCAGCTATGTCAACCGATTGTCTCCCAATAGGATATACATCTGCTGTGTCTATAAAATTCACACCGGCGACAAACGCTTTGTCAAGAATCTCGAACGAGGTTTGTTTGTCCGCCTGGTTGCCAAATGTCATTGTGCCAACACACAGGTTCGTTACTTTTAACCCTGTTTTTCCAAGAGAACGAAACTCCATCTCATTTTCTCCTCCCCGGACAAACAAGTTCTAAGCTCTTGACGTGTAGGGCGAATATTTTCTGGTTATATGCGACATTGGTTGGTTGCTCGGCAGCACTTATGTGCTGAAAACTTCTTTTGCGACCATCATTGCGGACATCGCCTTCGCCCAACCCGCGTAAAAAGCCAGATGGGTAATCGCTTCAATCAACTCTTCTTCCGAAATCCCATTTTGTTTTGCTAAATTCAAATGGGATTTCAGTTGTTCCGTATTTCCGCTTGTAAGTAGACAGGAAACCGTAATCAAGCTGCGGTCGCGTGGTGAAAGCTCCTTACGCGCCCATACATCTCCAAACAAAACGTTATCGGTTAATTGCGCAAGCTTCGGTGCAATATCTCCGATCAGTTTCTGTGCCCTGGTTACCTCTTTTGAATTTGACATTTTACCCCACCTTCCCTTACCGTTCTTGATGCGTTGGACGAATAAGCATCTCATTGATCGCCACATTGGATGGTTGTTCAATGGCAAAGGCAATGGCGCTTGCGATGCTCTCCGCGTCGATGGCACCTTTGTATGCTTCTAAAATTCCAGGTTTAAGATCCATATCCGTAATGGAATTGGGCAATTCAGTAGCCACGGCTCCCGGTGAGATGATGGTGACACGAATGTTGTTTCCGAGTTCTTCTTTGCGCAGTCCTTCAGAGATTGCACGCACAGCAAACTTCGTTCCCGCATAGACCGTACTTCCGGCTCCAACAACGTGTCCCGCCACGGAAGACAGATTGATGACGTGCCCTTCTTTTCGCTCTCTCATGGAGGGCAGAACGGCTGCAATGCCGTACAGTACACCCTTGATGTTGACGTCGATCATTTGATTCCACTCGTCAATGTGCTTCTTATAAAGGAGCGAATGCGGCATGATTCCTGCGTTGTTAACCAACACATCAATTTTCCCAAACTGTGTCAGTGCAAGCTGAGCTAATGCTTCCATCTGTTCATTGGATGTCACATCAGTCACTTGATAAATCGCCACTCCGCCGCTGTCTTGGATTTCTTTCTGTAACTGTTCCAGTCTGTCTAATCGACGCGCTGCGAGAACTAACTTAGCACCTTTTGAGGCAAGCTTTTTTGCAGTTGCTTCTCCAATTCCACTAGAAGCGCCGGTAATAACGACAACTTTCCCTTGAATATTTGACATTAGAGATGAAACAGCCCTTTCTTTTATAAGTTTAATTTTTACCTCACTGCCGTGCGCTTTGAGAAAGTACGGGTAAGTCCAAAGGAAACGGACGCCATGACGACCGCCGCCGCCGCAACTGCGGCTCCAATCCAGCAGATCGATAATATCGACGATTCACCGACAGCAACTCCGCCGATGCCAGCCCCAATTGCAAACCCGAGCTGTACGAAAGTGCTGTTCAAGCTGAGCATGATACCAGAAGCTTCAGGAGCAAGTGATAAAAGGTTATAGTTCTGCGTCGGTCCGAACGTCCAAGCGGCGATTGTCCAAAGGGCAAGTAACGGAATCGCGACGAAGTTTGACCCTGTGCTTATAGATAGCAACACAAGCGATATAGCCTGTACGATCATGCTCAAGAACAGCGTGCGAGCTATGCCCATCCGATCCGCCGAAATTCCGCCAAGTTTAGAGCCGATTAAGCTCGCGATGCCTAATCCGAGAAGAATGACGCTCACTATTCCCCCACGCAACGACATAACTGAGGTGAGGAAAGGGGTAATATACGTATTGACCACCGAATAGCCAGTAAAAACAAAGAAGGTCACGACGAGAGCGGTAGCGATCTTCGGATTTTTAAAGAGGGCAAGTTGTTTGCCAATAGGGACAGATGCTTCCCCTTGCGTAGACGGAATCACCTTGCTACGGCGAATATTCCAAGCAAGGTGAACAATCCAATGCCCCAGAAAATCACCTTCCAATCATAAGCGACAGCCACAACTCGACCAATCGGAACGCCGAAAACGAGTGAGGAGCTAAAACCAAGCGATACGTTGGACATCGCACTGGCCTGTCGTCCAGCAGGTGCCAAATTTGCAGCTGTTGCATAAGAGGTGACGACGAATACGCCTGATCCGACCCCGAGTACGATACGAGAGAGAAGCAGGAAGCCATACCCCCGCAAGGCGACTGTCAAGATGACGCCGAGTAGCGTGATGGCAAGCGCCAGCAACAGTTGCTTACGTCGCCCCGTCTTCGCTGTCATCGCCATGACTACAGGGGTACCAATTGCTGTGGCAAGCGCGAAAACAGTGATTATTTGTCCCGCCGCCGATAACGATACGCCGACGGAAGCAGCGACTTCATCTAAAATACCCGAGATCACGAACTGTGACGTACCGACGAAAAAGCTGATAAGGGTCAGGATGTAAATTTTCCAGGTGTTGCTCATTGCAAAGTATTCTTTCCCCCTTTCCATACCCTTATTATGCACCAGAAGACAACGTAGCCGTTATCTCATTCATGCCAGATGTTTGCCTAATCCTCTCACCACCACTTATGTAACAAACGGATATGGGCTATAATCGAACTATGAATATATCGGAAAGGAGAGATCAAATGTCTGATATCATCACAAAACAGCACGATGAACTCGTCCAGATCATTGAACGTTACTCAACAAAGGACGGTGTTCACCAAACTGCTATTCCGTCCTTATTTTTCATGCGTGACTCGAATGCGACCGTACCACGACATGGAGTTTACAAGCCTTCCTTATGTATAGTGGTTCAAGGGGCGAAGGAGGTATGGCTTGCACAGGAGCACTTTAGGTACAGTCCTACGGATTACCTTGTTGCATCCGTTCACTTGCCAGTAATCACCCAAGTCACTGAAGCGACGCCCGATGTTCCATATCTTGGTTTCAAACTTGAATTTACGGCGAATCAAATCCTAGAGGTTTTACGTGATTCTGAAATCCGGGTAAGACCGAGAGAAAATGCAAAGCGAGGTATGTTTGTCAGCCGGATAGAGCTGCCCTTATTGGATGCGGTTATCAGGTTAGCTCGTCTGCTTGACAACCCGAAGGATATACCAATTCTTGCTCCGCTATTCACGAAGGAGATTCTCTATAGGGTTCTGCAAGATCGGCAAGGGGTTATGCTCGAACAGATTGCAATAGAGGGCAGCTCTGCTCATCAAATAAAAGACGTAATTGAACATATCACGAATAATTTTGATAAGTCATTTCGGATTGAGGAGCTTGCGGAAAAAGTAAATATGAGTGTTTCGTCGCTTCATAGGCACTTCAAAGAGGTAACTGCGATGAGCCCTATTCAGTACCAAAAACAACTAAGGTTGCGGGAAGCCCGTCGTCTATTATTAACCGAATCAGCAGATGCCACTGATGTTGCATTTCGAGTAGGGTATGAAAGCCCTTCGCAATTCAGCCGTGAGTATTCACGAATGTTTGGTTTTCCGCCTAGGGAGGATATAAAGCGCCTAAGGGCGTAGCCAGAATCGTCTCCAAGTAGCTTAATAAAACAAGGAGCAGCTGCACTATGATATGCTCCTTGTTTGTTTTCTCGTCATATAAGTGTACCGCCCAATAGCTTTATTGAACCTTTATAAATCGGGCCTTGTATCCAACGCTGCAACCGTAGATTCATCACTTAACAGCAACGTGCCTTTCGCTGCACTAACTTCCCGTTAGTTTAATCCCTCCCTAACTGATGGTGTAGTGGTCTGATACTAATGAATTCAACATGTCTACACACCCGACGTCCAAATCCATGTCCAAGACGACGGAAACACCAATTTTGTCTTTCAATACCTTATTTTTGAAGTCGCTACCATCCGCCGTAAAAGTCATAAATCGCGCAAAGTGTTGAAAATAAAGGATTTCTACGTATCGATTCGTTGCATTCCTATTACGCACTCCACATGGCTGTACGGAGCCATAGGTACCCCATTCATGTTCCGTGTTGCGGAGGAAGTGAATACCGCTCCCGTGCTGTATGAGCTTCCGCACAGCCGCATAGTCGGCCTGCTGAACAATCTCGGCGTGCAGGTTGAAGGCGTGAGTGCGGTTGCGCATGGCGAGGCGTTGAACAAGCTCCGTGATGAAGCGTGGGATGCCGTCAGGAAAGCCGTCGATGCCGGATACACTTGCTTTGGGCAGGGATTTTACTTTAATTACGGCGAAACAAGCGTGGTCCAGGGCTACGACGAATCGGAATCGGCCTATATCATCAGCTGTTGGCACGGTACAAAGCTGATTCCGCACCAGTCCCTCGGCGAGCGCGACGGGCTAGTCGATGTGCATTGGATGATGCCGAACGGCAAGGAAGAAAACGACCGAAGGACAGTA
This sequence comes from Gordoniibacillus kamchatkensis, assembly GCF_000829455.1. Classification (GTDB taxonomy): domain Bacteria; phylum Bacillota; class Bacilli; order Paenibacillales; family NBRC-103111; genus Gordoniibacillus; species Gordoniibacillus kamchatkensis. Next base: position 10,828 of record NZ_JXAK01000081.1, read on the forward strand.
AGGGATGCGCTCAGACTGGCAGCGGAATTTGCCGGGGGCAGCCTGACAGGCGCGCAAACGATGGTAGCGATGCCGTTTACGACCATTGGGTCTCTCAGCTGCGCAAGGGAACCGTGGACGGTTGGTTTTTCGCGTACAATACGCACGAATGGGATACATGCCGCACGAATGGGTACAAATTCTTGCTCGAAGCGAAACAACGGTTGGGTCACGGTGCCCCCAAAGCGCTGCATGAAGCTATCGAAAGCTTCGGCGTTGTTCGCGAGAAGTTCAATAAAGTGTATCAATTGTTCCCATGGGAACAGCCGCGCGGGCTTATTGAGGACACGGAACGCCGGTTGGAAGCGGCAAAGCTGTTGGAGGAGGCAAAGCCTTACGATGCTTCCGCCATCGACGCTTTTCGCAGAGTTGCCGCCGAATTGGACGAATAGAGGGGGCATGCTCTTGAAACAGGTTACCTTGGAGCGATATCGTAGCAGGGGAACGGGATTGCGCATAAGCAAGAGAGCATGATTATCGAAAAATATGAGTTTGCGAATGATTGCCTGCCGGGTGAAGAAATTTCGATTGAAGTGTTCGGTCCGATAATATAAATGGCCATTTTGTTTATCTGTCGACGAACCCCAACAAATGGATCTTGGCGACCCATACCTGTTCTCGCGCGAACGAGTTATAATGATGCCATGCGAGCAAAATGGAGAGGAAGTTCAGGGATGAGAGCGTTTGCTGGGAGACGGTGGCAATGGCTTTTGGTTGCTTTTTTTGTTTTGATGGTGGCGGCAGGTGTTTTGCATCAAAGAGCGGTAAAGCTTCAGGACAACAGCTCTCCGGCGGCAGCGGTACCGGCTGAGCCTATCAAGGAAACGGCCGCATTAGGCACGGATGCCGACCCCGATCCTAAGCTGGCGGACCCGGAATCCGGCGCGCAACCAGCCATGCAGACGATCGCAAGCCCGCAAGCCGTAACCCGGCAAGTGCAGGAGCAGTTCCAAGCCGCGAACGAACCGCAAAAGATTTACTATCGGAACAAAGTGGCGGTGCTTACGTATCATCATCTCGATCCGAAAGAATCGTCGATTACGATTACACCGGAAAGATTCAAGGCCCATCTGGAGACGCTCAGAAACCACGGTTTCCGCGTCATTTCGGTGGAGGATTTCGTCGATTTTCTGCAAAAAAAGAAACCCGTTCCGCCGAACGCGGTCGTCATTACTTTTGACGACGGGTACGAGTCTGTCTATAAATATGCGTATCCGTTGCTGAAGCAGGAGAACATGACAGCCACCGTGTTTCTCATCGTCGGTTATATAGAGGACAGCGTGTCCAGGCTGCCGCCTATCCTGACATGGGCAGAAATCAAGCAAATGCACGCGGACGGATTCAGCTTCTACTCCCACTCGTATCATTCCCATGAGTCGGTGATCGTAAAAGGCAAGGAACTGTCCGAGCTTGTAACGAAGCTGGTGAATCCGGCGACAAAGCAAATCGAAACGGAGTCCGAGTACAGGGCCAGGCTGCTCGCCGACTTCCAGAAGGCGGACGATATTCTGAACGCGCAACTGGGGAACAAAGTGAATTTGCTCTGTTTGCCGCACGGTCAATATAACCAGGCGGTCGTCGATGTAGCGAATCAGGCCGGCATTCCTTTTTTGTTCACGGGGACGGAAGGGCTCAACACGGACAAAGATAAGCTGATTAAGCGGATTAACGCCGGTTCGCCCTACATGTCCGATAAACTGCTGATTGCCAAGCTTAGTGCAGGCAAATAAAGAACAATGAAAAGGGCAGGGGGATCGCTCGATTCCGCCTGCCCTTCGTGATTGCGAACGCGTGGCAATGGACCGGATTCTATGTCGTACTCGTGCTTTCGGCCATTTTCGCTATCCCGAAGGAAATGCTGGAGGCCGGGGAAATCGACGGCGCTGTCGGATGGCTCTCAAGGTGCGCTACTTGACCATGCCGCTCATCCGTCCGGTCATTCTCGTCATAACGCTGCTCTCGATCACGGGGGCGATGAAAGCGATGGATATCGTCACGGTTCTGCTAACGAGAATAGTTTTCTGTATGCGCTTATAAAAATTTATTGACGAGTCTTATTTTTGCATAATAGAATAATCCAAACCGTCTATTAAGGAAGTGGGCCGATGAGGAGATATCGATGGATCAAATGGCGCAAATTGCTCCTCTGGCTCGCAGCCCTCGTCGTCATCGGCGTGCTGTTGTGGGCGGGAGGGCCAGTCGGCTGGATGATCGCGATGGGAATCGGCAGCCTCGGGCTGCAGCTCCTTTTCGCCGTTCTGTTCATTATCGTCCAGTTTGCAGCCCTCTTCTGGTTTTTGGCACGGGGACGCACGTATTGGATTTTGCCCGGCGAGACCGGCGCTACCTGGGACGATTATCGCGGAAACCCGGAAATCGTGGAAAATGCCAAGCGGATCGTCGTCCTGCTGGGTGGCGTCAAGGAGTTCAAGGAAATGGGCGGCGAAGCGATTCGCGGCTTTCTGCTCTGCGGACCTCCGGGGACGGGCAAATCGTACTTGGCTCAAGTAATTGCCAACGAAGCGCAGGTGCCTTTCGCTTACGCTTCGGCCCCCAGCTCCAAAACATGTTTTACGGCGTAGGCAACTTGAAGGTGATGCGCCTCTACAGAAAAGCCCGGAAGCTGGCGAAAGTGTACGGCGCGTGCATCATTTTCATCGATGAGATCGACGCCATCGGCATGAGCCGGCAGGCGGGCGGCGGCGGCGGCGGGCTGTTCGGCATGGGCGGTGCAGGCTTGCTCAACGAGCTGCTGCTGCAGATGGACCCGCCGAACATCGACGGCTCCTGGTTCGCCAAGCTGCTTCGCAACCTCGGGCTGCGGCGCAAAAAGGCGGAGCGGCCTGCGGTGCTGACGATAGCGGCGACCAACTTGCCGGACGTGCTCGATCCCGCGCTGCTTCGCCCCGGGCGCTTCGACAGGCAGCTCTGGGTCGATGCTCCCGATTATGACGGGCGGGTGGATGTGTTCCAGTACTATCTGCATGGGGTATACGGATGAACGCTGCCCCAATGCTTCAAAGCTGCGCTATAAGCGTTAATATTGGCCAAATTGCTCCTTGCGCCGTTATATATATATCCTTCGATGATTTTTGCCGTTTGCGTCTCCATTTTCATAACCTCCATTTATTCTTGCTTCACAAGCAGACGAATGCTTCGGCTTAATCGCTCGAGCAAACGGACCCCGGCCCCTTCTGCGGATTGTGCGCGGCCGATCAATTCTACTGCAGTTTCGGCAGTCTCCGGTTCATTCGGCGCTCCCCCCGACGGGAACGGGAACAGCAAAGATAATTCCTTTAGGGCCACGGCCGCTTCTCCATAATGTCTTGCCGCATCTGCGGCAAGGAAGGCGGAATCTCCGCGCCCGGCATCCTCCAGCTTAATGGCCAAGCCGTTAAGGAAGTCCGCTGCATAAGCTCTCGCATCAGCAACAATATCCAACGTATATGCGTTTCCGATCGGGTCGACCCGATGCTTGAGGAATGCTTCCTTCCAGCAGTCATAGGCTTCTAATCCGCAAACGTACCCGACAAACGTCAACTCTCCGTACGCGTGCCGGATAGCCATGTCCAAAGCGCCCCGAACCGCCTCCCATTCGTCGATCCGCTTCTCTCCCGTAACGGACATGACGAACAATCCTCCGGACATGCCGCGGCCGAGCCCGTCGTAAGGAATCTGCTTCTTTCCCCGCGCGTCTTCTGCATATAACAGCTGCTCAGGATCGTCATAGCCGTAAATGATGCCAAACTCCGGTGCCGCCAAATCCCAGGCAACTACCGGCATGCCTTTTCCGATGGAACGCCGGATATGGGAAACGCCCTTGTTCAGCATGAACGGAGTCGGGGGTGCGCCGCCATCGCCGGCGTGTTCGCTCTCGAGCCCCAAATTGATAAGCCCGTCGTGAAACTTCGACTCCCAGAAATACATGGTCGGGCCTGTCGCATCGATGTTTTCTTCCTCTACCGTTAACCGGAACGCTTGCGCCGTGAGCCCCATCACATCCGACAAGGAATATTGACAATCGCGTCCCGAATACGGCAGAACTGCATATACAGCGCCGGCAAACGATGTTTTGCAGCGCTTCCACTCTCCGGATCCCGGCCCCTTTTTGAGTGACAACACCGCTTTTTCCAGCGTATTGGCATCCTTCCGTTCACGGATATAATCCTGAAGCCGAATGCGCATGCGCTCCTCCCGGACTTTATGACGGGCTCGGCTCAACGATTGATAAACATTGTCCGTAGTCGTGTGGAATAAACGGGCGATTTCGGATGGTGACAGCTGCCGGAAAAAATGAGCTTCGAAAACGGCGCGCTCCTTCGGCGTAAGACATCGGAGCAAATGGCGAATGGTATCTAGAAACTCATTTTGCGCCAATCGAACTGCCGGATCGCCGTCATCAATCCGTTCCATTTTGCCTGCCATGTAGTGCAAAATGCTGTCCAAATCCCCCCAGTCGACGCCGATCGCTTCACGACCTGACGCGATTCCGGTAAATGTGCGCTCCCGGCCGGAGTTCTCGCCCTTCCGAAGCTTCATTAACGCCTCGTTGCGAACGATTCTGTGCAGCCAAGGCAAGAAACGGTCCATGTCGGCCAGTGTGCCGAGATGCATGAACGCCCGCAAAAGCGCCTCCTGTACGATGTCCTCCGCCAAATGCGGATCTCGAGCAAAGCTTCGCGCCCAATCGAACGCTTTAGCCCGGTGCCTGCGCACAAGCTCGCCGAACGCATCCTGGTCGCCCGCACGTGCCCGTTCAATCAGGCTGTTGTCCGCTAACGCTCCTTCCATCGTTTATTCCCCTCCCTATGTAATGATGCATGAAGCGCTAATGATCTGAGGTCCGGAAAGCCAATTTAAAAAATTTTTTATCCTATACTCCATACTCCTGCTCTCTCACGTCTCGATGGGAAGTTGCTTTCAGTTTCAGATTTATTCGATCATCGTAAGTTATTATCCTCTACACGTTTCTTTGCCTGTAACAAGGCCTCTGACGAGAGCACCCAAACATGAAAAAAGCCGCGATTTTCGCGACTTCTGATGGGTCATTGTTTTTGACTTCCGACAGTTAATTTTTATTTCTCCGCAGCGCCTGCACCCGTGTTATTTGTTGCGCTATTGTCTCTGTTAGTGCAAAAAGGCTGCCAGTCGTTGTCTCGCAGCTTGTCAGCGGCTATCTGCTACTTCCGTTCCACCAGCATCTTGGAAAAAGCGGTGATCCATTTTCGCGGCGCCAACCTGCCCGATAGCTGCAAAAGCTTATTGGAAAAACCCGGAATGATGATCGACTTGCCCTTCATTAGCCCCTTGTAGCCCTCCAAGGCGACGTACTCCGCGTCCATCATATTGTGGCGAAATACCCTGGCTCCCGATTCCCTTCCCAGCTGTTCGGTTAACGAAGACTTGGTGAAACCAGGGCAAAGCACCGATACTTGTACCCCCGTCCCCTTCAACTCGCTCGCAATGGCCTCCGAGAATGATAATACATACGCTTTGCTGGCCGCATAAACGGCCATAAATGGGACCGGCTGAAAGGCCGCCAAAGAGGCCACATTCAGAATCCTCCCGTTCCCTCTGTTCACCATGTCTTGCATAAATAGCCTGGTCAGCGACGTAAGTGCCCCAATATTCAGATTTATGATGCCCTGCGCCTTCGAAAGATCATGTTCATGGAACGTTCCATACGTTCCGGTCCCGGCATTATTAACCAAAATGTCGATGTGGCGCCCTTCCTCTTTTACCCGCCGATAAACTTCACTCTCTTGACCCGGCACTGAAAGGTCCGCACAAATGATGCTCACCTTTATTCCTTGATTGCTTTTTTGCAGGTAGTCGGCGCACTCTTCCAGCCTATGCCCTCTCCTTGCCACGAGAACGAGATCATGTCCATACAGCGCAAAAATTTTGGCTAATTCGAATCCGATTCCACCTGACGCTCCCGTCAGAAGTGCCGTCTTATTCAATTAGACTCACCCCCGCAAAAAATGCAAAGCTCAAACAACTTCATTATATGACAAAACTGGTCATCTCTAAGTCCATAATTAGGGTTCAATGTATGATTTTGAGCAAATTGTCCATTTTAATTTACAATGCAGCTGGAATTCTAACGGGAATTGATGGAGGTAATTGCTCTGCAAAGGGGATTTCGAGCCATTTAAACGGAAAACCTCCCGTAAAATCAGCTAAAATCGATCAGATTTCAAAATCGATCGATAGTAACGGGAAGTTTTCCAGTTAGGTTCTTGTTTAACAAGTCGGGATCAAAATTACATGGAGGATTTCCCTTTAACCAATCCGCAGCGGGGATTTTGGGCCGAAAAAAAAGCAACGCAAGCCGCCGAAGCAGCCTGCGTTGTTTTTGTTTGCCGTATTGGCCGGAAACTTAAGCGTGAAAATCTTGCCCCGAACGAACTTCCTTCACATAGCCGGCACGGATGACGAAATCGCCGAAATGCTCGCCTTCCCGCCGCTCGTTCGCATAATGGGCGAGAATCGGCTTCAGCTCATCCAAAATTTCCGCTTCGCCGATGTTTTCCCTATACAGCTTGTTCAGCCGGTTGCCGGCGAAGCCGCCGCCCAAATACATGTTGTACTTGCCGGGCGCTTTGCCGATGAACGCCAGCTCCGCCAAGGCCGGGCGGGCGCATCCGTTCGGGCAGCCGGTCATGCGGATGACGATGTCTTCGTCCCGCAGGCCGAACTCCTCGAGCATCGGCTCGATTTTGGCGAGCAGCGCCGGCAAGTAACGCTCCGATTCGGCCATCGCCAGCCCGCACGTAGGCAAGGCCACGCAAGCCATGGAATTGCGCCGCAATGCGGAATTGTACGCTCCGTCGGATAGCCCGTATTTTTTGATGAGCTCCTCGATCTTTTTCTTCTGCTGGGAGCTGACGCTGCCGATAACCAGGTTCTGGTTCGGCGTGAGCCGGAAATCCCCGGTGTGCACTTTGGCGATCTCCCGCAGCCCTGTCAGCAGCTGGACGTTATCTTCGTCTCTGATGCGGCCGTTCTGGATAAACAGCGTCAGATGCCATTTGCCGCCCGCGCCCTTCACCCAGCCGTAGCGATCGCCGTTATGGTCAAAATGATACGGACGCGCCGGCTCCAGCTTCCAACCCAGACGGGCAGCCAGTTCGTCCATGAACCAGTCGATGCCGCGGTCGTCGATCGTATATTTGAAGCGCGCATGCTTCCGTACGGAACGATCGCCGTAGTCGCGCTGGATCGTGACCGTTTTCTCGGCCAAGTCGATAACTTGCTCCGGCGTGACGAAACCGATCACCTGACCTACTTGCGGATACGTCTTCGGATCGCCGTGCGACATCCCCATGCCGCCGCCGACCGTGACGTTGAAGCCTTGCAGCTTCCCTTCTTCGACAATCGCGATGAACCCGAGGTCCTGGGAAAACACGTCGACGTCGTTGGAAGGAGGCACGGCGATGCCGATCTTGAACTTGCGCGGCAAATAAACGGGCCCGTAGATCGGCTCCTGCTCCGTATCGCTATCCCGGCTGTCCAGCACTTTCTCTTCGTCAAGCCAAATTTCGTGATACGCTCTCGTCCGTGGATCGAGGTGGCGGCTGATCTTGCTCGCCCACTCGTACACCTCGGCGTGAACGTCCGATTGGTACGGATTCGGGTTGCACATGACGTTCCGGTTCACGTCGCCGCAAGCGGCCAGCGTGCTGAGCAGAGCGTCGTTCACTTCGCGGATCAGCTTCTTCATATTCCATTTGAGAATGCCGTGCAACTGGAACGACTGCCTGGTCGTCAGGCGAATCGTGTTGCCGGCGTATTTCTGGGCGATTTCGTCAATCGTAAGCCACTGCTTCGGCGTCACGACGCCGCCGGCGGCGCGGACGCGCACCATGAATTGATAGGCAGGCTCGAGCTTTTGCTTTTGCCGCTCGCCCCTCAGATCCCTGTCGTCCTGCATATAGCTGCCGTGGAACTTCATAAGCCGGTTGTCGTCTTCGGGGATAGACCCGGTGAGCGGATCCAGGAACGTCTCCGCCAACGTCCCCCGCAAGTAATTGCTTCGCCGCTTTATATCTTCGACATCGCTGTGCGGCGCGCTATTCGGCGATAGTAGATTATTATCTGACATGATGGCTTTCTCCTCTCGCAATGTTTGCGACCGGGGTTTAGTATACGTCCCGCTGATAACGTTTGTCCTCTTGCATGCCGGTTAAATATGCCGCGGCTTCCTCTTTGCTCAGGCCGCCCTCTTGCTCGAGAATCGCGATCAAGGCCGCGTGCACGTCGTGCGCCATCTTTTTCTCGTCGCCGCAGACGTAGACCGCCGCGCCTTCCTGCAGCCATTCATACAGCTCCCGGCTCTTCTCCAGCATCCGGTGCTGCACGTACACTTTCTGATCCGTATCGCGCGAGAAAGCGACGTCCATACGGGACAGAACGCCGTCTTTCAGCCAGCGCTGCCATTCGATCTGATACAGGAAGTCGGTTCTGAAGCGCTGATCGCCGAAAAACAGCCACGTTTTCCCCGCGGCGCCGGTCTCTTCCCGTTCAGCCAAAAATGCTCGGAACGGAGCTACGCCCGTGCCGGGCCCGATCATAATGACCGGCGTATCCGGATTGTCGGGAAGCTTGAAGTTCGGGTTATGCTGAATGAATACCGGCAGCGTTGCCCCAGCTTCCGCCCGTTCCGCGAGATGTACGGAGCAGACGCCGTACCGGTCGCGGCCGTGCGCTTGGTAACGCACCGCGCGAACCGTCACGTGCACTTCGCCCGGCGACGCTTTCGGCGAACTGGATATCGAGTACAGACGGGCAGGCAGCTTCCGCAAAATCGAAACGAAGTCGGCGGCAGGCAAGCCTTTCAGCGAGTAGTCCTGCACCAGATCGAGCAAATCCCGACCGGTTATATAGGCCCGAAGCTCTTGCTCGCGCCCTGCCTCGAGAAGCTCTTTCAGCTTGCTGCTTGCGGTCAGCTTTGCCGCCTGCTCGATGAGCGGCTTCGTCAGCACGGTAATCTCATAATGGCGCAGCAGCGCTTCCCGAAGCGGCAGCTGGCCGTTTTTGCCTGCCGTTACCGGCTCCTCGGCTTTCCAGCCCATCGCTTCGATCAATTCGTCCACGAGGCGAGGGTGGTTTTCCGGGTAAATGCCCAGGCTGTCCCCGGGTTCGTACTGCAAATCCGAGCCTTCCAGAGATATTTCGATATGACGGGTCTCCCGCTCCGAACCGCGGCCGTTCAAATTCAAATTTTCCAAAACTTCGGCTTGGAACGGATTCGACCTCGAATATTCCGACTCTGCCTCGCCGGCAACCGCCGCGGCGACGCCGCTTGCGGCTGCGGCGGGAGCTGCCGGCGCTTCGCCCAAGGCGGCGACGACTTGATTCATCCATTCCGCGGCCGGCTCTTCAAAATCTACGTCGCAGTCGACGCGCGGGGCAAGCCGCTTGCCGCCCAGCTCTTCCAGGCGCTTGTCGAAATCTTTGCCCGTCTGGCAAAAAAATTCGTAAGACGTATCTCCGAGCGCAAGCACGGAATAGCGCAGCTCCTCCAGCTGCGGCGCCCGCTTGCTGTGCAGAAACTCATAAAACGTTACGGCGTTGTCCGGCGGCTCTCCTTCGCCGTGAGTGCTCACGACAACGAGCAGGTTTTGCACTTTTTTGAGGCCGTTCGGCTTAAAGTCCCGCATCGACGACACGGTCACCTGGAAGCCTCGTTCTTCCAGTTTTTTCGAAAGCTTCTTGGCGATCCCTTGCGAGTTGCCGGTCTGCGAGCCGAAAAGTATCGTCACCTCTTTGGAAAGAGCCGGTGCAGCAGCCGCCTTGACGGCAAGCGGCGCGCCGGACACCGCCACAGCCGGCGTTCCCTGCAGCGCCGTCAAATACCCGCTGAGCCAGCTCCTTTGCGATTCCGACAATGTAGGCAGAAGGCGATTCAGCAGTTCGACTTGCTCCTGATTAAAGGGACTGTTCGTTACTAGGAGTTCCAACAATATCCACCTCACGTAGCATGCATGGAGATCAGCATAGGATTCGGAATGATAACATGTTCACTGTATCGAAGATATCATAGTTCACCGATCGGAATCAATTAGAATGATTTTATAAGTTTGATTAGGGATGTTGATAAAAGGGCTTTATACCTATAATCGCAAAAGAGGCCCGGATAAAACAAAAAGACCGCTGCTGCGGTCTTCGGATGGTCCGTGAAAGTGGGACTGCGCTGCGGACCTGAGAATGCGGGCCTCCGGCTTCCTTGAACTTGTGTTCCCTCGAATTCGAAAACATGGTGGGAAAATGAGTTCAAAGGCGCACGCTTCGCTCCAAGGCCTGCATTCCCATCCTCCGCTCCGCCTTTCTCGGGCAACCTCATGACCTGGAAGCGGTCTTTTTGCTGTTTACGCTGTTATTGGCGCACCTTCGGTATGTAGGCCAGCGCTCTGACCGGAGAGCCGGAACCGTTATGTATTTTCAGCGGTGCCGCAATAAAGAAGCATTTGGCCGGCAGCAGCTCAAGATTGACGAGGCATTCCATCAAATAAATTTCGTTTTTCAACACGCGCTGGTGAAAATGGCAGTAACCGGATACTCCGTCCGCTATCGGGGTACCCACAGCGATCGTATCCGTGCCGACCGCGCGAACGCGCTTTTCCAGCAAGAAGTCCGCAACTTCTTTCGTCAGGCCGGGCTGATTGTCGGCATAGTAACGCCAATCGCGGCCCGTTGTCCAAAACCGCTTCAACCAGCCGAAATTGATCAGAACGATATCGCCTTCGTCGATCTCGGCCCCTGTGCGCGCCAACGCCCGCTCCACATCGTCAAGCTCGGCACTCTCGCCCGGGAGCCATTCGCGTCCGGATAAATCTATGCTCGTGCACATGCCGATCAGCGCGTCCGGCGCAACGCTTTCCAAGGTAAGATGCGGCAGCTCGCGATGAGCGTGATAAGGAGCGTCCATATGCGTCCCGGTATGCTCCGCGAACGATACGCTTTGGCAATAGTAGCCGTCGTGCTCGTGAGTGACGGTCTGATCGATAACCAGATGCGGATGCGACGGCCACCGCGGGATGCCTTTCTCCAAAGTAACGGTCAAATCGACGACTTCCATTTGGGAAAATGCAGCTTTGAGCGCTGCCAACGGTTGTTTGGCGCTGTCCATATGCCCACCACTCCTGCCCTTTTTGATTTGATACCGCTCACGATGAACGGCTTCCTCGTCTTCTTGGAAAATTGTCCGCCATCTATCGTATCATAATCTGCGGCTTTACGGATGCGGCAAAATCGGATATCGTGGAAACGGACTATGGCGGAAAGAGGTGGAGGATGGAGATCGTTTATCGAACAGCTCTGGCGGACGATAGTGAGGAAATTGCCCGGCTTTCGAGTCAGTTGGGATACCCGGCGGAAGCAGGCCAAGTCCGGGAAAGAGTGGCTTTCATACTCGCAAACGGCGGCAACGCGCTGTATGTAGCGGAGCGGGAAGGCAAGCTTGTCGGCTGGGTTCATGCCCACGGGCGCCATTTGATCGAATCCGCGCCTTTCGCCGAAATTGGCGGGCTCGTCGTTGACAGCGACTGCCGGGGACAGGGCATCGGCAAGCAGCTGGTGAACAAATGCGAAGAATGGGCACGGACGGCGGGGTTCGGCAGCATCAGAGTGCGAACGAACGCAGCGAGGCTGGATGCCCCCCAATTTTATGCCCGGATCGGCTACAAAACCGTAAAGTCGCAGCAGGTGTTCCAAAAGGAGATTTCACCATGACCGCCCCATCGCGTGAGAGGCGGTCATGGCGACACGATGAACGATTATTTCATCTTTAAATCTTCGATCGAACTGTTATTCATATATGCCGGAACAACGAGACCGAGCTTCGTCCCTTTGAGATTCGCGCCCAAATCCTCGAATTTCCCTTTGTATTTGTCGGCGTAATCCTTATGCGTTGTCGGCAGCCATGCGGCTGCCATCGCGTCGGCGCTGCCGTCCGCAATGCCGGCCCACATCGGTCCGGCTTCGACCTGGAGCATATCCGCCCAAGCTGATTCCAAAAGACGCCGCTCCTTCAAAATGAGCGTTCCTTCCGAGGCGCCATGAATCCAACGAACTTTTCCCATTTTTATAAATCCGGGATGATGAGCCTATTTTTGTGTCCGGCTTTTGCGACACAAACATAGGCATTTTTTACGTTTAAGGGAGTGAAGCCGCACTCTCGGTTTCAGAAAGCCCCGCTCAGCTGCGCAGCCTTGTCGCCGCCACGAGGCGGGGCGGGATGGATGGCGCGAGGCGGGCGAGTCCGCCCAGGAGCGGTGCCAGAGCCGGCTGCTGCAAGGCGTTTTGCAGCAGCCGGCCCCAGCGCATGGGCGCAGCAAATTGGCGCTGCAGCTCGGCGCGGTAGCGGCGCTCCCATTCGGCCGCCGTCAAGCGGCCGCGAAGGAAGGCGTCGGCAAGCTCGGCGCATACGAGCGCCGAGCGGAGCGCCATCGCCATCCCGTCGCCGCAAAGCGGCGGGATGAACGCCGCCGCGTCGCCGATGCGCGGCAGCGCGCCCCACGGGGACGGCTTGCGGGAAGCCGCGACAGGTGCGACCGAGCACGCTGTGCCGGGTACCGGCGTGCCGGCCTCGAGCCGGCGGCGGCACGCTTCGTGGCGGCCGGCGACAAAGCGCGCCGCCGCTTGCACGGTGCCGCCGGCGCCGCGGAACGCCTCCAGCGTCAGCAGCCCGGCGACGTTCGTGCGGCCCGCTTCGATCGGGGCGATGCCCAAATAGCCGTGCGGCGTAAAATACAGCTCCACGACCGGCTCCGCCGCCAAACCGGCCGTTTTCGGCTCGTCCAGATGAAATTTGAAGCCTACATAAGCTTTGGAGGCGGGGCCTGTCTTCGGTTCGGCAACACCTGCCACCGCGCCGCGCGCCGCCTGCCCCACGCGGCCACAACCGTGCGCGCGGAGGCGCCGGCAGCTTCGGCGCCGCGCCCCAGCTCGACGCGCCAGCCTCGCTCCAGCGCGGCTACGCCGGTCACGGCTGCGCCCGTGAC
>NZ_JXAK01000082.1 GCF_000829455.1 Gordoniibacillus kamchatkensis
CTCTGCAAGTGCTCAAAGAGCAACTGCAGGGGCCGCTTCCGCAAAATCAAATGCTGCAGTTGCCTGGAAAGCAATTGGAGAAGCAGTCGACGCTGCTTTCCGGCAAAAAACAGCCCTGCAAGTGCTCAAAGCGCAACTACAGGGGCCGCTTCGGCAAAATCGACTGCTGCAGTTGCCTCAAAAGCAATTGGCGCCGAGAAACTGCTGCCGCTTGGTGCCCGGGGCGGTTGGCGGTCAGGCTGCGGCTTGCTTCAAGCTCACGGATATAGTCGGCAAGCGCTTCGTATGCTTTGTAGTACGGGAAGAGACGGTCCATTTCATCCGAACCGGTCCCCGACGGGATGCTGGAGGTAGCGATGCGGCCGAGACAAGCGGCGAGCGGGATCCGCTTGCCGCTCTTCATCAGGCGTTCTTGTCCGCCGGCGACGATGCCGATGGCCCGGATCAGGCGAAGGCGTTCGGGGCCGGTCAAGTCGGCTTTTTGCAGCGCCTTGACGAGATCCCGAATACGCTCGACCATCGTTTCGTAAACGAGAAAAAGCTCCCCAGCGCCGGGATCTTTGCTGCGGCTCAGCCACAAATCTTCCCGGATCAGCTTCGATATGCGCTTTCCTTTCTCGATGTACGTCCGCACTTCTTCAATTTGCGTCCGCATGTCCGGTTTGTACGGAGTCATCCGCCCGGCTTGCAAATCGAGCTGAATATAATACAGCAGCGCGCGCAGCATGCCTTCCGACTTGGCGAGGAGCACCTCCTCGCGTTCCCGATGCACCGGCTTGATAATCGCATTGACGACCGTGCCTACGGTCATCCCGATCCATACGAGCAGCAGCTGGTAATATGCCGCGGTGCCGCCGCTCAGTTTGTCGGACGTTCCTATCGTGTTGATGGCGACGATAACGGCAACGGTTAATGACGTCGTGCGGTTTAACCGCACATGCACGGCCATGACGAGCAGCGTGACGATAACGAACACAAGCACGCCGCTGCCAAAAATGTGAGCGGCGACGATGCCGGCTACCGAAGCGAGCAAGGCGCTGGCCATGTGCGACAAACTGTGGCGAAGCGAACGGTAAACGGACGGCTGAACCGCCAGCATGGAGACGATTCCGGCAAAATGGGCCGGTTCGAGATGGAGCCACCGCGCGACCGCAATGCTGATCCCGATGGAGATAACGGTTTTGACGACGCGAAGACCGACAATCATGAACGTTCACCTCACCATTTCGTCAGTTTAATGTTATTAATTCTAACACAACGACGAGGTCGAGGGAATATAATGTCACTTATATGTTATATTTAGTTTTGACTGAGCTGAATTCGCACTTCTATGGTCGTACCTCTCCCTACAACGGATGTCACCGTTATGCCGCTGTTTGCTCCGGCATAAAGGCGTACTCTCTCTTGGACGTTAAAGAGGCCGTACCCTCTGCGCCCCGGAGCGCCCCCTTGCGCGGGATCTTGCTGCAGCATATGCTTGACCGCCTGCTCCTCCATACCGATCCCATTGTCCGTTACTCGAATCAACAGCGTGTGCTCTTGCTCCGGCGCCGCCTCAATTTCAAGCAAGCCCTTTCTATCCCTCAAATTGCGTATGCCGTGCAGCAGCGCGTTCTCGACGATCGGCTGCAGCGTCAGCTTCGGCAGCAGGAGCGATTTTGCCGCTTCGTCCGCCCGGATCGTGAAGGCGAATTCGTCGCCGAAACGGATTTTTTGAATGTTCAAGTACGTTTCGACCAGGCTGAGCTCGTCTTCCAAAGAGACGATATCTTTGCCGTTTTTCAAACTGAAGCGGAAATATTTCGACAACGATTCGATCATATAACTGATGTCGTCCGCTTTGCGGCGAATAGCCATCCAGTTGATAGCGTCGAGCGTATTGTACAGAAAATGCGGATTGATTTGGGCCTGGAGCGCTTTCAGCAGCGCCTCCTTTTCGAGCGGTCGTATATATTGGATACCGGCGTTCAAGTCGGAATCCGGGAAACGCGGCACATCGTCGGCGATTATACGATGACCGAGCACGATGTGCTGTCGAGCCGCGCTTTTCCCGACGGCATTGCGTGCGGCACGTTCGCGATCGACATTCACCCGCCCGAAGGGGAGCAGCAAGTGTTCACGGGCTCGGGTAAAGCCGTCTACGAAATCCCGTACCGCAGCTTGCTGCCGCAAGGCGTCGATAACTTGCTCGTCGCCGGACGCTGCAACTCTGCAACGCATGCGGCGTTCGGCTCCGTGCGGGTGATGGCGACGGCGATGGGCATCGGCCAAGGGGCCGGTACGGCGGCGGCGATCGCGGTCAGCAAAGGGAAGTCGACGCGGGAAGTGGACGTGTCCGAGGTGCGGCGTTCCTTGCTGCAGCAAGGCCAGTATTTGCTCGGTTGCGACGCGAACGAAAAGATCGATCCCGGCCTGAAGCTGGACAAAATCGACGGGCTCGGCAACACCGCGAGCCATTATAATCCTTACGCCAACAAAAACAAATAACAGCTGAAACATGCCGTCCCTTATCTTGACAGGGGGCGGCTTTTGACTTTATGGTCAGCCGTGCGGAGCAGTCGATCAAGGGAAGATTTTTGATATAATTGAGGTTGACCATTCCTCGCTGCCTGCGGATAGACAAATTGAAAAGGGGCGTTCCTCGATGACAAAAGGTGAAAGAAATCCTGCGATTGATCCATTTTTTAGAAAGGCTAAAAAGTGGAAGGAAGAATTTGAGATGTTGAGAGATATCGTTCTTGACTGTGAACTGACCGAAGATTTTAAGTGGATGCATCCTTGTTACACGTTTCAGAATAAAAACATCGTTTTAATACATGGATTTAAAGATTACTGTGCGCTTTTGTTTCACAAAGGCGCCTTGTTAAAAGATCCCCATGGTATCCTGGTCCAACAAACAGAGAATGTGCAGGCGGCGCGCCAGATTCGGTTCACCAACGTTCAACAAATCGATGAGATGCAGCTTATCTTGAAAGCTTATATCGACGAAGCCATTGAAGTTGAAAAAGCCGGTTTGCAAGTGGAGTTTAAAAAAGAATACGGACTATGTAATTCCTGAAGAATTACAAAATAAATTCGTTGAAATCCCGGACTTGAAAACCGCATTTGAAGCATTGACGCCGGGACGGCAAAGAGCGTACATTCTCTATTTTTCCCAACCTAAACAATCCAAAACCCGAGAGTCAAGGGTTGAAAAATATTTGCCGCATATTCTTGATGGAAAGGGGTTGGATGATTAGTATTTAACACATGCTGACCAGCCGTAGGGGAGGGTGTTGTGAGCGAGAACAACCAGTTGCGGGATGTGTTTGACGCGATTGCAGATCCAACTAGGCGCCGACTGATTCAATTGTTAGCAGAGGCAGAGGAGATACCGCTTCATGAATTATCGGCACACTTTCAAATGGGCCGGACAGCGGTATCCAAGCATTTGACAATCCTGAAAGAAGCCGGGCTGGTACTTGACCGTAAAGTCGGCAGAGAAACGCGATTCAGGTTAAACGCCTCTCCGCTCAGAGAAATTCAAGATTGGGTGGCTTTCTACAGCAAGTTTTGGAGTTCGAATATGTTGCGTTTGAACCAACTATTAGAGGAAGAAGAATGAGTTTAACATGAACCTTCCCCAATGCTAAATTATTAGGTACGAGTTGAACGAATGAAACGGGAGTTGCGGTTGCGGCTCCCGGTTTTTATTGTGAATGGAAGCATTGCATTGCCATTGCGGCAAAATTATGCTTTAAGTCTCATAGTTGTGCATGCGATTTTCATTGTTGACGGACTGCGAAAGAGCGTACTACAATACTCTCAAGCAGGTATGTAATCGTTTACACACAACGGAGCTCCGATATGAGCTGCCGCTGCCAGGAGGACCAGATGTTTTATTCGATTCGCTCCCAGCTTGCCATTATGTTTGCATGCCTTTTGATTATCCCGTCCGTGAGCCTGGCGTATCTGTTTTGGACCAAATCCGCGGGGGTGATTCGGGAATCGATCGAAACGTCCACCGTGCAAACGATGGATCAGTATGCCGATTCCGTCAATCGAATCACGTCGCAAATTATGGATGCGGCAAACCAGATTCTTGGCAGCAGCGTAACGCAGAAGTGGCTCAGCATGCGCATGGAAAATAACGATTTTTCCAACGGGGATTACCTCCAGCAGCATTTTCAAATGAAAAAATATTTGACCGCCTTTCAAAGCAACAATTCCTCGATTTTATCGATCAATATATTTTATAAAAATTGGGACATCTGGAATTTTGGAGGATCGAACTACGATCAAACCCCCTGGTACCGAAACTACGCCGAGCAAGGGATGCGGTGGACGTCGGCGCATTTCGATCCGCGGCAAAACGTCGATTATTTGAAGAAGGAGAGCGTCAACAGCTTTCTGTACCCATTGAGCGATCTGAACAATTTGACGACGGAAGGATTCATTAAAATCAACATCAGAACGTCCCTCTTCCAGCAGCCTTTGGATAAATTAAAGCTCGGCCAAACGGGGAAGTTTTATTTGGTCGATGCGAACGGGGACTCGGTTCTGCAGCAAGACAACATCGCGCTATCGGACTCCGTGGCGAAGCAAATCAAACAATTGGACCTGGAAAACGCGCCCGGGACGCAGCCGATACGCGACCTCGAAAACCATCATTTGTATTTCGTTCGCCGGCTTAGCCCCACAGGGTGGCTCATGATCGGCGAAGTTTCCGAGGACGAATTGTACCGAAAAATTACCGTTTTGCGGGAAAACGTCATTTGGGCCGTCATGATCCTGCTGGGAGTCACGGTCTGTCTGGCGTTCTGGTTCTCGGGCGGCATCGCCAGACCGCTCTCCCAGGTCGTTCGCTCGATGGGCTTTGTGGAGCGGGGAAACTTTATCAAAGCGAATGCCATCATTGTCGGCGTCAAGACGAAGCAGAACGAAACCGGCAAGCTCGTCAGCCACTTTTCGACGATGATCAAGCGTCTTCAAACGTACATCGAAACGGAATTCGAATCGAATTTGCGGCGCCGGCACGCGGAATATAAAGCTCTGCTGCTGCAGATCAACCCGCACTTCCTGAACAATACCCTCGAAGTCATCCATTCTTTGGCGGCACAAGGACGAAACGGCGACATCCAGCAGGTCATCGAAGCGCTCGGCCGCATGCTGCGACTCACTTTGAAAGCCGACTCGGATTTGATCAGGCTCGAGGAGGAAATCGCGTATATCCGGGCCTACACTTCCATTTTATCCGCATGCTACGGCGAGCGCGTCCATTTCGACATTATCGAGGATCCCGCCACGAAAGATTGCCACATTCCGAAGCTGCTGCTCCAGCCGTTGATCGAAAATGCGGTCAAATATTCGCTCGATGCGATCGAGGTTGCCGCGATAACCGTCGCTTTTCAGCATGTGCCTGAAGGATTGGAAATCAAAATCAAAGATAACGGAATCGGTATGAGCGAAGACACGATCCGCAACCTGGCTTTAACGTTGGAGGCGAACTTTGTGCGGGATGTGCTGGATAGCGGCGAGAAAGGGATCGGCCTCAAAAACGTCATCGCCCGCTGCCGCGTGTACTATGGCGAACGGTTCAAGCTGGCGATTCGCTCGCGCTTGCGCGAAGGCACGGAAATCGTTTTGCTGCTGCCGCTGAATGGAGGGAAGCCGGATGATAAGGTCATGATTGTAGACGATGTGGCGGAAATCAGGACCGGGCTGCGCCTCAAGCTGGATTGGCCCAAGCTCGGATTCGAAATTTGCAGCGAGGCGGCGAACGGGAAGCAAGCGCTCTCCGTCCTCGAGCAGCATACGGCGAACGTTATCATATCCGATATCAGAATGCCGGTGATGGACGGTTTGGAGCTGCTGAAGCAGTGCAGCGTGCAATTTCCTTCCGTCAAAACGATCGTTTTCTCCGGCTACGACGACTTTCCTTACATCCAAACCGCGCTTCGCTGCGGCGCCAAAGACTATTTGTTAAAGCCGATCTTAGCCGGCGATTTGCAATCCGCATTAATCAAAATCAAGAAAGAACTCGATGCGGAGCAGGAACGCGAGCTGGCGGCGTTTTTGCAAAAGGACGGGGATTTGCATGAAGCGGCCAAATTTCCTCCGCTGCCGGGGCTTCAAGACTGGCTCGCCGGCAATGCCGAGGTCCAATTTGCAACGGTGGAAATGCGCGTGCCGCCGCATCGGCTCGAGCGGGACGCCTCGCGGCCGGAGCTGCTAAGGTTGGCGTTTCAGCTGCTCACCCGCGAGATTGCCTCGCGATATTCTGAGTATGTTATTGCTTTCCATGCCCACAACTGGCCGAATATGATGCACTTCATCATTCGCTTGGACGGCCGTCTTGAAACGGCCCGGGATTTTGCCGAGGACATCAGACGGCATGTCAACGACGTTCTGAACGTCGAGGCGGCGATCGGCGTGGGCGTTCCCGTATTCGGCTTGGAACAGTGGAGGGCCGGCTTCGAATCCGGTTTGCTGGCATGGACGCGAAGCAGTATGGATATCTCGTCTCAAGTCGTTCATCTCGGACTGGATGCTGCGGATCATCACTCGTTCGATATGACGCACAAACAGCTGGAGTCGGCTTTAGAGCACGTCAACGAGGAACAACTTCTGCACTTGATTGACCAAATGTTTCGTGCCGACAAACATGCAACGATACAATCGTATTCCTTCGACGTCATTCGTCTTTGTTTATTTCTCGATTCGGTCGCAAAGCAGCACGAAATTCAAGACGCGGATATCGTAACGAAAATTTGGAAATGCACAAACGCCGCGTGGGACTACGAGTCCAGGACCAAGATTGTGGATCAAATAACAGCAGTTGCGCTGCACATCAGCGCCTGCCTGAAGGAAGAGAAAAGCAAAGGCGGCCAGGAGGCGGTAGCGGCCATCCAGAAGTATATTCAGACGCATTATGCGGAAGAAGTAAGCCTCACTTCAATCGCGGGCCAATTTCACTACAATATCGCTTATTTGTCCGATTTATTCAAAAAGCAGACCGGGGTTACTTTCAGCGACTATATCCTGAACGTCAGAATGGAGCATGCGCGCCATTTGCTGCAGCAAAGCGGCTTTAATCTGACCGATATCGCCCATATGACCGGCTTCTCGAATGCCAGCTACTTCAGCCACGTGTTCAAAAGCGTCCATGGCGTAAGCCCGAACGCCTACCGCAACTCCGATAAATCCGGCTGATGCGGACCCAAAAATGTTGCATGCGAACATCGAAAAAAGCCGCATTCCTTTAAGGTTTTTGCTATGTTACGTTTGGACCGTAAACCAATTTTAAAGGAAAAGGCGGGGGAAAGCGTTGTCGCACATGAAAAAATCGATAGCGGTAGCAGTTGCCGGGCTTATGCTCGGAGGAACGATTTCCGGGTGTTCGTCTGCAGGTTCCGGGGCGAAGGAAGTCTCTTCCAAGGACGCCAAGAAGTCGTCGGGAGGCGACGTTGTGGAGCTCACCTATTGGCGCCACGATTACGCTCCGGAAGTGAATGCGGCCAAAAAGCTGATCGATTCGTTTCAGCAAAAGTATCCGAACATTAAAGTAAAGCTGGAAGTCATTCCGGGAGCGGATTACGAAACGAAGATCCGCACCGCTCTTGCCGCCGGCAACCCGCCGGACATTATGGGCCTTGACGGACCGACGCTTGCGTCCTATGCGTATCAGAATGCGGTGATCCCGCTGGACGAGTATATGAAAGTAGACGGGAATGTCGACGATATCGCTCCGCCCGTGCTGAAGAGCTTGACGTATCAAGGGAAAATTTACGCGGCTCCGCTCAACGATGCGAGCATCGGCATTTTCTACAACAAGAAGTTGTTTGAACAGAACGGCATTACGCCTCCTTCGAAAGATCCGAACAGCCCGTGGACTTGGGACCAGGTGCTGGATGCCGCCAAAAAAAATCAACAAGCCGGAAAAAGGAGTGTACGGCATCGATCCTGCATGGGGCTTGGGAGAAGGCGAGGGCTCCACATTCGTCAAGCTGCCGTTTATATGGCAGGCGGGCGGCGACGTTCTGAGCCCCGACGCGAGCACGGCCAAGGGCTACCTGGACTCGCCCGAGACGAAGAAAGCGCTCAAATTTTTCTCGTCGCTGTACAACGAATACAAAGTAGCGGCCAAAGAGCTGCCGCCGGAAGCGTTCGAGACGGGGAAAGTAGGCATTACCGTCAACGGTCCGTGGGCGATCGCCGGCATCGCGTCCGCCCACCCGGAATTCAAGCTCGGCGTCGACTACGACATTGCTCCTTTGTGGAAAGGCGAGAAGCAAGTAACGCCGAACGGCAGCTGGAACATGGCGATTACGAAAGCTTCCAAGCATCCGAAAGAGGCTTGGGCGTTTGTGAATTGGGTGACGGGAGTCGAAGGCGCTAAAGTGTGGTATCAGGAAACGAAAAATTTGCCGGCCCGCATCTCTACCGCCAAAGCGTTCCCCGAGCTGAACCAGTATCCGATGAACATCTTCGTCGAGCAATCTTCGAAATTTGCGAAGCCGCGGCCGGTTACGCCGGCGTACCCTGCCGTCACTACGGCGGTTTCCAAGCTGTTTGCCGATCTTGGCGTGGCGAACCGCAATGTCGACGATGCCGTTGCTGATGCCATGGGCAATATCGAGAAAGCGCTGCAGAAAGTGAAAAAATGACCGGAATGATGATGTTGCCGAAAGGGAGAGCGGAACAGCGCCGCTCTCTCTTTTACCGAAAAGGGGTGATCCGTTTGAAAATAACCTCTGCATACCATAAGCAAGAGGAGAGGGCTGCTGCTTTGTTCATCGCTCCGGCCATCATCAGTTTGCTCTTATTTACTTTTTACCCTATGGTCAAGGCCTTCATGACGAGCTTTGAAGACTACAACCTCATTAGTACGAACTCCTCGTTCGTAGGGTTGACGAATTATGTCAATTTGCTGAAGGATCCCGAATTTTTGCGCAGCCTTCTGCATTCTTTGCATTTTGCCGTAATCGTCATTCCCGTGCAAACCGCGCTGGCCTTGTCCATGGCTTTGCTCGTGCACCGAAGCTCCAAAATATCGGGTTTCTTCCGAACGACGTACTTCTTGCCTGTCGTGATCTCGATGGGCGTCGCTTCTACGTTATTTAAACTGGTGTACAATAAAGATTTCGGCCTGCTCAACAGCGTGCTCAAAATATTCGGCCTGCCTCCCGTAGCGTTCCTCTCCGATTCGCACGCGGCCATGTACGGCATTATGCTGCTGGGGATGTGGAAAGCGGCCGGATTTTTCATGATTGTGTTCATTGCAGGCCTCAACAATATTCCGCGCAGCTTGTACGAAGCCGCCGAAGTGGATGGGGCGACGGCACTGCAAAAATTTTTCAAAATCACGCTGCCGCTGCTAAGAAGAACGATGACGTTCGTCGTCGTCATTACGACAATGGACGCGATCAAAATATCGGGACCGGTTTTTATTTTGACCGGGGGCGGACCTGCGAATTCCACGACGACAGCGGTTTATTTCATTTACAAAACGGCGTTTCAGCAAATGGACATGGGCTATGCGACCGCGGCCGCCTTCATTTTGTTCGTGATCGTGCTGATCATATCGCTGATTCAGCTTCGTTTGTTCAAAACGGATGTCGAGTATTGAGGAGTGACTGCCTGATGAAATGGTTCCTGCTAGCAGGCAATGGGTGCTGATGTTCGCCATCGCGGCCATCTCCGTATTGCCGATATTGTGGATGGCGATGGGCTCTTTGCGTCCGCGGCAAGAATTGTTCCAGTATATATCGTTAGAGTGGCATCTATTTGTGCCTGTGAAGTGGACGCTGCAAAATTACGCGGCGATATTCGTGCAAACGAGCAAGCCGCTAGGGCTATATATCAAAAACACGCTGCTTGTCGCCGTGACAGTTACCGCGCTTTCGCTCTGGTTTAATTCCATGGCGGCCTTCTCGTTTGCCAAGCTGCAATTTCGGTTTCGCAAAATCATATTGCCCCTGTTTATGTCCGCGCTGGTCATTCCCGGAGAAGTGACGATGGTTCCGACCTACTTGCTCGTTCATCAATTGGGCTGGGTGGATTCTTA
This sequence comes from Gordoniibacillus kamchatkensis, assembly GCF_000829455.1. GTDB lineage: Bacteria > Bacillota > Bacilli > Paenibacillales > NBRC-103111 > Gordoniibacillus > Gordoniibacillus kamchatkensis. The sequence continues at coordinate 10,046 of NZ_JXAK01000082.1, forward strand.
CACGGCTCTTATCGTGCCATCGGTCATATCGGTGTTCAGCGTATTTATGCTGATTCAGTTTTTCGCGGAAATCCCGAGGGAGCTGCTTGAGGCGGGCAGAATCGACGGGGCGTCGTGGTTCGGCATTTACAGCCGGATCGCGATTCCTTCGTCCGTGCCGGCGATGATCACGCTCGGATTAATTACGTTTCTCGGCCAGTGGGATTCGTACTTGTGGCCGCTTGTCGTCATTAACGACGAGACGAAGCAGATGCTGCAAGTGGCGATCGCCACGTTCTCCAATTTGCAAAATACCGAGTGGGGACAAATTTTGGCTGCGGATACGGTCTGCTCCGTTCCGATCATCATTCTGTTTTTGGTTTTGCAGAAGTATTATGTACAGTCCATCGTAAGCTCGGGAATTAAGGGATAGCCATAGGAAAATGAAAGCAATCCAACCGCGAGGGGGAACGAAGATGGGAAACTGCAAGTTCGCGCTTGACGATGAGCTGGAGCGCATCGTGAAAGCCATCACGTGCGATGAAATCGCTTCTTTTCGGCCCGAGATCACCCAGACGAGATTGGCTCCGCATTTGCGGAAAATGAGCGTTACGTTCCGTTTGAGCGAAGAGGTGCGGCAGGACGATTGGCAGCTGCAGATCGAACCGGCCTTCGCCCCGACGTTCCATTGGGCCCCTCATTTGACGCCGACGGACGAACATATTATCGACCAGCACAGCTTTCGCTCGCCGGCGCTTATCGCGCAAAATGACCGGAAGCTGCTTATTGTGATCCCGGATCTGGATATGATGTCGCAAGGAACGAGAGTCAGGTGGTACTTGGACAACGACGCTTCGCGCAACTTGCTCAAGCTCGGAATGAGCGAATACGAAGTAAGGGAGCATGTCCTGTATGTTAGAAAAGGGGGCGCGGCTTACCCGCGGGGCGAAGTTCAGGCAGGCTTCTATTTGATGACCTACGAAGACGACCCCGAAGCTCTCGCCAATCCGTGGCGGCCTGTTTTGAGCTTTTTGTGGGACAGGTGGGGGGCGCCGCTATTCCGGGCGGGAGCGCCTCTAGACGTGCCGCTTGAACGTTTCGTTCGGCATACGTACCGATGGGCGTTCGATACTTGGAAAGAGGCGGTTTGGCAGCAGTTTGAGCTTAGCGGCCAAACCGTAGGCGCGGCTGCATTTATCGTCAATGGGACGCAAAGCCCGAACTATCCCGGTGTCGTGAGCGAGAGGGAGTTCCGCTCCGTCTGGAATCAGGCATGGTTCAGCTCCCTGCGCTCCGCACACGGGATTTACCGCTACGGGCTGGAAACGAACGATCCCGATATGATCGGACGCGCCAACATGACGAAAGAATTGGCGTTATCCGCACCGCAGCGGGATGGGATGTTCCCTGCCGTCATCGCGACGGAAATGGAGCAGGTCGTCATAGACGGCAAAACGGTGAACCGCTCCAAAGGCTGGGAAACGGCGTTCTGGGGCAATTCGAACCGGAACCCGGTCAAGACGTGGCAATCGGTGCGAGGCGCCCCTTACCATATCGTAGATATGAGCTGGACAGCACTATTGATGCTTAGGTGGTACGAGGAATTGGACAGGGACCCGCGGCTGCTCGATTATGCGGTCCGCTATGCCGATGCGCTCATCAAGCTTCAGGACGAGAAAGGGTATTTCCCTGCTTGGCTCGACTACGACACGCTGCGGCCGCTCGAGATTTTGCATGATTCGCCGGAAACGGCCCTATCCGCGACGATGCTGCTCAAGCTTGCCGAGCTTACGGGCGAGAAGCGGTACGCCGCTTCGGCAGTAAGAGCGATGGACGTACTGGCCCGGGAAGTCGTGCCGGCCGGCCGCTGGGAAGATTTCGAAACGTACTGGTCGTGCTGCACCTACGGGAATCAAGAGTACGTCGGCCGCAAGTTTACCCGCAACAACATGTACAAGCAGTGCAATTTCTCGATGTTCTGGACCGCCGAAGCGTTCCTGGAATGCTACAAACGAAGCGGCGAGTCGCGGTATTTGCGGCTCGGCGAAAGATGCCTCGATGAAATGCTGATGTCGCAAGCGTCCTGGCAGCCTCCTTATATTCACGTCGATGCCTTAGGCGGGTTCGGGGTCATGAACTGCGACGGGGAATGGAACGATGCGCGCCAAAGCCTGTTCGCCGAGCTGATCGTGAAGTACGGCAAAGAGCTGCAGCGGCAAGAGTATATCGAACGGGGACTGGCCGCCTTGAAGTGCTCGTTCGTTATGATGTACTGTCCCGAGAATCCAAAGACGAAGGAGCAGTGGGAAAAAGTATATCCTTTCTTTAACGAGCCGGATTACGGGTTTATGATGGAAAACTACGGCCATGGCGGGGAAACGAACGATAACGGCCTCGGCATAGGCGAGTTTACGATTTTCGATTGGGGGAACGGAGCCGCGGCTGAAAGCTATTTGCGCATGAAGGCCCATCATCCAGAGCTTGTAACGTGAGCGGCGCCCGATGATTCCGTCGGCCCTCCTTTCGGCGCGTTACATGACGAAGCTTCGTTCTTGACGAGCCGAGGAGGGCCATATTACAATACAATCAGCACCATGTGTAATCGTTTACATGATAAATGATGTATGAACTCAAACGAGGAGGCAATCGATTATGACCGCTTTTCATGGTTTGGACATGGGGTTAGGCTCGCTCGTAAGGCTATCCGCAGCAAAGACGAGATCGATCAGCGCAGAAAATTTCAGCGGGGAAAAGGGTCAGGCAGGGATGGCGGCCGACGGGACGGGGGCGGCATGCGCGCGCGATCTCGGCGTCGGCTGGAAAGTGTCGCCATCGGTGAAAATCGCGCCGGGCACCGTGTTCACGCTGGCCGAAATCGATGGGCCGGGAGCCATTCAGCATATATGGATGACGTGTTTCCCGGACAAATGGCGGAATCTCATTATCCGCATGTATTGGGACGAAGAGGAAGAGCCGTCGGTCGAAGTGCCTTTCGGCGATTTTTTCTGCAACGGCTGGTGCGAGCGCAGCAACGTGAATTCGCTCCCTATCGCCGTCAACCCGGCCGGAGGCATGAACAGCTACTGGGTCATGCCGTTCCGCCGCAAAGCGAAGCTGACGGTAGAGAACCGGGCCGCCGAAGAAGCGGTGCTTTATTACCAGATCGATTATACGCTCACCGAGGTGCCCGATGACGCCGCTTATTTCCATGCCCAGTGGCGGCGCAGCAATCCTTTGCAGTACAAAGACGTACATACGCTGCTGGATGGAGTGCGGGGCAGAGGGCATTATGTCGGCACCTACTTGGCATGGCAGGTGAACAATACCGGCTGGTGGGGCGAAGGCGAAATCAAATTTTATATGGACGGCGACAAGGAGTTTCCGACGATTTGCGGCACGGGGACGGAAGACTACTTCGGCGGGGCGTGGAATTTCGAGCAGCTAAGGGAGAGTATGGACTATATTCGACCGCATTCCTCGGCCTGCATCAGGTCATCAAGCCGGACGGCCTGTACCGGAGCCAGCAGCGCTTCGGCATGTACCGCTGGCACATTATGGATCCAATCCGCTTCGAGGAAGAGTTGCGGGTGACGATCCAGGCGCTCGGCTGGCGCTCGGGCGGAAGATATTTGCCGCTCCAGGACGATATCGCTTCCGTTGCGTACTGGTATCAATCCGAGCCTCATGCGCCGCATCCGGTGCTTCCCGACAAAGACGCTTTAGAGGTCATTTGACGGCAAGGAGGAAGGCGGGTGAAGCAGGCACGTCACCCGCCTAACGCCTATGAGGAATCGAATCCGCATCCGTTCGCTCAAAGCGAAGATCATCCTGTTGTTCATCGTCTTTGCCAGCCTTATTTTGTTTCTGCAAATCGTCGTGTTTCAGAAATGGATCGGCGCGATCATTATCGAGAAGTCGGAATCGTACTTTCAGGAGACGGTTCATCAGATCGGCCAGCGGGCGGATATGCAGTTCAGCCAGTTTCGCACAATGGCGCTTGGCATCAGCAACAATCAAGTGGTGAAAAATTATTTGGCGGACGTCAAAGACCATAACATCAACTATCAAATCGCCAAGTATAAAATTACGAACGAAATATTCCGCATCTCGAGGTTCGACTGGATCGAGAGCATGTGCATTTATCCGGCCGGGTCCGAGCCGCCGATGAATTTGTTTTATACGAAGCCGGTATTCGAAGCCGAGCCGCGCATCCGGGCGATGCTGGCGGAACCCCCGGGTGCCGGGCCCGATGCGATTACTTGGGCCGAGCTGCAGGCGGAGCCCGACTCCATATCCGCCTTGCTGCCGATTCGGGAAAACGAAATATACGGCATTTTGCGCATCAGTCTGAGCGAAACGTTTTTTGAGCCGTTCCGTGGGGCTAAGCTCGGGAAGCAAGGGGCGCTGTATCTCGTAAAAGATCACGTGATCCTGTACGCGAAGGACCGTTCGCTGATCGGCAGCCCCGCGCAGGCAATCGGCGAAACGGACAGCGTTCGGGAAGCTACGCTTTGGGCGAACCGGGCTGGACGCTCGTCGGCGTCGTGCCGCAGACGGAATTGCTGCAGCAAATCCAGCGGTTCAACCGCATCTTCAGCGTGATGGTGATCGCCATCCTTGCCGCCGTGATGTCGTTTGCGATCGTCGCTGCCCGAGCCATTTTGCGGCCGCTGAAAAAAATCAGCAAAGGGATGGAGCGTGTCCGGGAAGGGAACCTGAATGTCGTGCTGGAGCACGAGGACAGCGACGAATTCAGCGCGATCATCCGGCAGTTCAATCATATGGTGGAACGGGTACACGGCTTGGTCGATACGATCTATGAGCAGCAGCGGCATTATCGCGAAGCGGAGATCGTCAGCCTGCTTTCCAAGCTGAATCCGCATTTTCTGTACAATTCCCTCGATATGATTTATTGGAAAGCGATCATCAAAGGGGAAGAAGAGCTGGGGGCGACGATCGTCGCTCTTTCCAGCATTTTGCGCTACTCCATCTCCCACAGGGGCGAGTTCGTGACTGTGCACGAAGATATGGGGCAGCTCGAATGCTATTTGCGCATACAAGGGATGCGCTTCGAGGACCGGCTCCAGATCAGCTTTGACATACAGCGCGACATGCTTGACGAACAGATCCCGAAGCTGGTTATCCAGCCGCTCGTGGAAAACTGCATCAAATATGCGTTTCCGGATATGGCGCGTATCGGCAGGATAGCTGTAAGCGGTTACAGGAGCAAAAACGATCTCGTGTTCGATGTGGCCGACAACGGGGCGGGTATGCCGGAGGAGAAAGTGAAGTCGCTGCTGGCGTCGTTTGAAGCGGATGAAGGGGATACCGGATTAGGCATTCGGCTCGTTCACCAAAGAGCGAAATTTTTATACGGCGAAGGCTACGGAGTATCGATACGCAGCGAAGTCGGGGAAGGGACGGTCGTCTCGGTCAGAATCGGGAAAAGAGGCCTTTTGCAGCCTGCAAAAGTAAACGTTTACAATGCGTGAAGAGGGGCTCATGCGATGCTGAAGATCATGCTTGTCGATGACGAAAGAACGGTGCTTCAAGGGATTTCGCATATTATTCGCCAATATTGCCCGAATTACGAAATCGCCGGCATGGCGCAAAAAGCTTCCGATGCGCTGCACATGCTGGAGCACACTCAGGCCGATGTCGTCATTACGGACGTCAAAATGCCCGAGATGGACGGCATAGAGCTGACGGGCCATATCCGCACGCTGTATCCCCACATCTCCATCATCATTTTGAGCGGTTATGCGGAGTTCGAATACGTCAGACAGGCGATGAAGCACGGGGCGCACGACTATTTGCTGAAGCCGTGCCATTATCAAAGCATTCTCGAAGTGCTGAGCAAAATCGAAAAAGGGCTCGCCGAGCGGGGGCAGCAAACCGCGGAGCAGGCAGAGCAAGAAATATTGAAGGCGGCAGCCAAAGGGAAGCGCAAGGCGCCTGCCGCATGGCTCGAAACAAGCGGCTTGCACCTGGTTTCGGTATCGTGCGGAGGCGGCGGCATCGAACGGGTCGAGGCGCATTTGCGCGCGCAGCGCAAGGCGGGCACCATGTTCGCGGATGCGCTGGGCATGGCCAGAATCGACGATCTTATGGCGATCGTTTATGCGTCGCACTTGCATGCCGGCACGCTGAAGATTAAGCTTGCGGCAATTCAGCAGCTTTTTCTCCAGCAAGGATACGTCACGTATTGGGCCATCGGCAGCGCCTTCGCAGCGGAAAGCTTGGCGCAGGCGTTCGCGGACATCGTCCGGCGCCTCGATTTTTTGCGGTTTAACGACCTGCCGCTCGTGATGACGGAGGACATGTACGACAGCTTTATGGAGAAGCAGCGCTCTTACGGCGCAGGCGACTATTTTCCGGGGCGGGCGATCGGCCAAGCGATCTTGAAGGGGGACGCCGCCAAGCTGAAGCAAGTTGTCGAGGCCTGGATCGAAAGCCTGAGCCGGCCGGGCTTGCAATGGGATCCGAAGCGTCTCAAGAGCGAGCTGTTCAAGCAATTGCTGCAGCTGGAGCAGCTGCTCGCCGATCATGGGGTTCATTCCGCGCCGGGCACGTTCGGCGATTGTCTCGACGCTCTCCATAAGCTGGAGACGTTCCGCGATACGGCCGCCTGGCTGCGGCAATTCACGCTGTCTTTGCTCGGCATGGGGACGGAGGAGCCGCTTCCCGGCTACATTCAGGCCGCTGTCCAATATATGGAATCGAATTACATGGAAGAGCTTTGCCTGAAGACCGTATCCGACCGGGTGCACCTCAATCCTTGGTATTTCAGCAGCCAGTTCAAAAAATATATGGGCGTATCGTTCAGCGAATATTTGAACCAGGTCCGGGTGCGGATGGCCAAGCAATTTTTGAAGCATAAAGACTTGAAAGTGTATCAGGTGGCGGAAATGGTCGGGTTTCAGGATGCGGCCTATTTCAGCACCGTATTTAAAAATATGGAACAGATGAGCCCGAAAGATTACCAGAAAACGGTTTCATAAAAGTGCTAATCGATTTACAAGAAATCGAATGTTATTGAAATTTTTCCAGTCCCGCCGGTGCTACACTAGGTTATATCCTTGACAAGGGGGAATCCAAGTGAGACGAAACCGAGGGATCGTCTGCTGGCTGCTGGCGGTCGTATTGCTGCTTAGCGCCTGCACGAAAACAGGTGGCGATGCGCAGCCGGCGGCAGGCGGCGCGGGTACAGGCACGAAGCCGGCCGAGACGGGGCAACCGGCGTCCGGCAGCGGCGGCGGCAAAATGACGGATGTGGGCACACCACGCAGCCAGACGCTCATTGTCGACATTTTGAGCGGGCGCAGCGCGGACCCGGACCGGATGAATCCGTACGTGCCCGGCGCCGTGCCGATGGACAGCGGCCTGCATCAGCTGATTTATTCTAATCTGTGGGAGATCGACACGGTCAAAGGCAAGCAAATTCCCGACCTGGCCGCGACGATGCCCGAACCGCTTGACAATACGAACACAAAGTTCAGATTCAAGCTGCAGGAAGGGCTCGCCTGGTCGGACGGCGTCGAGTTTACGGCGGACGACGTCGTGTATACGTCGGATATGCTGCTGAAGACGAAGGAGCTCGGCTACAGCGGTTATTACAGCAGCCTGGTGAAGTCGATGAAAGCGATCGACAAAACGACGATCGAAGTGGAGACGGTGCAGCCCGAAACGAGACTCGCGCAAAAATTGGGCGTCGTCATTTGGGGAACCGCATTCCGCGTCATGCCGAAACATATTTGGGAGAAAGAAGACCCGACGAAATTCAAGTTTACCGATCCCGTCGGCGTTGGCCCGTACAAGCTGAGCAAGCGCGACCCGCAGGGGAACTGGTTCCTCTACGAGAAGCGGCAAGACTGGCAAAAGAGCGACATCGGCAAGCTCGTCGGCGAACCGGGGCCGCAGTACATTTTGTTCAAATATTTCGGCCCGGAAGAGAAGCGGATTATGGCCGCCATCTCGCACGAAATGGACATTTTGCAAGACATTACGCCGGAAAGCTGGGACGTGCTCAGGCAGAAAAACACGTTCGCCAAAGCGTGGTACGAGAACTTCCCTTACGCCGATATGAACGACCCGTGCGAACGGGGCATGTCGCTCAACGCCGCGAAAGCGCCTTATGACAACCCGGACGTACGGTGGGCCTTGACGCTGCTGACCGATATCAAGAACGTATCGATGGCTACGTTCGGCGGCATGCTGCGGGCGTCGCCGATCGAGCTGCCGCCGATCAGCGTGCTGCAGGACAATTACCATAAGCCGATGACTCCTTGGCTGAAAGACTTCCAATTGAGCGACGGCTACAAGCCGTTCGACGACAGCTACGCCAAAGATATGGTCGATATGCTGAAGCAGCAAGGCGTCAAAGGGCTGCCGACGGACGCGAAGGAAATGACGGACACGTTCGGGGTCGGCTGGTACAAATACGACCCGGCCGAGGCCGCCAAGCTGCTGCAAAAAGCCGGCTTCAAGAAGCAGGGCGACAAGTGGCTGAAGCCCGACGGCACGCCGTGGAAGCTGACGATCAACGCTCCGGCCAACTTCGAGGTGCAATCGATGCGGCTAGCGTTCGCCGTGGCCGACAGCTGGAGAAAGAACGGCATCGACGTCAACGTGCAGCAAATGGATGCAGCCACGTTCTGGGATGCGGAGTCGACGGGTAATTTCGAAGTCGGCTCGTACTGGCCGGCGTGCGGCCTGCTGCCCGACAGCACGTCCAACTTCCAGGGCTGGCACAAGAAGTACATCGTCCCGGTCGGCCAGCAAGCGCCGGGCAACCGGAACCGCTGGGCCAGCGATCGCGTCAGCTCGCTGATCGACGAGCTGAACGGCCTGAAGAGCGACGATCCGAAAGTGATTCAGAACATTACGGAGATCAACAAGGAATTTGTCAAAGGGATGCCGTTTATTCCGATGTTCGGCACTTCCAAGTTCGTTCCGGTCGACACGTATTACTGGAGCGGCTTCCAGACTTCGAAGAACGAGTTCGAAGGCCCGTGGTGGTGGTGGTCGCAGTTTAAATACTACACGCCGCACTACAAGCCGACAGGCAAGTAGAAGCTGCCATTCGAGTTGAAAATTACATGCCGGGCGACGCTGCCCGGTATGTAATTTTATAGGGAGCGTGAGACACCGGTGGATTTTTACAAATTTTTGCTGTCGCGGATACTAACCTTCGTGCTTGTCGTGTTTATCGGGATCACGGCGGTGTTTTTCGTGCCGCGCTTTCTTCCGTCCGATCCGGTCGAAGCGATGATCGGCCAATTGACGTCCAAATCCGCTTTTATGGATCCGAAAGCGATCGAAACGATGCGGACGACGCTGAACGAATCGTTCGGCCTGCAAGGCTCGCTGCTGCAGCAATATTTCGGCTTTTTCAAGCGGGTGCTGATCACCCACGATTTCGGGCCGTCGCTCGCCAATTACCCGGCGCCGGTAGGGGAACTCATCGGACGCGCCTTGCCGTGGACGATGGGACTGCTGCTGACGTCCACGATCATTTCCTGGGCAATCGGCAATGTCGTCGGGCTGCTCGCCGGCTTCCGCAAGGAGAAAGCTTATTCCAAATTGCTCGAAGCTATCTCCATCGCGCTGTATCCGATTCCGTACTACATTTTCGCTTTGGTGCTGATCATGGTGTTCGCTTACATTGTTCCGATCTTCCCGCTGTCGAGCACGTTTCAAGGCGACGGCTTTACGTGGGAGCGCATCAAAAGCCTTGTCGTCGGCTCGACGCTGCCCGCTCTATCCATGATTCTGGTCGGCACCGGCTGGTGGGTCATCAGCATGAAGACGCTGTCGGCCGGCATCGCGGAAGAGGATTACGTGCATTTTGCGCGGCTGAAGGGGCTGAAAGAGCGGAAAATTATGAGCCGGTACGTACTGCCGAACGCGGCTTTGCCGCAAGTGACGATGCTGGCCTTGCAGCTCGGCACGATTTTCAACGGGGCGCTTGTGACGGAAATTTTGTTCGGTTATCCGGGCGTCGGCACGCTGATTTATACCGGCATATTGCAGGCGGACTACAATTTGATCATGGGGACGATCACGATTTCCATTCTCGCTGTCGCGGGGGCAACCTTCGTCGTGGATTTCCTGTATCCGTTCCTGGATCCGCGGGTGCGCTACAAGTAACGGCGAGGAAGGAGGCATGCGCATGAAAAACTGGAACGTTCGCTTGAAAGCGGGAGTTGCGATACTGGCTGTGTTTCTTATTCTCGGCTTCGTCTTCCCGCTGTTTCATCCCGGCAATCCGATCGACTGGAGCGCGTATCCGAAAAATTTGAAGCCGAGCGCCGCGCACTGGTTCGGCACGACGAACCTCGGGCAGGACACGTTCTGGCTGCTCGCCAAATCGATTCAAAACTCGTTCATCATCGGCATTCTCGTCGCCTTCTTCGCTACGGTTATCGGGGCGCTGCTGGGTCTGCTGGCCGGCTTCAAGGGCGGCTTTGTCGACCGGCTCATTACGCTGTTCACAGATTCGTTCATCGTCATTCCGTCGCTGCCGATTTTGATTTTGCTCGGTACGCTGCTGAAAGGCAGAGCGTCTTTGCTGTACATCGCCTTAATTTTGATCGTCTTCAACTGGCCGTGGCCGGCGAGGCAGCTGCGGGCGATGGCGCTGTCGCTAAGGGAGCGCGACTTCATCCATACGGCGCTGTTTTCCGGCATGAGCACGTTCAGCATCATCGTCAAAGAAATTTTCCCTTTCGTCGCCGGATGGTCGCTCGCCAACTTCGTCAATACGATTCTCGTCGCCATCGGCTCGGAATCGGGCCTCGCGGTTATCGGCATGTCCAGCAACGAGAAGGCGACGCTCGGCACGATGATTTACTGGGCGAACCAGCATCAGGCGATGCTGGCCGGGCGCTGGTGGTGGATCGGCTCGCCGGTGATCGCCATCGCGCTCATTTTTATCGCTTTATTCCTGACGATGACGGGCTACCAGCAATATTCGGCGTTAAGGAGAGGGAAATGACATGCTGAGACTGCACAACGTCAGCGCCCGCTACAATATGCTGGGCAGCTATGTGAACGCCGTCGACCGCGTCGATTTTGAAGTGAGGAAGAGCGAAATATTCGGCATTGCCGGGGAGTCGGGCTGCGGCAAATCGACGCTGCTCAAGGTGATGTACGATTTGATCCAGTATCCGCTCGAAATTTCGGAAGGCTCCGTCGAAATCCATGCCGCCGGGAAAGACGGAAAGCCGGTCGTGTACCGGCACGGCGACATTCACCGCAGCTGGTGGAAAGTCATTTCCTATGTGCCGCAAGGTGCTATGCACGTGATGAATCCGGTGGCTAGGGTGAAGAGCCAGTTTTTCGACGCGATCAGCAAATATCACGAGAAGAAGAGCGCGAAGCAGCTGGAGGCGGAAATCGCCGGTTATTTGCGCGAGCTGGAGCTGCCGCCGGAAGTGCTGCAGGCGTTCCCGCACCAGCTCAGCGGCGGCATGAGGCAGCGCGTGCTCATCGCGCTGGCGACGTTTCTGCATCCCGACATCGTGCTCGCCGACGAGCCGACGACAGCCCTCGACGTCGTCGTGCAGCGGGGCATTTTGACGATGCTGGCGAAGGTGCAGAAAAAGATGAAAAACTCGATGGTCATCGTCTCACACGACATGGGGGTGCATTATCAAATTACGCACCGGATGGGCATTATGTATGCCGGGCAAATGATCGAAATCGGACCAACGGAGCAGATTTTCGAAAGCCCGCAGCATCCGTACACGAAGATGCTGATCGGCGCTCTGCCCAAGGTCGGCGACAACAGCCAGAAGGAAGGCATTCCCGGCACTCCGCCGAGCCTCAAAAATCCTCCGCCGGGCTGCCGCTTCGCCGCCAGATGTCCGGTTGCGACGGACTTGTGCCGCGCGGTGGAGCCGGCGCGGGTCGCCGTAGGACACGAGCACATGGCCAGCTGCCATCTGCTGGAGCCGATCGCCGCCGAAAGGAGGGCACATCATGGCTGAGCCTATTTTGGAGCTGAGGGGCCTAACGCGCACGTTCAAAATCGGCGGCATGCTGCTCGGCAAAAAAATTACCGCGGTCGACCAGGTGAACCTGAAGCTGCCCGGCGGGAAGCCGCGCATTATGAGCATCGTCGGGGAATCGGGCAGCGGCAAGACGACGCTGGCCAAAATGATTTTGCGCCTGCTCGCCCCTTCGTCGGGCGATATCGTGCTGGGCGGCGTGTCGCTTACCCAATACGGCAAGCGCGGCAACCGGAAGGAATTTTTGCGCAAGGTGCAGCCGATTTTCCAAAACCCGTTCACTTCGTTCAGCATGAGGAAGCCGGTGGACACGTATTTGTACGAAACGGCGGTCAACCTGGGCGTGGCCGCTTCGAGGAAAGAGGCGCGCGGCGTCGTGGCGGAAGTGCTGCATTCGGTTGGCCTCGATACTGGTCATATAAGCGGCAAATACCCGAATCAGTTTTCCGGCGGGGAGCTGCAGCGCATTTCCATCGCGCGGGCGCTCATCCCGAAGCCGAGTCTCATTGTCGCCGACGAGCCGGTGGCGATGATTGACGCTTCGCTGCGGATGAATATCGTGAACTTGTTCCGCAAGCTAAAGGACGAATACAGCGTTAATTTCGTCTACATTACGCACGATCTGTCGACGGCGTACTACGTCAGCGACTATATCGCTACGATGTACCGCGGCCAGCTGATCGAATTCGGCGAAGCCCGGGGCGTATTGAACAGGCCGTCGCACCCGTACACGGAGCTGCTGCTCGACTCCATCCCCAAGGTGGGAAAAAAATGGGACGAGGACGCGGCGCTTCCCGATATGGACGGGGCGGATTCCGGGGCGTTCGGCTGCAAGTTCGCCGGCAGGTGCAAATACGCCCGCGACGTTTGCCGCTCTGTGGAGCCTTACATGATGCCGATCGAAGCGGAGCATAAAGTGCTTTGTATCAAGCATAACGATTACAAGCCCGCTATGGGGCTGAATGTGGGACGGCG
>NZ_JXAK01000083.1 GCF_000829455.1 Gordoniibacillus kamchatkensis
TGTCAGGAAATAATCCTGGATCTGCTCGGCTTCCATACGGCTTTTAATTGCTCAATACGAGTTTAATTTGCTGGCAAAGGACTTTATTTGCTGGCTACAGGGCAACTCCCGGCAAAACTCCCCTCACTCCACCGTTACGCTCTTCGCCAGGTTCCGCGGCTTATCCACGTCGTTGCCCCGCGCCAGGGACGCGTAGTACGACAGCAGCTGCAGCGGCACGACAGACAGCGCCGGGGCGAGCAGGTCGAGCGTTTTAGGGATGGCGAACGTGCGGTCGACCGACTTCTGCAGCTCTTCGTCGCCGGCGTAGCCGATTCCGAGTACGTTTGCGCCGCGCGCCTTCACTTCTTTAATGTTGCTAACTGTTTTCTCAAACAGGTCGGTTTGAATCGCCAGAGCAATGACCGGGACACCCTCCTCGATCAAGGCCAGCGTGCCGTGCTTCAATTCTCCGGCCGCGTAGGCTTCGGAGTGGATGTACGAGATCTCCTTCAGCTTGAGCGAGCCTTCCAGCGCTACCGCATAGTCCAGCCCGCGACCGATGAAGAACAGGTCCTCGTGAGCGGCAATCTGCTCCGCATAAGCTTTAATCGCATCTTTAGCCGCCAAAATATCCTCCACTTGCTCCGGCAGCTTGTTCAGCGCAGCGAGTGTCGCCGCAATCTCATCCGCGGGAACCGTACCGAGCGTCTGAGCCAGAAACAGAGCGAACAAATAGAACGCAATCAGCTGCGACGTATAAGCTTTGGTGGAAGCGACGGCGATTTCCGGACCGGCCCAGGTGACGATTACATCGTCAGCTTCACGCGCTACCGAGCTGCCGACAACGTTCGTAATCGCCAGCACCCGAGCGCCGCAGCGCTTCGCTTCGCGCAGAGCGGCAAGCGTATCCGCCGTCTCCCCGGATTGGCTGACGACAATGACGAGCGTATCGGGCGTAATGATCGGCGAGCGGTACCGGTACTCGGAAGCGACGTCGGTTTCGACCGGGATGCGGGCAAGCTTTTCAATAACAGCTTTCCCAACAAGTCCGGCATGATATGCAGTACCGCAAGCCACGATGTGAATGCGGCGTATCGCTTTGACGTCGTCCGTCGTCATGTGGAGCTCGTTAAAAACGACGCTGCGTCCGTCCGGCGAGATGCGGCTGCCCATCGTATCGCGATACGCTTTCGGCTGCTCGTGGATTTCTTTCAGCATGAAGTGATCGAATCCGGCTTTTTCTGCGGTCATAATATCCCAATCGACATGAAATATTTCTCGGGAAATAAAATTCCCCTCAATTGTCATCAATTCGACACCGTCCCGTGTCAAAACCGCCATCTCGCCGTCGTTCAAAATGTACACGTTGCGAGTATGCTCGAGAATCGCCGGAATATCGGATCCGATGAAGTTCTCCCCTTCGCCGACACCGATGATGAGCGGGCTGGCGAGACGTACAGCAACGAGCCGGTCCGGCTCGTATTCCGTCAACACGCCAAGCGCAAAAGCCCCTCTCATCCGCTTCACGGCTTCCCGCACAGCGATCACAATGTCACCGTCATACAGGCTCGAGATCAGGTGAGCGATCACTTCGGTGTCCGTCTCGGAGACAAATACGTGACCCTTCGCAATAAGTTCTTCTTTGAGCGTCAAATAGTTTTCAATAATGCCGTTGTGCACGACGGAAAACTTCTGTGAATTGTCCGTATGTGGGTGCGAATTGACGTCCGACGGCTTGCCGTGGGTCGCCCAGCGCGTATGCCCGATGCCGGCGTTTCCTTCCAGCGGCTTCTTGTCGAGCTCCGATTCCAGCACTGCGAGACGGCCTTTCGCCTTTTTCACCTTCAGCCCTTCGGAAGTAAACACAGCAACTCCTGCCGAATCGTAACCACGGTACTCGAGCTTCTTCAAGCCTTCAATGAGAATTTCCTGGGAATTCCGCTTGCCAATATATCCAACAATACCGCACATAGTCAAATAAACCTCCGATTAATAAGGGAATTTGTCATTCGGGCAATAGCAAACCAACGTTCGCTGCTTCAGCCGAACTTCTTGTCAAGGAACCCACTCCGTTATGCCATGCATCCGTTCGCCGCAGCATCAAAGCTGCCGATATTGCACACATAACGGTTGCATATGGGTGTGGAAAACTCCTTAATGGAGTATTTCTGAAGATGAACGAACTGCAAGTTTTGCGGAGCAAAACTTACTTCGTTAGCAAGAAAATTTTTATCGCCGTTCAGAATGTTTTTTATCTCGCTTAACGCTTCTGAATCGGTAAAAAGAGTGCAACTATCCAAACCGGTGCTCAAATCCGTTTCGGCCCGGTTTATGTGATCAGTTGCCATACATCATCGCTGGAATGTTGCTGAAGTCCTGTCAGCCCGGTCGCCCGCGGCTATTTGCCCTTCAGCTTACGGCGCACTCCATGCACCGGAAGGTCCCCGCCGAATGCTTCGAACACCTTCACCTCGTCAACTTCGTTCTTGCCGGCAGCCCTCGCCGCTATTCGCCGCGTGCGAACACCCGTCCGGCCAAGCCGAAGTTCTGGCGCTTGTGTTGCTTGAGTAACGCGATCCACCTTTCTATCTTAGAGTCTTCTACTATCTTATTCATTTTCCAGACGCCGCGCAACTGTTAATTTTCCAGAAGCCTTACAGCAAAAGCCTTCGGCAGCCCAATCCGGGGTACCGAAGGCTTTCGCTTTATGCGTTAAGCTGGAGGTGTCACCACGAGCAACGTGCAGGCGTTTCACAGCCAGCTTAGCGCCTAGGCCAATTCGCGCCGAATGACGTCGGCGATTTTGCTTACGTACGCTTCCACTTGCTCTTTCTCCGGCCCTTCGGCCATCACGCGAATGAGCGACTCCGTGCCCGACGGACGGACGAGCACGCGGCCGTTGTCGCCAAGCTCATCTTCCACTTCGCGAATGGCTGCGGCGATCGCCGTGTTATCTTTCCAGCGGCTCTTGTCCGCAACGCGCACGTTCACGAGCTGCTGCGGATATTTGCGCATAATTTGTTTCAGCTCGCTCAGCCTGGAGCCGGACGCCACGAGCGTATCCATCAGCTGAAGCGCCGTCAGGATGCCGTCACCGGTCGTATTGTAATCGAGGAAAATGACATGTCCGGACTGTTCTCCGCCCAAATTGTATCCGCCCTTGCGCATCTCTTCCATGACGTAACGGTCGCCGACGGCCGTCTGCTTCGCCTGCAGGCCCACTTTCTCGATTCCTTTAAAGAACCCGATGTTGCTCATGACGGTCGTGACGATCGTGCCGTGCTTCAGCTTGCCTGCCTGATGCATCGCGTGGCCGCATATGCCGAGGATAAAATCGCCGTCCACCTCGGCTCCCATCTCGTCAATCGCGATCAGCCGGTCGGCGTCGCCGTCAAATGCAAGGCCGATGTCGGCGCCGTGCTTCACGACTTCCTTCTGCAACATCTCCGGATGCGTCGAGCCGCAATTCTCGTTAATGTTGCGTCCGTCCGGCGACGCCCCGATGGTGATGACCTCAGCCCCGAGCTCGCGGAAAACGCGCGGCGCAATTTCGTACGCAGCGCCGTTCGCGCAATCGAGCACGATTTTATTGCCTCTGAACGGGTGCTTTACCGTCGATTTCAGGAAGCCGACATATTCGAGCTTCGCCTCGTCGTCCCGCGTAACGTTGCCGATGGCGCCGCCTACCGGCCGAGGCAGCTCATCGGCCTCCGCATCGAGCAGCCGCTCGATCTCAAGCTCTTTCTCATCGAGCAGCTTAAAGCCGTCGCGGCCGAAAAATTTAATGCCGTTATCTTCGACCGGATTGTGCGAAGCGGAAATCATGACTCCTGCGTCCGCCTCCATTTTACGCGTCAAATAAGCTACCGCCGGCGTCGAGACGACGCCGAGCTGCACGACGTCGGCGCCGATCGACAGCAATCCGGCCACAAGCGCCGCTTCCAGCATCGGGCCGGAAATGCGCGTATCCCGGCCGATGACGACCTTCGGCCGCTCCACTTGGCCGGCGAGCACATAGCCGCCGCAGCGGCCGATTTTGTAAGCGAGCTCCGGTGTCAGTTCGCGATTGGCGATGCCCCGTACACCGTCAGTACCGAAATATTTCCCCATTCGAATATGCTCTCCTCTTTGTTGGACGTTCGTCGACTTACATCTCTCCCACGTATCCGTATGTCGACGTCTTGTATAATGTGCTTCTATGGGTGTTAAGGTGTGTTTCCTGCTGAGCCGGCACTAGCCCTTTGCTGGCCTGCTGGAGGCGCCTGCCCCGTCCCGGCTTGGGCCTGCCCGCCGGCGGCGCTGGCGGCTGGAGAGCCGGCACCGCCCGCAGCACCGCCGGAAGGGTCGGTCCCCGGCTTGGCAGTGATATCAACCGTTGCGCGCAGCTCCGGCATCGTCCCTCTGCGAACGAATTGCGGCAAATTCAGCGTAATTGGCACATCGTGCTTGCCCGGCGGCAAATTGCTCACGTCGACGATCGCCTGCACATCCTGCGGCTTAAGCCCGTCGAGAATCGCCGGAGCGCCCTCCAGGAGCAAATTGACCCGCCCGCTTTCGGGAGCCGCGATTTTCGTATCGTACATGTCGTTCTGGCCGATAATCGTGAGCGGAACGTTTTCCACCGCTTTCGACGCCGTCGGCGCGATTTCCACGTGCAGCCGGAGTACAGGTGGGTCGACCTGGGTGATGTTCCCGCGCAGCGGCATCGTTATCGTGATGTCTTTAGACTCAGTAAACCCCGTCAGGTCGATGTCCGGCCCTTGGTAGAAGTCGATCTTGTCGACATCCGCCTGCGTCCCGTACACCGTCACTTTATCTTTCTCCGGCGTGACGGAGGCGACGCTATACCCTTTGGCCGGCTCCCCGACATACTTGAGCTGCAGCGGAATCGTCTTGAACGGGCTCGTAATCGGCACTTCCACATCGACGACCGCCGGAGTAATATCGATTGCCACTTCCCGCCCGTTCTTGTCGAGAGCCTTCAGCTTCACTTGCTTCGATACGGCCGACGTCGCTTTGTCCACATTGATTTCGCCGAATACGTTCTCCACATCGTTCAGCCGCGACGCCGGCAGCGTTACATTCACTTTATTTGGCTTCACGATCGGCTGCCCGGCCTTCAGCCCGACACCCGGCGTCCCTTTGACGTTGATGACGACCGGGACCTCTTTGCGCTCTTGCTTCTCCAACGTCACTTTGACTGTGCTCGGAATGATTTGCACCTGCACCCCCGACGGGAAGCCGGCGGCGCGCAGCGGCAAGTTGTGCTCGCCTTCAGTCACGTTCGTAAGGTCGAGCACGATTTGATAACTGGCCGTGCTGACCTTTCGCAAGGCGCTATCCTTGCCGGTGAGCAGCACCGTCACCTTCGAAGGTTCGATCGACGATATCAAGTATTGGCTTGAGTCGTAAATGGGCGTGATGCTCACATCGTTGATTTTATCGTCGCGGACGCCGCTCGGAACGGCACTCGTCCCGCCGTTCATCTGCTCCATATGAACGATGCCCCACAGCATCACACTAAGCACCAGCGCAATAATGCGCACAACGTTCGTATTGCTGAGCCATTTATCCATTTTGCTTACCCCACCATTTCCAGAAAGGGTACTTGGCTGCCGTTTTTTTCGGCTTCAGCTCTTCGAATAATTTGGCGATCAGAGCGTCCTCTTGAATATCGCGCAGAATATGGCCGTTCAGCGTGACCGCTACTTGTCCGGTTTCTTCGGAGACGACGACGCACATCGCATCCGACACTTCGCTCATGCCGATCGCCGCGCGATGTCGGGTGCCGAGCTCCTTGCTGATGAACGGGTTTTCGGAAAGCGGTAAATAACAGCCTGCGGCCATAATGTGTGCGCCGCGAATAATAACCGCTCCGTCGTGCAGCGGCGTATTCGGGATGAAAATATTGATGAGCAGCTCCGAGCTGATCTTCGCCTCGAGCGGGGTGCCCGACTCCACATAGTCGGTGAGCCCCGTTTCCTTCTCGAAAACGATGAGCGCGCCGATGCGCCGCCGCGACAAATGGACGACCGCTTTGGCCACCTCGTCGATCCGCTCGTTGATCTGGTTGTCTTCCTCGGAGAACCCGCGGGTGAACAGCTTCCCGCGGCCCAACTGCTCCAGCGCCCGCCGCAGCTCCGGCTGGAAAATTATAATGATCCCGACGACCCCGAACGTGAACATCTGGCTCATCATCCACTGCAGCGTATTGAGCTTGAAAATCGTGCTGAGCACCCATGCGCCGACGACGACGATAATGCCCTGCAGCAATTGAATCGCTCGAGTGCCGCGGATCAGCAGTATGAATTTATAGATCACATAACTGACGATTAGAATATCGACAACGTCGTTTATGGAAAAACCTTCAAAGAATTCCATCTCGCAACCCCCCGGACGGCAACCGATAGAGCATAGGTCCGCTATATCTCTATAGGTTACATGATACCATATTCACATGAAAAATCCTCCCTTTCTTTCCGGGAAAGGGAGGAACTTTCAGTGAACGCGATCCCGCCGCGCCGTGCGCGGCTTCGCCGCTCAGGCGCCCGGCCGCAGTTAGCGGGCGATGAGGCCTGCCCATTCGTTCAGCTTGTACCAGACGTAGTCCAGCGCTTGGTCGACCTGCTTGATTTGGCCGGCGATATGCGCTGTCGAGGCCATATTGACCGTACCGTCGATGACCGTCAAATTGCCGGTTACTTCGCCGTCGACCCGCACTTCACCGTTCTCTACTACCAGATTGCCATGCACCGTTCGGCCTTGCGGCACAATCACCGTATGGCCGTGAATTTGCACCTGATCGAGGTCGGCGCCCTTGACGGCAAGCTCCGCATCCTGATTCCAGAGCGAAGCGAAGCTGACCAGCATGACAGCGACGAACACGGCGGCAACCGACACGGCCGGATGGCGGCGCACCCAGCGCAGCCATCCGCTTCGTCTGCGCGGCTTCGGAATGCCGCTCATGATTTTGGGCGTCAGATCGTCCGGCACAGGAGCCGGCGTCAGCGAACGGACGAGCGCTTCCGTCTTCTCGAACTGCTCGAACATCGCCCGGCAGTCGCGGCACGCCAGCATATGCTCTTTCAGCTTAGCCGCTTCCGTCCCCGGCAAATCTCCATCCAGATACTCGTGCATCAAAGGGATGGCGTCTCTGCAATTCATGCTGAGCCACTCCTTTCTTGTCTCCCTAATACTCAGTGATATACCATACGTTCGAAACGCCGCTTTCGTTTCAAAAAAATGAGGCCAACTCGATCAGCCGCCGCGGGAACCGGCGTTATTTTCCGCTATCCAGCTTCTCCAGCTGCTGCCGCAAAAACTCGCGTCCGCGGTGGACCCGGGTTTTCACTGTCGTGACCGGCATATCCAGCACTTCGCCGATCTCCTGCAGCGACATATCCTGCAAATACTTCAGGATGACGACCGACTTGTACTTGTCCGGCATCGTCTCAATCGCCCGGTGAATTTGCCGCTGCGTCTCCGATACGATAACCCGGTCTTCCGGCGTGGCATCTTCGCTCGGCAGCATCGAATACCAGTCCCCGCCTTCGCCTTCAGGCAGCTCCGCGTCGAGCGAATAATTCGGCTTCTTTTTGCGCAGCCGGTCGATGCACAGGTTCGTCCCGATCCGGAAAATCCACGTCGAGAACTTCTGCTGCTCATCGTACCGCTCAAGGTTCATGTACACTCGCAGGAACGTCTCCTGCACCGCATCCTCCGCCTCTTGCCGGTTGCCGAGCATCCGGTAGGCGAGGTGATAAATTTTATCCTTATATAGCTGCACTAGCTCTTCGAAAGCGTCCCGGTCCCCCGCTCTCGCCAGCTTCGCCAGCCTCGTCTCTACGAAATGCACCGCCACTCCTCCAGCTTGTCTATCCTCTTATTGCATACGATTTTTCCGAGCTAAAGGTTGCAACTCCGCAGTCACAATTCCGAGCAGAATAACCGTCATGCCGACCCACTGGACAACCCCGACGGGTTCCCCGACGACCAGATAAGCCGCCAAAATGGCGACCGGCAGCTCCACAGAACCGATCATCGCTGACAGCGAGCTTCCGATACGGGGAATGCCGATGTTGAACAAAATCGTCGGCAATACCGAGCCGAACAATCCGATCAGCAGCCCCCAAGCCGCCAGCGGCCCCAAGTCCGCGGCATGGATATACGCCATAGGCGGGTATAGCACGAACAAAACCGGCACTGTTGCCGTCTGCATGAAGGCGGATTTCAGAAACATATTCATGTCGGTTTGGATGCGGCCCGCGAACGATAGGAAAATGCTGTACGTAAGCGCCGAGAGCAGTCCGAACAGCACTCCTTTCAGGCTGAATCGGCTCCAATCCGCCGAGAAAATGTTAACGGCCAACAGCGTTCCCGCCAAAATGATGACGACAGCGAGCAGCTGACGCCCGTTCGGGGGCCGCCTCCCGAGCACGCTGTCGATGGCGATCGTCATCCACGTGAATTGGAACAGCAGCACAATCGATAGCGACGCATTCAGCTCTGCCAACGCAATATTGTAAAACACCGTCGTCAGCAGCAAGCCGAAAATCCCGACCAAGCTCAGCTTGATCCAGGGCCCCTTAAACGGGTTGCTCCACGTTTTGCCGGTAAAAGCGGCGACGACCCACAGCATCAGCGCACCTACTACCACTTGCGCCAAAGTCACTTGCCCGTCGTTGTAGCCAGCTCCGTATACGAGCTTGATGCATGTAGACAGCACGCCGTAGCTCGACGCCCCGATCAGGACCGCAAGTATGTAAACCCATCGATGGTTTGTCATGCCGATGATCTCGTTCCTTTCCGCAATAACACAAAAATCCTCCTCAAGCGACATACCTAGTATGCCAGCTTTCGGAGGATTTTGCCAGTATGGCCCGAAGTTTGCGCGCGCTCAGCCCGTGTTCCGCAGTCCGGCGGCAATTCCGTTGATCGTCAGCAGCACTTCGCGCAGCAGCAGCGCGTCGTCTTCGTTC
The DNA here is from genome assembly GCF_000829455.1 of Gordoniibacillus kamchatkensis. GTDB lineage: Bacteria > Bacillota > Bacilli > Paenibacillales > NBRC-103111 > Gordoniibacillus > Gordoniibacillus kamchatkensis. The sequence goes on from NZ_JXAK01000083.1 coordinate 8,961, forward strand.
TTGTCGCGCAGCGAGCGCAGTTCGCTCAGCAGCTCGACCTGCAAGTAGCTCAGCGGGTCGACGTACGGGTTGCGCAGGCGGATCGATTCTTGAATGACCGGCACGTTATCGAGAATTTCCTGCTGCCCGGTTATTTGCAAAATAAGATATGACGTAAGCTCATATTCTTGCTCGATCAGCGTGAAGATGCGCTTCGCCACGTTTTGGTCTTTGAGCATGCGTCCGTATTGCTTGGCGATCAGCAAATCCGCCTTGGCCAGCGCCATCTGCAGACTGTCGATCATCGAGCGGAAATACGGCCACTGCTCGTACATTTCCTTCAGCTTGCGCATGTTTTCCGGTTTGCCCTGGACAAATTCGTTCAAGCCCGTTCCCGCGGCGTACCAGGCAGGAAGCAGGTAACGGCTTTGCGTCCAGGCGAACACCCACGGAATGGCCCGCAAATCTTCGAACCGGTCGCTGTTTTTCCGTTTGGACGGACGGGAGCCGATGTTCAGCTCGCCGATTTCCGGCAGCGGCGTCGACTCCTTGAAGAACGACAAAAAGTCGGGGTCCCGGAAAATCAAATCCTGATATTTCCGCTGCGCCGTCTCGGAGATAGACTTCATAATTTCGTTCCACTCCGGTTCGGACGGATGCGCCTGCGGATTGCGGGCGAGCAGCGCCGCCGTTATGAGCGCCGAAGTCGCTTGCTCCAAGCTGCGGTAAGCGATCGGCTGCAGCGAATAACGCGACGACAATACTTCGCCCTGCTCCGTGATTTTAATTCCGCCGCCGATCGTGTCAGCAGGCTGCGCGAGAATGCTTCGGTTGAGCGGCATGCCGCCGCGACCGAGCGCGCCGCCGCGGCCGTGGAAAAACTTCAGTTTGACGCCATGCTTCTTGCCTACGGCCGTAATGTTGTAAAGGGCCATGCGCAGCTCCCAGTTCGCTGTCAGTACGCCGCCGTCTTTGTTGCTGTCGGAATAGCCAAGCATAATTTCATGTACGGGAGCGGTTCGGCTCAGGCTGGCGCGGTACGCGTCAATCCCGAACAGCGTGTTCATAATTTCAGGAGCGGCGTGCAAATCGTCGATCGTTTCAAACAGCGGTACCGATTGCAGCGTGCAGGTCACGGTGCCGTCCGCTTCGCGGCGGTATAAGCCTGCTTCTTTGGCGAATACGAGCACTTCGAGCAGGTCGCTGGCGCCGTTCGTCATGCTGACCAAATAGCTTTGAATGCAGCCCTTGCCGAACTCCTTTTGCGCTTCCGCCACCGTTTTGTATACGTTCAGACACTCCTGCGTGCTTTCCGAATAATCGAGATACGGCGACGTAATCGGCCGCGGATCGTTCAGAATATCGGTGAGCAGTTTGATTTTCTCTTGCTCCGACAGTTCCGCATAGTTCGGGGTAATGCTCATTTTGGCCATAATCTCCGTCATGGCATTCTCATGCTCTTTGCTGTGCTGGCGAATATCCAACGTCGCAAGGTGGAACCCGAACAGCTCGACTTGACGGATCAGCTTCGCTACGTAAACGTCGGCAACGAAATCGGCATAATGCGAACGCAAACTTCGCTCGATAATTTCCAAATCGCGGATAAACTCCGCCGGCGCCGTGTATTTGCGGTCCGCCTTCACTTCCGGACTGATGGTGTTTTGAATTTTCTCGATCATGAACGTTACTTTGATGCGGTACGGTTCCTTCTCGTTACGCCACGTATCGGCATGCTTCAGCTCAAGCCGCTCGCGGTCCGTCTGGATCGATTGGAGCAGCTCGTCGCTCACCTTGATCATGTTTTGGCTGAAGCTGACGTGCGACAAAAGCTCCCGCAGCGCTTCTTTGTACTTGCGCAATGCCAGTCTCCGCTGCAAGCCGAGCGTCTCTTTAGTGACGACAGCCGTGACCGACGGATTGCCGTCGCGGTCGCCGCCGATCCACGATCCGAACCGCAAAAATTCCGGTACGTGCCACGTTTCGCCGGGATAATATTTGGCAAGGCACCGTTCCAATTCGTAATACACTTCCGGCAGCACGTCAAAAAGCGTCTCGTCAAAGTAATACATGCCGTTCCGAACTTCGTCGATAACCGTCGGCTTGCGGCCCCGCAGCTCGTCGGTTTGCCACAGCGTCAGCACTTCGCTTACGAGCTTCTCGCGCAGCTTTTCGCGCTCGCGGTTCGTCAACGTCGGATTGTCCAGCTTCATCACGTCGTTGGCTATGCGCTGGTGAATGTCCAGCACCGAGCGGCGCATCGCTTCTGTCGGATGAGCCGTCATCACGAGCTCCAGCGAGATCGACTGCAAAATTTGTTTGACTTCGCCTACGGGCACGTTCTTGCTCCGCAGCTCTTGCACGATGCTCTCGATCGAGCCGGGCTGCACCGTATCGCCCGAGCTGTTTTCGTATTCCCGTTTGCGGCGAATGCGGTGATTTTGCTCGGCAATATTCACCAGCTGAAAATAGATGGCGAACGCGCGGATGACGTGATGGCGAACGTCGGGGTCAAGCGTGCGGATCGTCGTAATAAACTCCTCATATATTTCGGGTACGAACTGGGCTCGGAGCGATTTGCTCATTTCGCGGATTTTCTCGACGGTATCGAGCAGCTCGTTACCGCCTTCATGCACCAGCACTTCCCCGAGAATATGCCCCAGAAAACGGACGTCGCGGCGAAGCAAGTTGTTCGTCGTGTTTTTTGACACCGTATGAACTGCTTCCGGCATTCTCTCACCCCATTGTTGTCGACTGCTCTATCGCTTTAAAGCAGTCTTATTTCATCATATTTTATCATAATTCCTATAGGCGATGCAGCAATTTTTCATGGAATTTTTCACAAGCAGGCGTGAAAAAAGATCAGCAGAAGCCTGCCTCTAAATTTGTTTATTCATCCCAATCATTCTATCATCTTGCTTCATATTTTGTACTATCAAAAATAAAGGAGTTGATATTCATTGGTTCGTGTACTCGCCAAAGCTGCTGTCGAGCCGCGTAGAAGATTTAATTTATCCAGAGCTACTATCATCCCTCATTCTCCAAGCCGGATTCGGTTGGCAACTATTCGGCTCACAATCCCTGCAAATTCCCGGCCAAACCGCGTTGAATTGGTAGCGACTGTCGGCGTCAGAGGAGTTACCGGCATTGCTCAAATTCGCTTTAGAATCTGGCGCGATGGAATGCAAATTTTTACAGCCCAGCAAGGTGTGGAATCCGCAGGATCGGAACGGAACTATACCGTTAGCTTCCAAGCAATCGATAGAAATGTAAGAGCAGGTACTCATGTCTACACCGTTACTGCAGAGAATCGTACTGCCGGTACGACTGCCGCTATTGTCGGCCCTGTTTCGTTCAGCGGCTTGGCCGTTAAAACCAGATAACATGTAAGAAAAAGACCACTTTACTTAGGTAAAGTGGTCTTTTTTAGTTAAGCGGGTGATGGGAATCGAACCCACGCTACCAGCTTGGAAGGCTGGAGTTCTACTCCTAAAATACACTCGATAAAAGCCTGAGAACCCTTGATAAACCAACATTTTACCCACTGGCCAGCTACGTTCAATGGGTAGTACCATTAGTACCATTAGTACCATTGTTGACGCCATTGGTCAACAACCTGTCAACAATTCCCTATGATTCCACAGTAAAGGGCCGTCAAGGATGTTGACGGCCCAGATTCACGGAGGTACATGTACTTCCAATGTTTAACAGTTTACTGTATAGTATAATAAAAATAACTTGTTTTGTTCTATAAGGAGGGGGAAAATGTCACGTGCAGTAACCGCAGATCATGTAATGTTTAATGAATGTATTCCAATGTTTCGGCCAGATAACTTGGAAACTAAGACTCAACGAGAAGAGCAAGTTGGTTATTTGTTTTTGGATTTTTCTCTACAGCAACCGCTGGAATTTACATATTTCAGTATTCAACCGACCATTGAAGTAAGGTTGCCGGGGGCCTATGCTGCTTTTGTAGCTCCTGTTATATTACCTAAGTGGTTTGAAATGCATCACAATGTACATTTATTCTCCATTGCTCTTAGTGCAGTGATTTCATTTGTAACTGGAAGACCGATAAAGGCACCCCGCGATGGCTATGCATCCAGACGACAACAGTTAGATGAATATACTCTTAGTGAACTGGCAGTACAGCATCCTATTTTAACAGCAGGACCCGGTGCACATGACATACGTCTTTCGCAAGTAACCTTTGAGAAGATAAGTTCTCAGTTAAAAGAGAGCATACAACTTCTTTTTGACCTTCCATATGATCTTTATATTAAAACAATGCAATCAATCCGATTGGTTCATTTAGCTCATTTAATCAAAAGAGAGGACTTCGGTTTAGGTTATTATTTATTAATCTCAGCAATGGAGCCAATTGCTACATCTGCTATTAAAAGAAAAGCCGTTGCTCCACAACATACTTTGCATGACCAATGGAAAGAGATTGCAAAAACTAATTCTGAATTTGAGCCGTTGTTCAAAGCTTACCAACAAGAAGTAGGCAAAAACAAACATATTGGAAAGAGGTTTGTGGAGTTTGTCATGAAATATTGCCCTCCAGATCAGTGGGGTGAGTTAGAACATCCCCAGGAAAACTCAATGTCCTATTCATCCGAAATAATTGGGGATGCACATGATTGGAGTTGGGTTACTAAGAAAAGATGGTATGAAATTTACCCTGAAGATCTTACAGAGGAGGAGATAAGGAAATTGCTTACTGATTGCTATGATCATCGGTCTAGGTTCACTCATGAGGGTAAAAATCCTCCTCATCGAACACCTGACAGTCATAATAGGTTTTTCGATAAGGAAACAGTAGTAGATTACGATGAAAAAACCGAAGAGTTTCAAGTGATTTATGAAGTTGTACTGCCTAATTTCCGACTCATATCTTTCATTGCCAAGAGGTCGATTCTCAATTTTTTAAGGGAAAAGGTAGGAGACTGATGCTTCTTTTGAAGTGTTCTTTAACTCAACTATCGGGTACCATATTCAATTAATCGCCTTCCCAAGAAGGCGGTTTACTTTTGCTCATAAATCAACATTAAGATTTAATATAGCTACTGAATTAACCTATCCTTGTATCAATTACTCCCACGGTTACGCTGATCGAGCTGGAGAAATCCAGATGGAATATTCCATCATCTTGGCGAGCCAGTCAATCTTGAACAAAGCGCCATTCGAATCCGCCAACTGTCCGCCCTTTGCCATGGCATGCCCGAGAGGTACTACTTAGAGCTAAGCCCAACTCACGTGCTGCTTTCCCGATTGATGGCCAATGACGCACAACTAGGCCAGTCGACGGATCAATCTGGGCGACGGCTTTGCTAAGTTTGGCAGTTGCGGCTGCTAAGCTCTTGGCAGTAGCGCCGGATGCAACCGATGCCCGGCCACCCTTAGACGCGGCCCGCTTCATCTTCTCGATATCATACAAGCCAGTGCCGTAGGCATGTCGGACATTCTCGCTGCGGGTAGACCATTCGAGATTGTCGGCACGGCTGTTCTGCTTCTTACCGTCCTTGTGGTTGACCTGAGGTAACTCGCTCGGATTAGGTATAAAAGCTTCTGCAACTAGGCGATGCACCTTCTTAGCCTTCCGCTTGCCGTTCAGTGATATTGTTACCATAGGATAGCCATCCTTATCACTTCCCGGTTTGAGCATCCTCGCCCCGTCACTCTTCCAGCTTCTCACCCGACCATGATTGCTGACCTCATAGTGCCCTTTATATCCTTCTATCCATTTCCATTCTTCCATTTCCCGGATTCCCCCGTCAGTACGATGAAGGCCGCCCCGAGGTCGGGACGGCCCGATGTTGGCCTGTCGGCTTTACCATCTATTTGCGTATTCGTTATGGTGATCTTTGCTCAAGAATGGCTCAGGCGGCAGCGCGAGCTTTGGCAGATCATACTCTAAGGCTTTGCCAAAATGAGCCCGACCTGCATTGTCAACCTGCCTGCGGTCAGCCCATTGTTCCTTGCATATCTGGTGCAGTTCGTTCAGGGCTTCCTCATAGGCCCGTTTGGCCTCTTGCGCCTTCTGCGCCGCTGCATCCACATCCTCACGGATCGAGTCGGTTGCCTCCCGGAATGCCGCGATCAAATCAGCGGTCTTGACCGCGTATTGGGGGCCAGCTGTGTTCACGTGCCGGTGCAATTCTTCCAGATCGGCCCGATTTCTTTCAGCCTCCCGAATCTCGCTGAACAATTTCTCCGCGTCGTCGCCATCCTCCGAAGCCGCCACATTCAGCTTGTCAGTCAGGGATTTGATGCGTGCCTTTATGCCCTGCAGTCGGTCGTTCAGGTTGCTCAGTTTGGATTTTTTAGCGTTCACCGACTCATCCAGTTTCCCCAGCAGCTCGTTTACCTTGCCCATGTGTCTGTTCATCTTGATACCCCTCCATTGTGGTTTGCTCGGTATTTTTACTGTCTTACGTCTGAATCACCAGTAGCCGCCTTGATTAATTCGGCTGATTGCTGCAAGATGTCGGCCAGCGATCGGATGTTGTCGCCGCCCTCTTCGTCCAATCCGATCATGACGGTCTGTTCAATCTTGGCTAGCCTCTCAAAATCGGCCATCGTCGAGACTTCCATCCCCCCGGCCATCACACGAGCGTACAGCCGATCATACAGATGATCGATGATCCTTTGTTTCTTCTCGTGCCTGTCCAGAATGTGCTGGTTCGTTTGCGCCTCGATCTGTGCCCCGAGTTCTTGGTCGCGCTGCTGGACCCTATCCCGCCATCTGAACTCCGACGACCATCGTTTGATTGTGGCAAACCCCTTGCCAAATTGCTGCGCCACTTGCTTGAGGCTCCGCGCCGCGCCAAGGCTGTAGTAGTAATCGAACGCCTCAATCTGCTGCCCTGTCTCGTCCTTCATCCCAATCAGCCTCCGGCCAGCTCGGCAGTCACCTTGCCACCCCGAATTAGTGCCCGAAGCAGGTCGAGCAGTTCTGTCGGTTGGATCGTCGCCCTGTACTTACCATTCACTGCTACCACCAACAAGCCCTCCGTCGAGTCAACAACCGACACCGCCCGGCCGTCTTCCAGTACCAGACGGAATAGCGGCTCCGGGATTCGATTCAGCTTCGGACTAGGAGCCCCACCCGCCAGCAGCAGCCGGTCTATGTCCTCCTTCCGGATTCGCCAGATCGGCCCGAGTTTGATCCCGCTCAATTTGCCCGACTGCAGCCATGCCCGAATTGTCCTCGGCCTCAACCCAAGCAGCTCGACCGCCTTGTCTGGGCTTATCATAATGTCCAATCTAATCACCTCCTACACCTCAAATACTCATGCCGGAAGCGGCATCTGTGTGCGTCCGTGTATCTCTGCGTCAGTCTGCGACAGTTTGGGGCCCGATAGACACAAAAAGACCCCGGGGATGCTTTCCCACGGGGCCGTTCTGACCGGTGCTTCCGGATTTGAATTCAATATATCACATAGGGTAAGAGTTGCCCATGCCCTTCGTGTACGGAATCTGCAGCCTTCCCAAAATGCCTGCGCATCAAATCCCGGTGCAGCCTCTCACTATTGGCGACGAGCTCCCGAATGGCGATCAAATCTCGGGCCGCCTGAACATGGATCTTCTCCAAATCTGAACCTCGCCCCCATCTGAATTCCATCGTCATACAGTCACACCCCTTCGCAGATTACCGTTTATTTCTATTTCAATTAAATCATGCGTGTAAACTTTGTCTATTGTCCCTGCCTGTACCACCACGGGGATTTTATTGCCGGATTGCCGGTAGCCGATATATATTACGGATTGATTATGATTGATGGAATGCCTTTTTCGAGTCTGATACCTCTTAGAGGCCATCGCACGGCCCCCTGAGATGATTTTTTCTATACTGCCACCTCATAGAAACCGTTACCTAGTCCCCTGAGGTGGCCTTTTTCTGTCATCCTCTGCATGTATGTGCCAGTCGCTTTTCTATCCTTGTTGATCAGAGCCGCCACCTGAGCCGGTTTCATCGGTTCTCCCGCTGATCGCATTGCCCGAATTATTTCTTGTTCCGACTGCGGCATTGCGATCTGATCCATATTCCCGACTATCGACCATCTCCAAGATTCCTTGTCGAACGACATTGCAAGCTCTTGTTCCTCTACGTCCCTACCCGTTATAGAAAGAATCGCATCAACCTTCGCTCTGGGGCGATCAAGGACGAGGTTAGTGTCCGCCGCTCCTGTAATTCCGGTTGTTCCGGTGACCGTATCGAAAACATCGTCTGCAGCGGATTTGCGGGTGTGGGTTACGACCACGATAGAAATTCCGTGCTTATCAGCCAACCTCTTCAAGTGATTGATTGCCGCGTAATCACTGGCATAGGCATTCGTATTGCTTTTCCCAATCGGTTTTACCATCGCAAGAGTATCGACGATGATCATTCTAGGTTTCGGGCTATTCTCTATCCACTCCTCAATTGATTCACGGCCCCCGCAGTCAAGTCTTGGACACAATGTTTCATAGTAGAATCCCTCTGGAACATCTATCCCTTTCATAATCTTACTTACCCTGTCCTGTATTCTCCTGTCGCCATCCTCCAAGGCAAGATAGAGGACTTCTCCTTGTTCTGTCCGTCTGTCTCCCATGGTCGGTTTGCCAGCGGCAACATCAAACGCAATTCCTAACATCATCCAAGACTTGCCTAATTTCGGTTTGCCAGCTATAACCGTCAATCCCTCTGGAATAATTCCTTCTACTGCCCATTTAAGCGGCAGAAATTTTTGCTGCATTAAGTCTCGTACACTTTTCCCAAGTTTTCTTGAGGGGCCACCTACTATCCCCTCCGCCGCAAGCTCATCTTGGAACGCGACAGGATCAATTCCGTAGTGTTCTGGTTTCCAGTCAGCTTGGTTGTTCACTCGCGTTCGCCTCCTGCTTTGCCATGCGAATTGACTTGATCCGCTCGACCTCATCGGCTCGCATCGCTGGATGGCCTACTATTATCTCTACTCTTGCCAGCCCTTTGTTGATCCAATAAAGGTACAGCGACCGTCGGCTTATGCCTATTCGCGCTGCTGCCTCCGAGATGCTGCAATATTCCATTGTCATCCCCTCCTGTCGGGTATCGGGCTTCCCTTTATGCCCTCATCTTAAATAGTCAACAAAGTTCCCTGTATGGTAACACCCTGTTACCAACTTTCAATTAAATTTTCTTGAGTTCTCCGGTTTGTTTCCGTTGTTTCCGTATGCAATCAGGCCCGTCACGACGCGGTTTTTGCCGGAAACAACCAACTATTTCCGTATGTTTCCGTGTTTCCGGTTATCTACTTCTGTACCCGATAGCTACGGAAACAATGGAAACATACGGAAACAAGAATTTGTTTCCGGTCAGAACGTAACAATGACGCGGGTTCTGATAGTACGGAAACAACGGAAACAAAATTCTTTTTATTCTCTATCTTCCTCTTTTTATCAAGCAACTACGAAGTAGTTGCCCGCCCTGATTGCAATAAAAAAATTCATTGAAGGGGTTACCCTATGGCCGACCGGCGGACGATATATAGGGCGAAACCAAACCAAGGAGGAAGATGAGAATGGGACGACGTCAACAAAGAGAAAGGTTGCTACGTCAGAAAGCTGCAGAAGAATTGGGTCTAAGAGAATCCGATTTTGTCAAGGTGGAGGCAATAGCGCGTTATTTCTGTGCGTGGGGCATGCTTTTAGCGGCTGGACATATTCAAGATTGTACCGAAGATATGGAGAATGTCGACGAGATTCTGGACTTCATAGACACAACTGTGAAGGGGACACGGGGCGGATGCGACGCCGAGCTTATTGAAGTATGCGGCTCGAAGTTCCAACAGTATGTAGAAGAAGTGCTAACCTACAATTGCAGCTAGTCTCACCGGAGCCACGGAGTGGTATGTGGGAGCCTTCATAGCCGTTCCCGGCTACTTCAATAGTCCAGAAAGGCAGAAAACGCAAGGAAACTCAACGGAAGCCGTCGGAGACACAGGAACGCCCCCGGACCCTCACAGCCAGAGGACACACGGGGGCGTTCTATATATCAGGATCAAGGAGGAGATCGCCACCTAGAATAATCACCCGGGGGCTTGATATTGCACCCACGCCTCCCTGATCTGCTGCAGCCGCAAGTTGGCATTGGCAGCCGATATGCCGAGAATCTGGCCGATTTCTTTCAGGTAATTCCTGCAGTTGTCCCGGTCGTATCCACGCATGATGAGATCGAACACATCTCGCTTGCAGCCGGTGAGCTGATCGTGGAATTCTTGAACTGTCAGCCGGTCGTCCTGATTGTGTCCGGTCACCTCGATGGTTTCAGCGTGGGGGATGACCCGGCGCCGCAGCTCGACCTGATCGGACTCGCATCGGCGGCAGACATAGCGGCCGTGTACCCGGTTCGGCTTGCTGGTGGCATGGCAGCCCGAGCATTCCTGCTGCAACTCCTTCTGGCCGTCTCTCCGGATTACATCGGCTACAGCCCATAATCCCTTGTTGAGGATAAACGCCAGCGGATCGCCAATGTTGAGCCGGGCTTTCATGATTCCAGCATAGCAGCCGATCAGGAATGCCTGACGGATGTCGTCCCGGTCGGCATAGGGCATTCCGGGGGCAAAGAATTTATGTAGCTTGCGTTCGCGGTATTCATGCGCGATATGGTACAGCAGATCATTAGCCGCCTTTATTCCCTCCGACCCTCCACGTTGGGCCCGCAAGATCATGCCGATTATGTCTATCGGGATCGCCCCCTCATTCGCTCCGTTGCCGTATCTCGCTGAGTGCCACACGGCGCTTAATAGCCCTTATATATGCTCGTGCCTCTGCCTCGGAATTCATTAGCCTAGACATGGCTTTAGTCTCCAGATCTCTGGCGTCCGATCCGTCCCGTTTCAATACGGATACGCCGAAAATCGGTTCACCATCTACGCCGATGCCTCGGGCCAATTCGATTGCGTAAACGCCTGCCTCATGATAGGACAAGACATTCGGCGTCATGAAATTCGGCTCGACGGTCTGGAATACCTCGCGAGCCTGTTTGAGCTGCGTCAATTCCTCCACTCCCCTTAATGACAAAAATCACTAGCCCAAGTAAACCACGGCTGCATTTTTGCCGTCAATTTCCTACAGTTTGGACTGGGGAAGGTGGACGTACTGGTAATAATTGACAAGAATATATCACCAATGATTCAATGAATTCTGGAAATTTTCTGTCAACAACGGGCAATAACACAACTTAAAGGAGGCAATCAATTAAATGGCAAGCATTCAACAACGCGGTGAACGCTCATGGTTACTGGTCCTTGAAACAGGCAGTGACGCCAACGAGAAGCGCAAGAAAAGGACTAAGACAATCCGAGTTGAGGACGAGAGGGTTCTGAAAAGTCCAAAAAAACTGAGGGAGCATCTCAATGATGAATTGTTACGCTTCAAAATAGAGGTTGAAGCCGGGACGTATGTCAAGCCAGCTAAAATGACGTTCGAACAATTTGTCCGGAATGAGTGGATACCGAAATACAGCAGGAAGAACATGAGCCCGCTCACGTATCGAAATTACATCGACCACCTAGACCGCACCCTTTTACTGGTATTCGGGCATTATGCTCTTCACGATATCAAGACCATGCACATCGTAACTTTCCTCGATGATCTGGACAAGTCAAACCTATCAGGGAGCACTAAGCTGTACATATTCAAGGTATTAAAAAGTGTGTTTAATCAAGCGGTTAGGTGGAGGGTATTAGCGACGAATCCTGTTGACGGTGCAGAACGCCCAAAGGTGGAAAGTAAGAAAGCCCGGTATTACGACGAGGTTGAGGCCCAGAAGGTCATTGCAGCACTGCAATATGAACTCCCTAAGTGGAGGATGTTCTTCCTTTCCGCCATGCTCGGAGGGTTTCGACGTGGGGAACTAGTGGCCCTTGAATGGCCCGATGTCGATATTGAAGCCGCCACAATTTGCATTCGTAAATCCATATCGATTACGCAAAACGGTAAAGCACATGAAAAGGCCCCGAAGACAGAAGGTTCGGAACGGCTTGTGGATATGCCTAGATGGTTAATGGACGAACTGCGACGATTTCGGTTCCTGTGGCTGGAGGAACGATTGCAAATGGGAGAGGAATGGCGCGGCGGCGACCGACAATATGTATTTCATGGTGGTGATGGTCAGCCGCTATTCCACAATACACCCTCACTCACATGGCGACGATTCATAGCCCGTCACAATTTACCGAAGACCCGCCTACACGATCTGAGACATACAGCAGCTACATTGTTAATTGAATCTGAAACAGACCTTAAAGCTGTGCAGGAGAGGCTAGGCCATACTAAGTATTCCACGACTGCTGATCTTTATGCCCACGTTACCAAGAAGATTAGGCAGGAAACAGCATCTAAACTGGACAAATTTGACCCCTACAGAAGCCTCTTGTCAACAAATCGTCAACAATGATGGAATTCAGGGCTGTGACAGACTAGGTTGAGCAAAATGGACAAAGCAAAAGACCCCTTGCTACACAAGGAGTCTCGGCTGTTTTTCCTTTGAAGCGGGTGATGGGAATCGAACCCACGCTACCAGCTTGGAAGGCTGGAGTTCTACCATTGAACTACACCCGCGAATTAATGGTCGGGACGACACGATTCGAACATGCGACCCCCTGGTCCCAAACCAGGTGCTCTACCAAGCTGAGCTACGTCCCGAAAAAGCTATGTTGAAAATAATGGCGTGCCCAGAGAGATTCGAACTCCCGACCTTTTGATTCGTAGTCAAACGCTCTATCCGGCTGAGCTATGGGCACACAATATGGAGCGGAAGACGGGATTCGAACCCGCGACCCTCGCCTTGGCAAGGCGATGCTCTACCCCTGAGCCACTTCCGCATGTCGTTACTGGTGGTGCGCGTAGAGGGACTTGAACCCCCACGGTCTCCCGCCAGATCCTAAGTCTGGTGCGTCTGCCAATTCCGCCATACGCGCTTGCACAATGAAACTGGTGAGCCATGAAGGACTCGAACCTTCGACACCCTGATTAAAAGTCAGGTGCTCTACCGACTGAGCTAATGGCTCGCAATAAAACTGGGGATCTAGGATTCGAACCTAGGCATGACGGAGTCAAAGTCCGTTGCCTTACCGCTTGGCTAATCCCCATCGCTTAGATGGTGCCGCCGAGAGGAATTGAACCCCCAACCTACTGATTACAAGTCAGTTGCTCTACCAATTGAGCTACAGCGGCTTATGGCTTGTTGAAACGTGATGGGCGCTGACGGGATCGAACCGCCGACCCTCTGCTTGTAAGGCAGATGCTCTCCCAGCTGAGCTAAGCGCCCATGCATTCCCCATAATGGGGAGATGACCCGTAGGGGATTCGAACCCCTGTTACCTCCGTGAAAGGGAGGTGTCTTAACCCCTTGACCAACGGGCCATGCTTGGGATTCCCATAAAGCAAGCTACTGGTGTCGACTCCACTTACTTAATGAGACTGGAAAGCTTCCAACCGGGATCGAACCGGTGACCTCATCCTTACCATGGATGCACTCTACCTACTGAGCTATGGAAGCATGGCTCCCCGAACAGGACTCGAACCTGTGACAACTCGATTAACAGTCGAGTGCTCTACCAGCTGAGCTATCGGGGAATTCTGCTTGGCGACGTCCTACTCTCCCAAGACCCTGCGGTCTAAGTACCATCGGCGCTGGAGGGCTTAACGGTCGTGTTCGGGATGGGTACGCGTGGTTCCCC
>NZ_JXAK01000084.1 GCF_000829455.1 Gordoniibacillus kamchatkensis
GCGCGTGCCGCCGCCCGGGCCGCGCGCGCCTCTGCGGCGGCGCGCACCTTGGCTTCCCGCTCCGGGTCGACCGGAGCGGCATCCGCTGCGGCGCCAGCGGCTGGCGCCGCTTCCGCGCCCCCGGCCGCTGCCCGCGGCGCGGCCTCGCCGGCCCCGCCGGCTGCGCCCGCCGGAGCGTCCGATGCGAGCGCCTTCACCGTCTCCGCGACTTCGCCGGGACCCACGCTCACGCCGCGGTCCTGCGCGGCTTCGGCGTTTTGCTTCGCCGCCTCCGCTTGCTCGCTCGGACTCGCCGTGCTCCCCTCCGCCTGGTTCGTACCCGGCTGCTCGCTCCCTCTTGTGTCGCCCGCCGTTTGCGCCTCAGCATTCGCTGCCGCTGGCTCCGCCTTTTCCGCTGCTGCCGGCTGCGCATCGGCTTTCTCCGCGGCAGGCCGTGCTGCCCCCGCCGGCGTCTCCGCAGTCTGCGCTTCGCCTGCCGGCTCGGCCGCTTTCGTCTCTGCCGCTTGCCCTGCACCCTGCGGCTCAGCCGCTTTCGCCGCGCCTTCGCTCGCTTCGGCTCCCGCTTCCCGCTTCTTCTCCTCTTCGCTCATCGATTCGTCACCTGCTTCCCGGTCTTCGCTTCATAGCGATTTTCTCCTGCAGCTTGTTGATGCCGTAAATGAGCGCCGCCGGGTTCGGCGGACAGCCGGGGATATACACGTCGACAGGCACCACTTGGTCGACGCCCTTGACGACGGCGTACGATTTTACATACGGACCGCCCGCCGTTGCGCACGACCCCATGGCGATAACCCATTTCGGCTCCGGCATCTGGTCGTACAGCCGGCGCAGCAGCGGCGCCATTTTTTTCGTCACCGTGCCGGCCACGATCATAACGTCCGACTGCCGCGGCGACGTCCGGAAAATGACGCCGAACCGGTCAAGGTCGTAGTGCGACCCGCCCGTGCCCATCATTTCGATCGCGCAGCATGCCAAACCGAACGTCAGCGGCCACAGCGAATTGCTGCGCGCCCACGCCTTGATTTGCTCCAGCGTCGTCATGAACACGTTGCGGTCGAGCTCCTGTCTTTCTTCCAACGAAATGCTCTCTAGATTGAGGTCCATTGCAGCACCTTCTTCTTCCAGGCATAGAGTAACCCGACAGCCAGCAGGCCGACGAAAATCAGCATTTCCACAAGCGCAAACAGCCCCAGCTTCTTATAAGCTACGGCCCAAGGGTACAAAAAGACGGTTTCCACATCGAAAATGACGAACATAAGCGCGAACAAGTAGTAACGGATATTGAACCGGATCTGCCCTTCCCCGACCGGCTCGTTCCCGCTCTCGTACGTCGTGAGCTTCGGATCGATCGGTTTGCTGGGACGCAGCCACTTGCCGATCGTGAGCGCAGCGACGGGGAGAAAGATGCCAAGCCCCACGAAGATCGCCACAATCACATAGTTGTTGGTATACATTGGGATGTAACCGCCTCCATGTTTATTTTCTTTGTTGGTCGGGATCATCAGCTTTCGTAACAAGGCCCGACCCCCATTATACCAAAAACCGGTGTAAACCGTCTATTCGCAAAATGCCGCGCTGAGCCCGCTCTGCCTGCGCGAGCTGCAGGGCGGCGGCAATTTACTTCCCGGGCGTTAAGCTGGCTATGAAACGTCGGCAAATTGCTCGCCGTTACACCTCCAGCGTAACGCATAGCATGCCTCCGTACGTTCCCCTTCATACCCCTCCCTCCGGACGCGCCGCATCGGTTCGAACCGATTCGCCGCAGCCTCCGTTTCCTGTTACGCAACCAACTCTTTGAAGGAGGATGAACATATGCAACAAAATCGTTTGAAGCGGGCAATACTGCCGGTTCTGCTGCTGCTCGCCATGGCGCTGCTGGCCGTTCCCGCGCAAGCCGCCGAGAGCGGAGCGGCGCCCAGCTTTCAAGTGAAGTCCGACGCGCAGATCGCCGGCGACTTCAAGCTGCTGCAAGGCGACGGCAACGGCCTGACGGCCGAATACCTCGGACGCGCGACGCTTCGCTATCAGGCGGCGATCATGTCGCTGCGGCTGCAAGGGCTGGAGAAGGACGCGGTCAGCTATTCCGGCAGCGCGCAATTTGCCGACGGATCGCTCGTATTCGGCACGACGCGAGCGGTGCTCGGCTACTTGAAGACGCGCCCGGAGCTCGGCTGGCAAGGGACGGATGGCGGCAGGTTCGATCCGCTCGCTCCCGTCACCGCCCAGCAATTTTACAAAATTATGCTGGAAGCGCTCGGTTATAAAGAAGGAGCCGACTTCAAGTTCGAAGATACGCTTTCCTTCGCCAAGTCGAAAGGATTGTACCGTGCTGCATCCGCCAGCCCTTTCCGCAATCAGGATATCGCCACGGCTGTCGTCGAGGCGCTTAAGACTCCGCTGAAAGGAAGCACGGACACGCTGGCGCAAACGCTCGTGAAGCAAGGCTCCGCCGACGCTGCGGCGACTGCTGCGCTTTCCTACAAGCGGCTGGATATTGCGGCGAATGCCAAGCTCGGCAATTATCTCGTAGACGAAAACGGGCGCACTCTGTACTATTTTACTAAAGACGTCGCCGATCCGAATTCCTGTAAAGCGGGTCCCTGTCTGAACGCATGGCCGATCTACGACAATGAAACGCTGCAAGTGCCGGCGGCGCTTCAAGCCTCCGATTTCGGCCGCTTCCTGCGCACCGACGGCAAGACGCAGCTGACGTACAAAGGGTGGCCGCTTTACTACTACGCGCCTGACAAAAATCCGGGCGACGTGCTCGGCGAGGACGTGAACCACGTCTGGTTCGTGCTGAAGGTGCCGGATTACTCCGTCATGATCGCGACGAACCCGACGCTCGGCAACTATTTGACGGACAATCAAGGACGCACGCTGTACTATTTCGATAAAGACATGGTCGGAATGAGCGCCTGCAGCGGGCCATGTCTCAAGGCGTGGCCGCCGTTTTACAGCCCGAATGTCGTCGTGCCGTCAGGTTTGAACGCGTCCGACTTCGGCTCCTTGAAGCTGTCGGACGGTTCGATGGCAACGACTTACAAAGGCTATCCGCTTTATTACTATGTATCCGATACGAAGCGCGGCGATACGGCCGGCCAAGGTTTTAAGGACGTCTGGTTTGTCGTGAACCCGGCGAAGTTTTCCGGCACGAAGGCGCAGCAAGCGATGGAAAATATGGCTCATTAACGGTAATTCTCCAGGCTGCCGGAGAAAGGCGGAGCGGAGGATGGGAATGCGTGTTGGAGAGACTTATATATTCACAGGAACATGAGTGTCGGCGATGCCAGAGACCCACATTCCCAGCAGCGCAGCCATACTTTCTCGGGCAGCCTGAATTCTCAATTTTATCGGATAAAGGCGGTGCGGCCGGTGCAGCACAAATCGGACGAAGAATTGATGCAGCTCGTACGCAGCGGCCAGCGGCCGGCGCTGGAAACGCTCTACGACCGTTACGTCAAGCTCGTTTACGCTTTCGCGCGGAAAGCGTCGGACAACGAACAGACGGCGAAAGATATTGTTCAGGGCGTCTTTATGCGGCTGTGGACGACGAAGGCCGAGTACCGGTCCAAAGACGGCCTGTTCGTCAACTGGCTGCTGACGATCGCCCGCAACGTTTCGATCGATCTGCACCGGCAGCAGCGCCGTCATACGGCGACCGTCCCGCTCGATGTGGCGGATCATTACGCCATCGGCACGGAGGACGCCACCGTCCTGCCCGAGATCGCCGTTGCCCAAAGCTTTGTCCGGGAACGTCTGCGCGAGGCGTGCAAAGCGCTTAGCGAGAGCCAGGCGCGGCTCATCGATCTCGTCTACTGGCAAGGCTACACGCTGCGCGAAGTCGCCGAGCTTACCGCCGAGCCGATCGGCACCGTGAAAAACCGGCTGCATCAAGCGCTCAAAATTTTACGGCGGCATCTGCACGCGATGAAGGAGGGACTGCTATGAGCCGCATCGAAGAGCCGAACATTGTTTGCGACCGCTGGATGGACTATGTCACGTACAGCTCGGAAGCGTCCCTTCCGCCGGAATTCAAGCAGCATATGAAGACGTGCGCCGTTTGCATGGAGGAGTGGCACCAGCTGCAGATCGTGTGGCAAGCGCTGGCGCTCGATACCGAGGAAGCCGAAGTGCCCGAGACGCTCAAGTCCGAAGTGATGAACGCGATTTTTAATGGCGAAGATGGGATGAAGCGCGGAACCGAGGTTGTCCCGCCGCTTTCCGCACAGCCGGCCCGGCCCCGGCGCAAAAGCGCCGGTTGGCGGATTGCGGCGGCAGCAGCTTGCGTATTCCTCGTTGCCGGCGTCAGCGCCTGGTATGGAGGTTGGCTGCCGCCTCAACGCCAGATCTCGCCTGCGGTAGTATCCCCGGCCCAAACCGTGCTGAAGGAATGGTCGCTTCGTTCCGTGCAGCAAACGATGCCTGCGGCGAAAGCGTCCATACAGCTCGTTCGCGACGGCGACGTGCGCAAAGTTGTCGTCCAGGCCGAAGGATTGCCGCCTACGACGGGAGCAGAGGCGTATCAAGTATGGCTTCTTCACGAAGATCACCGCTACAATTGCGGCACGTTCCGCGTCGACCAATCCGGCAAAGGCGTGCTCGTATACGATTTGAAACGACCCGATATCCAAATCGACGGCTTTGGCGTCACGCTCGAGCCCGATGCTCTTGGCAACGCACCGCGCGGCAAAAAAGTTCTCGGAACCGCGAACCCGTCCTGAGTTTACGGCCGGACAGCCGATCCGAAGCACGATGACGGCCATAATCACCTTGAAGCAACCGGCGCAAGCAGCCCCGTAACCTTAGGCGTTACGGGGCTGCAACAGTTCAGGCCGGGTCATTGGAAGTTCCCGCTACTCCAGTTTTTACGGAAACGCACGATTGCGATCGCGCACAAGACGGCCGTAAACGCTGACAGCGCCAATGTATCTTGCCACAGTTCGGCGATCCCGATCGCTTTCAGAAAGATACCGCGAAGAATGTCAAGAATATAGGTCAAAGGGATAACGGAACTGAGCAGCCGGATCACCCATGGCATCGTTTCCCTGGGGAAGATGAATCCCGATAACAGCACGCTCGGCAAAATGATGGCGAATGAGGCCTGCATGGCTTGCAACTGGGTTGAAGAAATCGTGGAGATCACAATGCCGATCGCGAGCACGGTCAATAGGAAGAGGAAGTTGAGCACCATCAAGAGCGGCAAACTGCCTTTCACCGGCACGCCGAACCAGGCGACTCCAGTCACGAGAATGATGGTGAACGAAAAGATGCCGACGCACACATACGGGATCAACTTGCCGAGAATCAGCTCGGCCGGACGGATGGGCGTAACGATCAGTTGTAGTGGGTGCTCACGAGAATCGTCGTGCCGCCGGTCGCCAAGCTTCGGATAATTTGCCAAAAAATACGGCGCGACACGGGATCGACGCCGGCCGTCGGTTCGTCCAGAATGAGCAGCTCGGGGTTATGAAGCAAAGCGCACGCCAGGGCGAGACGTTGCTTCCATCCTCCCGACAACACGCCGGAACGCTGCTTTTCCTTGCCTCCCAGGCCGGTCAGTTCGATCAGCTCGGCCTTGTGCCGTTTGGCATGCGATTTCGCCAAGCCGTATATTCCCGCATAAAAATCCAAATTTTCGCTTACCGACAATTCTTCGTACAAGCTGAACTTTTGCGACATATAGCCGATGTGCTGCTTGATCGTCTCCGCTTCGGCGAGCAGATCGAAGCCGAGCACCGTGCCTGTGCCTGAGGTCGGCGTAAGCACGCCACAGAGCATGCGGATCGTTGTCGATTTGCCCGATCCGTTCGGCCCCAGGAATCCGAAGATCGACCCCTTGGGTATCGTCAAAGATACATTCGCTTCCGCCGCCTTCTCTCCGGCGAGCGCTTAATCCCTTTGCGCGATGGCCGCTTCCCGCTCATGCTGCGCTTGCGCGATCTGCGAATCAGCAGACTTGAGGCGCACCTCCAGATCGTTTGTGTGAACAAGTAGCGGCATTTGACCGCCAAAGGGTGGCCTGTCATGGCAGTCTGTCGGCGTGCGGCAGAAATAAAATTTTTTATTACGGTCCTCTCATGTGTCTGTTCAACATTCAACATAATCTTACTACCAACGCTATTTCGTATGTGCGGTGTTTTTGTTTTTCCCCAAAAATGGTTATGACATCAAGTGCTTCGGGGGCCGCGGGTATAAAAAAAACGCAAAATGAAAATCTAGATATAGAAATTACAGATTTAGGGAGGAATACCATGATCATATCCCTCCAGCTTTCAGTGTTTATGGTTTTGCTCCTCCTATTCATATATACGGAGAGAATCTTGACAATACCAGAAATTCTGTCATGCTGGGTATTCTTCTCGATAGTCGATAACGAATTCGTGAATGTGGTCTACCACAACTTAAAAGCCATTGAGGAAGTAAAGACGATAACCAAGTACTGGGCTTCGATCATTCATTTTCAATTGACGAGTCCGATCCTTGTGATGTGGTTTCTGCAATTTTACTGCGGGCGGCGAAGCGTTCTTGCGAGAATACTACTCCTCGCTGTATGGCCTGTCTTTTTCACTGCTGAAGAAGTGGCGCTGCAGTCGTTCGGGTATTTAAAATTCAACCACTGGAATGTGCTGTTTTCGTTGATTCACTGGCTGTCGATTTTGGTTATAGTTCTTGCATTTCTGTCGTTTTTTCGTAAGAATCTGCATGCAGAAAGGTAAACTGCCAGTATGAATAACTTTCTTCCCCTGCCCATCAAATTTGACATGAACGAATGGCTGGTAACAGGCGTTTCCATCGTCCTGATTGCCCTGTTTATCCTGCTTCCCAAACGGTTTCCCAGTAGGGTTACGATCTTCATCCTGATGTTCAACTCCTATCTGGGTAGGTATGTCGATACGTTATTGTTTTTTTACCCGCTGGATTTATACGATGTGATGGATACTGCCGGGAAAGACTTGTTTGACGTGATCCTTTATACATTCGTCTATCCGTTTTATGGGTATTTAATTTGCTATGTATATGATCGTTGGAAGCTAAAGGGCTGGAGCCAGGCGATCCACATCATCTTATGGGCGGCTGTATCCGTTCTTTTCGAAGGGATCGCTGTGAAGGCACATATATTTGTATACAAAGGGTGGCAGCTGATTTACTCCTTGCCGGCTTATATGATGGTTTACTCGTTAAATATTTTGTTTCTTTATATTTTGTTGCGATATCATTGGAAACGGAAGAAGGACTATCCCGTAAACTAATGATATCCCCCCTGAGTTTCAATTCATCCCTCCATTTTCTTCTCCTTGATAAAGCTGATTCGGCGTAGGATCGGCTTTTAAAAAAAAAAAGAAGCCCACCTTAGGTGAACTCCCGTGGAGTCAATCCGTGCATAATCAGATCGACCGTTATATCGACGTCCCGCTCATCGTCCCATTCCAGCTCCGGAGCGACCAAGTAACGAAACAGCACGTAGCCGATGACGACAGTGGAAGCGAAACGGATAATATCGGCAACCGGGTACTGTACGACTTTTCCCTGTTTTCGGAAATGTTCTACAATGCCCCGCGACCGGGCGAGCATTATCTCGGACAGCTGTTCCTTGAACCGGTCGCGCAAATCTTGGCGGAAAAGAATTTCCTGCAAAAACACTTTCAGTATCGGCATATTTTTGCGGGCAAACTCCATGCGGTTGCGCATAATCTCCCGTACGAGATCGTCCATTGAACATGCTCTGTATGGAGCACCTTGAGAAAATCTTTCATCATCAAGGGAGCAATAATTTTGGAGATCATCGGTGTAACAATCGATAGCAAGAGATCGTTCTTTGTCTTAAAATGACGGAAGATCGTCCCTTCGGCCACACCGGCTTTCTTCGCGATCTCGCTGGTAGAGGCGGACGCGTAGCCCTTTTCCGAAAACGTCTCGACCGCGGCCTGAAGAATGCGGATTTGCTTCTCCGTCACTTTATCCTCGCCGTCAAACAGCTCGAGAAGCTCCTCTACCCAGGCCTCCCGCTTGTCTTGCATCCAGCATCCTCATCGCCACCATCTATCCTGCACATACTGTACACCATTTGCATCTTCCTTCGGAAGTGCAACACGGCTTGCGCGCGGCGGGAAAGGAGCAAAAGCCCCGAGAAGCCGGAAGGCGGAGGAACATCCCGCCCGAGCGCCCAACCGTGCTGCCCCCATGCAGCGAATAACCCGCGCACAAGGATAAACGGCTTACGCCGTCCATTGGGACGTGCGCGTTTACCGGCGTTAAGCTGGCTGTCCGACGCCCTGCACGTTGCTCGACGTTACTCCTCCAGCTTAACGCCTAGAAGCGGAATCAGACTAAGCATAGGCGCTGCTTATACTTTCTGATGGAGCTAAAAAGGCTATCCCGCCGCTTGTGGCGCTGGGATAGCCTTTTTTCCGTTATTATCGGCTCGTAACATCCAGACGGGTGAGGGCTCGCTGCAAGGCGAGCTCGGCCCGCTTGAAGTCGAATTCGTCCTTCTTTGCGGCCAGACGTCTTTCGGCGCGTTCCTTCGCCGCGCGCGCCCGTTCGACGTCGATGTCGCCCGGCAGCTCGGCGGATTCCGCCAAAATGACAACCTTGTCCTTGCGCACTTCCATGAAGCCGCCGTGCACCGCGAGAAGCTCGTCCTTGGCGCCCTGCTTCTTCACGGTAACCGGAGCGATCTTGAGCGGCGTCACGAGCGGGATATGGTGAGCAAGAATCCCAAGCTCGCCGGCGATGCCCTTGACCACGATCATCTGAACTTGCTCTTCATACACCTTGCGGTCCGGAGTTACGATCTCTAGCAGGAAGCTGCTCACTTGGATTTCCCTCCTAAGGTCTTACAGCGTTTTCGCCTTTTCGACGGCGTCCTCGATCGTACCCACGTTGTGGAACGCAGGCTCCGGCAGGCTGTCGTGCTTGCCTTCGAGAATTTCTTTGAAGCCGCGGATCGTTTCTTTAACCGGCACGTATACGCCCGGAATACCGTTGAACGCCTCGGCCACGTGCAGCGGCTGCGACAGGAACAGACGCAGACGGCGCGCGCGCAGAACGACAAGCTTATCTTCGTCGGACAGCTCATCCATACCGAGAATTGCGATAATATCGAGCAGCTCTTTGTAACGCTGCAGAATCCGCTTAACGCCTTGAGCAACTTGATAATGCTCGTCGCCGAGAATTTCCGGCGTCAAAATCCGCGAAGACGATGCGAGCGGATCGACGGCCGGGAAAATGCCGGCGGCGGCGATGGAACGCTCGAGGTTCGTCGTTGCGTCGAGGTGCGCGAACGCCGTTGCCGGAGCCGGGTCGGTATAGTCGTCGGCCGGAACGTAGATCGCTTGGATCGAAGTAACGGAACCTTTCTTCGTGGACGTAATGCGCTCTTGCAATTGACCCATCTCGGTAGCCAGCGTCGGCTGGTAACCTACCGCGGACGGCATCCGGCCAAGCAGCGCGGACACTTCGGAACCCGCCTGGGTGAAGCGGAAGATGTTGTCGATGAACAGCAGAACGTCGCGGCCTTCTTCGTCGCGGAAGTACTCGGCCATCGTCAGGCCCGTGAGAGCGACGCGCAGACGCGCGCCAGGCGGCTCGTTCATCTGACCGAACACCATCGCGGTTTTGGCGATAACGCCGGAGTCCTTCATCTCGTGGTACAAGTCGTTACCTTCGCGGGTACGCTCGCCCACGCCGGCGAATACGGAAATACCGCCGTGCTCCTGCGCGATGTTGTGAATCAGCTCTTGCATCAAGACCGTCTTTCCTACGCCGGCACCGCCGAACAGGCCGATCTTACCGCCCCTTGCGTACGGAGCAATCAGGTCGATAACCTTAATGCCGGTTTCCAAAATCTCCGATTTCGTGCTGAGGTTCTCGAACGTTGGAGCCGGTTTGTGAATCGGGCTCGTGATCGAGCGGTCGACTTCGGTGATGCCGTCGATCGGCTCCCCGAGTACGTTAAATACGCGGCCGAGCGTAGCCGGTCCTACCGGCACGTTGATCGGCTTGCCCGTGTCGACGGCTTCCATGCCGCGTACGAGGCCGTCCGTCGAAGACATGGCGACGCAGCGGACAAGGTTGTCGCCGAGGTGAACGGCCGTTTCGACCGTCAAGGCGATATCCTGAGAGCCTTCCCCTTGCGCTTTGCTCTCAATCCGAATTGCGTTCATAATATCAGGGAGGTGTCCGCGATCGAACTCGATGTCGACGACAGGCCCTGTAATATTGACAATGCGCCCTTTGCTCATGATTCCCTCCTTAAAGTTTTGCCGTCAAGCTGTATTTCAGGACAGCGCGTTCGCCCCGCCGACGATCTCGGAAATTTCCTGCGTGATCGACGCTTGACGAGCGCGGTTATAAGCAAGCGTGTAGCTGCTGATCATTTTTTTGGCGTTCTTCGTCGCGCTGTTCATCGCCGTCATCCGGGCGCCGAACTCGCTCGCCTTGTTGTCGAGCGCCGCGCTGTAGATGAGCGTTTCCGCATATTTCGGCAGAAGCTGCTCCAGCACCGCTTCCGGCGACGGCTCGTACTCGTAGCTCGCCGCGGACGCCGAAGTCATGTCTTCCGTCGCCATCGGCAGCAGCTGCTTAATCGTCGGAACCTGCGTCATCGCGTTCTTGAACTGGTTGTAGACGAGGAACAGCTGATCGTACAGCCCCTTCTCGAAGCCCGAAACCGCCGCATATGCTATCGACTTGACGTCGCTGAACTTGATCGAGTCCGGCAGCCCCGTCACTTCCTCGATTACCGGCATATTGCGCCGTTTGAAGAAGTCGCGGCCTTTGCGCCCGATGGCAAGAATCGAATATTCTTCCGTCGATGCGTGGCGCTCGCGGATTTGGGCCAGCACGTTGCGCAGCAAGTTCGAGTTCAGTCCGCCCGCCAGACCGCGGTCCGACGTGATAACCAAATACCCCGTCCGCTTGATCTCGCGGCTTTGCAGCATCGGGTGCTTCACGCCCTTCGTCCCGGCCGCAATGCTGGAGATCACTTCCTTCAACTTGTCGGCATACGGTCTCGACGCTTCGGCCGCTTGCTGAGCTCTTCTCAGGTTCGCTGCCGCCACCATCTCCATCGTACGTGTGATTTGCTCCATGTTTTGCGTCGACTTGATCTGGCGCTTAATCTCGCGCATTCCTTTTGCCATACCTGCTCACCTCTCTTTCGAGACCCGTGATGGCTCCGGGCTTCCCGCTGGCGGAAAGCCCTTCAAGCCTATAAATTATTCCGAACGGGCGAAGCCCTTCTTGAATTGATCGATTGCAGCCTTCAAGGCGTTCTCGTTATCCGCGGTAATGTCCTTCGTATCGCGGATGCTTGCCAAAATTTCCGGATGGCTCGCATCGAGGAAAGCCAGGAACTCGGATTCGAAGCGGCGCACGTCTTGAACCGGCAAATCGTCGGCAAAGCCTTTTACGACCGTGTACAAGGATGCGACTTGACGCTCCAGCGGCAGCGGCTGGTTAACGCCCTGCTTCAAAATTTCGAGCGTGCGGATACCGCGGTCTAGGCGCGCTTTCGTCGCTCTGTCGAGGTCCGAGCCGAGCGCTGCGAAAGCAGCGAGCTCGCGGTACTGTGCCAAGTCGGTCTTGAGCGTACCGGCAACCTTCTTCATCGCCTTCGTCTGCGCGGAGCTTCCTACGCGGGATACCGAGATACCGACGTTGACCGCCGGACGCTGGCCGGAGTAGAACAGATCGGACTCAAGGAAAATCTGGCCGTCGGTAATCGAAATAACGTTCGTCGGAATATAAGCGGATACGTCGCCGGCCTGCGTCTCGATGAACGGCAGCGCAGTGATCGAACCGCCGCCCAGCTCGTCGCTCAGCTTCGCTGCGCGCTCGAGAAGTCGGGAGTGCAGGTAGAAAACGTCGCCAGGATAAGCTTCGCGGCCCGGCGGACGGCGGAGCAGCAAGCTCAGCTCGCGGTAAGCGGCCGCCTGTTTGGACAGGTCGTCGTACACGATCAGGACGTGCTCGCCCTTGTACATGAAATATTCGCCCATCGCACAGCCGGCATAAGGCGCCAGCCACAGCATCGGAGCCGGTTCGGAAGCCGAAGCGGTAACGACGATCGTATAATCCATCGCACCCGCTTTACGCAGCTGCTCGACAAGGCCTACGACCGTGGATTGCTTCTGGCCGATGGCGACATAAATACACTTCACGCCGTTGCCCTTCTGGTTGATGATCGTATCGACGGCGATCGAGGTTTTACCCGTTTGCCGGTCGCCGATGATCAGCTCGCGCTGGCCGCGGCCGATCGGAATCATCGCGTCGATCGCTTTGATACCCGTCTGCATCGGCTCGAATACCGATTTCCGTGCCATAACGCCCGGAGCCGGAGACTCGACCGGACGGAATTGCGCCGTGTTGATCGGACCGCGTCCGTCAACCGGTTGTCCAAGCGCGTTTACGACGCGGCCGAGCATCTCTTCGCCGACCGGAACTTGCATGATGCGGCCGGTACGCTTTACCTGGTCACCTTCGCGAATGTCCGTGTAAGGTCCAAGAATAACGATACCGACGTTGTTTTCCTCCAAGTTGAACGCGTAGCCGAGAACGCCGTTCGAGAACTCGAGCAGCTCGCCGGCCATGACGTTGCTCAGACCGTGAGCGCGGGCGATACCGTCGCCGACAGTAATGACCGTGCCTACCTCGACGACTTGAATGTCGGATTTATACTGTTCGATCTGCTGTTTAATCAGCGTGCTGATTTCATCAGGTCTGATAGCCAACGTACTTCACCCCTATCTACAGTGCTTGAGATGCATTCAATGTTTTCTCTAACCGCTGGAGCTTGCTGGACAAGCTTCCGTCGTACAGGCGGTCGCCGATACGCACTTGGATGCCGCCGAGCAGGCTCTTGTCGATCGTAGTATGAACGCGAATCGTTTTGCCCGTCAGTTGGCCGAAATGTTCGGCGATGGCCAGTTTCTCCATATCCGTCAGTTCGAACGGAGAGGAGACGAACGCCGTCGCTTGCTTCATGGCTTCGCTGGCGATCTGCACGTAATCCGTCAGAACGTAAGGAAGCATTTCCTCGCGTCCGCGGGATACGAGCAGTACAATAGTTCCGAGCACGATCTCCGCGACCTTGCCCTCGAACAATTGCTTGAGCATATTCGTCTTCGCGGTGCCGTCGATGTTCGGATGCAGCAGCAGCTGGTTCAATTCGGCATTCTGCTTAATGATCGAGACGATCGCGCTCAGGTCTTCTTCCACCTGTGTGACGATGCCTTGTTCCTGCGCCAAATCGAACAGTGCCTTCGCATAACGCTTCGCTACCGTGAAATCACTGCTCATGCTTAGCCCCCTACCTCTTTCAGGTAATGGTTGATAAGCTCTTCATTGGACTTCTCGTCCACTTGCTTTTCGATAATTTTGGAAGCGATCAGCACCGACATTGCGCTGACTTCTCGGCGCAGAGCGGCGACCGCTTTCGCCTTCTCGTTCTCGATATCGCGAACGGCTTCGTCTTTTACGCGTGCCGCTTCCGCTTTCGCTTGCGCGAGCAGGTCGTCCGCTTGGCGGGATGCCGTCGTTTTGGCTTGTTCGATAATATCGTAAGCTTCTTTACGCGCTTCCTGCAGCGCTTCCTTCTGCTGTTTCAGCAGCTCTTCCGCTTCCTTGCGGCTGCGTTCGGAAGACTGAAGCTGTTCCTGCACGTGCTGTCTGCGCTTCTCCATAATGCCGAACAGCGGCCCGAATGCATAGCGGGACAACAGCCAGTAGAGTACGAGGAACGCGATCAGCTGAATGAAAAAACTGGACCATACGAAATGCAAGGAAAGTCACTCCCTTCTCACCAATGTGTGAGTCTATCGTTCATTCGAGTTCAAGCAAAAGGAAGGCGTGGACTTTTGCTGTCCGCGCCAAGTGACCTTCTTACGCCCGGCCCAAGAAGATGAACGCAAGTACGAGCGATACGACCGGCAGCGCCTCGACGAGACCTACGCCGATAAACATCGTCGTTTGCAGCGTACCGCGAAGCTCAGGCTGACGAGCGATACCTTCTACCGTACGACCTACGATCAAACCGTTACCGATACCTGCGCCAAGCGCACCCAGACCAAATACGATCGCTGCTGCTACTAATGCTAAAGCTCCCATTGATAAAATCCTCCCTTAAACTGAACGTTAGTTTTTTGGTTTGTTTTGCTATGGAAATTCCCTAAAGGGTATTGGTCCCAGAACGTTTAATGCTCTTCGTGTATAAGGTTTTGCGAGATGTAGACCATCGTCAGCATCGTAAAGACGAACGCCTGAATGGCGCCGACGAACACGCTGAAGCCTTGCCACACGAAAAGCGGGATAATTCCCCAGAAGCCTGCCATCATAATGACGCTGATCATCACTTCGCCGGCATAGATGTTGCCGTAAAGACGAAGCGCAAGCGTAAGCGGCTTGGAAACCTCTTTGATCACGTTAAGCGGGAACATGACCCAGTGCGGTTCCACATAGTGCTTCAGGTAATGCTTCGTATTGCGCGTCAGCCCGAGGAAGTGGCTGAGGAAAATGACCGTCAAAGCCAGTGCAGCCGTCATCGACACGTCGGCCGTCGGCGACTTCCACCAAGCGATGCCTACGGCTGCCTCGTGCGCATCCTTCGCTTTGCTAGCCGCCTCTTTCAACAATTCCGGCGTAACGAGATCCGCGCCGAATATGCGCGTCGGTTCGGTGTGCTCGGTAACGATCGAAAGCGGCAGGCCGAGCATGTTGCCGACAAAAATAAACATGATCAGCGTCAGCCCGAGCGTCATGAACGGTTTCCCGTACTTGGAGCCGAGCGTGCTGCCGATGATGTTTTCGACAAACTCCACTACCCATTCCAGAAAGTTTTGCAGCTTTCCCGGATTCGTCACCGACGCTTTCGACGCGGCGGAAACGCCAAGAATCAGCACGACAATGCTCGCGACCAAAATCATGAGAATCGCTGCCAAATCAAATTTGATGCCAAATAACACAATCTCTGGTGCTAAATGTTCCATTTGCTTTGGTTTCACCCCTTTCCGGAAGTAAAATGCGAAGCCGGCCTTACTTTCGAGAACGGCGGTGTCTAGTAACAATTCCCATAGAAAGTGTTACCAACTGTGTAAAAAATAATCCCGCCAAAGTTGTGGAGAACGCGACTTGCATAGGATATCTCAGCGCGACGGCGCAAGCGAGCGTAGCTATTGCCGCGCGAGTGAGAAAGCTAAGGTTGACTCGTTTGGTCTTGCCGGAAACGGCCGCTTCTCCGACGCGGTTCACCTTCCAGGCCAAGTGCCTGGCATTGATGAAGCTGGCCAAGGAACCGAGCATCAGTCCCGCAAAATAAGGCCGCAGCCCGACCGCGACGCCCCAGCCGGCCAAACAAAAGGAGAGGAAAAAGAGGAAACACGTTTGAACCGTTTTCAAATGGGCGGAAAATTCGTCCATTTACAAGCCCCCGGTCGTCTTGATCATGAGGTAAATGGAAACGACAGCAGCCCCGAGCCCTACGACAAGCCCAACGATCGATCCTGTCATCGAACCGCCGCTCAACAGGCCGCCGAGCCAGTAGCCGGCGCCTAGGCAAACCGCCAGATCGATGCCGATTGCGCTCGTAAGTGCGGCAGCCCGCCACGGATTGTCTTTCGGGTTCGGCTCTTTCATCGCATGACCCCCCATAAATCCTCATTTATTGTATCTAAGTACTCTCTCTATTGTCAATTCGAAAACCCGCTGCCAACACTTGGATGCAAACGCGCAATCCCTTGCGGCACAAGGGATTGCGCGGTTCCAAACCGAACAGTTGAACTGTACACTTCCTACTTTGTCATAGGATTGTCACGATTGAAACGGCTCGGGGCGCGGTCCGCGGCCAAAATAAGAAAGAATGGCCTGCACGATGCGCTCCGAAGCATGTCCATCGCCGTAAGGGTTGACCGCGCCGCTCATGCGCTCATAGAGCGCCCGATCGGTTAGCAAAGCTTTGGCCCGCTCGAATACGCGCTGTTCGTCCGTCCCGACCAGCTCGAGCGTGCCCGCCTCGATGCCTTCCGGCCGCTCGGTCGTATCGCGCAGCACCAGCACCGGAACGCCGAACGACGGCGCCTCTTCCTGCAGCCCGCCCGAATCCGTCATGATCATGTAAGTATGCGGATAAAAATTATGGAACTCGAACACGTCGAACGGATCGATCAGCTTGATGCGCTGATGGCCGCCGAGCAGCTCGTGCGCCGGTCCTTTGACGGCCGGGCTCGGATGAACCGGATAGACGATGGCGATATCTTCGAACTCGTCGGCCAGCTTGCGGACGGCCCGGAACACGCGGCGGTGCGGCTCCCCCTGCGATTCGCGGCGGTGCGCCGTCATCAGGATGAGGCGCTTGCCCTGCGCCCAGTCCAAAATCGGATGCGAGAACTCTTTCTTGACCGAATACTGGAATATGTCCGTCGCCGTGTTCCCGGTAATGTAAATGCGGTTCTCGGGCTTGTTTTCCTTGAGCAGATTGGAAGCGGACCATGTTGTCGGGGCAAAATGCAAATCCGCCAGCACCCCGGTCAGCTGCCGGTTCATCTCCTCCGGATACGGCGACAGCTTGTTCCATGTGCGAAGCCCGGCCTCGACATGGCCGACCTCGATTTGCTGCAGGAAGGCAGCGTAGCTGGCGAGGAACGTCGTGTGCGTATCGCCGTGCACGAGAATCAGATCCGGCTTCGCTTCGCGGAATACGGGCTCAAGCCCCTGCAGCACGCGGATCGTAACCTCGTTCAGCGTCTGGCCTTCCTTCATTACGTTGAGATCGTAGTCAGGCTTAATGTCGAACAAGTCCAGCACTTGGTCGAGCAGCTGCCGATGCTGCGCCGTGACGCAGACGAGCGACTCGATCTGCCCGGGATGCTTCTCCAGCTCCTTGATGAGCGGAGCCATCTTGGTCGCCTCGGGACGCGTCCCGAAGATCGTCATGATTTTCAAACGGTTCATCGCGTGTCCGTCCTTCTCCTGGATTTCGAAGCGTCTATTTCGTCCCGAACAGGCGGTCGCCGGCGTCGCCGAGCCCCGGGATGATGTAGCCATGGTCGTTCAGATGGTCGTCGATCGCGGCGACATAAATGTCGACGTCCGGATGCGCCGTTTGCACGGCTTGAATGCCTTCCGGCGCAGCGATGAGGCACATCAGCTTGATCTGTGTGCAGCCGCGCTTCTTGAGAACGGAGATGGCGGCATTAGCCGATCCGCCGGTAGCGAGCATCGGGTCGATGACGATCAGAAGCCGCTCCTGCACATCGGTCGGCAGCTTCACGTAATACTCCACCGGCTGCAGCGTGTCCGGATCGCGGTACAAGCCGATATGGCCGACCTTGGCGGCGGGGATCAGCTTCAGGATGCCGTCGACCATGCCGAGCCCGGCGCGCAAAATCGGAATGAGCCCCAGCATGCGGCCCGAAATAATTCGGCAATCCGCCGTCGCTACGGGCGTCTTCACCTTTATGTTTTCGAGCGGAATGTCGCGGGTTATCTCATAAGCCATGAGCGTCGCCACTTCATCCACCAGCTCGCGGAAATCTTTCGTCTTCGTCGCTTCGTCGCGTATGTACGTCAGTTTGTGTTGGATGAGCGGGTGGTCGCAGATGAACACTTTCCCCATGGAAATCCCCCAAATCAGCGAAATCGTTGGCGGCATATGCCGGCCTTCGTCGAAACCTCGTTTATTATATCATAACTGGGGGACAACTCCTAACGCCTTTGCGCAGAGAGCTCTTCCGGCGACGGCGGCTCGAAAATTCCCATCCACTCTTTCAGCCTGGCCTCGGGAATGAAAAATGCGCCCTGCGGAAGCTGCGCGTTTCTTGCCTGCAGTCGGGCCAGCAGTTCCTCTTCCGGCACATCGGCAAAGTGGATCCGGAAGTCCACCCCCAAATCGGCTGCCCGCGCGCGAAAATCGTCCCGCTGACTGCGCACCCAAAACCCGAAATCCAAAATGACGTCAACGCCAAGAACCAATACTCTGGCGGCAACGTCCCACATCAGCGCTTCCACCGCATCGTGCCTGGCTTCGTGCTCGTTCTCTTCCAGATCCTGCCCGAACAAGCGAGTATGCCACTCGTCGGGAGTGAGCCGAAGCGCCGAATATTGCGTTTCGAGCTGCCGGGCGAGAGTCGTTTTGCCGCTGCACGGGAGTCCGACCATCAGGTGCAAGGTTGCGATTGTCCTCACCTCCGTCTTTTCTCCCATTGTACACCACGATTGGCTCCCCGGCGCAAACCCGAACAGAAAAAAACGGGGCCGGCCTCCGTCATCCGACGGCTCTTGGGCCAGCCCCGATATCGTATCGTTTAATATCCCAGACCTTGGTACAGCGGGAACTGGGCGGTCAAATCGCGCACCATGCCGCGCGCTTTCTCAAGAACGGCTTCGTCCTTCGGATGCTTCAGCGTCATGGCGATGATGGCGGCGATCGTCTTCATCGCGGCGGCGTCCATGCCGCGCGAGGTGGCGGCCGGCGTGCCGATGCGGATGCCGCTCGTGACGAACGGGCTCGTCGGGTCGAACGGAATCGCGTTCTTGTTGACGGTGACGCCCACTTCGTCGAGCACGTGCTCGGCGTCTTTGCCGCTGATGTTCAGGCTGCGCAGGTCAATGAGCATCAGATGGTTGTCCGTGCCGCCGGAGACGAGGTTGATGCCTTCCGCCGTCAGCGCGTCGGCCAGCGTCTTCGCGTTGTTGACGACGTTTTGCTGGTACGTTTTGAACTCCGGCTGCAGCGCTTCGCCAAGGGCAACAGCTTTAGCAGCAATAATGTGCATGAGCGGGCCGCCTTGCGTTCCCGGGAACACCGCTTTATCGATCGCGGCGGCCCATGATTTGCGGCACAGAATCATGCCGGCGCGCGGGCCGCGCAGCGTTTTGTGCGTCGTCGTCGTGACGAAATGCGCGTGCGGCACCGGATTCGGGTGCAAGCCTGCGGCGATAAGGCCGGCGATATGCGCCATGTCGACCATGAACAGAGCGCCAACGTCATTGGCGATAGAGGCGATCGCTTCGAAATCGATGATGCGCGGATATGCGCTCGCACCGGCGACGATGAGGCGCGGGCGGTGCTTGAACGCCGCTTTGCGCAGCTCTTCGTAATCGATGCGGGAATCGGATTCGCTAACGCCGTAAGCAACGAAGTTATACAGCAGGCCGGAAGCATTCACCGGGCTGCCGTGCGTCAAGTGGCCGCCATGCGCCAGGTTCATGCCGAGCACGGTGTCGCCCGGCTTCAGCGCCGCGAGGTAGACAGCCATGTTGGCTTGCGCGCCGGAGTGCGGCTGAACGTTGGCGTGCTCGGCCCCGAACAGCTCTTTGGCGCGGTCGCGGGCGATGTTTTCCACGATGTCGACGTATTCGCAGCCGCCGTAGTACCGTTTGCCCGGGTAACCTTCGGCGTACTTGTTCGTCAGTACGGTGCCCATCGCTTCCAGCACGGCGCGGGAAACGAAGTTCTCCGAGGCGATCAGCTCGATTTTGTCGCGCTGGCGGCCGAGTTCGAGGTTCAACGCTTCTACGACTTTCGGGTCTTGCTTGTTCAGATGCTCCAACATGGTTTGGTTCCTCCCTTAATATGTGGTCGATAGCTCTCTATGTGCAGTGGCTTGTATCAGAGGCAGGCTTATCATGGCCTGACGGCTCCAGCTCGTAGACGGCGCGTGCCCCGCCGATCAGCTTCGGCCGCGTATAGGCAGCCGTAACGTGCGCATGGCCGAGGCTGCGCACCGCCAGCCGGGCCGGTACGGCCACACGGCGCAAATGCATGCCGATCAGCGTATCGCCGACGTCGATTCCGGCGTGTGCCGCGACCGTCTCGATGACGCACGGATTCGCGAGATGCCGGTAGGCGTACGACGCCATCGCCCCGCCCGCCTTCGGCACCGGCACAACCGACACCCGCTCGAACTGCGGATATGCTTCCAGCAGCTCCTCGCTCACGACAAGCGCCCGGTTCAAATGCTCGCAGCATTGGAACGCGACGTAAAGGCCGAGCTCGCCAGCGGCGCCCATCCAGCCGCGGAACAGCCGCTCGGCGACGTCCGTGGCGCCGGCGGTGCCGATGCGGGCCCCCATCACTTCGCTCGTGCTCGTGCCGAACACGACGATGTGGCCCCGCTTCAAGTTTCCGATGACGGCCAGCTCGCGCAGGAGGGCGGCGGCGTCATTTTCGATACGGTCCAGCTCCAGTGGCTCTCCTGTGGTCATATGCCGCGCCTCCCCCTCACGGATGAAGCGATTGCCGCTCTTCGATCTGCTTCACTTTGTTGATCCGGCCGATATGTCGTCCGCCTTCGGAAAACGCCGTCTCCAGCCACACCTTCACGATGTCCTGGGCTACGCCGGGGCCGACGACGCGCTCGCCCATCGCGAGCACGTTCGTGTCGTTATGCTCCCTGGTCGCCTTCGCCGAGAACAGATCGTGGACGAGCGCGCAGCGGATGCCGGGGATTTTGTTGGCGGCGATGCTCATGCCGATGCCCGTGCCGCACAGCAAAATGCCTTTGTCCGCGTCGCCGGAAACGACTTTCTCGCACACGCTAAACGCATAGTCCGGGTAATCGACCGAATCGGGCCCGTGGCAGCCGACGTCGACGACATCGTGCCCAAGCTCCTGCAAAAACGGAACGATAACGTCCTTCAACCGGTAGCCCGCATGATCAGCGCCGATTGCAATTTTCATCCTGTACCGACCTCCTGCAATGGATAGGTTTGAAAGATAGTTTTCCCGGGCTTGCCGACCGTCATTTAACGGAGCGTCCCGAAGAAACAGCGCATCGCTGATGTCGGGATGCGCTTGGCGGAGCGGAATCGGCTCCGGTATGGCGTGAAGCCGGTACATGCTGTGAGCCCGGCGACAGAACCTCCTATATGCGAAAAAAAGAGCAGGACGCGCGGATTCCCGCAGCGTTGCTCTTTTTGCCCAGGCGACCGGCCGTATCCCCCGATGCTCCACTGTGGTATCCCACTTCGTCGCCAGTTACATCGGGGCTTATTCCTTAGTTCTCATGATAGCCGATCAAGCATCGGTTGTAAAGCCGTTAATGTTCGGATTTGAGCTTGTCGATCAGCTTGCGCAGGCTGGCTTCGATTTCCGCCGCGGCTGCTTGGTACGTCTTGAGCGAACCGCCGAACGGATCGCCGATATCGTAGTCGGGCGTTTGCCGCTGCAGCTCGCGCAGCTTTTTGTAATCATCCGCGGGAATCGTTTGCCCGAGCGCTCTTTTCAGCTCCATATCGGCCACAAGCTGTTCTTGCGCTTCGAGCGCTGCCGCCGCCGCTTCGTCCCGCTCCACGTATTCGCGCAGCGTATACGTCTTCTCGACCGCCTCCGGATGGCGCTGTACGACAGCCCGTTTATGGCTGATCGACATGGTCAGAATCAGGTCCGCCCAAGCGACATGCTCCTTGGTCAGCGCGCTGGACGTGCCGTCCGCCGGCAAGCCGCGCGCCCGCAAAATCGTCGCGGAGTGTTGGGAGATGCGATCCCCGTCGAAGGCGGCGACGCCGGCCGAACGAGCTTCCGCGTCAATTCCCGCCTTGCGGGCCATATCGCGGAACAAGCCTTCCGCCATCGGGCTGCGGCACGTATTACCGGTGCATACGAACAGGATGCGCTTCACGGTCACGGTTCTCCCCTCCTTGTCGATTTGGAATGGTGATGCACGGGTTGCCCGAGAATGGCGGAGCGAGGATGGGAACGTTGGAGAGCTGGGCGTGCGCCCTTTTGAACTCGTGTTTCCACCATATTTTGCAATTCGAGGGAACACGAGTGTGGGCGAAGCCGGAGACCCACATTCCCAATCTGCAGTGCAGCCATGCTTTCCCGGGCTACCTACTCCTTCTATTGTACTCCTTTTGCAGCCGATTCCAAACCCCTAACCTGCGGAACTGCCGTCACGAAAATAAAAATTTGATGCCGAACATGAACAAAATGACGCCGCCGAACGCTTCCCCATACTCCCCGGCCCAATGTCCCGCCCTGCGTCCGAGAAGCAGCCCCGCCATCGACATCACGAGCCCGAATATCCCGAACATGAGCACGGTAAGCAGCAAATCGCCCGAAAACATGCCGAGCGAGACGCCGACGGAGAACGAATCGATGCTTACGCTGAGGGCGAACACGAACAAGCCCCATATGGTTCGGTGATCGATCGACCGCCAGGTCCTTGACATTGTGCTTGATAGCGCAGAGGCAATCCGCGTAATCGCACGCGATCCCTCCCGTCTTCCTCCCCGCGTGAGAGAACG